>CAVUOU010000022.1:0-8886 GCA_963743085.1 uncultured Actinomycetota bacterium
ATCGCGGGGCTGTACTACCTGGTCATCGCGGTTGTGGTGACGCTGCGCCTGTGGCAGCACCCGTCCTCGACCATCGTGCCTGGCAACCCCTCCGACACGGACCAGTTCGCCTGGTTCTTCTGGTTCGACGCGCACCTGCGGCTCAGCGGGCTGGTCACGACCGCGATGAACGCCCCGCAGGGGATCAGCTTGATCGGGAACACAATCATGCTGCTCCCGGGCCTGCTGCTGGCGCCGGTCACGCTGCTAGCCGGATCCCAGGTCAGCCTGACCGTGCTGCTGACCCTCGGCTTCGCCGGATCGGCGACCGCGCTGTTCGCGGTAGCGCGCTCGTGGGGGGCGCCGACCCGTTACGCCGCCCTCGGCGGCTTCGCTTACGGGTTCGCCCCGGCGCTGCTGCAGTCATCGATGGGGCACTACGACCTGCAGTTCGCCGTACTCCCGCCACTCATAGCGTCCGCCGCGCTTCGTATTTTGACCATAACGACGCGGCGCGGTCCGCTGCGAACCGGACTCTGGCTGGGTGTGCTGGCGACCGCGCAGATCTTCATCGCGGAGGAACCGCTCTTCGACACCGCGGTCGCGATCGCCGTCGCGGTGATCGTGCTGGCGCTGTCGCGTCCCCACCTGGTGGCCAGCCGCATCCGCGACTCGTGGACCGGTCTCGCGGCGGCCGCCTCGGTGATCGTGGTGGTGGCGGGGTACCCGCTGTGGACACAGTTCTTCGGGCCGCTGCGGGGGAGCGGCAGCCCGTTCATACCGGACTACTTCAAGAATGACCTGGCCGCTCTCGTCCAGCCGTCCTCCTATGAGTGGCTGCACACCACCTCGAGCGCCGCGTTCGCTGCCGCGTCGCAGGCCGGGCTCCCCGAGTACCTGGGCTACCTCGGATGGCCCATGCTCATCGCCATGGCCGCGTTCACGGTGGCATTCTGGCGAGTGCTCGCGATCCGGGTGACTGCCGTGGCGTACGTGGCGCTGACGGTGTTCTCGTTCGGCGGGACCCTGCTGGCCGGCGGACATGAGCATTCGTGGCTCAAGCTGCCGTGGTACTTGGTGCAGACGCTGCCGATCACCGGCTCGGCCATCCCCGACCGGTTCTCGGTCGTCGCCGATGTCGCCGCCGCGCTGCTGCTCGCGTTCGGCCTGGCCGAATGGCGCCGCCACGGCATCCAGCACTCTTCCTGGGCGGCTAGCCCCCGGCTGGTGCTGGCGGCCGGCCTGATCGCGGTGCTGCCGCTGATACCCAAACCGCTGCCCGGTGGCACCCTGCCGACGGTCCCCACGGGATGGCGGACGGTGTTCAGTGAGCTTCGGCTGCCGTCCGGCGCGAGCGTGCTCGTGGTGCCGGTTCCGACCGCGACGTTCACCGAACCGCTTCGCTGGCAGTCCGATACCGGCGAGCCCGCGTCGGTGGTTGGCGGCTACTTCATCGGACCCGCGTGGAACGGCCATCTCTACATCGACGGGGACGGGCTGTCTACGCAGGAGCAGTACCTGAACCAGCTGTGGGAGCAATCCTCCGGTCAGGACATCGGCCAGCAGCCCGTCGGGGCCGTTCCGGACGCGGCGCAGATGCGCGCGCAGCTCAAGCAACTGCACCCGGCAGCCGTCGTCGCGGTCACCAGCGAGCGGAGTGAGCTCGGTAAATATCTCATCAGGCTTCTCGGCAAACCCACTGTTATCAGTGGTTCCACGCTCGGCTGGGTGGTCTCGAAATGATAACGCTTACATAGCACCATCGTCGTGTAAGGCGGGCGGTTCCGGGCAGCGTGTGATGCGGCAACGATTCCGCCGACGACGAAAGGCAGATGACTGATGACTACCGCAACCGTCGCTGTGATCAGTGCCGCCGCGGTCGTCGTGGTGTACGCGCTGTGGGTTGGCATCCCTCTGTGGATGGTGAACAAGCGCCCGGACACCGCGCCGGACAACGAACTACCTGAATACCTGCGGCTGCGCTACCAGTACGAGCGCCTGCGCGAACACCGCCACGAGCGCGAACTCGCGGGTTCCCGCCGCTAGCGGAGACCGTTCCCGGGCGCCGCGCCGCGCCGCGCCGCCGCGCCGTCGCCGCGGCGGCCGATCGATTCTGGTGGGTGCTGCCCTACCCAGCGAAGAGTCGAGGTAGGGCAGCACTCACCAGGAAGGGCCACCACAGTGATGGCCACACCAGTCCCATTGACAACATCCGCCACATGGCTTGTGGGCTTACTGGTGCTAATCTCCACTCGTGGGAGCGGTTGCCGTCCTGAGCCTTGTTGCCTGGATCTACCTGGTGGCGTTGCACGGGGGTTTCTGGCGGACGGATCAGCGCCTTCCGCCGCACCGCGAAGAGCCCGGAGCAAGCTGGCCCTCGGTCACCGCCATCATCCCGGCGCGGAACGAGGCCACCACTCTCCCCGGCACCCTCCCCACCCTGGTGAACCAGGGCTACCCGGGAGAATTCACCGTCCTGGTGGTGGATGACAACAGCAATGATGACACGGCGGTGGTCGCCAAGGACCTGGGCGCGACGGTGATCACCAGTTCGGGCCCGGAGCCTGGCTGGGCCGGCAAGGTGAACGCGATGGCTCAGGGTCTTGCCCGCGCCAGCACGGAGTACGTGCTGTTCACCGATGCGGACATCGCCTGGAGACCCGGTGCGCTGCGCGCGCTCGTCGCCTCGGCGGGGGACCGGGCGCTGGTCTCGCAGATGGTGCTGCTGCGCACCCGCACGCAGAACGAGCGCGCGCTGATCCCCGCGTTCGTGTACTTCTTCGCGCAGCTTTACCCGTTCCGCCGGGTCAATGACCGGGGGAACCGGACCGCCGCCGCTGCGGGCGGCTGCATGCTGGCCCGCCGCGACGCGCTGCCGGACGGCCTGGAACCCGTCAAGGAGGCGCTCATCGACGATGTCGCGATCGCCACCATGGTCAAGCGCCCGGGCCGCGATGTCTGGCTCGGCCTGACGACCGACATCACCAGCGAGCGACCGTATCCGAGGCTGCGGGACCTGTGGCAGATGATCGCCCGGTCCGCTTACACACAGTTGAACTGCAACCCGCTGATCCTGCTCGGCACCGTGGCCGGACTCACGCTGATCTACCTCATCCCGCCGGCCGCGACCATCTACGGCGCGATCACCGGCGACACGCTCGCCACCGCGGCGGGCGCCGCCGGCTGGCTGCTCATGACGGCCAGCTATCTGCCGATGCTCCGGTTCTACCGGCTCAGTCCGCTGCGCGCTCCCACCCTGCCGCTTATCGCGCTGGCCTATACCGCGATGACCATCGATTCGGCACGCCGCCACTACGCCCGCGCACCCGTGCAATGGCGCGGGCCGAGGGGCTAGCGCCCTCTGTGAGCCTTATCGCGGCCGTGGCTAGATGATGATGAAATGTGACATCCGCCGTTACGTGTATTACCAGTGACATGTCACGCACAGCGGCAATTCATATGGCCTGAGGGGTTCGTTCCCGGTCCCTAGTCTGACCTGCTTCTCTGCCTAAAGTGAAGTTTGTTACTGGTGTTGTTCGGGAGGCTAAATATACTCCCAGATATTCAAGAGGTGTTTTCTGTGTCACGCAAGACAAAAATGCTGCGTCTCATGAGACAAACAAGCCACCCTGGCGCGCGCGGGACTGCTAGCCTAAACGTAGTGATAATACTTTAAGTAGTTGACTAACTACTTAAAGTATTATCACTGTCCAGGATCAGCAAACACGACAAATCAGCGAGGTAGTAACGGTGGGAAATATGCCCCAAGGGCTTGATTCAGGTGCTAACTGGGTCAAGAGCTCTCTGAGTTTCTCCAACGGAAACTGCGTCGAAGTCGCGAACCTGACCGATGGTGGAGTCGGCGTTCGCAATAGCAGGCACCGTGACGGCGACGTTCTCCAGTTCACACCAGACGAATGGCACGCGTTCATCGGGGGCGTGCGAAATGGAGAATTCGACAATTTCGGTAAGCAGTGATAACGGGCGGGACGTGATCGCGTCCTGCCTGTGACAGCACCGCGAGTGGAGGGTCCATGGAGAGGATGGACCCTCCACTTCGCGTTGTGACCCCCTGTCCCGCCCGTATCCGCCGTTACGTTACGTTTAGTGGCATGGCGATCGTTCTCATCACCGGCGCGGCTGGCATCGTCGGCTCCATGCTGCGAACCAGGCTGGCTCAGCCGGGGCGGACCTTGCGACTGCTGGACATCACGCCGATCGAGCCAGGGCCCGGCGAGGAGTCCATAACCGCGTCGGTGACGGACCTGGACGCGGTAGCCGCCGCGTGCGAGGGCGCCGACGCGGTCATCCACCTGGGCGGGCTGTCGACCGAGGCGTCCTGGGAGAGAACCCTCGAGGTGAACATCAACGGCACGTACGTCGTCTTCGAGTCGGCTCGCCGGGCCGGAGTGCCACGGGTGATCTACGCATCCTCCAATCACGCGGTCGGCTTTACACCGCGGTCGCAGTTTCCGGTGGCGGACTACAAGTTCCCGGCGCCTGACACCTACTACGGGGTCTCCAAGGTGGCGGGTGAGGGACTGGCTGCGCTCTACTACCACCGGTACGGGATCGACGCGATCTGCGTGCGCATCCTTTCCTGCTTCGAGCGGCCGCTGTCCACCCGGATGCTGTCCACCTGGATGTCGCCCGATGACGCTGGCCGCCTCTTCGAAGCCTGCCTCACCGTGCCCGATCCAGGGTTCCGGGTCATCTTCGGCGTGTCGGCCAACACCCGCGGCGGCTGGGTGTCGCTGAACGAGGCGCGGGCCATCGGGTACGAGCCCCGTGATGACGCCGAGGTGTACGCGGCCGAGGTCATCGCCGAGCATGGCGAGCCCGACCCCGACGACCCGGTCTTCCGCTACCTAGGCGGCGAGTTCACCCTGCCCGCAGCGGACTGACGTCCCCGGCGGCCCATGAATGTCCCATCGCTAGCGCAATAGCGCTATCGATGTCCCATCGCTGGGGGCCGTCACGACCCGTCGGGTCCCGCCGGCCGGGATAAGTGGGTGACGAGGGCTCGCATGCTTTCGCGTAGCGAGTCCATGGTGGCGAGCACCGCGGTGGGCTCGTAGCCGCAGTGCGCCATGCAGTTGTCACAGCGCGGGTCCTTGCCCCGGCCAAAGGCATCCCAGTCGGTCGTGTCCAGCAGTTCCTGCCAGGTCTTGGCGTAGCCGTCGGCGAGCAGGTAGCAGGGGCGCTGCCAGCCGAGCAGCGAATAGGACGGGATACCCCACGGGGTGCAGGCGAAGTCCCGCTTGCCCTCGAGGAAGTCCAGGTAAAGCTGCGAGTGGTTGAACCGCCAGTGCTTGCGCTTGCCGCCGTCGAACGCCACGGCGAACAGCTCCCTGGTCTGCGTGACCCCGAGGAACCTGTCCTGGTCGGGCGCGTTCTCGTAGGCGTACCCGGGGGCGATCTCCATCCGGTCGACCTTGAGCTCGTCGTTCAGGTAATCGAGGGTGTCGATCACCGTCTGCGGCGAGTCGGTGTTGAAGACCGTCGTGTTGGTGTACACCGCGAAGCCGGCCGCCTTCGCCGCGCGGATCGCCTCCACCGCCTGGTCGAACACGCCCTTCTTTGACACGGCCTCGTCGTGCCGCTCGCCGAGGCCGTCGATGTGTACCATCCACGCGAAGTTCTTGTTCGGCTTGAACTTGTGCATGTGCTTGGTCAGCAGCAGCGCGTTGGTGCACAGCACCACGAACTTCTTCCGCTTCAGCAGCTCCGTGGTGATCACGTCGATCTGCGGGTGCATCAGCGGCTCGCCGCCGGCGAGGGACACCATCGGCGCGCCGCACTCCTCAACGGCGGCGAGCGCCTGCTCCACCGGCATCCGCTGCTTGAGCATCGACGCCGGGTGCTGGATCTTGCCGCAGCCCGCGCACGCGAGGTTGCAGGCGAACAGCGGCTCCAGCTCCACCAGCAGCGGGAACTTCTCCACACCGCGAATCTTCTGCTTCATCAGGTACGTGCCGAGCTTGACCGTCAGATGAAACGGCATCGCCATGAGGCTGCCTCCTCAAGAGTTGAACATACACGCTGTATGTAACATGATGGCTGTATGTCCCCGCAAACGCAAGGCCGCCGCGCGGATCACGCCTCCGACACCAGGGGCGCGCTGCTCACCGTGGCGCGCCGGATGTTCGCCGCTAACGGCTACGACGGCACCGGCACCGAGCAGATCGTCGCCGAGGCGCGGGTCACCCGCGGCGCCCTGTACCACCACTTCCGGGACAAAGCCGACCTGTTCCGCGCGGTCATGGAGGACGCGGCGGGCGACGTCGCGCGGCGGCTGACCGACGACCAGATGCAAGCTGAGGGCTCGGCGCTCGACGAGATCAGGGATGGCGTCAGCGCATTCCTCGACGTGTGTGTCGGCGGGGATTTCCAGCGAATCGTGCTCATCGACGGACCTCGCGTGCTCGGCGAGCAGGCCTGGGATGAACTGGTCGAGCGCTACGGGCGGAGTCTGCTGGAGGAGTGGCTGACCCGCGCGATCACTGCGGGCGACATGGATCCCGTCCCGGTCCGCCCGCTGGCCCGGCTGCTGATCGCGATGTTCACCGAGGCGAGCCTGGCGATTGCCGGAGCCGACGATCCCGCGGCTATCCGGGACGAGATGGACGTCACGCTGACCCGGCTCATCGACGGCCTGCGCCCCAGGTAATCCGGTGAAACGTCCGTAGAATCTGCCGCTGGGACGCCAGGTTCTACGGACGTTTGCGCTGCTCTCAGAGGGCAGGTAAAGGTAACTTGACATTCGGGCATAGTAAAGCTACCTTTACATCATGCAGAACCGGGTCCGGGAAGAACGCATCCAGCGGGGAATCTCCCAGGCCGAAATCGCGGCGGCCCTGGGGGTGTCGCGGCAGACGGTGATCTCCATCGAAAGCGGCCGTTACTCGCCGTCGCTGCCGCTGGCGTTCCGGATCGCACGGTTCTTCGACTCGACGGTCGACAAGATGTTTGACCCGGAGGATGAGGTGGATCCATGAAGAGCGCCAAGCACGGTCGCGTGGTAGTGCCGGCCATCATGATCATTTTCGGCACTGGCCTGACCGCCGCGGTGGCCGTCGGCCGAGGCTGGGGAGCCGCCATCCCCGCCGAGGCAATGGCGGTCATCCTGGCGGTCGGCTACTACATCTGGGGCGGGCGGGACAGCGACATGGGCGCGCTGATCGGCCAGCGGGTCGACGAGCGGCAGGTCCTGATCAGGACGCGGGCACGGGCGCTCGCCGCGCAGGCAGTGGGCATCGTCGGCCTGATCGGCTACATGGTCGCGATCGCGCTCAAGGACCCCGTCTGGCCGTTTGCCCTCTTCATCGGCGTCGACGCCATCGCCTTCATCGCCGGCCTGGCGATCTACGGTACGCGCGGTGTCCGCTAGGAACGTTTCTCCCAGCGTTCGAGCACGCCGTCCAGTTCGTCGGTGACGAACTCGAAGAACTCGGTGTGCATCGTCAGCCGCCGCCCGGCGGGCGTGTCCTCGCCCACCAGGTCACGCCCCTCGCCCAGCATCGCCGCCCACCGGCTCATGACCTGATCCCGCGTCCGGAGCATGATGGACCATACGTCGCCGGGCACCCGGTACTTGTCCCGCCGTGACCCGGGTACTCGTTCTCGCAGCACCATGCCGAGCGGCGTCAGGTACCGTACCGCTCCCGACACGGCGGCCGCGCTGATGCTCAGCGACTGCGACAGCTCGGACGCGGTCAGTCCGTCGTCCGAGACAAGCAACGCCACGAACACGCGGGAAGCCATCGCCGGCATTCCCGCGGCGACGAGCACCGCGGTGAACCGCTCGATGTAGCCGAACAACGGGTCATCCTCCGACATGCTCTCAGGCTAACAGATTCCTAACATTCATAAATTAGTGAAATCTGTGTAGGCTGAGCTCATGACAGACGCCATCGAGGTGCGCGGGCTACGCAAGGCGTTCGGTCGCGTCATCGCGCTGGACGGGCTCGACCTGACCGTCCGTTCCGGCGAGGTGCACGCCTTCCTCGGGCCGAACGGCGCCAGCAAGACCACCACCATTCGCGTGCTCCTCGGCTTGCTGCGCTCCGACGGCGGCCAGGTCGGCCTGCTCGGCGGCGACCCCTGGCGGGACGCGGTCGCGCTGCACCGCCGCCTCGCGTATGTGCCGGGCGACGTGACGCTCTGGCCAACCCTCACGGGCGGGGAGATCATTGACCTGCTGGGCCGATTGCGCGGAAATCTGCTGCCAAAACGGCGCGACTCACTCATCGAGCGTTTCGAACTCGACCCGCGGCGTAAGGCCCGCACCTACTCCAAGGGCAACCGGCAGAAGGTAGCCCCGCCCACCTCCCCAGCCCCCTTCCCTGGCGCTGGCCAGCGACGTTGAGCTGCTGGTGCTCGACGAGCCGACCTCCGGTCTCGATCCGCTGATGGAGGCCACCTTCCGGGACTGCGTCACCGACGAGCGAAACGCCGGGCGCACCATCCTGCTGTCCAGCCACATCCTCTCCGAGGCCGAGGCGCTGGCCGACCGGGTGACGATCATCCGGGCAGGCCGCACCGTGGAGACCCGATCGCTGGCCGACCTGCGGCACCTGACTCGGGTCACGGTGGACGCCGACCTGGCCGCGCCGGTGATGTTGGCTGACCTGTCCGGCGTCCACGACCTGCACATCGATGGCACCCACGTGCGCTGCGAGGTGGACCACCCGGCGCTGAACGACGTGCTGGCCCGGCTCACCGCGGCCGGGGTACGGAACCTGACCTGCCGTCCGCCCACGCTCGAAGAGCTGTTCCTGCGGCAGTACTCGGCGTCATCTTCGGTGGGCGCTCCGTGACGATTCTGGCGCGGCTGGCGCTGCGCAGAGACCGGATCATGCTCCCGGCCTGGGTGTACGTGATCTTCATCGGCGTTACCTCGACCGC
>CAVUOU010000023.1:0-97146 GCA_963743085.1 uncultured Actinomycetota bacterium
TGACAGCGGGGCGTGCTCATGAGCCAGCAGCCCGGCCAGCTGGGCCTGCAATCTCACCAGTGCCGCGGCGGCCCCGTCGGCTCCGGCCAGCACCCGGACCGGCAGCGTGTTCATCAGCGGCCCGGCGGCCCGGTCCGCACCCACCCCGGCACCCATCCGGCCAAACAGCACAGTGCCGAACACCACGTCATCCCGCCCGGCCAGCACCGCCAGCACCCGCGCCCACGCCAGATGGAAAATCACCGCGGCCGGCACCGCCGACGCCCGGGCCTGCTGGCGGACCCGCCCCGCCAGCCCGGCCGGCACCCCCGCCGAGGCCCGCCCGGCGGCAGCGCCGTCGCCATGGGTATCCAGCAGCCCGTAGGGGGCGGTCGGCTCGGTCACATCCGCCAGCAGGGCGGCGAAGTGCCGCTCGTGGTCCTCTCGCGGCATGCCCAGCCGGGCCCGGGCCACGTACTCCCGGAACGGCACCGGAGCCGGCAGCTCGCCGGCGTCCCCGGAAAGCACCGCCCGGATCTCCTCCATCACCACGTCCATCCCGGTGTGGTCCAGCAGCAGGTGATGGACCTGCACCAGGCCCAGCCACCGGCCAGCGTCTCCCAGCGCGGCGGTGGCGTAGACCCGCAGCAGCGGGGCCCGGCCCAGGTCCATCCGCTCCCCCGCCACAGCCGCCAGCCCCGCCGCCGACTGGTCGGCGGCGGTCAGGGTGACCTCGGTGACCGGCAGCTGGGCCTGCCGCCACACCACCTGCACCGGCTCGGGCAGCCCCCGCCAGGCCACCGAGGTCCGGAAGATGTCATGCCGGGCGATCACCACCCGCAACGCAGCACAGAAGTCCTCCAGCCGGGCCCGCTCAGCGAACTCCAGCGCCGTGGACTCCAGGTAGACATCCCGGCCGTCGTCGGCGGCCAGCAGGTGGTGGAAGAACATGCCCTCCTGCAGCGGGGCCAGCGGATAGATGTCCGCCACGTTCGCCGCCCCGCCAGCCACCCCGGCCACCACCGCGGCGATCTGCCCGGCCTCCAGTGCTGCCAGCGGCAGCATCTCCGGGGTGATCACCCGCGCCCCGGCCGGGATCTGGTTCGGCGGCACCTGCACCGGCGGCTGCAGCCGCACCGCCAGCCCCGCCGGAGTCGGCGCCTGGAACAACGACTGCACCGCCAGCTCGGCACCCAGCACTTCCCGGACCCGGGACATCAGCCGGATCGCCAGCAGCGAATGCCCGCCCAGAGCGAAGAAGTCATCCTCTGGCCCGACCCGCTCCAGCCCGAGCACATCAGCGAAGATCCCGCACAGGATCTCCTCTTCCAGCGTGGCCGGGCCCCGGCCGCTGCCAGCCGCGGCGTAGTCCGGGGCGGGCAGCGCCCCTCGGTCCAGCTTGCCGCCTGAGGTCAGCGGCAGGGCCTCCAGCACCGTGATGGTGGCGGGCAGCAGGTAGCCGGGCAGCCGGGCCGCGGCATGCTCTAGGGCGGTATCCGCCAGCACGCCCAGATCCAGGCCGTCGCCGGCGGCGGGGATCAGGTAGGCGGCCAGCCACCGGTCTCCGGGTGTGTCTTCCCGGACGGTCACCGCGGCCTGGGCGACGCCCGGGCAGCTGGCCAGTACCGCCTCGATCTCGCCGGGCTCGATCCGGAACCCGCGGATCTTCACCTGGTCATCGGCGCGCCCGGCGAAGATCAGCTGCCCGGCCGGCGTCCACTTGGCCAGGTCTCCGGTCCGGTACATCCGCTCCCCGGCCGCCCCGAAGGGACACGCGGTGAACCGCTCGGCGGTCAAGGCCGGACGGTGCGCGTAGCCGCGGGCCAGTCCTGCTCCGGTGATGTACAGCTCGCCGGTGACCCCGGCTGGGACCGGGCTCAGCCACCGGTCCAGGACATAGATCCGGGTGTTGGTCAGCGGGGTGCCGATCGGGGGCTGCCCGGACCCGTCCAGCGGCCCGGTCATGGCGGCGCACACCGTGGTCTCGGTCGGGCCGTAGGCGTTGATCAGCCGCCCGCCGCTCCACCGGCCCGCCAGCTCACCCTCCAGTGCCTCCCCGGCGGCCACCAGGGTTGCCACCGTGCCCAGCGTGCCCGGGTCCAGCCCGGCCAGCACCGCCGGCGGCACCGTCAGGTGAGTCACCCCATACCGGGCCGCCACCCTGGCCAGCTCCTGGCCGGCCAGCAGCTGCCCGGCCCGCGGGGCCACCAGCACCGCCCCGGCGCCCAGTGCCATCACCAGCTCCGAGACCGAGGCGTCGAACACCGGGGCGGCGAACGCCAGCACCCGGTCCCCAGCCGCCACCGCGAACCGGTCGATCTGCGCCGCCGCCAGGTTCCCCAGCCCCCGGTGCGGCACCACCACGCCCTTGGGCTGCCCGGTCGACCCCGAGGTATAGATCACATACGCCGCCTGCCCGGCCCGCACCGCCACGGCCGGCCACGGCGCCGCCTCCGGCAGCGGGCCATCCAGCACGATCCGCTGCCCCGCCTCCAGGCCTGTGTCCAGGCCGGGACCGGTGACCAGCACCCCGGCCCCGCTGCCGGCCAGCAGCAACGCCCGCCGGGCCGCCGGGTAGTCCGGGTCCAGCGGCAGGTACGCGGCCCCGGCCCGCCATACCGCCACGATCGCGGTGACCATCTCCGGACCCCGCTGCAGGCACAGCCCCACCACCTGCTCCGGGCCGGCCCCCGCCCCGGCCAGCAGCCGCGCCAGCCGCCCCGCCCGCACATCCAGCTCCCCATAGGACAGATGCACATCCCCGCACACCACCGCCACCGCATCCGGGCACGACGCCGCCCGCGCCGCGATCAGCTCCGGCACGGTCGCCGCCGGCAGCGGGGCGGCGGTGTCGTTCCACCCGGTCAGCAGCTGGACCCGTTCAGCCGCCTCCAGCACCGCGACCTGGTGCAGCCGGGCCTGCGGGCCGGCCGCCACCGCGGCCAGCACCCGCCCCAGCCGCGCCGCGATCAGCGCGGCCATGTCCTCATCGAACAGGTCGGCGGCGGCGGTCACCATCCCCCGCAGCCCACCCGGGAAGCCATCGGCACCGGTCACCTCCGACACCGCGATATCCAGGTCGAACCTGGCCTGGGCCAGGGCAGCGGCCTCCGGGGTCGCGGTGATCCCGGGCAGGCCCGCTTCCCTGGCCGCCTCGGTGCCGATGTTCTGCAAGGTGAGCGCTACCTGGAACAGCGGGTGGCGAGCCAGCGACCGGTCCGGCGCCAGCACCTCCACCAGCCGCTCGAACGGAACGTCCTGATGCTCCAGCGCCCCCAGCCAGAACTCCCGGACGCGGCCCAGCAGCTGCTCGGCAGACGGGTCACCGGTCAGGTCGGTGCGCAGCACCAGAGTGTTGACGAAGAACCCGACCAGCTCATCCAGCGCATCATCAGTACGCCCAGCGATCGCCGAGCCGACCGGGACATCGGTACCGGCACCGAGGCGGCCCAGCAGCACCGCCAGCGCCGCCTGGATCACCATGAACATCGTCACGCCCTGCCGACGGGCCAGCCCAGCCAGTCCCGCATGCACGGGCCCGGGCACCGCCAGCGGCACGCTGATCCCGCGGTGGCTGGGCACCGGCGGCCGCGGCCGGACGGCCGGCAGCGCCAGCTCCTCCGGCGCCCCGGCCAGCGCCTGCCGCCACCACGCGACCTGCCCGGCCAGCACGCTGTCCGGGTCGTCGGGATCGCCGAGCAGCTCCCGCTGCCAGATCGCGTAGTCGGCGTACTGCACCGGCAGGGGTACCCAGCCCGGCGCCTGGCCCTGGCGCCGCGCCGCGTACGCCACCGACAGGTCGCGGGCCAGCGGCCCGGCCGACCAGCCGTCAGTGGCGATGTGATGGATCACCACCACCAGCACATGCTCATCCGCGTCCAGCCGCAGCAGCCGGGCCCGCAACGGCACCTGCACCGCCAGGTCAAACGGCTCCGCCGAGATCTGCGCCACCACCGCCGCCAGCTCATCCGCACCGACCGGGACAGCCTCCAGCCCCCACTCCAGCCCGGCCGGGTCCAGCACCCTCTGATACGGCTGGCCGCCGTCAGCAGGGAAGACCGTGCGCAGCACCTCATGCCGGACTGCCACATCAGCGATCGCCGCTCCCAGCGCGGCGGTATCCAGCTCCCCGGTCAGCCGCAACGCGACCGGGTTGTTGTACAGCGCCGACGGGCCCTCTAGCTGGCCGATAAACCACAGCCGCTGCTGAGCAAACGACAACGGCACCCGCGGTGGCCGATCCCGCACCGTCAACGGCGTCCGGGCCAGGCCCGCCGCCGCCAGCCGCACCGCCAGCCCCGCCGCCGTCGGCGCCTCGAACACCGCCGCGACATCCAGTTCGGCTCCCAGCACCGCCCTGACCCGGGACACCAGCCGGACCGCCAGCAGCGAGTGCCCGCCCAGAGCGAAGAAGTCATCCTCCGGCCCCACCCGCTCCAGCCCGAGCACATCGGCGAAGATCCCGCACAGGATCTCTTCCGGCAACGTGGCCGGACCCCGGCCACTGCCAGCCGCGGCATAGTCCGGGGCGGGCAGCGCCGCCCGGTCCAGCTTGCCGCCCGGGGTCAGCGGCAGAGCCTCCAGCACCACGATCGCGGCGGGCACCATGTACTCCGGCAGCCGCCCGGCGGCATGCTCCCGCACCCGCACGACCAACTCGCCCTCCGCGCCGGCAGGGACGATGTAGGCGGTCAGCCGCCGGTCTCCGGGCGTGTCTTCCCGGACCGTCACCGCCGCCTGGCCGACACCGGGGCAGGCGGCCAGCACCGCCTCGACCTCACCGGGCTCGATCCGGAACCCGCGGATCTTCACCTGGTCATCAGCGCGCCCGGCGAAGATCAGCTCCCCGCCGGGGGTCCACTTGGCCAGGTCGCCGGTCCGGTACATCCGCTCACCGCGGCCGCCGAACGGGCACGCGGTGAACCGCTCGGCGGTCAGTCCGGCCCGGCCCAGGTAGCCACGGGTCAGCTGGGCCCCGGCGATGTACAGTTCCCCGGTTATCCCGGCCGGGACCGGGCCCAGCCACCCGTCCAGCACGTACACCCGGGTATTAGCGACCGGTCGCCCCACCGGAACCTCGTCCGGGATGTCCTGGCTGGCGCTGACCTCATGCACGCAGCAGCCGACGACGGTCTCGGTCGGCCCGTACTCGTTCACCACCACGCACCCCGGAGCGTCGCGCAGCCAGGACCGCACCTGCGCCCCGGGCAGCGCTTCCCCGCCCACCACCAGCCGCCGGGCCGCGCCGGCCCGCCGCCGCCGGGTCACCAGCTCCGCCAGCACCGGCAGATGGGCCGGCGCCACCTTCACCACCCCGAACCCCTGGTACCTGCCCAGCAGCCCGGCTAGCCCCTCAGCCCCGCCATCTCGGCTGGCCACCACACTCGCCCCGGCCACCAGCGGCACCAGCACGCTCGTCACCGTCAGGTCAAACGCCAGCGACCCGTGCAGCGCCGCGCCCGGCCCCCCGGCCCGCACCCCGTACCGGTCAACGGCCCAGGACACGTAATTCACCAGCCCGCCGTGGGTGACCTGGACCCCCTTCGGCACACCGGTCGACCCCGAGGTATAGATCACATAAGCCAGCTGACCCGGAAGCACCTCCGCTCCCGGCGGTCGCACCGGAAACGCAGCCACCTCAGGGTCATCAACCGCGACCATCCGCACCTGCCCAGCCGGCACCTCCGCCAGCAGCGCCGATGTCCCCACCACCACCGCGGCACGCCCATCGGCCAGCATGAACGCGATCCGCTCGGCCGGGTACCCGGGATCGACTGGCAGCCAGGCCGCCCCCGCCTTCCAGATCGCCAGCAACGCGGTGACCAGCTCCGGACCCCGCTCCAGGCACAGCCCCACCACCTGCTCCGGCCCCGCCCCCACCGACCGCAGATACCCGGCCAGCCGCCCCGACCGCGCATCCAGCTCCCCGTAACTGACGTGCACATCCCCGCTGATCACCGCGACCGCGTCCGGGGTGCGGGCCGTCTGGGCCGCGATCAGCTCGGGGACGGAGGCCGCTGGTACCGGGGCGGTGGTGTCGTTCCACCCCGCGACCACCTGTCGGCGCTGTTGCGCATCGAGGACCTCAATCCCGCACAACGGAGCAGCCGGAGTCTCCCCAAGCGCCACGACCAGGTTCCGAAGAACGGTATAGAGCAGGCCCGACACCAGCTCCGGCGGGGCAGGAGCGATGGCATCAACGTTGATGAGAAAACCCGTCCGCAGATCGTCAATGGCGACGGTCAGCGGATAATTGGAACGAGGCAAGGTGTAGAGGATCTCCATGCCTTCAAAGCCGGTGGCGGTCGCGCTACCGAGATCCTGGCCGTGGCGGTAGTTGAATATCGACGTGAACAACGGCATGGGCGCGGCAACGCCACTGGCTCGCTGGGCTAGCGCCAGCGGTGCATGTTCGTGGACCAGCAGCTCAGCCAGCTGAACTTGCAGCGCGGCCACCGCGTCCGTCAGCCCGGTACCATCCACCCGTACCCGCACCGGAAGCGTATTGATAAACGGGCCGAGAACCTTGTTCGCGCTGGCTCCGGCGTTCATCCGGCCGAACAGGACAGTGCCGAACACTACGTCGTCCCGACCGGCCAGCACGGCCAGCAACCGCACCCAGGCCACGTGGAACAGCGTCGCCGCAGACACTCTGAGCACCCGGGCTTGCTCCCGCACGCGGGCGCCCAGTTCGCCATCCACCGGCAGCACGGACTGGGTTACCGAAGTCCCCTCGTTGAGTATGTCCAGCAAGCCGAACGGCGCCGTCGGTTCGGTCACATATCCCAGCAGCCCCGCGAAGTAGCGCTCATGCTCTTCCCGCGACATCCCCATCCGGGACTCGGCAACGAAGTCACGGAAGGGTAGCGGCGGCGCGAGCCGGTCGCCGTTCCCCTCAATGATCGTCCGCACTTCGTCCAAGACGATGTCCATCGCCGTGTGGTCGCGCACCAGCTGGTAGATCTGCAGCAGGGCCAGCCAGCGGCCGGTGCCTGGCTCGGCGGCGATAACCAGCCGCAGCAGCGGGGCACGGCTCACATCCATCCACGAACCCGCGGCAGCGAGCAGCTGACTGCTCGCATCCGCCCGCTCATCCAGCGTGATTTCCTCAACCGGCAGCCGTGACTTCCGCCAGACCACCTGAACCGGCTCAGGCAGTCCTTCCCAGGCCACCGACGTCCGGTAGATATCCTGCCGGTCAATGACCCGCTGCAGCGCGGACATGAACTGGTCGGCACGGCTCCGGGAGTCGAACCTCAGTACGAAGGGCTGCAGGTAGGCGTCCTCACTGCCCGTCGGTGTCATCAGGTAATGGAAGAAGACACCCTCTTGCAGTGGTGCCAGCGGATAGATATCGGCCACGTTCGCCGCGCCGCCGTCGACCAGCTCGGTGATCCGGTCGATCTGTTCAGCGGTCAGGTCCACCAGCGGCAGCATCTGCGGGGTAATCGTCCGGGCCCCGGCCGGGATCAGGTTCGGAGGTACCTCAACCGCGCCCGAGCCTGCCACCGCGGCCAGTGCGGCGGGGGTCGGCGCCTCGAACAGCACCCGTACCGCTATCGCCACGCCTTGCTGACGCAGCTGTTCCACCAGCGCGACCGCCAGCAGTGAGTGCCCACCGAGTTCGAAGAAGTTGTCCTCGGCTCCGACCCGGGCCAGGCCAAGGACTTCCGCGAACGCCTCGCACAAGATCACCTCCCGGGGCGTCGCCGGTCCCCGGCTCCGCGTCACCGCGGCCGAGTAATCGGGAGCCGGGAGTTCGGCCCGGTTCAGCTTGCCGTTCGCGGTCAGCGGCAGCGACTCGAGAACGACCACCGCGGCCGGCACCATGTGCGCGGGCAGCCGGGTGGCGGCATAGTCGCGCAGGTCACGGACCATCGCGCCATCATCACCGGTTCCGGCCGCGACGACGTAACCGACCAGCCGCTTCTCACCCGGAGTGTCCTCGCGGGCCAGCACCACTGCCGCCCGTACCGAGGGATGCCCGGTGAGCACGGCCTCGATCTCGCCAGGCTCGATCCGGAAGCCGCGGATCTTCACCTGGTCGTCGATCCGGCCGAGGAACTCCAGTTGCCTTCCGCCCGCCTTCCCTTCCCCATCCGCTGCCCACCTGACCAGGTCACCGGTCCGGTACAACCGTGTGCCGCCGGAGGCGAACGGGTCCGCGACGAACCGCTGGGCGGTAAGCGCCGGGCGCCGGGCGTATCCGCGCGCGAGTTGCGCTCCGCCGACGAACAGTTCTCCTGGCACGCCGACGGGCACCGGGTTCAGATGCGTGTCAAGCACATACAGGCGGGTGTTCGGCACCGGCGTCCCGATCGGCACCCGCCCCCCGCTCAAGCGGGCCGGCGTGAGCCGGACGGTGGCCACCCCGATCGTGGTCTCGGTCGGCCCGTAATGGTTGACGATTTCCCGGTCGCCGGCAGCGGCGAGCAGCTCTGTGACCCAGCCCGGCGTGGCCGCCTCGCCACCGAGAACCAGGGTCCGGGCCGGCACGAGTCTCTGCAGCCCGCCGTCGCCTCCGAGCGCGGCCAGATGGGAGGGAACGACCTTGATGTAGTCGATAGCGTGGTCCGCTAGGTACCCCGCGACCGCCGCCGGGTCGGTGACCGTATCCTCGTCGAGGATCTCGAGGACCCCGCCGGTGGCCAGGCCGACGAAGATCACCGTATTGCCAAGATCGGTGGCCAGGGGCTGGAGCAGCGCGTACCGGCCGCCCGGCTCGCCGATCCCCAGCCGTTCCGGCATCTCGGCGACATAATTGAGCAGGCCGCCGTGGGTAACCTGAACGCCCTTTGGCATCCCGGTCGAGCCGGAAGTGTAAATCACGTACGCGAGCTGATCGGGGTGCACCCTTACCGCGGGCGGGGAGGGCGGCTCCGCCCTTATCGCCGCCGCCACCACGGGATCGTCGACCGCGATCATCCGGATTCGCGCCGCTGGCAGTTCCTCCAGGTCGGCGGTGGCTCCCACCACTGCCGTCACCCGGCTGTCGGCCAGCATGAACGCGAGCCGGTCCACCGGGTAGGCCGGATCCAGCGGCAGGTAGGACGCCCCGGCCTTCCAGACCGCGAGGATGGCGGTTACCATTTCCGCGCTTCGAGGCAGGCAGAGCCCGATCACGGTCTCCGGCCCGGCTCCTGCCCCCCGCAGGTAATGCGCCAGCTTGTTCGCCCGTTCGTCAAGGAAGGCACCGGTGAGGTGGCCCTGCCCGGACATCACCGCCAGCGTGTCCGCACTCGCCTTTGCCCGCGCCGCGACCAGGTTGTGCACCCCGCCGGGCGCCGGTGCATCGTCCAGCCCGGCCAGGATCTGCTGGCGTTCCTCGTCGCCCAGGATGTCGATCCGGTGGACCGGGATCAGCGGGTCCGCGGACACCGCCGCGAGCACCCGGACGAACCGTTGAGCGATCGCCAGGGCGGTTGACGAGTCGAACAGGTCCGCCGCTACGATCACCGATCCCCGCAGCCCGGCGGCCTTCCCCTCGTCGAGCATCTCGTCCACCACGACGTTCAGGTCGAACCTGCTCGCCGCGGCGCTGCCCGGCAGGATGCTGGCCTCCAGACCAGGCAGGTCCAGCCCGGTCACCGCGTCGTTCTGCAGCGCGAAGTTGACCTGGAACAGCGGGTGCCTAGCCAGCGCGCGCGTGGGCGCCAGCGCCTCGACCAGTCGTTCCAGCGGCACGTCCTGGTGCGCCAGTGCCCGCAGACTGGTGTCACGGACCCGGGACAGCAGCTCAGCGAACGTCGGTTCCATGGACAGGTCGGTGCGCAGCACCAGCGTGTTGACGACGAACCCGACCAGGTCATCGAGTGCCTCATCGGTCCGCCCCGCCACCGGGAAGCCGACCGGGATGTCGTCGCCAGCGCCTAGCTTGGACAGCAGCACCGCCAGGGCGGCCTGCATCATCATGAACAGCGTGACGCCGTGGGAGCGGGCAACGACGTTCAGCCTAAGATGGTGGTCTGCCCGGATATCAAGCGGCGCGGCGTGTGCCCGGTAGCTGGGCGCCGCGGGTCGTGCCCGGTCGGCTGGCAGCGGCAGTTCCTCCGGCGCTCCGGCGAGCGCCTGGCGCCAGTAGCCGATCTGCCGGGACATGAGGCTATCTGGATCGCCATCGTCGCCAAGCAGATCCCGCTGCCAGAGCGCATAGTCGGCGTACTGCACGGGCAACGGCGCCCAGCCGGGCGCCTGTCCTGACCGGCGGGCGGCATACGCGGCGGCGATGTCCCGGACCAGCGGCCTGGTCGACCACCCGTCGGCGGCGATGTGGTGCACGACCACGACCAGCACATGCTCGCTGGGACCGGTTACCAGCAACCGGGCACAGACCGGGATCTCAGTGCCGAGATCGAACCGGTACTCGGCCACCGCCGCCATCGCCGCGGGCAGGGCCACCTGGGCTACGGTCGTCACCGGCAGGTTCCAGGGCACCTGCGCCATCGTCAGGATCCGCTGGTAAGGCTGGCCCACCGTGGCGGGGAAAATCGTGCGGAGCGCCTCGTGCCGACCGATCACGTCGGCCAGCGCCGAGGTAAGGGCCGAGACATCCAGGTCACCGGTTAGCCTTATCGCCGCCGAGATGTTGTATCTGAAACTCGGCCCCTCTAGCTGCCACAGGAACCAGAGCCGCTGCTGAGCGAACGAGAGCGGGATGCGGTCTGGCCGGGTGCGTGCGGACAGCGCCGTCCGGGGGAGCGCCGGTGTCGGCCCGGCCCGCGTCAGCAGGGACGCGAGGCCGGCAGGCGTCGGCGCGTCGAACACCGCGCGCAGCGTGAGCTCAACGCCAAACAGCGCCCTGATCCGGCTGACCAGCCTGGTGGCCAGCAGCGAATGGCCGCCGAGGGCGAAGAAGTTGTCCTCGGCCCCAATTCGGTGCAGCTCATCAAGCCCAAGGACTTCCGCCATCGCCCCGCGCACGATCTCCTCGTGCACGGTGGCGGGCGCCCGGCTGCCCGCCTCGGCCAGGTACTCAGGGACCGGCAGTGCCGCCCGGTCAACCTTGCCGGTCGCGGTAAGCGGCAGCGATTCGAGAACGGTGATCGCCGCGGGAACCATATGGGCAGGAAGCTGCCCGGCCGCGAACACACGCAGCTGCCCGGCCAGTCCGTCCGGGGCGCCCACCGGAACCACATAGCCAACCAGCCGGATGTCACCAGGTCCCTCCTGGCTGGCCACGACAACCGCCTGGCCAACCCGCGGATGGCTGGTCAGCACCGCCTCGACCTCGCCCGGTTCGATCCGGAACCCCCGGACCTTGACCTGGTCATCAGCCCGGCCCACAAACTCCACCTGGCCGTCCGCGGACCACCAGACCAGGTCCCCGGTCCGGTACATCCGCTCCCCCGGCGCCTCGAACGGGCAGGCCACGAACCGTTCAGCGGTCAGTGCGGCCCGGCCCAGGTAGCCGCGAGCCAGCCCGGCGCCGCTGATGTAGAGTTCCCCGGCTACCCGCGGCGCGACCGGAATCAGACCGGCGTCGAGAATGTAGGCCCGGGTGTTGTCCAGCGGGCGGCCGATCGGCGGCACATCCGGAACCTCATCGGGGCGCCGCATGAAAAAGCGAGTGGCGAACGTCGTTGTCTCCGTCGGGCCGTAGACGTGCCCGAGCACCATCCGCGGGCACGCCCTCATCGCCTGCCGCATCATCGCCGGTGAGGCGATCTCACCGCCGGTCAGCACCACGCTCAGACCGCCCAGCGCCTCGGGCTGCTCCGCCGCCACCGCGTTAAACAACGCCGTGGTCAGGAACAGGGCAGTAACCCCATGCGTTGCGATCAGCCGCTGCAAGACCGCGGCTTCCAGCTGCTCCGGCGGCGCCAGCACCACCGTGCCGCCAGACAGCAGCGGCACCCACAGCTCGTACGTTGACGCGTCGAAGGCGGTAGGGGAATGCAGCACTACCCGCTGCTGGGCGGCTCGTTCGAAGCACCGGTCGAAGCCCAGCTCAACGACGTCACGATGGGTCGCCGCCACGCCCTTGGGCAACCCGGCCGAACCAGAGGTGTACATCACGTACGCCAGCTGATCCGGGTAACAGGCGATACCCAGATCGGTATCGTCATCCGGTCGCGGCCCGTCGATGACCAGCACGGGCACGCCACCGGCGGGCTGCTCCCACGCCCGGTCCGCCAGCAGCACCCCGGCCCCCGCGTCGGCCAGCATGAACGCGACCCGCTCGGCGGGATAGTCAGGATCTACCGGCAGGTAGGCCGCGCCCGCCTTGAGGATGGCCAGCAGCGCGGCCACTAGCTCAGCGGAACGGCCCATCATCACGGCCACCAGCGACTCAGGCCCGACCCCGTGCCCGACCAGCAGCCTGGCCAGCCGGTTCGCCTCCGCGTTGAGCCGGGCGTAACTCACGCTCGCGTTGTGGCCGACCACGGCGACCGCGTCCGGGGCGCCGACCGCCAGCGCCTCCACTATCTGCGGCACCGTGGCCTCGGGTACCGGGGCGGAAGTGTCATTCCACTCGGTGAGGACCTGGCTGCGCGTTTCTTCAGGAAGGACGGCGACCTGGCGAAGCGCGGTGCCAGGAGCCACTTCGAGCGCATCGATGAGGCCCGCCACAGCGACGCGCAGCATCCCGCAGATCTGGTCCGGATCGATGGGCGGCACCGCCTGGACGACGAAGCCGAACCCGGTCCCGCTGTCGTCAACCGACACGCTGAGCGGATAGTTGGTGCGCTCCCGGATGAGCACTACTTCCATGCCAGCGATGCCGACATCGACACCCTGTGCCGCGCCTACGCCATGCCGGTAGTTGAACAAGGAGGTGAACAGGGGAGCCAGCGGCTCGATCCCCGAGGCCTTCTGGGCCAGCGCCAGCGGGGCGTGCTCGTGGACAAGCAGCCGGGCCAACTGGGTGCGCATGGCGGTTACCGCGTCGCTCACCGCGACACAGGTGTCGACTCGCACCGGGAGGGCGTTGATGAGCGGGCCGGTCGTACGTTCGGCCCCGGCCGCGGCATACATCCGGCCGAGCAGAAGTGTGCCGAACACCACGTCATCACGTCCGGCGGACGAGGCAAGTACCCGGGCCCAGGCCAGGTGAAATAGCGTCGCGGCGGATACGCCCAGGACCCGGGCGCGGTCATGCACCCGGCCTGCCAGCACCTCATCCATCACCAGCGTGGCCTCGCGCGCATCCGAAATGGCCGTCCCCTCGCCGTACACCTCGAGCACCCCAAACGGGGCCGTCGGTTCGGTGACGTCGCCGAGCAAGTCCGCGAAGTAATGCTCGTGTTCTTCCGCGCGCATTTCCCCCCTGGTGCGGGCCACGAAGTCGCGGAACGGCAGTGGTTCCGGCAGTCGGCCCGCTTCGTCAGCCAGGAATGCCCGGACCTCCGACAGCACCACGTCCAGGCCGGTATGGTCGAGGATCATGTGATGGATCTGCACCAGCGCGTGCCAGCAGCCGCTATCGTCGCTGGCGGCTCCGGGGGCGATATAGGCGCGCAGCAACGGTGCGCGGCCTAGGTCCATCCACAGGCCGGCGGCCGCTAGCAGCCCGCTGACCGCATCCGCGCCGGGGTCAAGGGACAGCTCCGTTACTGGGATGGGCGCCTCGCGCCAGACCACCTGGACCGGTTCGTCGAGTCCTTCCCAGGCGATTGACGTCCGGTAGATGTCGTGCCGGTCGATCACCTGCCGCAGCGCGGTCAGGAAGCGGTCCAGCCGGGCCCGGGAATCAAACCTCAGCCCGAACGATTCCAGGTACGCGTCGTTGCGGGCCTGCCCGGCGGCCATCATGTGGTGGAAGAAGATGCCTTCCTGTACCGGGGCCAGCGGGTACACATCGGCGATGTTCGCTGCCCCGCCATCCACCAGCCCGGTGATCCGCTCCACGTGCATGGGCGTCAACTCCACCAGCGGCAGCATCTGCGGCGTGATCGAGTCCGCACCTAGCGGGATAAGGTTCGGCGGCACCACCGACCCTTCAGGCTGGCGGCCGCTAGACCCTAGAGCAGCCAGCCCGGCCGGGGTCGGGGTTTCGAACAACTCCTGGACAGAGACCAGAATGCCTAGCTCGCGTAGCCGCTGCAGCAGCGGTACCGCCAGCAGCGAATGCCCGCCAAGCTCGAAGAAGTCATCGTCAGGCCTGACCGATTCGGTGACGAGAACCTCGGCAAAGGCCCCGCACACGATCTCTTCCCACGCCGTGGCCGGCGCGCGACTAGCCCCGGTGGTCGCATATTCGGGAGCTGGCAGTGCCTCGCCGTCTATCTTGCCGTTGGCAGTCAGCGGCACCGCGTCTATCACCACGACCGCGGATGGCAGCATGTGCTCCGGCAGTCGCTCGACCGCGAACTCTCGTACCGCCGCCGACAGCCCGTCGACCGCCGCGTCACCAGCGGGCACGACGTAGGCGACCAGCCTCCTATTCCCGGGCGTATCCTCGCGCGCGGCCACCACCGCCCGCGCGACCATCGGATGGTCGGAGAGTATGGCCTCGATCTCGCGCGGCTCGATCCGGAACCCGCGGATCTTCAACTGGTCGTCTGCGCGTCCGACGAATTCCAGCAGACCGTCAGCGGTCCAGCGGGCTAGATCTCCGCTTCGGTACATCCGGTCGCCAGCCCCGCCAAACGGGTGGGCGACAAACCGTTCCGCGGTCAGGCCCGGACGGTACGCATAGCCGCGTGCGAGCTGATCGCCTGCGATATACAGCTCCCCGATCATCCCCGGCGGCACCGGTTGCAGCCACCGATTCAGCACGTACAGCCGGTTGCTGGCCGCCGGGCGGCCGATCGGCACGTGATCAGGGACGCCCTGCCCCGCCGTGACTTCAAAGACGCAGCAGCCGACCGCCGTCTCGGTCGGGCCGTACTCATTCACCACCACGCATTCAGGAGCACTGGCCAGCCAGGACCTGACCTGGCTGCCTGACAGCACTTCACCGCCCACCACTAGCCGCCGGACGGCGCCGGCCAGCGCCTCCGGCGGGACCATCTCGGCCAGCATCGGAAGGTGTGCGGGCACCACCTTCACCAGACCGAACCCGGTGTGCTGGGTTAGCAGCTCTGCTAGGCCCTGCACACCGCCTTGCCGGCTGATGACGACGGTCGCACCCGCCACGAGTGGCGCCAGCACACTGGTCACGGTCAAGTCGAACCCGAACGACGAATGCAGTGGTGCGCCGAGGATGCCCGGCCGCAGGTGGTAGGCGGACGCGGCCCACGACACGTAATTGACCAGGCCGCCATGAGTGACCTGTACTCCCTTTGGCTGGCCAGTCGAACCGGACGTGTAGATCACGTAGGCCAGCTGTCCCGACGCCACCGGAACCGGGGGCGGCTCAGCCGGCAATGCGGCTACCACCGCGACGACCGTTGGGTCGTCGAGCATGATCAGCCGGGCACGCCCAGCTGGCAGGTCCTCGAGAGCCTCCCGCGTACCGACCACAACGGTGACTTTGCAGTCGGTCAGCATGAACGCCAGCCGCTGCGCCGGGTACCCCGGATCCAGGGGCAGATACGCCGCACCCGCTTTCCACACCGCCAGCAGCGCCGTCAGCATCTCCACGCCGCGCGGCAGGCACAGCCCGACCACCGACTCCGGCCGCACCCCCGCATCCCGCAGGTAGTGCGCTAGCCGACTCGACCGTTCCTCCAACTCTCCGAAGCTGAGGCTGGCGTTGTCGCACAGCACCGCCATCGCCACTGGATCGGCCGCGGCTCGCGCCGCCACCAGCTCATGCACTCCGCCCGTTGGCGGCACCGGCGCTGCGGTTTCATTCCAGCCGTCGAGCACCTGACGCCGTTCTGCAGGCGACATGATCTCCGCCTCGCCGATGCGGTCATCGGGAGTAACCGTCGCCAGCCAGTCGAGAGCCATCAGGAAACGACGAGCGATATCTTCATTTCCCGCATCATCGTAAAGATCGGGGTTCGCATTAAAAATGAACTCGACGTCACGGCCGTCAAGCCGGTCATGCACCGCGATCATCAGGTCATTGACCGGCCCGTTGGAAAGGTTATGAGCGACCGCCTCACAGTCGCCAAACTGGACCTTGTAGTCGAGCGACATGATGTTGATATTCAAACCGAACAGAGCACTGTTATTGATACGGTGCAGGTCCCTCAGCATGTCCTCATACCGATACCGCTGATGTCTGAGGGCCGCGCGGACGGTCCTGGAGACCTGCCGTACCAGTTCGCCTGCCGTCATACCCGGGTCGACTCGCAGCCGGATCGGCAGCATGTTGGTGGTTGTGCCAGGGGTCCCGCGCTGCAGTTTGCCCGTCCTGCCTATAACGGGTATACCGAGCACGATGTCCGCTGCCCCGCTACTGGCATGCACATACGCGGCCGCCGCGGTTATAAGCAGTCCGGCGAAGCTCGTCCCCAAACGCCGCGCCGCATCCTTGAGAGCCCGGACACGATCGGAGGCGACATCCCGATGGCACCGTAGGGCCATGCGGGAGGCTCGCGGGATCTTCTGCCCGGAGACGCTGACGATTTCCGGAAGGTCCGCAAGCTCGTTAAGCCAGAATTCCCTGTCCCGGTCGAAGTCCGCGGAGACCCGGTACGCCGCCTCCTCGTCTATCAGCATGGAAACCGGATCAAGCGCCCCCTCATCAGGCACGTCGCCGACCATCATGGCCGCGTAAGCCCGGCCCAGCCTGGCAGTGAAAATGGCAGCAGCGAATGGATCAAATAGGATGTGATTGACCCGCTGGTACCAGAAAAACCGGCCTTCGCTGATCTTGAGCAGCGCATCGGCGAGTACGGGGCCTTCCCTCAGGTTCGCCGGATGGCTGATATCCGCCCGCATCCACTCTTTCGCGGCAGCCTCCGGGTCCGAGGCAGAGCTGAAATCAAGGAAACGAAGCGGCCAATCACCCCGATCTGCAACCCATTGTCGCGGAGAATTATCTATCTCGGCGATGCGCAGTCGGCAGGCATCAATCTCGTCGACGACGTACAGGAAAGCTCTCGCAAAGAGAGCGGTGTCAAGGTCGCCGCGAATGTCAAGATATTCGGCCATATTATATACCGAATTATCGCCGCTGAGCTTCTGGGAATACCAGATGGCGAGTTGCCCAGCCATGAGCTCCCGATATTTCCGAGAGTCAGGCATGCTAACGCAACCCAATCCGCTGGCCCATGCCATTGACAGAAGATGCCAGCTTCCCCGGAAGGCCGGAAGTCTCCGCCCAGCCTATCATCGCAGCATTCATATAGGAAGATCACTCCTCTGCAACCAGCGTTCAACCATTGATATACATCACTTGAACGCTGCCTGACTGCGCAAGTCACCAGGGCATACTAAGGCATCAAGTCATGAACGATGACGCCTATTGCCCACCGCTCGAAATAACATCCGAAATCCTAGGAATGACTGCTGGACATAGACAGAATTCGCGGTTACTTTGAAGAAACGGAGAAGCTCTTTAAGGTACTGACCGAGGTGCAGGCGGCGCGACTAGAGCAAAGGGGCCGCCTGTTCAACCGCGCACCAGCCACAGTCAAACACCATCGTGCGACCTAGTGCTTCGTCTCGCCATTGGCGGCGGATGGCATCATCGTGAATACGCATTATTTGTGCGTGGTTCATCGCGATGGTCCCCTTGTCAAGTCCAGCGCGGCCCCAGTAGCTCTGCTCGGCTTCAGCAGGCGGTCGCAACACGATTAGCATGTTGAAAGACCGGCCACCCTCTAAGTTGCCCGGGAGCGCCGAACGATGAAGACAGAACCGCGGACGTCGCGTCGAGCCGACCGCACGCTTGAGGCGGTCCTGTCGAGCACATCCTCTGATTCGCACACGTGGAATCTCATTTTCATCCAGCTCATGCTCGAAGAGCACGGGTATCGCGTGACCAACCTCGGCGCGTGCGTACCGACGGAAGTGCTGGCAGATCGTTGCGCCGCGCAACCCCCGGCAGTGGTTGTCCTCAGTACGGTCAACGGTCACGGTCATCTCGACGGCGCCCTGGCCGTAAGCCGATTGCGCCAAGTCCCCGCTCTTGCCGTTACCCCCACCGTCATCGGCGGCAAACTTGGCATCCAGGCTTCCGGCCCGGACCACGCACAGCATCTACGCGCGGCCGGTTTCGACGCTGTATTCGGTGATACGGCCGCCGATCTCAACGCGTTCAGCGCCTTCCTGCGCCGCGTCGCCGCCGACACGTTGGCCGACGCACCTCCGTTTTCATCGCGCGCTTCTACAACTGCCGCGCCTTCGAAGAGTCCATAATGACGTTCAACTGCGGATACATAGCCAGTTGAACGGGTCGTGATGTTCCCGACTGGAACTTCCCATCTCAAGAGCAGAATAAGGTAAGCACGGGTGACAGAATCGATGGATTTCGGGCTGGCTTCGTTCGGTACAGCATTGGGAACCCAGACCCCAATAAGCGACGTTGTCGATAACTATACAGACTATCCAGAACAGGTACTGGCGTATGGCTATCGTCATGTCCTTCGCGCTCCAGACAACATCGGCCTGACAGATCTGGCTCTCGAGGCCGCCGACAAGGCGCTCGCCGGCGCCGGGATCGAGGCCGACAGGCTGGACCTCATTGTGCTGGCGGTCACGGATATCACCGAATACTTGTATTGGGATGCGGCCGCCAGCCTCGCCCATCGACTAGGCGCATCCGCCGCCGAGACCGTGCTCATGACCCAAGGCTGTGTCGGCGGAACAGCGAGCCTTGACACCGTAGCGGGAAAATTTGCCACCCATCCTGACTACGATTGCGCTCTGGTGATTGCCGCGAATCGCTGCTGCGACGCCTACTGGAACAGGATGACCACGCAGCCCATCGTTTTCTCTGATGGCGCCGTTGCCACAGTCGCACTGCGGGGACATCCTCGGCTGCGCTGGCGTGTCACCGAGACGCAGACGGTGGGACGTTATGCGGATTTCTATCGGCTCGATTCCGGTGGTACGACTGCTCCGTTCGGCACCCAGAATGTTCGCGAGGGGGCACTAAGCGCACGTGACTCGTGGGGCGTACTGGAATTCTTCAATTACAATGATATCCTGTTTGAGAAATTTGTCACAGAACTGGATGCCAGGACAAAAGCGATCGTAGAGCGCGCATGCCTGCGTATCGGCATCCAAGTGCATGAGCTCAGCAGGGCCCTACTCGTGAGTGATAATACCGATAACATGACGTCCATGGCCGAATGTATCGGCGTCCCGTTGTCACGGACAAATATTGAGGTAGCGATGGACTATGGCCACCTAGGTGCCGCGGATCAGTTTCTCAGCCTATCCAAATACGTCACGCGCGGAGAACTCCGGCATGGGGAAATCGTGGCCCTCGTATCCAGGGGTCGCGGAATGCACTGGGGCTGCTCCCTCCTTGAAGTCTAAGAAGCCGCAATGGACAATAATTTTCGAGAGCTAATCGGAAAAGTGCTAAAAATACCGGTAGACGAACTCGGCGATGACATAACTTGTGATGCCCTCGGGCAGTGGAGCAGTCTGCAACACGTCCAGCTCGTGGCAGGGGCGGAAGATATTTACAGGGTCAGATTCTCGCCGCAGGAGATCCGCTCTTTCCGAACCATAGCCGGGCTACGCGCGATCCTCAGTAGCAAGGGAATAGCCACCTAGTCTCCATGGAGCCGATGCAGCAGTGAACATATCCGACTCCGATCTGGAGCTTCTCATATTTATACGCCGGTTCGAAGAGATGCTGTTGCAGATGTTTTCCGAAGGTAAACTGAGTGGCACGACGCACACATGCATAGGACAAGAGTACATCCCGGTAGCCCTTGCCCCGCTCACCCAGGGTGACTTCATCTTCAGCAACCATCGTGGTCATGGTCATTACCTTGCTCATTGCGGCGATCCAGAAGGCCTTCTCGCCGAGATCATGGGGCGAGAGGGTGCTGCATGCCGCGGCGTCGGCGGAAGCCAGCATCTGCGTAACAATACATTCATGTCGACCGGCATACAGGGCGAGACTATTGCGATAGCCGCTGGCGTAGCTATGCATTTCAAGCGGACGGCCCAGCACCGTCTAGCACTGGTGTACATCGGCGACGGAACGTGGGGCGAGGGATCAGTCTACGAGGCACTTAACATGGCGCAGATCTGGCAGCTTCCACTGCTCGTGATCGTAGAGAACAATGGAATCGCACAGTCAACACCCACAAAAATGCAACTTGCTGGCAGCATCATGGGACGCGCCCAAGCATTTGATATTGGATATCAGTTTATCGGCAGCAACGATGTTGCTGAGATACGCCAGGCGCTCACCGCACATCTCGAGGACATCCGGTCTAGAGGTGTGCCATCCATAGTGGAGTTCCAGACCATAAGGCTCGGGCCACACAGCAAGGGCGACGACACGCGCCACGACGATGACGTAATGGCGCTGCGCGCCCAGGACTGGCTGGAAAATTACGCGTCGTCGGATCCGGAGAGATTCCAGGCGATTGACGCCCACCAACGATCTCGGATTATCGAGATTATGAACTTGGTGAGCAACTTTCCACTCTCCAGTTGGGAGCCTCAAGATGCAGCTTAACGAGCGGGTGGTGCAGAACCTCAACCGCGCTCTCCACACGCTGCTAGAACGCGACGATCGGCTCTATGTCCTTGGAGAGGACATCGCCGACCCCTATGGCGGCGCATTCGGCGTCACCAGGGGACTTTCCAGTGCATTCCCAGACCAGGTAATCACCACACCGATAAGCGAGGGTGCGATCATCGGCGTAGCAAACGGCCTGGCATTGTGCGGCAACAAAGTGATCACAGAGATCATGTTCAGTGACTTCATCGGCTTGGCATTCGACCAGTTGCTGAATTTTACCTCGAAAGCGGTCGCTATGTACGGCCAGATCCTCCCGATGCCGGTCATTGTGCGATGCCCGGTAGGTGGGAACCGCGGCTATGGCCCCACACACAGCCAGAGTCCCCAGAAATATTTCATGGGAATCCCGAATCTCTCGCTATATGAACTCTCCCCGTTTCACGACGCAGAGCAAATGCTCGCTGAAATATTCGCAACAAAGCGCCCAGCCATCTTGTTCGAGCCGAAGGTCCTCTACCCTGAGCGGGTCTATCGTGAGGGCAAAATCGATGACCTGTTTTCGTTCGAATTTCTGTCTGACACAGAATGGGTGCATATCTTCCCAGTCGGCGGGCAGAGCCAGGGTGTAGTATTGTTCGCTGCTGGTGGCATGGTGAGCCGGTCAATAGAAGCAGGACGTATTCTGGCTGAGCAAGACGGGATTGGAATCCATATCCTCGTTCCGTCTCGGCTATACCCACTGAGCATTAGTCCCATCACGGACCTGCTCGCTGACATGACAGCGGTATGTGTGGCAGAGGAATCGAGCGTTGGCGGTACCTGGGGCAACGAGGTTGCACGGCACGTACACGATATGATGTGGGGTAAGCTGGCCCATCCGACCTTGACAATCTCCTCACGTGACTGCGTAATTCCGGCAGCGCCGCACTTGGAGAAGAGAGTACTGGTTGACTCCGACAGAATTTGCTCGGCAGTACGCACGCTGACCCGCGGCTCGTCTGCTGCGCGCTATATGCGCCACAATTCTTCCTCGGCATCTCGGGACGCGCGGGAACCGGCTCGTCCAGCTGACACGAATGATGCTCACGTAAATGTCACGATCCCGAAGTTCAATAGCAACGACACCGAGTACGTGCTGCTCGACTGGCTTGCCCAAGATGGTGCACGGGTTCGAGCCGGGGACGTCATAGCGGAGATCGAGACTTCTAAGGCGGTACACGAACTGGCTGCCCCGGCCTCCGGGGTGATAATGCACGCGCAGGCGCCTGGGACGGAATGCCGTCCGAACGACACGGTCGCTCGGCTTGTACTCGAAGAAGGCGTGGCCACGGTGCCACCTGTAATAGACGAGGACGACGTCAAGGGGTTTGCCGTAGCCGACTCCAGAGCCGGGAAGACAAGGAAGCTTAGCCGGAATCAGCTATTTGTCTCCGAGGTGGTGACTGCATCGCATCGCGAGATTCCTGATGCCTTCGTCGTAGTACAGGCAAGAATTGATCCGGTGCTTAAATTGCAGCAGGCCGTACCCCAGGTACCGGGTCAGGCAATAGGCATGATGGAAGCGCTCGTAATCGCTGTGGCCAGCCTTGAAGGAGATTATCCGACATGTTTCGGTGGTCTGTTGGACGGCCAGACGGCACGCGTTCCTGATGGCGCACACATTGGTGTCACCTTGGACGCAGGCAATGGACTGTTCATTCCTGTCGTGCGTTCCGCTGAGCGCCTCGGCGCCGAACAGATCTCTGACCTGCTGGCAAGTTTCAGACTTCAGGCAGTCCGGGGGACCTTTACGGAAGAGGACTTGACAGACCCTAATATCGTTATTTCATGGAATTACGATACGAACGTCGCGATGGTAAAGGCGGTAATTCCACCAGGTCTCGCCTGCGTTATATCAGTGGGTGGGCCACGCCAAGAGGTCTTCCTCAGCGAGTCCGGGCAGCCGCTGGAGAAGACTGTGGTGAACCTCGGTCTTACACATGATCACCGGGTCGTCAACGGGCGCGAAGCCGCCGCATTCCTCCAGGGAGTCGCCGCGATGCTGGGTGATGAGAAACGACTCGCGAAGCTACTGGCGTACACGAAAGTCTTAAGTTACCTTATGTCCTAGACTAACCGATCAGCTATCGGACAGGTGACCCCTCAAAATGAGAATAGTTCACGTTGTACATGTTGGCGGGGGCCTGGCAAACATTTATGGTGATCAGAGGCACGCATTTTATCTGGCAAGAACGCAGCTGGCTCGTGGTTCGAATCCCGCAGTCCTAACCTACTCGGCTGGATTGTTTTCAGACTTGTGCGAGCGGGAGGGGATACCGGTATTTATAGTAGATCCTTTGCATGAAGATGCCCCGCCTAGGGGCGACCTCTCTGCCGCGGCACAGCTAGCCATCAAGCTCAGAAAATTCGACGCTGAAGTAATTCACTGTCATGATCTGATGGCCGCCAAGACAGTAGTAGCAGTGGCCAACAGAATTGACTGCCCCTGTGTAATAACCCTGCACACAGGCCTTGTCCAGATTGTTCCTCAACTCATTGCGGCAAAGCAATCAGGAATGAAGTTTGCAATCATAGCTGTTTGCAAAAAAGATTTCGATTTCATACAAGAAAATGACGTGACGGGCATTGATTTCCATTATGTCCCCAATGGGAGCAGAGTTTCTTGCGGAGTGCGTCAGCAGGAGCAGGGCGGCTCTTGTCGGCCGAACCTGATACTGGTAGGCGGCCTAGAGTTCAGGAAGGGAATTGATCTCGCCATACTTGCGATGTTCGAGTTGCGACAGCGGCGCGGGTCGGACTGCCCTGCCCTCAATATCTATGGAGTCGGAAGGTTTGGCGAATACTTCAGTGAGATGACCCGGACACTTCATCTGGACGATGTAGTGAAGTTCCACGGGATTGAAATGGACATTCTAGATAAATGCCCCAGCTCGGATGTGCTCATTGTACCGTCTCGACTTGAAACAGGACCTTTGGTCGTTCTTGAGGCCATGAGCCGCGGGATGCCGATAATCGCGGCCAGCGTCGGCGAGGTCAACGAAATGATACCGGACCAGAAATACGGGCGAGTCGTGCCGGTAAATTCGATAGCAGCGCTCGCGGACGCAATAGATTCGATGCTCACCGACGTCGTCTCCGGCCAATTCGATCATGATCTCGTCATAAAGCGGCACCAGTCACAATATTCAATAGAGAAGATGACGGATAGTGTTGAAGCCGTATACCAGTCCGCAGTACTCGGCTAATGATCTTTGCGTTGAGTACCGCGAAGGAGATGATGGATGTGACCCGAGCCAGCATTAGCATTCCGAATCTGGTCGATCCGAACACCTACGCCGAGCACGACATGGCTGATATATGGCGAAGGCTTCGCTCCGAAGATCCCGTGCACTGGCACCCGGAGACCGCCGCTGGGCCCGGATTTTGGGTGGTCAGCCGGTATGAGGACGTCGTTCAGGTGCTGCGCGATGATACGCGGTTCACCTCCGAAAGAGGGAATGTACTGACGACCTTGCTGCAAGGTGGCGATATAAGTGCTGGCCGCATGCTGGCCGTCACCGATGGGACTCATCACACGGAGTTGCGAAAACTTCTCAGTCAGGCTTTCGGGCCGCGCGCGTTGGAAGAGGTGGCACGCCACGTCCGCCGGGGTATACGCCGCTTGCTATGCGAGGCCATCGAAAGAGAGAACTGCGATTTCGCCAAGGATGTTGCCTCATTTATTCCGCTCGAGACTATCTGCGATCTGCTCGACGTGCCTATCGCGGACCGGCCAGAAATCCTGCGACTTACCAAGACCGCCCTCACATCGGACGAGTCCAACCCTGATGCAGTCGCTGACCGGAGAGCGCGAAATGAGATAATGGTGTATTTCAGCAACTTGGTGGAGGAACGCCGCAAGTCCCCAGGTTCTGATCCGATCAGCCTTATGGCGACCGCGATATTTGACGGCGAATATATGCCAGATGACGATATCATTCTTAATTGCTATAGCCTGATCCTGGGCGGAAACCAGACTTCTCGACTGACGATGATTGGGGCGGTTCATGCCTTTATCAGGCACCCCGATCAGTGGCGCGCACTCAAAGAAGGCAGCGTAGACCTGGCCGCTGCTTGCGAAGAAGTTTTGCGCTGGACGACGCCCGCAATGCACTTCGGCCGGGTTGCGATCACGGAGGATGAACTGCGCGGGAAACTCATTTCCCCTGGAGATCCAGTAACGCTATGGTTTACTTCCGCCAACCGCGACGAAGCGGAATTTCAGGAAGCGGACCGGTTTGATCTCGCGCGGTCACCGAACAGGCACCTATCGTTCGGCTATGGACGGCATTTTTGCATTGGCGCTTCTCTCGGTCGCATCGAAATTACCGCAATGCTAGACGGCTTGCGGACATTCGTAAGCCATATCGAGCAGACGGGAAGCGAACGAAAGATCTATTCAAATTTCCTATCTGGGATGAGCAGCCTCCCGGTCGTACTGGAAGGCGACCAGGGAGGGCCGACGCGCTGGCAGGAATTATGGCATAGAACCCGGGCATAACCCGCCGGATCTTGAAGTTGGCGATGACCTGCTTGAGACCCATGCCTCATCGGGCTCCGAAAGGTACGACGAGTGAGTAGACTGTTCAACCAGCGTGATCCGGCAGTTAAACGACAAGCCACCATACATTGATTTCCGACCTCCTTGCATGTCACAGTGTTGTGACCGATTTCCTTTGAATGGCTGGCCACGGACGATCGAGGAGCCGATATGGGTGACGAGGTGGGGTTTCTCCGCCCTGATGCGATTATCGAGCCGCTGGTGGATGGCTTCTACGCGTGGCTGCATACGGTCGCGCCCGTGCAGTCGGCGATGAACCTGGCGTTCGCGCAGGTTCCGCTGCTCGAGTCGTATCTGCAGTCCCCGATGGTTCACATCAACGCGAGCCGCAACCCGGCGCTGAGAGGCGGGTTCTTCGTCGCCATCGAGGAGGACCGGAGCGAGGATGTCCGGGAGCTACTGGCCGCGATCAAGCGGGACCGGGCGGAGATGCTCGGCTTCGCCGCGGCGGTGGCCGAGGCCGAGGAACTGGTGCGCACCAGCGCCACCGGTTTCGACCTCACCCCGCTGTACCCCAAGCTCCCGGCGGCGCTGTCGGGGCTGGTGGAGATCGCCTATGACACCAGCAACCAGCCGGCCATCCGGTTCATCGAGCCGCTGGTTTACCACAGCAGCGTCTACGCCGAGGACCGCCAGTCGGTGCAGCTGTCGCTGGAAACCGGGATCGAGCGGCCGTTCATCTTCAGCACGCCGCGGCTGAGCTCACCGGACGTCCTGGACCTGCCGATACCGTTCCGGCATCCCGGGCTGGAGGAACTGTTCAGGTCCCGGATACACGGCACGACGCTGACCCGGCTGCGCGAGGCCCTCGGCCTCGGCGACGACCAGGCGGCCGCGGTTCGGCCGGCTGCTGGCCGAGCAGCCGGACCTGGCCGCTGACCGGCACATCGACGGCGGCACCCGGATCCGGTACTTCGGTCACGCGTGCCTGGTCATGCAGACCCCGGAGGCGGCGATCATCACCGACCCGTGGATCAGCGCGGATGCCTCGGCCACCGGCCGGTTCACCTACCGGGACCTGCCCGATCACATTGACCTGGCGCTGATCACCCACGGGCACCAGGACCACGTCGTCCCGGAGACCTTGCTGGCGCTGCGCGGCCGGATCGGCACCATCGTGGTGCCCCGGTCATCGCGAGGCAACATGGCCGACCCGTCGCTGGCGCTGTACCTGTCGCATCTGGGGCTGCCCGTGACCGAGGTCGACGACTTCTCCGAGGTGGAGTTCCCCGGCGGCACGTTGACCGCGACACCGTTCCTCGGCGAGCACGCCGACCTGGACATCCGGGCCAAGTCCACCTACTGCGTCAGGTTCGGCGGCCGCACGATATTCGTGGGGGCGGACTCCTCGGGCATCGACCCGGGCGTGTACCGGTACATGCGCGACCACGTGGGCCCGGTGGACATGGCGTTCCTGGGCATGGAATGTGCCGGGGCGCCGCTGACCTGGCTGTACCAGGGGCTGCTCACCGTGCCGGTCACCAAGAAGATGAGCGATTCACGCACGCTGTCCGGGTCCAACGCGGAACAGGCCGCCGGGATCATGACCGAGCTGGGCGCCCGCGAAGCCTACGTCTACGCGATGGGCGAGGAAAGCTGGCTGGGCCACATCATGGCCACCACCTACAACGAGGATTCCTACCAGCTCAAGCAGGTCGCGGAATTCATGACCTGGTGCGCCGACCACGGAATCAAATCAGATCACCTGCTCGGCCAGCACGAATGGCGCTGGTAACCACAGCCGCCTCGAAACCCATGAGAAGGCAGCAGATGATGGACGAAGAAGCCAACGTTGTCGTCGTCGGCGGCGGGCCCGGCGGATCCACGCTGGCGACACTGGTCGCGATGGCCGGGCACCACGTCGTTCTGCTGGAAAAAGAAAAATTCCCGCGCTGGCAGATCGGCGAGTCACTGCTGCCATCCACCGTCCACGGAGTCTGCCGGCTCACCGGCGTCGCCGATGAACTCGCCAAGGCCGGGTTCACCAAGAAACGCGGCGGAACCCAACGGTGGGGCGCCAACTCCGAGCCATGGACGTTCGCGTTCTCGGTATCACCGAAGATGGCCGGCGAGACGTCCTACGCCTTCCAGGTCGAGCGGAGCAAGTTCGACCAGATCCTGCTCGACCACGCACGCCACACCGGCGTAGACGTCCGCGAGCAGCACGCCGTCACCGACGTAATCGACGACGGCGACCGGATCCGCGGCGTGTCCTACAAAACCGCGGGCAACGAAGGCACAATCCACGCGAAATACGTCGTGGACGCGTCGGGCAACTCCAGCCGCATCTACCAACGCGTCGGGACAACCAGGCAGTACTCGGAGTTTTTCCGCAGCCTGGCCCTCTTTGGCTACTTCGAGGGCGGCAAACGACTGCCCGAACCGAACTCCGGCAACATCCTGTCCTGCGCCTTCGACAGCGGCTGGTTCTGGTACATACCGTTGTCCCCGACACTGACCAGCGTCGGCGCCGTCGTCCGGCACGAACTCGCCAGCAAGATTCAGGGCGACCCCGAGGAAGCCCTCATGGCGCTCATCGCGGAATGCCCGATGATCAGCGACTACCTCCGCGGCGCCAAGCGCATCACCGAAGGACAGTACGGGCAACTTCGCGTACGCAAGGACTACTCCTACGCGAACACGAAATTCTGGCGGCCGGGCATGGCGCTCATCGGCGACGCCGCCTGCTTCGTAGACCCCATATTCTCCTCCGGCGTCCACCTGGCCACTTACGGCGCCGTGCTCGCCGCCCGCTCCATCAACAGCGTCCTCGCCCAGACCGTCAACGAAGACACCGCCTTCCGCGAATTCGAGCAACGATACCGCCGGGAATTCGGTGTGTACTATGAATTTCTAGTGGCTTTCTATGACCTGAATGTCAACGAGGACTCGTATTTCTGGTCCGCCAAGAAGGTCACCAAGAACACCAATTCAGATCTGCAGTCCTTCGTGGAACTGGTTGGAGGAGTGTCCTCCGGCGAGACCGCCCTCGCGACAGAGCAGTCGGGCGCAGATCATTACAAGAGGCGGTCCAGCGAGTTCGCCAGCGCAGTGGACCAGCTCGTCGCGAACAAAGAGCAGAGCATGGTCCCGATCATCAAGTCTTCGATCGTCAAGAGCGCGATGCAAGAGGGCTCCAAGGAACAGGCCCGCGTACTGCTCGGCCAAGACGCCGGCCCGGAGGTTCCCCTCTTCGAGGGTGGTCTCGTGGCGTCGCCGGACGGCTTGTCCTGGTCACTGCCCGCCTGAGACACGGTAACGCTACTTCGGGGATGTCGTCCTCCTCCGGCCGCAAGGCCATTACGGCGCCCCCGCGGCTTGCTGCCGCAGGGCGCGGTCACAGGCCGCGAGGTGGACGCCAAGCGCATCCTCGTAGCTGGTCGTCAGCGCTTCCTGCATGAGCTGCCGCCTGATACCGAGTTCGGCGCCTCGCGCGGCGGCGGCCACCTCCATCGCCTTCTCGATCGCGATCGTGGCGTTACCGGTCACTTCGTCGATGACACCGATCGCCTGCGCCGCGGCGGCCCCGACCGGCGTGCCAAACAGAATGGCCCGGCGAGTGAGGGCGGTGCTCGCCGCCTGCCGGGCGAGTCGGTACAACGCCATACCCGGCCAGGTCGCCCCGGCCACGACGGGCACGATCAGCTTCGCCCACGAAGACATGATGCGGTAATCGGTAGCCAGCAGCGCGTCGAGGGCCGCCCCGCCGCAATCGTCTTCCGCGACCGCGATCGTGACCGCGGGAACGCGTTCCAGCCGCCGCAGTCCGCGTTCCCACTTGCTCACCAGGGACACCGCCAGGTGATCGGCCCAGTCAGGTCCTGGCACACCCGACACCCGGACAATCACGAAAGCGTGCGTCTCGCCGTCCTCGGCCGCGTCACATACCGCGCCGAGCTCTGCTACCGAATCCGCCGACAGTGGACGACTGCCGTCCACCCGGAGGACCAGATCGCTAGCGGTAACCACTGGATCAACGCCGTCTCGATGGTCGAACCTGGACCCATGGTCATCAGGATGCCGTAGTCACCGGACATGGCCGCACCCTCGCGAAGCAGGCGTTCATAGGAGAAAAGGAACGACCCACTTGACAGATTGCCGTAGTCGCGCAGCACATCCGTCGTGTGGCGGACGTCGTACCGGGTGAGGCCGAGGTTGATCCGGACCGCATCGATCACCTTCTTGCCGCCAGAGTGTATGAGCCAGTGGCTGATGTCGCCGCGGCGCAGTCCGGTCCCGGCCAGCAGGCGGTCGACGACCAGTTCCGCGTGAGCACCCACCACATACGGGACGTCCGGGTCGAGGAAGAAGCTGAATTTGTCCTGCTCCCTATCCCAGTCGTAACGCATGGCGCCGACCGCATCCGTGATGATGTGGCTGGCGAACGACAGTATCCGTGGCCCTTCGGCCGCGGGGACCGGGTCGTCGCCGGTGACCGCGATGGCGGCCGCGCCGTCGCCGAAAAGGCTGTTCACGACGGAGGTCCGCATGGTCGAGTCGAACGCGTAGGCAGCGGAGCATGCCTCCGAGCAGAGCAGTACCGCGAGTTGCTCGGGGTGTGCCGCCGACCAGGCGGAGGTCACACCGAGCGCGTTGAGCCCGGCGTTGCAGCCCATACCTACGACATCCACCCTGCTGCACTGCGGCGTGATTCCCAGTTCGCGAATCAGCAGAGCGGTGAGGCCAGGGGTAAGGAAACCGGTAGAGGTCACGCAGCACAGGTGAGCGATGTCACCAATCGTGGCCCCGGCGTTCTTCAGGCACGCATCGATGGCGCGCGCACCCATGTCAACCGCGAGCGCCTTGTGCTTGTCGAGCAGATCCCCTTGGGCCTCGATAGCCCGCGTGCCGTCACCGCTCTCGGGGGGAAGTGAGAGGTAGCGCCGCTGGATGGCGCTGTTGAGAAAGACCGAGCGAACCTTGGGATCGGTGATGCGAAAAGTATCGAGTACTTCTTGCTGCGAATAAGATACCCCGGATACCGCCGTCCCTACTCCGGTGATCCGCGGAGTGCGGACAGCTGTGCTGATGGTCATCGGTAGGTCCACCCCCACCGGCGGGGCTTGCTGCGCACGCTTGGCGTCGCGGTGATCATTTCAGCCGCCTTTCTCGATAATTGCCGGACGGCCTCAGCCTCGATGAAACGGCCTAGCCGCGATATTCCCTCGGTTATGTCTTCTTCCGATAGGTAGCTAACGGACAACCTGATGCTGCGGTCTCCGCCACCGTGCGGGTAGAAGTATGACATCGGCGTCCAGACGACACCGAACTCCTCCGCCGAACGCGCCAACGCCTCGTTTCCGGCCACGAATGGAACGCGCATCGCGAGAAAGAATCCCCCGTCAGGCTCATTCCAGCGGACACCGAGGGCCGCGCGGCGCTCGGCGGGGAAGCATTGGTCTAGTCGCCGGAGGGTGGCTTTCATGGCGTTCGCATAGTAGGCCGCCGATTCCACGTTGAGCTCAGAGATTCGCCCCTGGCAGGCAAGCAGCATGCCCGCTATAACGGCCTGACTCACCGCCGGGGTATTCACGGTCACCATGCTCTTGATCTTGGCCAGCTCGTCCGCCAGCAGGCCGGTGCGCCCCACGGCATCGGTAACGGGCTGGTCGGCGACCGCGAATCCAACTCTGGCGCCGGGGAAGGCGGTCTTGGAAAAGGAACCCAGGTGGACGACCCGGCGGTGGCGGTCAAGCGACTTCAGTGCCGGCAGGTGAGGAGCGGGGCTGACCATCCGGTAGGGACTGTCTTCCACAATCAGTAGGTCGTGCCGTGCGGCCAGCTCAAGCAGTTCGTGCCTGGTTTCCACCGGCATAGTGGTCCCCGTCGGGTTGGAGTGATCGGGAACCACGTAGAACGCCCGTGGACGGCGGCCCCGGGCGAGTTCCGCTTGGATCGCCGCGTCCAGATCGGCGCAGCGGAATCCGTCCTCCCTCTCCTCGACCTCGGTCACGTCGATGTCCAGTAGCTTCGCCGCACCGGTAATCCCGACATAACAAGGACTGGAGACCAGGAATGCATCCTGCGGACCGGCGATCAGCGCGCGGAGAACCAGGAGCATGGCCTCCTGGCATCCCACGGTGACCACGATCGATTCGGCGGCGACATCGATATTCTCGTCATCGCGAAGCGAGCGAGCGATAAGTTCTCGTATCTGTCCCGCGGTCGGGCCGTACTGGAACAGCGCGCTGCGGATCTGCCCGGGAGACTTCCCCTCCGCCGCCAGGTGATCGAGGTAGGTCCTGATGTGAGTGAAGATCTGCTCGGTGTCGAAGAAGCCGTCGTACGGGCGCCCGGGAGCAAACGAGATCGCGTCCGGATAGCGAAAGGTGATCTCGTTGAGGAAGTTCATCGTTTCCAGGACGGGATCGGACACGCTGACGTGCAGATCTTTTTGCTGGAGGCTGGCCATCAAGGTGGACCCGGCCAGCGCCGACGTGGCGTCTGAGTTCATTCCGTGCCCAGACCATCACGCTCTACGGCCTCGTAGAGAGCCTTGATGTTGGCGCCGCCAAATCCGCGAGCGCCGCGGCGTTGCACTAGCTCGTAAAACATTGTGTTCCGTCGGTACGGCGAACGGGTGAAAAGCTGCAGTAGATAGCCCCATTCGTCGCGATCGGCGAGCACGTTCGCCGATCGCAGGTCGGATATCTCTTCGCTTATATCCGGCAGGCGATCGGTGAGCATGTCGTAATACGAATCCGGAGTGCGCAGGAAACCTATTCCGCGGTCACCGTACTCGCGGACAGCCGACACGATGTCATCCACGAGGAAAGCAAGGTGCTGTACACCGGGCCCGTCGTTCCTGGAAAGAAACCCTTGTATCTGTCCTGGCTTCTTTACAGGATCCTGCTCAAGGATGGTGAAAGTGATGCCGCCAGACGGGCTTCTGACCACAATCGAATCCAGCCCCTGCTGGCCAACTTCGACGTACTCGCTCGAATACCTGGGAAGCCCAAAGCCCCTCGTGTAGAAATCAGCGCAGTCCGCCAGCGTCCCGCTATCCACGCAGACGGCAACGTGGTCGAGGAGCCGGATGTGCCCCGCGGGCCGCACCGGGGACCGCGGTAGCGATACCCAGGTACGGCCAGCGGGAATGCGACTGTCAGCCGAACGAGCGACGAGCGTGTGGCTGGTACCGCAGAGCCCCGATACCACTTGCCTGTCAGGTCCCGTCGTGATCACGGACGCACCCGCCGCCACCGCCGTCTGGAATGTCTGGTTGACATCGTCGCAGGCGAAAGCGATGTCAGCGACGCCGTCGCCGTGTGCTTCAAGGAAATCCTCGGTTCCCCGACCAGCTGTAACGACAAGCTGTACGCTCCCCTGCCGCAACAACGACGAGTGCGAACCATCACCGCCGGACTCCGCCATCCGCATGAAGCCGAAGGACGATACGAAGTATTCGACAGCCGATCGCTCGTCGCTTGCGTAAAACTCGACGTACTCAACATCCTGCGCAGCCACCGGGGGAGCCTCCACTCACAGGAACGGCACCGGATTGGTCATTTCTTGCTGGCTGGTGCCCTCTTCTTCTTAGCCGTCGATCCGTTACCAGAGGCGCCGTTCTGAGCCTGCCTCTCGGCGGCGTCCGCCTCCATCTGCCTTATCAGGCTATTGGGACGCATGTCGGTCCAGTTCTTCTCGATAAAGTCCAGGCACTCCTGCCGCCCGTCTTCCCCGAAAATCACCTCCCAGCCGTCGGGCACGTCCGCGAAGACAGGCCATAGTGAATGCTGGCCTTCATCGTTAATGAGGACGAGATATTTTGCTTCTTCGTCTTCGAACGGATTCGTCGCCACTGCACATTCCTTTCGCAGTACCTACCGACACATGGTCAGGATTGTTACCTGAATCGTATCTAGCCCCGGCGAGCCCGGCATAACGCGACCAGCATTACCTCCGCCGGATGCCCATGTCAACTTAGCGACACGGCAGCTGATATGTACACTTGGCCGTCCACCCATAAAGTATCCGCCAAGCAACGCCAGAAAGGAACAGTGGATCGGTCGTTGCTGCGAGGTGTTCGACCGGCGCGCCACCGCAGTTGAACACGGCCCATGGCCAGCATGCCGTCAGTTTTTGTCGAGAAATTCGATGATTGCCGAGTTGACCTCGTCCGGACGCTCCAGGTAGCCGACATGGCCACAGCGGCTGATCTCCACGTAGTCGCAGTCCGGTATGGCTTCGGCCGCCTCTGCGACTAGGTGCGGCGGACACATAAGGTCATCGGAGAAGGCGATGGCCCGGCATGGCACCGGGACGGTCCGTAGCAGGTCCGTGCGGTCGGAAAGGAGGTCGATCGCAGCCTGCCCCTTAGCCTCGGCCCGGCGCCCCGCGGACATCTCGTAAACGTCCAGCCACATCGAGATGTTCGCATCGTCGTTGAGTGTGGCTGGTGAGAACATCTGGAGCACCGAGATCGACGCGTCATAAGCGGCGGGCTGCTGGATGCCGTCCTCGGCCAGCGCCTTATCACCGGCTGATAGCGCCCGGCGGAACACGTCAGATCGAGCCCGCGTGGCCATCAGCACGCAACACCTGACGAGATCTGGCCTGGTGGTGGCCAGTGCGGCGGCTACGAACCCGCCCAGCGAGGTCGCGACGAGCCGGCACGGCCCGATACCCAGCGCCTCGATCAGCCCGGTGGTGTCGGCCACCATGTCGGCCAGCGAATAGTCTCCCGGCGGCACGTCCGACGGCGGAACGCCCCTGTTATCGAACGTGATTGCCTCATACCCGGCCTGGATTAGCGCGGGCACCTGATTCAGACGCCACACATTTCCGCCGGCCGCCTGGCCCATGATCATGAGCACAGGCTCGCCGCGCCCCGCGCGCTCGTATGACAGACGAATACCGTTGGTTGACACGTAAGGCATGTAGTGACCGCTTCCAGTAGTTACATAACGTATTGGTCGGCTGCGGGCTGCGGCGAGCGGACCGGCTTAATGACCGACAGCAACGGCCCGGTAGCCAGCGTCGTGATCAGCGCCATGAGAACAAGAACGGTAAACAGCCGCTCGTTGATGATTCCGTCGCTCAGTCCCACGTCAAGCGCGATCAACTCGGTGAGGCCTCTCGTGTTCACGAGGGTGGCGACGGTAGCGGAATCGCGCGGCGAGAGCCCGCACCCGCGGGAGATACCGTAACCGGGCCCCAGCTTGCCCACGCACGCGATAACCACGACCACCAGCAGCAACGGGAACGCGTCCCCCCGCATCGCGCCAATGTTGAGCGACAGCCCGGTGACCACGAAGAACAGTGGCAATAGCATGCTTCCGGCCTGGTCCATCGCGCGAAGCACATCCGCTTCGGGCGCCCGGTTCGTCCCACGCATGGTCAGGCCGGCCAGGAACGCGCCGAAGATCGGGTGCAGGCCGAGCGCCGCGGTGACCCACGCGCTCGCCAGGGCCAGCGCGAACGCCACGGGCACCGGGCTGGACAGCAGGGACTGGCGCCGGTTCGTCCACCACGACACCGCCGGGCGCACCGCAACCAGCATGACCACCACGAAGCAAGCGAGCAGCGCCGCCGTGACCGGCAGCGAGAACGGGCCGGCATCACCGGTACCTATCAGCGCCGCGGCCAGCACCAGCCAGGCCAGCACATCCATGATGCCCGCCGCCGCCGTCGCGATGACACCGGCCGTAGTCCCGGCTAGGTCCCGGTCCCGCACGATGGACGCGAGTACCGGCAGCGCCGTTATGGACGTGGCCGCACCCATGAACAGCAAGAAAGAACGGCCTTCATGACGTATGCCGAGGCTGGCGAATTCCGGGTGAAGGAGCAGCACACAGCCTATCCCGAGCCCCATGGGGACGATGAGCGCGCCGAGCGCGACCAATGGCACCACCCGGCCATGTGCGCGCAGGGCACCGAACTCGATCTCGTACCCCACCGCGAACAGGAAGATCACGACGGCGACCTGGGACAGCACGTTCAGATAAGGAAGCACATCACTCGGGAAAAGATGGCTGGTGAGGTGACCGGGTAGCCGCCCCAGCAAGCTAGGCCCGAGGATGACGCCGGTGAGGATCTGACCGATAACGGCAGGCTGCCCGCACTTTCGCGCTGCCGCGCCAAGCAGTGAGGCGATTACGAAAACAAGCGCGATATCGCCAATGACATCAGCTACTATCGAACCCAATTTTCACCTCTTCTATCCGTGGCATGTTCAATCACGGCACCGCATTGGCGGAACAGCGCCTTCCGGATAGCTCATCACATTGCCGTCTATCTTGTCTAGTCATATCCTGTAGCAACGAATCGAGCGGTGAAGGAAAAACGATTGGCCACAGGCAGGGTATTGCAATTTGACCACGGACGTGGTTACGGATTTGTAGCGGCCGACGACGGTGGCGAGGATGTATTCCTCCATGCTTCGGCATTCGACGGCGGCCTTGACGAGCTCGCGTCTGGAATGCGAGTCGAATTCAAAGTAATGGCGGGCGATCGTGGACGGAAGGCGTTCGCCGCGCGTCTCATCGAGGATGAAATCGAGGATGAATCCGAGCCGACTCCGCAGCCGCGGCCGGTTCCAGCCCCGCCGACAGTCGCCTCGCCGACAGCCACCAAGACGCTTCCGGTATCCCCCAAGCCCGAAGAAGAACCGACCTGCGACGTGCTATCGGCAGGGGAATTCCGCCAGGAACTCACCGAGATCCTCATCAGCACGGTGCCCGATCTCACCGGCCAGCAAATACTTCAGATCCGGCAGAATATGCTCGACTTCGCGAAGCAGCACGGCTGGTCCGATGACTGACAACCCGCCGATATTGACGTCCGCTTTCGCCGGGCGTTCTCCGCCGCCGGCACCGTTCGGCGAGGCCATCGCCAAGGCAGCGGCACGCGGACGGCTGATCGTCCAGCCCCGGATGGGAATGGGCGACCCGGTAGATATGCGAGCAGGGCTGCTGGCCGTGAAGGCCGCGAATGCTAGCACTGCCGGGACGATTACGGTAGACAGTTACACGCGCGGCAACGACGATGAGGCGGTACGCCGAGCCATGGCCCGGGACGGTCAGCTCAACGGCTATCCGATTGTTACTCATAGCAGCGACGTGACGTCCGCGATTGTGAAAGAACTGCGCGACGCGTCGTTTGTGATTCAGGTGCGCCATGGCTCCGCGAACCCGCGGCGTATCTTTGAGGCAGTAGTTGCCGCCGGTCTGGACGCTACCGAAGGTGGCCCTATCTCGTACTGCCTCCCGTATACGCCGGCTCCCTGTCGCGGACTCGGTGAAGAACTGGGCGGTGTGTTGCCAGACCTTCGGCCGCCTGCGCGACAAAGGATACGAGCCGCATCTAGAAACGTTCGGCGGCTGTATGCTCGGCCAGCTTTGCCCACCTAGTCTGCTGGTGGCTATCAGCGTGCTCGAGGCGCTGTTCTTTTGCCAGCAGGGGTTGCGCAGCGTGTCGTTGAGCTATGCACAGCAAGCCAACACGGCGCAGGACCTGGAGGCCATCGCGACGTTGCGCACTCTGGCGAGCGAGCTGCTGCCCGACATCGATTGGCACGTAGTGGTCTACGCGTATATGGGTGTTTACCCAAATACCGTGGCTGGAGCGATGGGACTGCTCGGTGAGGCGGCCCGGCTCGCCGTCAGGTCCGGTGCGGCCCGGCTCATCGTGAAGACCGCAGTGGAGGCGTACCGTATCCCGACCGTTGACGAGAACATCACCGCGCTGGAGCATGCGTCCGCGGTCGCCGAGCAGGCACGTCGTTCCGGCCCGGCCGAGCCCGCCTCAGACACTGGCATCCTGGCCGAGGCCCGTACCCTGGTCGACGCGGTCCTGGAGCTCGGATCGGAGTTGGACCGTACGCTAACGGTCGCGGTTGAGCGCGGTTTGCTCGATATCCCATATTGCCTGCATCCAGATAACCCCGGTCGGACACGATCGTATCTGGACCAGGATGGGCGACTCTATTGGTCCGACACCGGATCGCTGCCGCTGGCGCGCCGGACCGCCGTGGCGGGCTCGGGCCGCATCAGTTCCGCCGACCTTCAGCGCATGCTGAATTACGTCGCGCACAAGTACGACTACGCCGCGCCGCCGAACACCATCAGCGAGTCACGCTAACTGCCGCGCATTACAATATGTTTCACATTGTCTCGAGCAGCGCAGCGATCTGTTGCACCGCATCCACGGCAATAGACTTCCTGATGAGGCGCAGCCGCGGTTCCACCGGTACCAGCGGATAGTCGCGCTCCAGCCTGAGACGACCACCACCGGTAATGTTGAGCAGCACGACTGCCTCTTTGTCGGATTTTCTCCTGTGCCACCGCCTTCCGCAGACACGCGACCGCGACGCCAGCGGCTGGCTCTATGTCTATTCCCTCTAGCTCAGAGAACATATCGACGGCTAGTCTGGCGTCGGCGTTAGTGGTCGCCATAACGTCACCTTGCTCTCCACGAGAGAATCACGGACACCACCCGTTACTGAATATGGAGGCGTCCAGTTCGTCAGCTCGTCAGCATAGACTTGCCCGACAGCTTCCCGGATATTTATCTGCCGACCCGCTTCCCTCGGCGATTTCAGATCTATCCGCCAGGCATCAAAGATCGGGGTAAATGGTAGATTCTGACACAAGATGAGCCTTCGGAAGCGCCGCATACGCTCACTGCCTTGCGCATCCGCTTGGCCGCCTCATGAACGGCAATAGCTCCGGTACCGCTACCGACAGCCTGGAAATAATACGAGGGTAGCTGTTTCATTTCTTCGAACGCAGAGAACAACACCGTCGCCAGGCCATCTCTTCGGCCAACGTTCCTTACTCCACCTTCTGACTGGCAAGGCCGATTCTTCCGATACGGCCGCCGCTAGCTCGATTGCATCCGGATAGTCTCCGTCATCAATGACCACAAGGTTAACGGCGGGATGCAGCGAATCGCGGAACTTGAATCGCCGGAGACCCTTACTTGGCACGATGAGGAGACATGGTTGCTGTCGCTGCGAGCATGCCCACGCGAACGCGGCGCCAGTGTTGCCCGCCGACGCGACGGTCAGGATGACATCAGGACCCGGTAGTCTCGCGAGAACCGTATGCGCCTCCAGCTCTTTAAATGTCGCCGTCTCGAACGCAGCACCACGCTCAGGCCAGAAGCCGTTGAAAGCGATCCACAGGTTCGGCAGACCTAGCAGGTGCGCGAGCCCGCCACTGCGGTACACAACGGTGCGCCCTACATTTTGCTGGGTCCTTATAACGGGGAGCCACCGCTGATAACGAAATATGCCATCCTCATCGGGGATAGGCTCAAATGAGGCGTCCGAATACTGCGTTCTGAGGAGCGCGGGAGCATGATCACCTGAACAATCCAAGATCAGCCCGTCATCTTCGTACTGCCGACCGCAGGCAGAACAGACAAGTGTGTAGTGACGCAGCGGTGACTCGCTCGTGTCGTTCATGAAAAGATCTGCCTCTCCGTTCAACCGCGCCGTCGTCCCCAATTGAACATCTGGAAACAAGTCAGGTGTGAGGAGTTAACACGGACGTACGGGCCAGCTTAAAGGGTTATTTATTCCGCCGCCTGTTGCGGGACCCTGGCACGAGCCTCACCAGCAGGGCAATCAGGCCCGTGGCAGGTGCACGCTCACCACCGCGCTCAGTCCGCCCCGCACGACCTCAAGCGCCTCCTTCAGCACGCCCGGCAGTTCTCCGGCGTCGGACACCGTCCGTCCGTACCCAGCGCCGGCCGCCAGCGCCACCGCCGGCAGGTCCACCTCCGGCTCGAACGACACGTGGAAGTCATCGGCGGCCGCGGCCGCCCCGGAAGGGTGCACCTGCAGCGCGGAGAACTTCGGCGCCTGCCAGCCCCGGTTGTCGTAGATGATCGTCAACGAGGGAGCGTCGTATTTCCGCTGCACCCAGAACGCGGACGACGGCACGCTGAAGAGGTAGGAACCGTCACCGGTGAGAGACACCACCACTCGTTCTGGTACCGCGAATTTAGCCCCTACGGCGGCGCCACCGGTCCAGCCCAGGGAACCACCGCCGTGGTGCAGCACTGACCCCGGCCGGTCTGGGCGCAGGTGCTCCGCGACGACCCTGCTATTGGTGATCACCTCGGTGAGGACGAGCGCGTCCGAGCCCTCGAGCAGTCGCCGTACGCACGCCGTGAGGTACTCGGGGGTGATCTCGCTGTCCGCGCCTGGCTGCTCCCTGGCCTCGATCTCGGCAAGAGTCCGCGCGTGCCGCCGTTCCGCCGCCGCCCGCCGCGCAGCGACCGCCTCGTCATCGACGAGACCATTGGCCATAACGAAGGTGGCTAGCTGTTCCACGGCCACCTTCGAGTCCGCCGCGGCGAAACGTCGCGCGGGCACGTGCCACATCTGCATCTGCGACTTCAGCGGGTCGACGTCGACGTAGTAGATCACCGCGTCGTCCGAGGGCCGGTTCACCACTGGTATCCAGGGCACGTCGCTGTCCAGGACGAGGATCACGTCGGCTTCGGCGAGAACTGGGTTCTGCGCGACGCTGTGGTACTGGAATCCGGCGTGCAGCGGATGGCTGGCCGGGAAGTTAACGTGGTACGCCATCGCCTCGACGACCGGGATGGCCAGCAACTCGGCGAGCTCGACCAGCTTGGGCACCGCATCCGGGTTACGCCCCAGGTACGACGTCACGATCAGCGGGTGCTCCGCGCCGGCCAGCGCCCGTGCGATCTCCTCGGTCAGCTCAGGGGTGAGCGCCGTCGGCGTCACGGGGCGGTAGTGACCCGGATCGACCATCTGGGGCTCGACCGTCTCCTCCATGACCTCCCGGGCGGCGACCAGGTACACCGGCCCGGCAGGCTCGCTGCGGGCCAGTTGCAGCGCGCGGTGCACGAGTTGCTTGACGTTCTTGCCGGTGCGGATCTCGTTGTCGTACTTGACGTAGTTACGCAGGATGCCGCGCTGGTCGCGCACGTCTTGGATCCACTGGATGAACTCGCCGCGCCCGCCGGGTAGCTCACCGGCTTGCGTGAACGGCGACATACCCGCGAAAATGACCAGCGGGACGCGTCCGCGCATCGCATTGTTGATAGCGCCGCTGGCATTTTGGGTGCCCGCGTCCACGTGCACCAGCACCGCCTGCGGCTCGCCGGTGACCATCGCGTACGCATGCGCGGCCGACACCGCGACCGTCTCGTGCGGGCAGACGATAAGCGACGGCATCTCGTCTTCGCGCCCCTCGGCTCTGGCCGCCGCCAGCGCTTCGATCAGCCCCGGGTGGTCACTGCCGAGGTTCGCGAAAACATACCGGACGCCCGCCTCGGCGAGCGCCTCGAGGAACGCCGTGCTAGTCGTGTAGTACCCCATGGCACTATTGTGGCCGGGGCACCGGGTGCCGGGCTAGTACCTCCCGGCACCCTGCATTGACATCGCGTGCTCCACGAGCGAGACCAGCGTCGCCTTCGTCGACTCGCGGTTTCGCGCGTCGCACGGGATGATCGGGACGTTCGCCGAGACGGCGAGCGCCTCGCGAACGTCGGCCGACCGATGCGGGAACTGGCCGTGGAACCCGTTGACCCCGATGACAAACGGCAGACCGCTCGCCTCGAAGTAGTCCACGGCGGGGAACGAGTCCGCCAGCCGCCGGGTGTCGACCAGAACCACGGCGCCGATAGCGCCCTGGATCAGGTCGTCCCACATGAACCAGAACCGGTGCTGGCCCGGCGTGCCGAACAGGTACAGCACCAAGTCGCGTTCCAGCGTGATACGACCGAAGTCCATCGCGACGGTCGTGGTGTTCTTGTCCGGCACATGAGACAGGTCGTCCACATCAGCGGAGGCCACAGTCATCACGGCCTCCGTGGTGAGCGGCGTGATTTCCGACACCGAACCCACGAAGGTCGTCTTGCCCACCCCGAACCCGCCGGCGACGACGATCTTGACCGAGGTCATGGTCGACGCCTCGCCGGCGCCCGGCTGGGCGAGGCTAGATCTTACGGAGTCCACTAAGCACCCTTTCGAGCAGGTTGAGGTCGGGGCGACCTTCCGCTTCGTCACGCTGATGGATGCGGACCAAGCCGTCCGCGCTCATGTCGGCGACCAAGATCCGGGCTACGCCCAGCGGCATCCGCAATACCGCAGAGATCTCGGCCACCGACCTCCAGTCCCGGCAGAACTGCAGGATCGCCTGGCATTCTGGCGCGAGCACCGACAGGTCACGCGGCTCCAGCACAGTAGCCGTGACGAGTGCCTCGATCGCGAGCTTGTAGCGGGGCTGTGTACGCCCGCCGGTCACCGTGTACGGCCGGACCAGCCTGGTGGAGCCTTCCTCCTCAACAGGGAAGGCTCCCGTCTGGCGCCCCGGACCGTCCTCCCAGCCCTGCCACGGTGTACCACCGCGACTGGGCCGGTCGTCACCGCCGCGGACCGGGCCCGCCACCGCGTCCCTCGCCGCTCATCATCGTCTTCCGTCCCCGGGCATCGCCGGTTGCATTGACGCTCGTGCCGCGGGCGTGAGCACCCGGCCAGCCCGCTCCACGAGCAATGTCATCTCGTACGCGACGAGACCTAGGTCGCAGGTGGAGGCGGCCAGCACGGCCAAGCTCGAGCCGTTGCTGATCGCCATGATGACCAGCACCCCACGCTGCATTTCAACTACGGTCTGCACGACCGCGCCACCCTCGAACACGCGGGACGCGCCTTGGGTCAGGCTGGTCAGGCCCGAGGTAACCGCAGCGAGCTGATCAGCTCGTTCCTGCGGGAACCCGGCCGAGAACGCGAGCGGCAGCCCGTCCGAGGACACCACGACCGCGTGCGCCACATCTGGAACCCGCTCGACGAAGTTCGTGATCATCCAGCCGAGGTCCTGGACCGGGCGTCCTGGCGTGCTCACGCGCGCTCCTTTCGTCGCCCGCTCATGCAGGTTCCTCCTCGTGAACTATGTGCAAGGGATCTCATCCGTCCTATGGCTCCTCGTTCTGTGGTGCGGCGGCGCGCGCTTCGCGCACGCCCCGCTGGAAGCTCGACATCCGGCTGCGGATATCGTCCGCGGACCGGCTGGGTGCGACCGTCTCCCCCGAGCCGTCGCCGCCGACCGAGCTGGCCACGCCGACGGAACCCGGAACGAGGTTCGCCCGGGGAACCCGCTTGGGCAACCCGGCCGTAGTGGTCTCCCCGGTCATGGGCGCGGCCGCAACGCGCGCCGCGCGCATGCCTTCGTCCGCAGGTGAGCTCCACGTTTCCGCGGCCGACTTCTCAGCCGGCCCCGAACTCAACGGCTTCCCGCTACGCCGGAACCAGTCCGACTCCAGCGAGTCGAAGATCGGCAGCCGCTGGTCTTGCGCTGGGCTACCGGCTGGCGGCGGAACCATCACACCGTCCGACCCTCCGTTCGGCGGCGCGGTGACACTCGCCGGACCGCCGCTGAGGCCTTGCATTGGACCGGTACCGCCATTCAGCGGACCCGTTCCACCGTTCGTCGAACCGCCAGCACCGCCGAACGACGGGAGCCGACTGCCCGCAGCCGGGGCACTGGCCGGATCGTCGGCGCCGAAGCCAGGGCGTTCGCCGGTTCCCCGCCCGCCTCCGGCGAACGCGTCCGCGCTGCCCGGGGCGCTGCCTGGGACGGGACGGACCGGCAGCTTCTGCGGGCCGGTCTCCTTTGAACCGCCGTTGCCCGGAGCCCCGTTGCTGGGAGCCCCGTTGCTCTGGCCCGCGCTGCTCGGGATCCCACCGAAGGGTGTGGCGCCGCTGATGCCGCCGTTACCACCACCACCGCCGCCGCCGGTGAAGCGCGGGATGCGCGAGGCCGCGGCGGCGTTGCCGGTCGCTGTGCCACCCGGGGCGCCACCGAGCGGCCCGCTGCTGGCGGCAGCGGCCGGTGGGTACGCGGCGGGCGGCGACTGGCCGAAGCCGGGTGCCGTAGCGGCCGCCGGGGGCGCGGAAAGCGATGCAGCGGGACCGTAGTCGTCTGGCTCGAACCGGCGGAGCCTGCCGATTGGCGCCGCGCCCGCTTCCGCGGAGGCGACCGAGTTCGGCAGCCAGATCAACGCGGTCAGGCCACCCGACTGGGCGTGCCGCAGCCGGACCCGGATCCCGTGCCGGTTGGCCAGGCGGCCGACCACGAACAGGCCCATGCGACGGGAGACCGCGACATCGACAACCGGTGGGTTGTCCAGCCGCCAGTTCGCGTGTGCCATCTCCTGCTCGGAGATGCCCACGCCCTGGTCGGTGATGTCGAGCAGCACACCGCCGCTGGTCAGCGGCTGACCGGTGACGTACACCTGGGTGTCTTCGGGTGAGAACGTGGTCGCGTTCTCCACGATCTCGGCCACCAGGTGCACCACGTCGTTGACGGCCTGGCCCACGACCACGATGCCGGGCTGAACGTTGAGCACCACGCGCTCGTACTGCTCGATCTCGGAGATCGCGGCGCGGAGCACGTCGACAAGCGGAACCGGCTGGCTCCACCTGCGGCTGGCCTCGTGGCCGGCGAGAACCAGGAGGTTTTCCGAGTTCCGCCGCATTCGGGTGGCCAGGTGGTCCAGGCGGAACAGGCTGGACAGCCGGTCCGGATCCTGCTCGCCCTGCTCCAGGTTGTCGATCAGCGCGAGCTGGCGCTCGATCAGCGACTGGCTGCGGCGGGACAGGTTGACGAACATGGAGTTCAGGTTGCCGCGCAGCATGGCCTCGTCAGCGGCCAGCCGTACCGCTTCCCGGTGAACCTGGTCGAAGGCCCGCGCGACTTCACCGATCTCGTCTGTCGAACTGACACCGATCGGCTCGATCTCGATGCTCTCGTCCGAGCCTTCGCTCTCGCTCAGCCGGCGCACCATCTCCGGCAGCTTGTTGCCAGCCACCTCGAGCGCGTCCGACCGCAGCTTGCGCAGCGGGCGGATCATCGAGCGAGCCACGATGGTGGTGATGACCAAGACGATGAGCAGCAAGACGAGCAGCAGGGCACTGATGGTCACCGCGGACTTGAGCGCCGACGATGCCAGGCTGTCCGCCTGCGTGCTGGTGTCGTTAACCAGAACACCGCTGACATCACGCATGTCCTGAACCAGGGTGCCCTGCGTGTAAGCCCAGCAGGACGCCTCGGTGGTGTTGCCGGCGCTAACGCAGTCGGCGGGCAGCGAGCCGCTGCTCTCGATCGTCAGGGCATCGCCGTCACCGGCCTTGGTGGTCGCCAGCTCTTCCTGAGCCGACGCCTCGTCGACCTGCTCGCCGCTGACCGTGTTGTCGAAGGACTGCGACTCGGCGACGCTGGCGACCGCCTTGAACTGGTTCTCGTCCGCGGTCTCCTGCTGGACCTCTTGGTTCAGCAGGGCGAGCCCGCCTGGTGGGAACGCCACCGGGTTCGCGCTCAGGGCGGCGAACAAGATACCGCGCTGCTGGGACGCGTCGTTCTCGGCACGGAGCAGCGCGCCCAGTTCGTTCACGTCGGTCTGCAGCGAGGTGCTGGACGTACCGCTGGCGATGTCCGCGCTGAACGTGTCCATGTCGGTGACCAGCGAGCTGTACCGGTTGATGACCGCCAGCGCGGGGTACTCGGTGTGCAGCGCCGCGTCGCGGATGTTGCTCATGTCGTTGATGCCGGCCAGCACACCGTTGTCGAGAGCCTCGACCACGGTTGAGTTGTAGCCAGCACCGGCGGTGACACCTTGTGAACGCTGGGTGACCAGAGCCTCGGCCTGATTGGTCGCGCTCTGCGCCTTCTGGACCGCGCTCAGCCCGGACGCCGGGCGGCCGGCTGCGATGTAGCCCGCCGTGACGTCCCGCTCGTCCTCGGTCGCGGACGCGAGCTGGACGACCGATTGGTTCAGCGTCGCCAGGTTCTTGATTCGCTGGAAGGTCGTGTAGTTGTCCGCCGCGCTGCCGATCTGCACGACGCCGAGGATGATCGCGGCGATGGTCGGCACCACGATGATCGCGATGAGCCGCCAGCGCACTCGCCAGTTGCTCAGCGTGAACCGCGATCGCTGTCCTGGCCCGATTGGCCCAGCGTCACCCCGGCCACCGTCACCCCGGCCACCAAATCCCGGTTCCGGTGCAGGACCAGGGTGCAGTGGCACGGGCAGATTACGAGTACCGTTTCCCTCCGGTGCGAGGCCGCCTGGGCCCGCAGGACCCAGCGAGCCGCCTTGCGGCTGCAGCATGGCAGGTTGCCCGCCGAAGGCGGACTGAGACTGGCTTAGACCGGGCTGGCCAGGCTGCGCCTGACCACCATTCATGGCCCCGCCGTTTCCGGCATGGCCATTGCCCGGACCCGGCGGAGCGCCGTTCCGGTTAGTGTCTGATCGCCTACGCACTGCGCCTGCACCTCGCAGCATCAACAGCCACCTGGCTATGCGCCGAACCTAGAACGGCTGAGCCGTTCAACATCAGCACCCCTCTTTCCCTCCAGCAACAAGCCCCGCTCGAGGACGACAGGGCGGCCGAGGCCACTCACCAGCTAGCGTTACAAATCGGGTAAGGACATATAACCATCTTCGGGGTGCGTCAGATGATGGATTCGCCAGTAATCGGGCAGAACTTCTGCAAAGTCTCACGCACCCACGTGAACCTACCTTAGGGGCACTCCGTGCACTCCGGCGGCCATACCGGCCTCCGAGCGATCGGTTTCACCCCGCTAGCTTGCTAGCCCGCTAGCCCGTTTCGCTAGCCCGTTTCGCTAACCCCAGCCCATAGCCCAGCCTGCTAGCCCAGCCTGCTAGCCCAGCCTGCTAGCCCAGTCCTAGCTCGCGGGCGATGATCATGCGCTGGATCTCCGAGGTGCCCTCGCCTATCTCCAGGATCTTGGCATCACGGTAGAACCGGCCGACCGGCGTTTCGTTCATGAATCCATATCCGCCGAACACCTGGGTCGCGGCCCGCGCGTTGTCCATCGCCGCGTTCGAGGCGATTAGCTTGGCCAGGGCGGCTTCCTTCTTGACGGGCTGGCCCGCCACCAGCCGCGCCGCCGCGTCGTACCAGGCCAGCCGGGCCGCGTGCACCCTCGACTCCATGTCCGCGATGGCGAAGCTGATCGCCTGGTGCCGCCCGATGGCGACGCCGAAGGCCTCGCGTTCGCCCGCGTACCTGACGCACTCGTCCACGCAGCCTTGCGCGAGCCCGGTCGCCAGCGCGGCGATCGCCACCCGGCCCTCGTCGAGGGTCCGCAGGAATTGCGCGTACCCGCGGCCCGGTTCGCCGAGCAAGTTCTCCTCCGGCACGCGGCAATCGGCGAACGACAGCTCGCGGGTGTCCGAGGCGCACCAGCCGACCTTGGAGTACAGCGGGCCGGGGGTGAATCCGGGAGCGTCGCTCGGCACGATGATGGTGGATATCTCGCCGTTCTCGCCGGTGCGGGCGGCCACCGTCACCAGCGCGGTGATTGACGTCCCGGCATTGGTGATGAAAGCCTTCGAGCCGTTGATCACCCACCCGCCCGCCTCCCCTGCCCTCTCCCCCACCCGCAGTACCGCCGTCGTCCGCAGCGTCCCCGCGATGTCGGACCCGCCGCCGGGCTCCGTCAGGCCGAACGCCGCGAGCCGCTCCCCCGAGCACAGTTCCGGCAGCCAGCGGGCCTTCTGCTCCGGGGTGCCGAACCGGTAGATCGGCATCGCCCCCAGGCTGACGCCGGCTTCCAGGGTGATGGCCACGGAGGAGTCGACCCGCGCGAGTTCCTCAAGCGCGACGCCAAGCGCGAGGAGGTCTCCGCCCATACCCCCGAATTCCTCTGGAAACGGCAGGCCGAACAACCCCAGCTTTCCCATCCGGCTCACGATTTCGTAGGGGAACTCCTCCCGTTCGTAGTAGCCTCCGATGACGGGGGCTACTACGTCCTTGGCGAACTCCGCAACGGTTTCGCGAAGGCCTGCGTATTCCGGTGTGAGCTGATAATCCACCATGAAACGATGGTAGGCCCGCTAAGTTGCCTGGAGCAGCCCGGCCGGCGGCGGTACGCTTGCCTGGCAAGTCCAGACACGAAGGTGAGGGGATGGCGCTCGGTGAACTGCCCAGACTGCGGAGTACGCGTGCAGCCGGAGGACCTGATCTGCTTCCGGTGTGGCGCGAACCTGCCGCATGCCCGGTCGGCGGATGACGACATCCCGACGCCGACGGTCTCACAGCAGTACTTCCGGGGCGACGGCGTTACCTCCTGCCCGAACTGCGGCTCGTCGGTCGACCCGGCCGATGTGGTCTGCGCTGAGTGCAGGCACCCGCTGCCCACGACGGCTGCCAGGCGGCGGATCTCGCCGGTGGTGCTCAGGATCACGTTCCCCACCGGCAACGTCGACGTCCCGGCGGGGACCTCGGTGATGCTCGGCCGGGACCCCGCCCAGTCACTGGTGGCGGCGGCCTTCGCCCAGTACAACAACGTCTCACGGCGGCACGCGACCATCCTGGTCACCGACGACGGCCGCGCTACGATCCGTGACGAGGGCTCGACGAACGGTACGTTCGTGAACGGCGACCGGGTAATGCCCGGCTCGGAGGTCCGTCTCGTGGACGGCGACCGCATCAGGCTCGCCGCCGACGTGACCGGGGAAGTCTCCCTCCCCCGCGAACCCGACGCGGCCCCACTGACCCGCAACAACGGCTACGCCTGACCCCAGGTCTCCGGTCTTTTTGCAGGCCGCGGTCTTTTTGCAGGCCGCCGATGGCCCATCGCTGGTGCTATAGGCCCAGCGATGGGCCATCCATGGCGACGTGAGGCCATGTCGGAGTTGCGGCTTCTAGCACGTCATCGCCGGATGATTGGCTATAGTCCAACATGTCAAGGCTCTGCCGTGTACCTGCCGACATCCGGTTGATCGGGGATCAGGGATGACCTCACCGTCAGACAACCGTCCGGAAAACCCGGACCAATCCGACGGCTTCGCTGAATGGTTCCGGTCACCGTCCGGAAGTGCGGGGTCACCGCCAGCGGGCCAGAACGGCTACGGCGCAGGGCAGCAGGCCGGATACGGACAGCAGCCCGGCTACGGGACCCAGCCGGGCTACGGCGGGCAGCAAGACCTCGGTCCCCAGGGCGGCTACCAGCAGCAGGCCGGATACGGACAGCAAGCGCCTGACCCCCAGCAGCCTGGCTATCCGCAGCAGCCCGGGTACGGGCAGCAGGGCGGCCGCTCGCCGGATGGGTATTCGCAGGGCGGTTACCCGGCGCAGGGCGGATATTCGCCGCAGGCAGGCTACGGCCAGCCAGCGGGATATGGCGATCAACCGGGCTACGGAGACCAAGGCGGGTACGGGGACCAGCCGGGCTACGGACAGCAAGCTGGATACGGCCAGCAGCCCGGCTACGGAGACCAGGCCGGGTACGGAGACCACGCCGGCTACGGCCAGCAAGCCGGATACGGACAGCAGCCCGGCTACGGGGCCCAGCAGGGGTACGGCGGGCAGCAAGGCTACGGGGCAGCGGGATCGGCGCAGCCGGGATCCGGCGCCCAGCCGGGATCCGGCGCCCAGCCGGGATCCGGCGCCCAGCCGGGATCCGGCGCCCAGCCGGGCGGTCTCGGAGCGCAGCCGGGCTACGGACAGCAGGGCTACGGGACGCAGCCGGGCTACGGCTATCCCGGGCAGGACGCGGCCACCCAGGTTGGCGCGTTCGGATATGACCAGCAGCAAGCTGGGTACGGGCAGCAGGGCACCGGGGTCGGGCAACCACCTGGCTGGGGATCCAGCGGCGGACAGCAAGGCTTCGGGCAGCAGCCCTTCGGGCAACCACCCGGCGGTCCGCAATCCCCCGGACCGCGGACCTCGCGCCGCAGTCACGGTGGCGGCGGCGGGCGAAACGGGCTAGCCAACGCCGCGCTGATCGCCTGGATCATTCCGGTGGTCGGCTTGATCGTGGGTATCGCCGGATACGTCAGGTCCCGGCGCGTCGGCGCGGGCGCGGGTCGCGCGCTTACCGGCACCGCTTTGTCAATCGCGATGCTGGTGGCGGTGGCGCTCGTCGGCCCCAAGCTGCTGCAGGCCTCCGATCCTGGGTGCAGCTACTTCAAGGGCACCGCGCTGACCACGTATAACACGATGATCTCCGACCTGAACGGGCAAGCCTCCCCGAGCACGCTGAGCGGCGCCCTCGACACCACGATCAGCCAGCTCAACACCGCCGAGGGCAAGGCCCAGAGCTCCAGTGTGAAAAGCTCGCTGAGCACGCTGATCGCTGAGCTCGGCGCGGTCAAGTCCGACGTGTCCAGCGGATCGGTGCCGAAGAATGTCGTGAACACCCTCAACGACGACGCCAACGCCGCCGACAACACCTGCGGCACGCTTTAGCCCCGCGCCGCCTTAGCTCCGTGCCGCCTTAGCCCCGTGCCGCCTTAGCCCCGTGCCAGCGATGGCCCATCGCTGGCGCTATTCGCCCCCCGATGGCCCATCGCTGGGGTCGCCGAGTGTCCCGGTCAGGGGATGTCGAGGTTGGCCATCTGGGCGGCCTCGTAGCGGGTGCCCGCGACCGCTGAGGCCGGGACCGCCGCGTCGATCGCGGCCAGGTCGGACTCCGACAGCGACAGATCGAGCGCCCCCAGGGCTTCGGTTAGCCGCGAGCGCCGCTTGGTGCCCAGCAGCGGCACGATGTCCTCGCCGCGGGACAGCACCCAGGCGATCGCGAGCTGCGCCGTGGTGGCGCCGTGGTCGTCGGCGATCGCCTCAAGGGCCGCGACCAGTTCCAGGTTCCGCTGGTGGTTCTCGCCCTGGAACCTGGGGAACCGCGCTCGCGGGTCACCCGGTGCGAGCTGGGCCGTCGAGGCGCTGAGCAGCCCCCGGGACAGGATGCCGTACGCGGTCACGCCGATGCCGAGTTCCCGCACCGCCGGCAGCACCGATTCCTCGATGCCGCGTGACATCAGCGAGTACTCGACCTGCACGCCGGCGACCGGATGCACCGCCGACGCGCGCCTGATCGTCTCCGCCCCGACCTCCGAGAGCCCTAGGTAGCGGACGTACCCGGCCTGCACCATCTCCTCGATCGCGCCGACGGTCTCCTCGATAGGCGTCCGGTGGTCGATCCTGGCCGGCTGATACAGGTCGACGTAGTCGGTCCCGAGCCTGGTCAGCGTGTACGCGAGGGAGTTCTTCACCATGACCGGGCTGGCGTCATGCCCGATGAACCGTCCCTGCGGGTCCCGCTGCCCGCCGAACTTCACCTGGATGAAAACCTGGTCCCGCGGGATGGACCGGAGCGCTTCGCGCAGCAGCAACTCGTTGTGGCCCATCCCATAAAAGTCGCCAGTGTCAAGCAGCGTGATCCCGGCGTCCACCGCCGCACGGATCGTCGCCAGCGACTCGCCCTCGTCGGCAGCGCCGTAGATCCCGGACATCCCCATCAGCCCGAGCCCCACTCGCGAGACCTCAGGACCTTCTGTTCCAAGAGTGATCGTCTTCATAGGGTTATCAATTTATCCTTCATAACGACGGTTGCTCAGTCCGCGGGGGACCCCGTCCGCCCGTGGACCTCATAATCTGGAGTAGAGCAAGCTACCCTCAGGAGCCGGACTGACGCATGGAACCAGACCCCACGCTGTTGGATAGTCTCCGCAAGGCCGTCGACGCGATGCCCGACGACGTGCCGCTCCGGCTGCACCTAGCCGCGCAGTTGCTGGCGGCGGGCCAGCGCGAAGAGGCGGTCCGGCACCTAGGCGCCGTCCTGCAACGGGAGCCCTCTAACGCCGAGGCATTGCGCCTGCTCACCGGGAATCCGGTGACCTCGCCCGCCCCTGAGCCCAGCCCGGAGCCCGCCCCCGCGACGGTGGAAGAGCACGAGGAGCCGGAAGAGAAACAGACCGGCGTTATGTACGACTGGGCTCAAGCGGAAGCGGAGCTCAGCGGTGTGCTGCCACCGATGTTCGTGCGGGACGGCGAGTCCGCGTCGGCGGGGATCGACGAAGCCGATGCCTACGATGCGGAACGCACCGGCCTGACCCTCGCGGACGTCGCGGGTCTGGACGAGGTCAAGAAGCGGCTCGAGGCCGCGTTCCTCGCGCCGATGCGCAACCCTGAGCTGCGGAACCTTTACGGTAAGTCGCTGCGCGGCGGGCTGCTGCTGTACGGCCCGCCCGGCTGCGGCAAGACGTTCATCGCCCGTGCGGTGGCCGGCGAGCTTGGCGCGAAGTTCATCTCGGTGTCGTTCGCCGACCTGATCGACATGTTCGTCGGCCAGTCCGAACGCAACATCCACGAGCTGTTCGACGTCGCGCGGCGCAACTCCCCGTGCGTGGTGTTCCTGGATGAGGTCGACGCGATCGGGCAGAAGCGCACCCAGCTGCGCAACACGCCGATGCGGTCCGTGGTCAACCAGTTGCTGCTTGAGCTAGACAGCGTGACCGGCGACAACGCCGACGTGTTCCTGCTCGCGGCCACCAATCATCCATGGGACGTGGACAGCGCGTTGCGGCGGCCGGGGCGGTTCGACCGTACGCTGCTGGTGCTGCCACCGGACGGGGCCGCACGCGAGGGAGTGTTCCGCTACCACCTGCGTGGCCGCCCGGTCGGCGGGGTCGATCTCGGCAAGCTGGCCAAGGCGACCGACGGGTACTCCGGCGCCGACATCGCGCACATCTGCGAGACCGCGGCCGAGCGGGCGCTGCTGGACTCGGTTAGCCGCGGCGAGGCCCGGCTCATCGGGCAGGCCGATTTGGAGGCCGCGGCCGCCGAGGTGAAACCGTCGCTCGGCACCTGGTTCGACACCGCGCGGAACGTCGCGCTCTTCGCCAACGAGGGCGGCACCTACGACGACCTCGCCGCTTACCTGCGGAAGCGCCGTCTGCTTTGATCGAGGCGCGACAGGAGCTGGCCCGCGCGGCCACCATGCTCGACCTCGGGCGATACGACGAGGCCGGGCGGCTGCTCGCGCAAGTGGTCGCGGACGAGCCAGAGAACGGCCGTGCCTGGTGCCTGCTGGCCCGGGCACATCTCGGTGCCGGGCGTTACGCGGAAGCGGTCTCCGCCGCGAGCAGGGCGGCGGCGCTGGCCCCTGAAGACGAGTGGCCGCACCGGCTAGCGTCCAACGCGCTGATGCACCTCGGGCGGCATTCCGATTCGCTGAACGCCGCGCGCGAGTCCTGCAAGCTCGCGCCGTCCTACTGGCAGACCCACGTCTGTGTGGCGCAGGCCGCGCTCGCCGCCGGGTACCTGGGGGTGGCCAGCTCCTCCGCGTCCGAGGCGCGGCGGCTCGCGCCCGCCGAGCCCGACGTGCACTTCCTGTCGGGAAAGGTGGCGCTGGCCCGCGGCGAGCTGTCCGCCGCGCGCACCCACCAGGAGCGGGCGCTGGCGCTCGACCCGGCGCACAGCGGCGCGATGAACGAACTGGGCCGTATCCGGCTGCGTCGGCACGATACCGCTGGGGCGATCCGGCACTTCATCAGCGCCGCGCGGACCACTCCGGCGGAACGGATCTACTCCCGCAACATCGAGGTCGTCATCCTGCGCGGTGTGTCGCGGATGATCTATCTGTTCACGTTGTTCGCGCTGGTGCTGATCTGGATTCCCGCGGTGGTCCACGTGTCGCGCTTCCCGTTCGCCATCGGGCTCGGGCTGCTCACGGTGCTGGTGCTGACGTTTTTCGGGGTGTTCGTGGCGCGGATGCCCAGAGAGGCGCGGCTGCTGGTGCGCCGGACGTTGCGGACCCGGCGGGTGGCGCAGGCGCTCGCGCTGGCCGTGGGTGGCGTAGCCGTCGCGTTCGCCGTCGTCGCGGTGGTCCCATCCTCCGAGGTCCCGCAAATGCTCCCGATCGCCGTAATCCTCACCGTCGCCGCGCGAATAGCCGCGTTCGCCTCCCTCCGCTCCACCCTCGGCCGCTAACTCCGCGCCCCCTCCCGCGCCCCGCGCCCCCTCCCGCGCCCCGGGCCCCCGCTCTGTCCCGCCCCCGCAATCGTTCCCCTCCCGCGCGCCCGTGCCCCGGGGCGTCGCTTATTTAGTTGGTGTTTCGCCGTCGCGAGAGCCGTGGACCGAGGTGATGGAGTGCTGGTACTGGCCTGACGTGCTGGGACTCCGCTGTCTCGGGGAGGCGTCCCGCCATGTCACCGGTGGCTTGGGTGCTGCGGGAGGCGCCGCTGATCGTCCAGCGTTCTCCCGGCCGGGGCATCTGGGTCTCCTGCGGCGCAGGGGTGCATCTGAGGCTGATGCTGTCCACTCCGGGGGCCGGCGGCTGCTAGCGATGGCCCATCGATAGCGCGATAGCACCATCGATGGGCCATCGATGGCAACCGGTACCGCGAACCGGGTTCGCGTGACTGCCCGGCATGACGGCTTTTGCCTGGTATGCGCTTCGCGGATCCGGCACTCAGGTCCGGCACCACGCCGAAACCACAACTAAACGCCGACGCGTCCCAGAATGCGGGTAGTGCAGCACCCACGAGGTACGGCACCCTCTGGCTGGCGGCTTCATCGCGCTCATGGGAACCATCAGCACCAGTGGCAACACTCGCCCCGGCCGCCGGGCGCGGCAGCCGGCCCAAGCCCGCTGCCCCGCCACCACGACTATCCCCCGGGATGAGCCCGGCTTTGCTGGTCAACCACGCTCTTTGCTGGTTGGCGCGGCATCAACCAGCAAATCGCCCGGCGGCTCCTCACGCCAGCGGACGGCCCGGATGGCGGGGGTGGCGAGTACGACCAGGCTGCTCAGCACGCCGTAGACCGCGCCGACGCCGAACAGCGCGGTGGCGCCGACCACGCTGGACAGCGGCCCGTCGAGGGCATAACCGGCCACGCCGATGCCGTAGGCGGGGAACGTGGTCAGCGCGCTCACCCTGGCTAGCCGGTCGCGCGGGACCTGCTGCTGCATCGCCGTGCTGAACATGGTCCCTGACACGACGGACCCGAGCCCGCACATGAACGCCGCGGGCGCCACCCAGAGGGCGGTGGCGTGCAGCGCCATGGGGATGTCCGGCAGCGCGTAGCAGATGGTGCCGATCGTGGAGATCACCATCGGGCGGTGGGGTCTGCGCCCGAGGGAGGCCAGGCTGCCGGCCACCGCGCCGGCCCCTTGGGCCGCCATGATCGCTCCCCACACCCCTGATCCGCCCAGGTAACCGTGGCCAGCGACGGGTCCGAGTATCATCCACGGCGACCAGGTGATCAGGTTGAAGAACGCGAACTGGGCGGTGACCGTCCACAGCCAGGTCCTCGACCGGAAGTCCGTCCAGCCGTCGGCCATGTCACCCAGCAGTGAGCTCCGCCCGGCACCCGCTTCCCAGGTGTCCAGGCGCAGCGAGGCAAGGGCGATCGCGCTGACCGCGAATGACGCTGCGTCGAGCGCCACGACCGCGGCGGGGCCGGCGAACGCGATCACGATGCCGGACAGCGCCGGACCGCCGATCCGCGCTATCGAGGTCGCCAGCCCGTACATCGCGTTCGCGTTGCCAAGTTGGTCCTTGGGCGCGATCTCCACGGTGAGGGCGCCGAACGCGGGCGTGAAGAACGCGTCCCCGGTGCCGCTGAGCAGCGCGAGCGTGATGAACAGCCATAGCGGCGGATGGCCGGTCAGCAACGCGGTCGCGAGCGCGGCGCGCCCGAGGCAGCGGAGCACGTCGGCGCTGAGCATCACCCTGCGCCGGCCGAACCGATCGGCGATCGCGCCCGCGACCGCCATCAGCAGAATCTGGGGCACAACGTTCGCTGTCATGACGTACCCGAGATCGGCCGCGCCCCCACCGGAGGTCAGCACGGCCCACGCGATCGCGATCGGGGACATCGCCGTGCCCAGCATCGACGTCGAGTACCCGATGTAAAACCGGCGGAAATTCCGCTCCCTCAGCACCCCTGCCTTGGAGTTCAGCCTCATGGGCGTCAACGGTGCCAGGCCCGCCCACCTGCGGCAATATTGGAGACTAAAGAATATTGAGCCAATCGGGCTCAAGCATTTTGCAAGTCACGCAGGCCAGTAGCACGACAAAATAATTGGGCCAGTTGGCTAAAGAAACGTGAGCCCATCGCGCTCAAGTGCGAGACACCTGCGTTCAATTAAGCTGCTGCGGGTGAGAGCTTTCATTTCCTTCGATATGGAGGGCGTGGCCGGGATCGTCGACTGGTCACAGTGCCGACCGCCAGGCCAACCGTACGAGGAAGGGCGACGGCTGCTGCTTGGCGAGGTCAACGCGGCGATCGACGGCGCGCTGGCTGCCGGCGCTACCGAAATCGTCTGCAACGACGCGCACGGGGCGATGGCCAACCTGGACCCTGAACAGCTGCACGGCCGCGCGACCTACGTCTCCGGCAGGCACAAGCCGCTCTACATGATGCAGGGCTGCGATTCCTCGGCCGACGCGGTGCTCTTCGTCGGATACCACGGCTCGATTTCCGGCGAGAGTTCGGTGCTCTCCCACACGTACAACCCGTCGGTGATCTCCCGCGTGCGGCTGAACGGCACCGACACCGGCGAGAGCGGGATCAACGCGCTGGTGGCGGTGGCCACCCAGACGCCGGTGGTGCTCATCTCCGGGGACCAGCAAACCGTGGCCGAGGGCGCGCCGTTCTTTCCGTCAGCGCAGCAAGTGGTGGTGAAAGAATCGCTCACCCGCTTCGCCGCGTCGTCGGCGCACCCCGAGGCGGCCCGTGAGCTGATCAGGGCGGGTGCCGAGGCAGCGGTCAAGCGCGCGGCATCGATGCCGCTGCCGGACATCGCCCTCCCGGCCACGCTCGACGTGGACCTGCAGACCGCCGACATGGCCGACGTAGCGAGCTGGGTGAAGGGCGCTGAGCGGACCGGCACCCGGACGGTACGCATCACGGGTGGCGATCCGCTCGGGGTCTACCAGTCGTTCGTCGCGCTGACTTACATAACGCGGGTCGCCGAGGGCCGCTGAGGCACCGGGCGTCCCGCTCCGGCGGGCGCGGTTGACGGGCCGGTGTAGACGGTTCGCGGCAGCAGCGGGGTGGCCTTCGCGTACTCCTCCATCGCGTGCCCTATCCATCCGGCCGTCCGCGCCACCGCGAAGATCGCCTCCCCCGCCCCGGTGATCATCCCGGCGGCCGACACCAGCGAGGCCAGCGCGAAGTCGATGTTCGGCTCCGGGAGGCTGCGCCGTCGTGTCTCGGCCAGGACCGCCTCGGCCACCGCGAACTTGGCCGAGCGCGGTGCGGCTTTCCTGATCAGGTCGAGCAGCGCCTTCGCGCGAGGGTCTCCCGCCGCGTTGCTGAGGTCGCCTAGTCCCGGGATCCGCTCGCCGCGGCGCAGCAGGTCGCCGACCACCCGCGGCGCGTCGGTCGCATCGCGGGCGCCGGACAGCATAGATTCGGCCGCCAGCGACGCGCCGCCATAGCGCACCCCCTGCGCCCCGCCGTGCAGCGCACCGCCAAGCGCGCCCAGGCCGGTGGCGACCACCGCGTACGGATCAGCACGGACCGACGCGGCCATCCGCGCGGCGAACGTGGAGGCGGCCAGTTCGTGATCGGCGAGCAGTGCCATCGCCGCGCGCAGCGCGCCGAGCAGGCCCGGGTCGGGTCGCTTCGGGCAGATCTTGTACCAGAACCGCCCCGCGATCCCCCCTTCGCCCAGCCGGGCCGACGGGACCGCCTGCGCCTGGGCCTGAGCCGCGCCGGGCGATGGCAGGCACTCCACCATGCCCGCGATGATGTTGCGTCCCGCGGACATCACCGCCGGCGCGTCCAAGTGCAGCCGCAGCGGGTCGGTGGCGGCCATCGCGGGCACGATCACCCGCAACCGTTCCAGCGGGAGCGTCCCCTCGGGCAGCGCCGCCTGGGCGCCACTTCCCGCCGCTACCGCTTCATCGGTCGCCTGCCACCCCGGAGTGGCCCCGTCCTTGCCGAGGGCACCCGTCCACAGCCAGCCAGCGACCTCCTCGAACGGCCGCCAGAGCGCGAGCTTGGTGACCTCCATGCCCCGGTACCTGAACCGGCCGTCCGCCACCTCGGTCAGCCCTGACTCGATTACGAAATCCCCAGTGCCCGCGGCCCGCCGGGGCCGTCCCCTGTCGGTCAGCCGGTCGAGCTCCACCGGGTCGAACAGGCTGGACCTGCCGTCCGCGGCGCGCCGTCGCGATAGGAGCCCCCTGCTCACATACGCGTACAGCGTTTCTTGTTTGACCCCTAGGCGCTGTGCGGCTTCAACAGCGCTTATCCATTCCCCCATGGTCTAGACCATAGACCTTTTCGTGTGGTACGCAGGGGATTGAGTGACGTGTCGCGCAGCATATAGTAATGACGCGATTACAGAGACGTTCTAGGGGAACGACTACAGAGTGTAGCAGCTACCTTATCTGACGGCGACGGACTTCCTTGAGCCGTCGGCGCTGCGACGGGTCTAGCATCAGGTAAAGACCGGCCGGGATGCCGATGGCCAGCACGATCACTGCCAGCGCGGCCCACGGGCTCACGATGAACAGGATCAGCCCGAGGATCACTCCGGCTATCGCCCATTTCGCATGCGGTGTCATAATGACTCCATTCTCCTCGGTGGTAAACGTACCGCCAAGCGATAGCATTCCGGCGTGCTATCTCTGCCGGTGGACGCCGAAGCCAACGAACTCCTAACGCGGAACCCGCTCGCACTGCTGATCGGCATGCTACTTGACCAGCAGATTCCGCTGGAACGGGCGTTCAGCGCCCCCGCGGATCTAGTGCGGCGACTGGGGCATGAGCCTACTGCCGAGGAACTGGCGGACTTCGACCCGGGGCGGCTCGTCGCGGTGTTCTCCGAGCGTCCGGCGCTGCACAGGTTCCCGAAGGCGATGGCTGCCCGGGCGCAGGTCATGGCACAGATCATCGTCGACGAGTACGGCGGCGACGCCGCGACGCTGTGGTCAACCGCGAATTCCGGGACGGAACTGGTCAAACGAGTGACCGCGCTGCCCGGTTTCGGCCCGCAGAAGGCGAAGATCTTCGCCGCCCTGCTTGGCAAGCAGTTCGGCGTGCGACCGCCCGGCTGGCGCGAAGCGGCCGCTCCGTTCGGCGACGAGGGCTCGTACGTCTCGGTCGCCGACATCCGCGACGACGAATCCCTGGGCCGGGTCCGCGCCTACAAGCAAGCACTCAAAGCGGCAGCAAAAGCCCAAAAGTAGGATCTCCGGCGCGTAGCCGCGCATGCCACGCTCTGCCAGCCAGAGGCACTTGAGGCTCACGTGGCGCAGGGTTCGCGTGAGGCTGATGTGGCCCGCCCAGCTCGTCCGGCGACGCTATCGATGGGCCAGCGCTGGCGCTATAGCCCCAGCGCTGGGCCATCGCTGGGGCTGGTGGCGCGAACCGGGTCCGCGCGGCTGGGCGGTATGTGGCTTTTGTTGGGCTTCCCGCCGGGGACGGGCGTTCTGGCTACGGGGTCACGGCGGCGGTTACGGCGGAGACGTCCGCTTGGTAGGTGCCGGCCGAGTCCGGCGGCAGCAGCGTGAACCAGATCAGCAGGTAGCGTGCGCGGACCGGAGAGGAAAGCCGCAAGCGAACCAGTCCTCCCGCACCGGAGTCACTGGCCACCGTCGTGAGGTCCGCCGTTGTCGTACCGGCGCGTAGCTGAAAATCCGTCCCCGGGGTGCTTCCCAGTTGGATCTCCGCGCCGTTAACGGTAAGCGTGCGGCCAAGGTCGAGCAACAGCCCGGTGCCCGGCTTCAGGTCGGCGAACGCGGCCGTCCCGTACCAGTCGGTGTGCCAGGGCGTGGCGGGGTCGCCGGACAGCGCCAGCGACGCGTCCTGCGGGTTGTCGCCATCGGACGTGCCGTCTGGTCCGAACGGCGTGGCGCTGACCGGCGTCACGTTGCTGACGGCGACCACGGCGGGCGACTGACTCGCGCTCGGCGTTGCCCGAGTGGATGGCGCAGCGCTGCTGGACGCTTTCGCCGTCCCGGCGGTGCTGCGGGCCGCGCGGTGCGCCACGGATGACGCCGACGCCAGCCGCTGAGCACTGGACGTGCCGGCGACCAGCTTGTCGGCCGCGAATCCGATCACAGCCAGCACGAGCAAGACAGCGAGCGCCAGTACCGGGCGGCCCGGGCGCCGACGGGCCCGGGGCCGCCTCGGCAGGTCCTCCAGCGTGGGCGGCAGGGCCTGCGGATGCGCCGCGTCGTACTCGCTGATCAGCGCGTTCGCGTCGGCGCCCACCGCCGAGGCGATCGCGCGGATGTGGCCGCGCGTGTAGAAGTCGCCGCCGCACGCACCGAAGTCGTCACTCTCGATGGCGGTTATCAGCCCCGCACGGATGCGGGTACGCGCGCTGACGTCCGCGATGGTCAGCCCGGCCTCACTCCGCGCTCCGGCAAGGGTCTCACCAATGCTCACACCTGCCAGGATTCCCGCGGATAACCGCCCCTGTCTAGGGCGTTGCGTAACGCTTTCCTTACTAAGTGCGCTCGTAGAAGCCGTCGAGCCTGCCACGTGCGAGAACGCCGCTGGCGGTCGATATCACCTCGCGGGGCTTGGCCGAATCCAGCGCCACGTCCCCCTCCACTGGCGTGCTGAGCGCGAAGAGCTGGAACACGTAGCGGTGCGGTCCGTGTCCCTTGATCGGTCCCGGTCCGCGGTACCCGCGACCCATGCCAGAGCGCAGCACGCGCACGCCCTGCCCCGGATTGTCCGCGTCCAGCGCGCCCTGGGGGAGACTGATCACCGACGCGTCGAGCAGCGCGACGCAGTGCACGAACGGGGCTGGCGTCGGCGCGTCGGGATCCTCGACAACCAGCAGGAACTGTGCCGTGCCCTCCGGCACCGTCCAGTTGAGGGCCGGCGACACGTCCTTGCCGCCGAGCCGGCTGGCAGCGTGAATCAGGCCGATCGCACCCTCGTGCTCGAAATCCGGGCTCGTCACCTTGAGCGTGTCAGGTCCCGCGAGGTTCGGCGCGTTCCAGGCGAGCTTGCGCTCCCCCGCCCGGCGATTCTTCAGCGCCCTGCCAAGCCATGCCATGACTTTCTCCCTTAATCAAAGCCGACGGTCATCCGCCGGCGTGAGCAGCGGCCGCGCGAAACGACAGATCTCCTCGGCCGCGTCAAACTCCTCGGTGACGAGCCAGTGCTCGCCGCCAAATTCCGTCCAGCTGACTACCCGCGTCCCGCCCGCGCCCGGCTCCGACGTGTTCCGGCTCGACAGCTCGGTCACGCGAGTCTGCCCGGGACCTAGCGGGCACCGGTCGATGGTACGCCATCGCGTGGCGGTCTCCTCCAGTGAGAGCGTGCGACCGCGCAATTCACCGTTCGGGCCGCGATGCCGGGAGTAGCCGCCATGGAGCACCCATGGATGTCCCATCGCGGGCGGAATAGGCCCAGCGATGGGACATCCATGGGGTCGTTGGCCGCGCCGCGCCGCGCCGCGCTGGGCGCCGCGCCGCGCTGGGCGGGTCACGCCTCGGGGGTTAGGGCTATGACGCAGGCGGATGGGGCGTCTGGCAGGGACACCGACAGGACGCCGTCGGCTTGATGCCAGGCGGCGGTGGCCGATGAGGCAGCTGGGTAACGGATGGATACGCCAGCTCGCTGGCCACGGAACTGGGGGATCGGCAAGGTGACGGCACTGGATGGTGCGGCCGCGGACCCGAGCGGAGGGCGGCGCCAGACGGTCAGATAGCTGGCTGACGGGGCACGCAGGCCGACCGCGATCCACTCGTCCGTCCAGCGCGGCAGCCCCACCGGCCAGAACGGCACGCTCACCGCCACCTCGGGCCGTATCTCCTTGAACAGCCGGACCGCGTCCGCGACGAGCGACCGCTGCGCGGGCGTCATCGTGTCCAGGTGACCCGAGAGGTACAGGCGGCCTGACAGTCCAGTGCACATGGTGAACGCGATCTCGTCGTCGGTGAAGGACGGCTGCGGATACGCCCAGCTGGCGGCCTGCTCCGGTGTCATCGCGGCGGGCGCGGCCGCGGCGATGGGCGGATAGCGCAGGAAGTCCTGCTGGTCGCTGGTCGACTGAAGCTGCAGCCGCGACAGCATGGCATAGTCGCTGCGCATGGCGCCGGACGAGCAGTTCTCCAGCACGAGGCCGGGGTGCCGGTCGAGCACGCTGTCCAGCCAGTCGAGCAGCGCCCGGTTGGCGGCCAGCAGGCCCGCGCCGGTGCTGACGCCTCCGGCATCGGTGCCCGGGGAGATGAAGACGTTGTAGTCGAGCTTGAAGTACCCGGTACCGAGGTCGTTGACCAGGTAATCCACCACCTCGTTGAGGTGCTTGACGGCCGCCGGGTGACGCAGGTCGAGGTGGTACCGCAAGTGCTCGGCCACCCGGCGGCCGTTGCGCTGGAAGAACGCCTCGTCCGGCAACTGGCTGGCGATCGGCGACCGCACCCCGACCACTTCTGGCTCCAGCCACAGACCAGGAACCATGCCGCGGTCCCTGATCCGGCCGAGCACCTCCTCGATCCCGCCGGGAAACCGGGACGGCGACGGCCGCCACTCCCCCACCGTGTCCCACCACTCGTCGTCGATGCCGGCGTACCAGCCCGAGTCGATCACGAAGTACTCGGCGCCGACCTCCGCGGCGGCGTCGATCAGCGGCAGCAGTTTCTCCGTCGTGGGGTCGCCGTTCAGCGTGTTCATATAGTCGTTAAAAACCACCGGCAGCCGTACGTGGTCAGCGTGCGGCCGACGGAACGCGCGCCGGGCGCGGGTCAGGTTCGCGATCGCGCCTTCGAAGCCAGCCGCGCTCACCGCGACCGTGACCGGGACCGTGGTGAACGATCCGCCGGGCTCGAGCGCGACATGCCAGTGGTGCTCGGCTTCGGCGGGTCCGAGCAGCGCCAGGTAGGTACCGGTCGCCGCCCCGGGTGGCTGATGCCGTCCGCCGAGACCCGGCTTGTCAGGAACCACCCGGCGGGTGCACTCGCCCACTTGCCAGTGCCACGCGCCGTTATGGTCAATCTGGAAGGCCCATGCGGCGGAAGGTCCGGTCAGGACGCCCATGGGCAGGTGCGTGCCGGAAGACCAGCTGCCGGTGCCGGTGCGCAGCAGCGCACCGCGCGGGTCGGCGCCGTGAACGCCGCGGTTCAGGTCCGGCAGGAACTCGCGCAGCGGGGCGTGCTGCCAGCGGCCCTCGGCCAGCCAGTCGTTGTCCGCCCAGCTCACGGTCAGGTCATCCGGGCTGGGCAGCGCTCCCGCCAGCAGCGATGTCACCGATTCAACAACGACCGGCCCGGTTCCCTCGTTGACCAGGCGGGTCCAGCAGCGGACGGCACCGGCGCCGGGGACGACCCGGTAGAAAACCTCGGCGCGCAGCCCGGTGAGCGGGTCCGATAGATCGACGCGGAGCTCGTCGCCAAGCACGTGGCTCACGTAACGGAACCGCCCGCCCGCATCGGACTCGCAGTAGCGGCGGCCGGACCATAGCTTGCCCTCGCCGGCCAGCAGAACATCCACCAGCGGCAGCGCGGCGGAGCTGATCTCTGCCCTTGGGGGCGCTAGCCGGACCAACCGCGCCATCCCGTCCTGGGCAACCTCAATTCGCAGCTCAAGCGCCTCATCGGACAACTCGATCGCATCCCGTAGCGGCTCGGTCTCGACAGCCACCCGATACCCTCTTTCGTTTCTATGATGTGAAGTCGTGATTTCGAATGCCTTGACATAGTTTCATGTGACCGGTCACAATCCTGACATGAATGTGACCGGTCACACAAGTGGCGAGGTAATCGAGGCGCCAAGCCGCCGACGGCGTCCGGTGTCCATCAGGGACGTCGCCGCGGCGGCGGGGGTGTCGTACCAGACCGTCTCCCGGGTGATCAACGGTCACCCGAGCGTGCGGCCCACCACCCGTGACCTGGTCCTGGCCACCATCGAGACGCTGGGCTTCCGGCCCAACCGCGCGGCCCGTGCGCTGGCGGGCGGGCCGGTCCAGTCGGTGACGGTGCTGACCGCGAACACCACGCTGTACGGCCAATCCGCCGCGCTGCAGGGCATCGAGGAGGCCGCGCGGCAGGCTGGTTTCGCCGTCGGGGTGCGGGTGGTCGAGCCCGACGCACCCGGTGTGGTGGCGGAGGCGGTAGCCAAGGCGGTGGAGCCGGGCGGCGCGCTGATCGTCATCGCTTACGACAAGGCGGGCATGCAGGCCCTGGAGGCGCTGCCCCCGGGCGTGCCGGCGGTGGCGATGGTGGAGACACCAGCCGACGGTGAGGCCGCGGGCAAGCCGTGGGTGTGGGTGGATGACCGGAAGGCGGGCCTTGAGGCCACGCGTTACCTGCTCCGGCTCGGCCACCCTACGGTGCACTACGTGGCGATCCCGTCATCGACGGACACCAGCCAGCGCCAGGAAGGCTGGCTGGCGGCCCTCACCGAGGCGGGTGCCCCGGTGCCGGCCCCGGTGCCTTGCGGCTGGACGCCGCAGTCTGGCTACCAAGCCGGTCGTGAACTCGCCGCTGATCCGGCGGTGACCGCCATCTTGTGCGGTAACGACGACCTCGCGGTCGGGGTCATGCGGGCCCTGCACGAGGCCGGCCTCACTATTCCAGCGGATGTCAGTGTCGTCGGTTTTGACGGCACGCCTATGTCGGAGTTCCTCACGCCGTCCCTCACAACGGTACGGCTGGACTTCGTCGAACTAGGCCGGGCCTGTTTCGGTCTGCTCCAGGGCATCCTGGCGCCGACGAACCCGGTTCCCGGCACTGAACGGCCCGAGCCTGAACTGATCATCAGGGAAAGCGCGGGACCGCCCACACTGTCGCGCGGGTCCGGTCCGACCCGCGCGACAGCCACTTGATGCACGGCGTACGAACAGGAGCATCCCCGTGGTTCGTCAATACAGCCTTAACAAGATACCGAGAAGAAAACGACCGTGGATCGCCGCGGCGCTCGTCGCCTCGACCGCCGCACTCGTCGCGGCGTGCGGCGGTCCGGCCGCGTCGACGTCCTCGTCGTCCTCGTCCGGCGGCGTGGTCGACATCACCTGGCAGACCATGTGGTCAGGCAACACCCTGACGTTGCTGAGCCAGATGGTCGACAAGTTCAACGCCACCCACCCCGACATCCACGTCACCGAGTCCAACATCCCCAGCGCGACCGGGGATGCCAAGCTGCTGTCGGAAATAGCGGCCGGTGACCCGCCCGACGTGTTCACGGAGTGGAACCCGGTGCTCGGCGAGTACGCGGCCGACGGCACCATCCAGTCGATGACCAAGTACCTGACCGGCTCTTACTCGGGCCTGGAGAAGTGGCTGTACCCGATCGCCCTGCAGGGCGGCGAGTACAACGGCTCGCTGTACGCGCTGCCCATGGGCATGAACTCGTGGGCGCTGTACTACAACAAGTCCATGCTGAGGGCGGCGGGCATCTCCTCTCCGCCCACCACGCTGGCTGAGCTGTACACCGACCAGGCCAAGGAGTGGAAGATCTCCGGCGGCAAGCTGGAGCAGATCGGCTTCTACCCGAGCTACTCCCAGGGCATGGAGTACTTCGACAGCTTCTTCGGCGCGGTGAACTGCTTCGACTCCTCCGGCAAGTACGATCTGGCTTCGTGTCCTGGCGCCCAGGCCGAGGCGAAGTTCCTGGCCTCGTACGACTGCTACCCGTACTCCGGCGTCGCCGCGATGGAGACCGCCTACGGCGGGGTCGCCGGCGGTGACGACGACTCGTTCGTCGCGGGCAAGGAAGGCTTCACGATGGACGGCCCGTGGGAGGGCGCGCAGAACATCCCGGTCACGAACACGGCCATGGACAACAACTTCGGCGTCGTGGCGTTCCCCGGTACGGTCGGCGGCCCCAGCACGTTCGGGCAGGGCAACTACAACATCATCCCGAAGGGCGCGGCGCACCCGCAGCAGGCGTTCGAGTTCATCGCCTGGCTGGCTGGCTACAACAACGAGGCCTTCATGACCTCGCTCTACCCGAAGGGCGGCTGGATGCCGACGTCACCGGCCGCGGTGGCTACGCCCGCCTTCCAGGCGTGGCTGAAGGCCAACCCGTGGCTGGACGTGTTCGTCCAGCAGATGTCCAGCCCGCTGTCGGAGACACCCAAGCTCACCCCCACCGAGTCGGAGTACTTCACCGCGGAAGCCACCGCGTCTGAGGAGATCGCCGAGAAATCGGTGACCTGGCAGAACGCACTGACGTACATCGACCAGCAGGCAAATAGCGGAGCCGGGGGATGATCACCCGCCCGTTCGGCATCTCAGCGAAGTGAACGAGGGGTAGAGGTAGGCATGACAGAGGCGACGATTCATACCCGGCGGGTAACGCCCTGGCGAATGGCCGGGCGGGTGCTCGGGAGACGGCAGACCAGAATGGGTCTGCTCTTCATCAGCCCGTGGATCATCGGGTTCTGCGTGTTCTACCTCTACCCGTTCTTCGCGACCCTGTATTACAGCTTCACGACCTTCACCGGCATCGGGAACCCGAAGTTCACCGGGATGGCCAACTATTCGAGCCTGCTGCACGACGCCACGTTCCGCACCTCGCTGTTCAACACGCTCTATTACACGATCCTCGAGGTCCCGCTCTCCACCGCCGCGGCGCTTGGGCTGGCGCTGCTGCTGAACATGAAGGTCCGCGGCCAGGCGTTCTACCGCACGCTGTTCTACATTCCGTCCATCGTGCCGGTCGTCGCCTCGTCGCTGATCTTCGTGTGGGTGTTCCAGCCCTCGTTCGGCATCGTGAACTCGCTGCTGTCCGACGCGGGAATCGCGGGTCCGGCCTGGTTCTTCTCCATCGCGTGGTCCAAGCCGACCTTCATCCTGCTCGGCCTGTGGGGGCTGGGTCAGCCGATGGTCATCTACCTCGCCGCGCTGCAGGGCGTCCCCAGAGAGATGTACGAGGTTGCCGACCTCGAGGGCGCCGGGCCGTGGCAGCGGCTGCGCAAGGTGACCATCCCGATGATCAGCCCGATCATCTTGTTCAACGTGATCCTGGCGCTGGTACTGGCCATCCAGTACTTCACCCAGGCCCAGGTGATCGAGACCCCGGCGGGATCTCCCGGCACCTCAACGATGTTCTTCGTCACGTACTACTACCAGCAGGCCTTCACCAACCTGCATCTCGGGTACGCGTCGGCGATGGCATTCATGCTGTTCCTCTTGGTCCTCATCATCACCATCGTGCTGCTGAAGACATCCTCGCGGTGGGTGTACTACGAGAATGAGTCGAGGTAGCGGCCCCATGCAGATCGCACCACCTCATCCGATCCCTGACTCGGCGACGTCCCGGGCGCCGCGGCGAAGGTCGCGGCGGCGGATCCTGCGCAGCATCGGTTCCAGCCTGTCCAAGCACGCCGTCCTGATCATCTTGTCCGCGGTCTTCGCGCTGCCGTTGATCTGGATGGTCGGCTCTTCGGTCAAGACCGCCTCGCAGGCGCTGGCCCAGCCGGTCGTCTGGTGGCCGCACCCGATCGTGTGGTCCAACTTCCCCGACCTCTTCAATTCGCTGCCGTTCTTCCGGTTCTTCTGGAACACGTTCCTGTACGCCGCCGTCACGATCGTCGGGGTGTGCGTATCGAGCAGCCTGGTGGCGTATGGCTTCTCCCGGCTGCACTGGCCCGGCCGGAACGCGGTCTTCTACGTGATGCTGCTGACCCTGATCTTGCCGTTCGTCTGCACGCTGATTCCGCTGTTCGTCATGTACAAGCGGTTCGGCTGGATCGGCGGCTATCTCCCGCTGGAGGTACCCACCTTCTTCGGCAGTTCGGTGTTCAGCACGTTCTTGCTCCGGCAGTTCTTCATGACAATCCCCGAGTCGTTGTCGGACGCGGCGCGGATTGACGGGGCCAACGAGTTCTTCATCTACAGCAGAATCATCCTGCCGCTGGCCAAGCCAGCCATGGCGACGGTCATCTTGTTCCAGTTCATCTACTGCTGGAACGACTACCTCGGCCCGCTGGTCTACATCAGCAACGAGAATTCGTATCCCTTGTCGCTGGGCCTGGCCCAGATTCTCGGCGAGTTCACGACGAACTGGGCCTGGGTAATGGCGGGCGCCACCGCGGCGACCGCGCCGATTGTCATCTTGTTCTTCTTCACCCAGCGCACCTTTATCGAGGGCATCACCCTGACCGGGACGAAGGGATGACACCGTGACTAACATCTGGGGCACCCGGATAATGGCGGCGCTGGCCACGATGTTCAACGTCCTGACGCTGAACGCCGTGCTGCTCATCGCCTCGCTCCCGATCGTCACCGCGCCGGCCGCCATGAACGCCGCCTGGGTAGCCATGGATCGCTGGCGGCTGGACGGGGAGGACCGGGTTGTCCGGTCGTTCGTCATCGCACTGCGCCAGTCGCGGTCGGTTCATGCCACCGCCGCTCTGGGTATCCCGCTGGCCGCGATCGCCGCGGGGCTCTTTGAGGCGCACCATTTCTCCCGCGGCGCGTCGCTGCCTGACCGGTTCTTCCTGGGTCTGTGCCTGGTCGCGCTGGTGATCACGGTCGGCGCTCTGGGGTACGTGCTTCAGTTCACCGGTTCTGGCGATCAGCGGCCGCTCCCTGACCTGTGGTCCGCGGCGGCGCGGCTGTCCCTCGCGAACCTGCTGATCGCCGGTCCGCTGTTCCTGGCCGAGATCGGCGTGGCCAGCGCCGCGATCGTGATCGATCCGGGGCTGGCGCTGCTCGGCCTGCCACTGCTCACCCTGCAAATGATGAAGCTGACCGCCCGGCTCGGGATCCGCCGGGCACTGAAGCCCCAGGGCGAGGTGCACGCCTGACTTCGCCTCCCACAGCAGTACACGTCGCTCGAGGAGGAGCCCGTGCATACCCGCCGGAAACTGGCGGCATTCGCCGCCATCGTAGCCGCGGTCGGATTGTCGGCCAGTATCCCGTCCACCCAGGCAACCGCCGCGGCCAGCGGAGGGACGCTTACCGTCAACCTCGCGTCCAGCACCGGCGCCGTGCTCGGCGGCGCCAGCGGCGCACTCTACGGACTCTCCGAGGACGGCGTCCCCGGGTCCGACCTGCTCAGCCCGCTGAACATCAAGACGATCGCCCAGGGGCCGGCCGACGGCGCGCAGCACCCCTCGGGCCACACCAACGAGGTCGCGCCGGAGTTCTTCTCCATGGGCGGCAAGTGGCTGCTCGACTACATGCAGGACTACTACTCCGACTGGCCCTACCAGGACGTCGGCATCTCGAGTTACCTGTCCGTCGTCGACACGATCGTCGACGGGGTGCGTTCGAGCCCGGACGCCTCGCGGTATGTGTTCGTGCCGTTCAACGAGCCCGACTGGATCTGGTACACGCTCCAGCCGTCAGGTAGCGACTTCAGCACGGAGATGACGCAGTTCGAGCAGGACTGGACGACCGTCTACCAGCGGATCCGGGCGGACGACCCGGGCGCGCTGATCGCCGGGCCGAACACCTCCGTCTACAACTCCACGGTGATGTCGGACTTCCTGGCCTACGCGAAGGCGCACGACGTGCTGCCGAATCTCATCACCTGGCACGTGCTCGAGCCGAGCACGGAGGCCTCGTTCCCGTCTGACTACGCCAACTTCCGGGCGCTGGAGACCTCGGACGGCATCTCGCCGATCCCGGTGGACATCGATGAGTACGCCGACCGGTACCAGCTCTCCGTGCCCGGCGAGATGGTGCAGCTCCTGGCCGAGTTCGAGAACGCCAAGGTCTACGCCGACATGCCGTTCTGGGACATCGACGACAATTACTCCGACACCGCGGTGCGCAACGACGAGCCGAACGGCCAGTGGTGGCTCATGTACTGGTACGGACAGCTCACCGGCCACACGGTGTCCGTGACGTCGCCGTCCCCGGACACCATCGACACGCTGCAGGGACTGGCCGCCCTTGACCGGTCCAAGCGGCAGGCTCGGATTCTCGTCGCCGATCCGTCCGGCGGGTCGGACTCCGTGCGGATTGACGGTCTGTCGCGGTCCGTCTTCGGGTCGGCGGTGCACGTGTCGGCCCAGTCCATCGGCTGGACGGGTTACGACGGCGCCGCCTATACACCAGTGGACGCGGCGGAGACCAACTACCGGGTGGTGAACGGCTCGGTGACCGTGCCGCTGGGGACGCTGAACTCGATGAGCGCCTACCAGCTGGTCGTGACCCCCGCGTCTGGTTCTTCTGTGACCGCGCCGACCTCGCCGGACACCCAGACCTACCTGGCCGCCGACGCCGCGCTGACCGACGCGACCGTCTACAGCCAGGGGTCGGAGTCCAACTACAACGGGTACGCCACCGCGGGCGGCGAGGACGTGGGTTCCATCGACCAGAGCGACAGCCGGGTGGCGTTCACCGTTAAGGTGCCCCGGACCGGCCGGTATCTGATGTCGGTGTTCTACGGGAACCAGACCGGGACGATCGCGCAGCAGATCATGCGGGTGGATTCCGGCTCCTGGTCGTATATCAACTACCCGCCCACGCTGAGCTGGCTGTTCCGGTCGCACGAGGACGAGTACCTCGACCTCACCGCTGGGACGCACACGATCACGTTCGCCGTGTCTGACCCCTCGTTCGGTACCGCGAAGGGCCAGGTCACGATGGATGACCTCCAGCTCACCTACGCTCCGGGCGCGGTGCCCGGGGTAACAGGTCCTGGGACGTCGTATCCGGCCGCGTACGCTTCCCTATCCGGTGGCGCTTCGACCGTCCCGTGCTCCGGTGCGGGGTGCCTGGCACCTCAGAGCGTGGTCCTGGGCCATGGCGGCTCGGTGTCGTTCGCGGTGGACGCGGCGTCCGACGGGTTCTACTCGGTTAACCCGGTCGGCGGTCGCGGCACGCTCACCGTCGACGGAGTCACCGTCCCAGCCGGCGTGGTGTACCTGCACGCCGGAATCAACCCGGTGTCCTACCGCGGCTCCGGTCTTCTTGACGGGCTAAGCGTCACGCCGGCGTCAGGTGACGCGACCACTTACGCCGCGTCGGCCCCTGGGAACGTCTTGTCAGGCACCGCAGTCGTGACAGCCGATTCCTACGCCTACGGCGGGGAGTACGTCGGCTATATCGGCAACGGCGCTGGCAGCACGCTTGCCATCACCGGAGTGACAGTGCCGGCCACCGGGACCTACCGGATCATGGTCAGCTACGCCGACTCCGACGGAGACAGCTCGGGCAACTACAACACCAACCTCATCGACCGCGCGTTCACCTTCACCACGTCGGCGGGCTCCTCGCAGACCGTGTATGCGCGGAACACCTATAGCTGGGATCAGTTCGACACCGTGGAGGTAACCGCTCGGCTCGACGCGGGGAGCAACACCATCACGTTCGGCAACTCGTCCTACTACGCCCCCAACATCGACAAGATCATCGTCGCCCCCGCCGCGGGGCGTTGAGGCCGATCCTCACCTAAGCGCCAGTCCGCCGTGCCCGGGCACGGCGGACTGGTAAGGAGAGCTAAATGACTAACCCGAACATCAGGCGCTACGCCGTGGTGGGGACCAGCGCCCGCGCGGGCATGTACATCGGTGCCCTCGCCGACGTCCACGCGCAGGACGGGGTGATCGTCGCCTGGTGTGAACCGAACAACGTCCGGATGAGCTACTACGACGAGGTGCTAGCCGCCGCCGGGCTGCCGGCTCCGGCGCGCTACCAGCCCGAGGAATTCGACGTGCTGCTGGCGAAGGAGCGGCCGGACGCCGTCATCGTGACATCGCCGGACTACACCCATGCCCGGTACACCGCGACCGCTCTGGCCGCCGGGTGCGACGTGATCCTGGAGAAGCCGGTCGCCACCGGCCCGGACGGCGCGCGGCTGCTCTCGGAGGCGGCGCTCGCCGCCGCCGGTACGGCCGAGCTGATCGTCACGTTCAACTACCGCTACTCGCCGCGTAACAGCGCGCTGCGCCAGGTCATCGCCGACGGGACCATCGGCAACGTCACGTCCGTGCACTTCGAGTGGGTTCTCGACACCGTGCACGGCGCCGATTACTTCCGCCGGTGGCACCGGGAGAAGGCCGCCTCGGGCGGGCTCCTGGTGCACAAGGCGAGCCATCACTTCGACCTGGTGAACTGGTGGATCGGGGACATTCCCGTATCGGTGTACGCGGCGGGCGCGCTGCGGTTCTACGGCGATATCAACGCCAAGGAACGCGGGCTGACCGACCGTCCGGAACGCTCCCACGGTGCCCCCGGCCTGGACAGCGACCCGTTCGCGCTCGACCTGGCCGCGGACGACCGGCTTCGCCGCCTGTACCTGGAGGCAGAGCAAGAAGACGGCTACTTCCGCGACCGGGACGTGTTCAGCCCCGGCATCACCATCGAGGACAACGCGGCCGTCCTGGTCAACTACGCATCCGGCGCGTTCCTGAGCTACTCGCTGAACGCACATGCTCCGTGGGAGGGATACCGCGTCTCGGTGAACGGCGACGCGGGCCGGGCGGAGCTGGAGGTCGTCGAGCGCGGCCACGTCCACTCGATAGCAGACGGCGGGATCAACGGACGCCCAGCCACCGATCCCATGACGTCTGACGAGCAGACCGCCGATGAGGTGCGGCCGGTCTCAGAACGGCTGGTCGTACAGCGTCACTGGGAGCCCGCGTACACGGTTCCCATCGTCCGCGGGCCAGGCGGTCACGGCGGCGGCGACGCGCGCCTGCTCAACGCGGTCTTCCGCCGCGACGGGACGCCGGATCCGCTCGGTCAGCAGGCCGGCTACATCGACGGGCTCCGCAGCGTGGTAACCGGCCTAGCCGCGAACAGGTCGATCGACACCCGCCGCGTAGTGAACATCAGCGAGTTCGGCATCCCCCTCACCCGTCGCTGAGTGCGGCCCGGTCGATGTGACATCGACCGCGCTCTAGGCCGGTCGATGTCACATCGACACGGGGAGCCATTCCAGGTCCCCGTCGTTCACCACGGGGCGGCAGCCACCGCAGGACAGAGGCCCGCGATGATTCGTGGCGAGCGGCAGCGTCCTATGCTCTGACGATCCGATAGAGGAGGCAGGGGCATGGGCAAGGTCGTGGTCACGGAGTTCGTCTCCGTCGATGGAGTTTTCGAAGACCCGGGCGGCGCCGAGGGCTACGAACACGGGGGCTGGACCTTCGCTTACGAAGGCGGCGCCGATTTCTTCGGATTCAAGGGCACCGAGCTCGAGGCGGCGGACGCCCAGCTGCTCGGCCGGGTGACGTACGAGGGGTTCGCTGCGGCCTGGCCCGAACGCCACGGCGACCCGTTCTCCGACAAGTTCAACGCCATGCCGAAATATGTGGTGAGTTCGACGCTCACCGACCCGGCCTGGGAGAACTCCACGGTGATCGGCACCGACCTAGCCGTGGAAATACCGAAACTGAAGGAGCAATTCAGCGGCGAGATTCTCGTCAACGGCAGCGGTCAGCTGGTCCGTGGCCTGCTGGCCGCCGGGCTCGCCGAGGAATACCGGCTGGTGGTGTTCCCGGTGATCCTCGGCAACGGCAAGAAGCTCTTCGGAGACGAGTACGCCAGCCTCACGCTCGCCGAGTCCCGCCCCATCGGCACCGACGGCATATACCTGCACATCTACCGCCCGAGGGGCTAGCCCCGGCGAGCTTCCGCAGGCCCGTCGATGGCCCATCGCTGGCGCTGTAAGCCCCTCGATGGGCCATCGAGGGGAACGCCAGGCCCGGGTACGATTTGGGCGGGTAAATAGGCTTCTCAGACTAGAGGGGGGTTATGACCAGTAGCCAGCCCGCATCGGAGCGGGACGGCGGTTACCCCTCCCAGCTGGTCCCGGTCGCCTTGCTGGTGTGCGTCGCCATCGTCGGCCTGCTGGGCGCCTACTCTCGCCCCCGTTGGACCGGACCGCTGCATGCCCAGGCCACCATCGTCGGCATCGTCCTCGAGGCGGCACTCGGTGCACTGCTTATCGCGACGTTCCACCGCCATGAAGGCACCGAGACGGCGCAAAGACTACGCATCGGACTCCGGTACCTGCTCGCGATCGCGATGGTCGCACTGTTTGTGTTCTTGCTGGTCAACGCCCATCTGAAGCTGGACCAGCCCGCGCATCTGCCAATCCACAATCCCGCCAGTCCACTCAAGCCGGCCAAGAACCCGAGCCTGAAGCCAAACCTCGGCGGCGGCGGGTTCCCGGCCTGGCCGCTGTGGGCGGCGGCGATCCTGGCGCTGGTGGCCGCGATCGCGGTGGCCCTGTGGCTAGCGCTCCGCCGCAAACCAAATGCCAGAATCCCGATAAGGGGCGGCCTGGCTATAGACCCGGAAGACCTGAAAACGGCACTTGACGAGGGGATGGCCGCGCTGCGGGCCGCGGACTACGACGACGCGCGCAAGGCGATCATTGCCTGCTACGTCGCGATGGAGTCAAGGCTCGGCGACAAGAACGACGCGGACACCCCGGACGAGCTGCTCCAGCGCGCCACGCGAGAAGGCCTGATCCACGGGCCCGCCGCGGGCAGGCTGACCGGGCTGTTCTACGAGGCCCGGTTTTCCAGCCACCCGCTGGGAAGCGACAAGCGGGGCGCCGCGATCCAGGCGCTTGATGAGCTGCGAGGGCAAACGTGAACCCGTGGCGCGGCGCCGGAGGCGAGCTCGGGATCGCCGCCGCCACTTACGGTGTAATCGCGGTAGCCGCCTATCTGGTCGCCGGACCCGAAGCGCTCGCCGTCGTCACCGTGGTCACCGCCGCCATCGCGCTGGCCGGGGCCCGCCTGCTGCTCCCGGTCCACAGACTCGAGACCACCCGCACCCTAAGAGACAAGCCGACGGCCCAGTCCATCTCCGGCTATTCGCGGCGCCGGTTCGTCGTGGCGCACGCCTCGGAGACCAGCGGGTTCTACGAGAGCGAAATGCGGCCGGTTCTCGAGCACATCCTGGCCGCCCGCCTGGCCGAGCGGCACGACACCAACCTTTACACCGACCCGGACGCGGCTCGCGAAGCCCTCGGGAAAGGCCTCTGGTACTGGGTCGACCCAGACCAAAGCACCGAGCGAGCAAAACGCCAGCGAGGAATCCCACCCAGGACCCTGGCCCGGCTCATCGACCGATTGGAACGACTATGAACCCAGCCGAGACAGCGAGCGCCGCTACGCGGATCCTCGACGAGCTCGAACGCGCGGTCGTCGGCCGCCGCCGCACGCTGGAACTGGTGCTGATCGGCATCCTGGCCGGCGGCCACGTACTTCTCGAGGACTTGCCAGGCCTGGGTAAGACTCTTATCGCCCGGTCCTTCGCTACCGCCCTCGGCCTGGATTTCGCCCGCATCCAGTTCACTCCCGACCTGCTCCCGTCGGAACGTGGTCGGCGCGTCACTGTACGACCAGCGCAACGGCGAGATGGTCTTCCGCCCGGGACCCGTCTTCACCCAGCTGCTGCTCGCCGACGAGATCAACAGGACCCCGCCGAAGACGCAAGCCGCCCTGCTTGAGGCGATGGGCGAGAGCCAGGTGTCGGCCGACGGTGAGACCCGCGCGCTGCCGAAGCCGTTCATTGTGCTGGCCACCGATAACCCGATCGAGTACGAGGGCACGTATGAGCTGCCCGAGGCGCAGCTCGACCGGTTCCTGATGCGGCTGCGCCTCGGCTACCTGGGCCTGCCGGACGAGACCGCGATGCTGCAGCGCCGCGTCGAACGCGCCAGCGACTGGGCCGAGCTGAACCCGGTGACCGACGCGACGGGCGTGCTCGCCATGCGAGCGTCGCTTGAGGGCGTGGAGATATCCGCCGACCTGCTGGATTACATCATGGCGCTGGTCACCGCGACGCGCCGCGACCCGCAGGTCCAGGTCGGCGCGTCCCCCCGTGGCGGCCTGGCCCTGGTGCAGCTCTCCCGCGGCGAGGCGGTGCTGAACGGCCGTGACTACGTGATTCCCGACGATATTAAAAAGGTGGCCGTGCCGGCGCTCGCGCACCGGGTCACGCTCCGGCCCGAGCTGTGGGTCCGCCAGGTCTCCGCCGACTCGGTGGTGGAGAACCTGCTGTCCTCCGTCCCGGTGCCGAAGACGGCCCCCGTATGACGCAGATCGACTGGCGCCTGTCCCGGCACGCTCGCCGCTTGCTCACGCTGGCGCTCGCGGGACTGCTGTTCGCGGTGATCACCCGGCGCCCCGAGTTCGCGGGCCTGGCCGCGCCCGCGTTGCTGCTGCTGGCCGGCGCCCGCGCGCCGCGCCCCGCCGAAGTCACGGTGACCACGGGACTGTCATCTGTACGGGTCTTCGAGGGCGAGCAGGTGGCGGTCAACCTCTCCGTCGACGGGGAGCTCACGGCAACCTGGCTACTGCACCCAGGCCCGGTCGTCGAACCACTGGACGGAGTCACCAAGGACGGCACCGTAGCCAAATTCATCATTTCCCCAGAACGATGGGGCAGGCGGCCCGCGGGCACCGTCACCCTCACGCTGCGCGACCGGTGGCGGGTGGCCGAGGGGACGGCGACCGTCCGGCTCCCGGCGATGGATTGCTACCCGAACCCTGGCGCCCAGCGAGACCGCGTGGTGCTGAGCAGGCTGCCAAACCGGCTCGGCGAGCACCCGTCGCGCGCCACCGGCGAGGGCATCGAGTTCTCCGGGGTGCGGGAGTACGTGCCCGGCGACCGGCAGCGCCAGATCAACTGGGCCGCCTCCACCCGGCGGGGCAGGCTCATGGTGAACATGCAGTCCGTCGAGAGATCACAAGACGTCGTTTTGCTAGTGGATGCTACGTCGGACGTGGGTGAGCCGGGAAACTCGGCCCTCGACCTCGCCCTGCGCGGCGCTTCGGCCGCGGCGCGCGCGTACCTGGACGCGCGGGACCGGGTGGGCGTGGTGACCTACCAGTGGGGCGGCGCGCTGTGGCGCGCGCCCGCGCTCGGCAAGCGGCAGCAGTACCGGATCATCGACACGATGCTGTCCTCGGAGGGCGGCTGGGCAGTGAAGGGGGCAGGGGTGGTGGGTGGGGACACGCTCCGGCGGCTGCCGCGAGCGGCGCTGCCCGACGGGGCGCTGGTCATCGTGTTCAGCCCGCTGCTCGACCAGCGGTTCACCGAGGCGCTGCGTGACATGCGCGAACGCGGCTTCACCATGCTGGTTATCGACGTGCTGAACGTTACCCCGCCGACCCGGTGGCGCTTCGCCGACCGGCTATCCAAACGCGTGTGGCTAATGGAACAAGAGTCAATCCGGTTCTCGCTGCGGGAGCTCGGCATCCCGGTGACGCACTGGGACGGCGACGAGCCGCTTGACCTGCCGCTAGCGCCCTATACCCGGCGACCGATGGTGGCGCGGCGATGAGCAGGATGCGGCGATGAGCAGGGTGCGGCGATGAGCAGGGTGCGGCTGGCCGCGGCGCTGCTCGGCGTGGCCTGCGTCGTGTGGGCGGCGGTGCCATGGCGCGGGACCGGCCTGGCGGCGACGGTGATGGTAGTCGCGTCGTTCTGCGTGGTGATGAGCTCGTTGCGGCTGCTGATCGGCTGGCTGCCCCGGCCGGAGCACGAGTTCCTCGTGTCTACTCCGATGCGCGCCTGGATCTGGTTCCACGACGCGATGCGGACGCCGCCGTGGGAAGAGATCGCGGTGATCGGGATCGTCTGGCTGGAGGCACTGCACCGGTCACATCCGTGGCACACCGCGATCCTGGGCCTCGTCTTGATCGCGTACCTGCTGGCCGCCCATCTCGCCGAGTCGGGTTCGCCGGTGCGCGCGCTCCGCCCGCAGGCCCGCGTCCTGCTGCTGGGCGTCTGCCTGCTCGCCGCGGCCGCCGGCGTCGGGATGATCTCCCCCGCGACCGGTTCCAGCGGCGCGGTGCTGCGAGTAATCGCCGCGCTAGCCGCGATCATAGCCGCCGCCCTAGTACTGCCCGCGTAAGCCGCCCGTTCCCCACCCCGCGACGCCAGCGATGGCCCATTGCTGGCGCTAGAGCCCCAGCAATGTCCCATCGCCGGGGTGGCTGACGCCTCCGGAAACCCTTTCTAGAGTGTGGTTGTGCCCCTCAACGACCTCACCGGCTATTACCGGGAACGTGCCACCGAATACGACGCCATCTACGCCAAGCCCGAGCGCCAAGAAGATCTCGCCACGCTCCGCGCCACCCTGCCCGGTCTTGTGGCCGGCCGCAGGGTGCTGGAGATCGCGGCGGGCACCGGTTACTGGACCGCCGTGCTGTCCGCATCGGCGTCCGCGATCACCGCGACCGATATCAACGCCCAGACGCTTGATGTGGCCCGCGGCCGGGACTTCGGCCCAGCGGACCTGACGTTCCAGGTCGCCGACGCGTACGCGCTCGATCAGGTACCCGACGAGTTCGACACGGCGTTCATCGGTTTCTTCTGGTCCCACGTCCTGCGCGCTGACCTGCCCCAGTTCCTCGCCGGGCTGACTGCCCGCCTAGGCTCCGGCGCAACGGTGATCGCCCTCGACAACCGATACGTCCCCGGCAGCAGCACCCCCATCGGCCGCACCACCGCCGAGGGAGACACCTACCAGCGCCGGATGCTTGACGACGGACGCGACTTCGAGATCCTGAAGAACTTCCCGTCGCGCGAGCAGTTCACCGCGGACGTCGGCACCGACGTGCGCTGGACCGAGCTGGAGTACTTCTGGCTGGCCAACTGGCAAACCGCCTAGGCGTAACTCGCCATCTGGAATAACGCGAAGCGTTTTCGTACCCGGGGAGGCTGTCGCGCGACTGCTGCCGTGCCAGCGTCAAGGCTACTCAATCAGGGTGATTCTCCGTATATCTCACATCTCGCCACCCCCGCAGGGCAAGGAATTCCCTCGTTCGCTGCAAGCGCCCGCACGAAGCGCCGCCGTGGACTCTCCGGAGGTCCGCAAACCGAACATACACGCCATTTCCCCTCGCCGCCCGGCCCGACGATCATGGTTGATGCTGCACTGCCAAGGCTCTTTGCCGGGCAGGGCAGCACCCACCACAATCCCGCGGACTTCGGGGCGCCGGCAACGGCCGGCGCAACCGGGTGATATCCCGGCAAACCGGCCAGCAGCGGCGGCACGGACGCTGGCCCGGGACGCTGCCGGACACGTCTGCGGCGGTCAGCCGCCTGCCCGCAGCGCGAGCCAACGACATCGATGCCGCATTCATGCCGCCGGAACAGCACCAGCGCCACACCGATGCTGTTGAAGCCTTGAGCGACCCGGAACCGACAGTCCTGCGTCGCGAGTCATGCGACAGCCTCTGGGGGCACGAAAACGCTTCGCGTTATCTGGCCTCCATTAGGGGCTTGAGCCTGGCCAGGTCGGCCGCCACGGCGTCGCCGTCGGCTTTGAACCGGCGCGCGTTCGCCACCGCGCTCGCTGTGCTAGCCGCCGAGTTCAGCGCCTACCTCGAGCAAGACGAGGCGGACCCGCTCGCCAACCTGGTCGGCTACCGGCAACACGCGCTCTGGCTCACCCACGACGAACTGACCGAGCTGATCGGCGAACTGCAGCGCGCCATCGCGCCCCGGCTGGCCAACGGTCCAGCCCCCGCCCGTACCCGCTACTTGCTGAGCCCGATCCTGTTCCCGTCAGCGGAACCCCGGGCTTTACCGCGGATTCCGCCGCTACTTCGGCGAGACGCCGCTCGCCTACCGCCGCCGCATAACGCCGCGCCGCTAGCCCCGGCCGTCAGCCGTGACACCGACTCGAAGGCCGCGGCCGTCGCCGAGCCTGGTGCGGCGCAGTAGGCGATGAGGCGCTGGCCAGTGTCGGCGACATGCAGCACCTGGCACTCGAACTCGACGGGGCCGAGCTCTGGGTGGGGAAAGCGCTTCATCATCGGGCCGCGCACCTTGACCTCGCGGGACTCCCACATCTCGGCGAACCTGGGTGACAGCGCTAGTAGCTCGGTGACCAGCGACTCGATCTCCGGGTCGCCCGGGTACCTGGCGTAGCTGGCCCGCAGGTCAGCGACGGTGGACCTCGCGAAACGCACGGCGTCCTCGTTACTCCAATGTGTGTCGTCGGAGGGGGCGGTAAACGTCCAGCGGATCATGTTGCGGTCCTGCATGCCCGACAGATCACCGATGAAGTGCGTGGCTAGCTCGTTCCACGCCAGGATGTTGTATGCCGCGTCGACTACGTACGCAGGGGTTGACGGCATGCCGTCCAGCAGCGCGCGAAGGCCCGGGGTGATCTCCCGGGACGGGCGGATCCGCTCCGGCACGGGGTGCCCCGCGACGCGGAACAGGTAGTCCCTCTCGTCGGCATCCAGCATCAGCGCCCGGGCCAGCGCCGACAGCACCTGGACCGACGGGTTCGGGCCCCGGCCCTGCTCCAGCCGGATGTAGTAGTCGATCGACATACCGGCGAGCTGAGCGACCTCCTGCCGCCGCAGGCCTGGCGTGCGGCGCTGCCCCGACTCGGGCAGCCCCGCCTCGCGCGGCGACACCGTCTCACGGTGCGTCCGCAGGAAAGCGGCGAGTTCATCACGGTCCATACCTTCTTGGATGGTACTGCCGACCTGGGTGGTACTGCCGACCTGGGTGGTACTGGCGGTCCTAGGCTGAGCCGGTCTCTCCCGCCCCGGCTAGCGGACACCTAGCGTGACCGCCATGACGACGACGAAAATCGCCCTGATCACGGGCGCGAACAAGGGAATCGGATTCGAGACCGCCCGCCAGCTCGGCGCTGCTGGGGTGACGGTGCTGGTGGGCGCGCGCGACGAGGCGCTTGGCCACGCGGCGGAGGTGGCGTTGCGCGAGGGAGGCGCGGACGCTCGTTCTGTGGAACTGGATGTTGTTAGCGAGGAGAGCGTACGGAAAGCCGCGGCCTGGACAGAAGCGGAGTACGGCCAGCTCGACATCCTGGTGAACAACGCGGGGATTACCGGCACTAACCGGTCGCTACCGAGCGGGACGCCGCTTGAAGCGATGCGCGAGGTGTACGAGACCAACGTGTTCGGCGTGATCGCGGTGACGAACGCGTTCCTGCCGCTGCTGCGACGGTCGGCATCCGGGCGGATCGTGAACGTGTCCAGCGAGGTGGGCTCGATCGGGTTGCAGACCGCTCCGGACAGCCCGATGGCGGGGATGCCGCCGTCCCTCCCGTACACATCGTCGAAGACCGCGCTGAACATGGTCACCGCGATGTACGCACGGGAACTCGCGGACACGGCCATCAAGGTCAACGCGGCCAATCCCGGCTACACGGCGACTGACCTCAACGGAAATCGCGGGTTCAGGACTCCGGCGGAAGGAGCCGAGGTGAGCGTGTACCTGGCCACCCTGCCCGACGACGGGCCGAACGGGACGCTGTGGGGCTATCAGTGGGGCCCCGGCGGTTACGGGGTGCTGCCCTGGTTAAAAGTGGCAACAGATTGTCGTGGTCGAGGTGCAGCATGCCGCCACCGGGGACGAGCACCTGCAAATGGCGCGGTACGCGGCGGCGCTGTGGTTGTTCTATCGCTGCCGCGTCACCGCGCTTGTCTTCTGTCCGGAACAGAAGGTCGCGGATTTCTACGCGGAACCGTTGGCAACCGGGCTAGAGGACTATCTCTTCTATGCGGTCGCACTAGGGCCTTCCCGGCTGCCGGTGATCACCGATCCGAGGCAGATAGCCGCACGGCCCGACATCGCGGCGGTCGCGCTGGCGGCCCACCCATCAAAGGAGACAATCCGCGCATTTTTCGAAGGCTTGCGCGGGATGCCGCCTGAGGTCATCAACAAGTACATTGAAGACGCGCACCGGATCTGCGGACCGGAGGCACGGACCATCATGGAGGAAGTCATGCCAGAGACCACCTGGGTGGTTTCCACGCCATTCGCGAAGGAGCACTTCGGGCGCGGTAGGGCCGAGGGCTTCGCTGAAGGGCTCGCCGAGGGTGAGACCCGGGGCTTCTTGGCGGGCGAGGCTCAGGGAATCACAGAGGGCCGCACCGACGGCCGCACCGAGGGTCGCACAGAGGGCGAGGCTCAGGCCTTGCTCATGGTTCTGAACGCACGGCACATCGCGGTCTCCGATGAAGGCGCGGTCCGCATTCTCAGCTGTGCGGACCTGAGGACGCTCGATCTCTGGCTACTGCGCGCGGCGACGGCCAGGAAGATCGAGGACATCTTCGACCCCGAGCCCGTCGAGCGATAATTCCGCAGCTACGGGGCGCTCCCCTGGGTGGCCGACCGCGATCGCGCCGACCGCTCCGGTGAGCGCCGCCCCGCTGGCTGAGCCGGCCACCAGCCAGCGGGTCACCCGCGGCAGTTCCGGCCACGAGGCCACGCTGGTTGCCACGTCGAAGGCGTCGGACAGCGCGGCAGCCGCCAGCCACGCCCGAGCCGGGCCATCGCGAAGCGCCGCGAGCGTGCCGAGCCCAAGGGCGAGATCACGTGCTCCGAGCGCGCGGCCGAGCACCTTTCCCGCCAGGCCGTCACCCTCCGCACCTACCCAGGGACGGGCCACGACCGCGGGGAAGGCGAGGGCGGTCACGCCCACGGCGACGCGGGCAGCGGACAGGGCGACGGCACCGCGCCGCGCGGTTACAGCGGTATCGATCTTCACGAGAGATGATCGTAACGTGACAGGGACATGGGAACGGGTTGAGCGGCTGGACGCGGAGCGGCTGATCGCAGCGGTTGACGTCGGGTTGCGGTTCGAGGGGTACTGCTCTGGCGGCGAGGTCGGCGCCGCATTCGTGTCCTGGCCCGACGGCCACCGGTCAGTGCTGACCCAGCGCCCGGCTTCCGGGCTTCCCGGTGGTTTCCTCGCCGTAGTGGAAGCGCTCCGCGGGATCGGGTACCCGGTCCCGCGCCTCGAGTTCACGGCAACGGTCGGTGGCACCGTCGCCCAGGTCTGGGAACTGCTGCCCGGGTCGGCGGTACAGGTGATGACGCCGGCGCTGCTCGATGCGGCGCTGGTGCTGAACGAATCGCAGGCGGGTGCGGCGCCGACCGACACCCCGCCGGTGCGGCTGTACCTGACCAGTGACGGCCCCGGCTTCTGCCTGCACGAACCGCCACGGGCACACAACGATCGCACGCGGCGGGTCGAGCGCTGGGTAACGTTCATCGGCTCGCGGTATCCGGACTACCTAGCCGGTGACGACGTCGTGCACTGCGACTTCACCCCGCAGAACCTGCTCGTCGAGGGCGACCGCATCACCGGGGTCGTCGACTGGGACGGCCCGGGGCGAGGCGACCGGCGTTTTGACCTCGTGACGCTCAGGTTCGGCCTGCACGCGCTGCCCCCGGTGCCGGAGGTCACGCAGCGGCTGGACCGGATCCTCGATGGGTTCCCGCCCGAGATACTCGAGCCGGCCTGGGCGCACATGAGCCTGCGCATGACCAACTGGGTCATCCGGCACTACGACGACAAGCATCTCGGGCACTGGCTCGAGCTCGCGGAACAGCGGATCAGCTAAACGGGGCCTTCTGCTGTACCAGCGATGGCCCACCGCTGGTGCTATGCCGCTATCGATGGCCCATCGCTGGGGTCGGGTGAGGTGCACCAGAGGCCTTGTTACCGGTAGGCGGCGGCCTGCATCGCGAACAGCTCGGCGTAGCTGCCTGGCGCGGCCATCAGCTCGTCGTGGCTGCCGATCTCGGTGACGCGGCCCTCCTCCACCACGACGATCATGTCGGCCATGTGCACGGTGGAGAACCGGTGTGACACCAGGATAGTCACGGTGCCGACGGTCTCGCCGAGTCGTTTCGCCGCGTCGGCGTACCTGGCGAACAGCTCGGCTTCGCCCCGTGCGTCCACCGACGCGGTGGGTTCGTCGAGCACCACGAGCAGCGGCGCCTCCCGCATCAGGCCGCGAGCCAGCGCGAGCCGCTGCCACTGCCCGCCGGAGATGTCGACACGGCCCCCGACGTACGCGCCGAGCACCGTGTCCAGGTCTTGCGCGAGTTCCGCGATGCCCGCCCGGTCTATCGCGTCGCGTACCGCATCGCGCTCCTCGATCCGGGGCAGGTCGCCCGCGCCAACCCCGTCGCCAATCGACATGAAGAACCGCGCATAGTCCTGGAACGCGCCCGTGGTGGCGGCCCGCCAGGCAGCGGACCCGGTGACGTCCGCGCCGTCCACCGTGATGCGGCCTTGGGTGGGCTGGTACATGCCGGTGAGCAGTTTGATCAGGGTGGACTTGCCCGCGCCGTTCGTCCCGACGATGGCGACCGCGGACCCGGCGGGCAGTGTGAGGTTGACGTCGTGCAGCACGGGGGTGTCCTGGCCCGGGTAGCTGAAGCTGACGCCTTCCAGCCGGATACCCTCGGTCATCCGGGCCGGCGGCGTCGCACCGTCGGGCGTGGCCGCGGTGACGTAATCCTCCAGCCACAGCAACCGGTCCGCGGTCGAGGAGGCGATGGCGAACGAGCCCGCGGTGTCGCTCGCGCTGGTGACCTGTCCCTGGGAACGGCGCAGCAGGCTGACCACCTCGACCACCGAGCCGGCCGAGACCTGACCGTGGGCGGCGCGCAGCACCAGCAACACGATCGCCGCGCCGAACCCGGCGGCGTAACAGATCCAGCCGACCGCCTCGCACAGCGCGGCCCGGGTCGCGGCGCGCAGCGACGCGGTGTTCATCTGGTCGCCGGCGCTGGCGTGCCGGTCGAGCAGCGCCTTGGTGATGCCGAACGTACGGAGTTCACGCGCGGGCCCGGCGGTCGAAGCCATCGTGAACAGCGCGTTAGTCAGCCGCCTGACGTCTGCGATCTGGTCGTCGGCCCGCTTGGTGAGGCGGGCACCGTAACGGTCGGCGAGCGCGGGAGCGAGCGCCAGCACCGGCACCGCGATCAGCGGCGGCCAGACCAGCGCGAGCAGCAGCGCGGTGCCAGTGAACAGCACACCCGAACGGATGAGCCCAAGCGAGGAGGTAGTCGCACTCGCCAGGGTGCGGCGGCGGTCGCGTAGCGCGTCCAGTTCGGCAAGGTAATCAGGGCGCTCGAACAGCTCAAGCGACGGCGCGCCGGAAGCGAGTTCTCCGATCCGCACGCTGATTCCGAGGTTGGCCAGGTCGGTGAGCTTGGCGTTCAGTGTCGCGCCCGCGAGCCGCAGCGCCCAAGCCCCGGCGAAGGCGATCACCGCGATCACGACGCCGACCACCACGGTGCGCGGGCTGTGCCGCGTGGCGCCGTCGACGATCACGCGAAACCCTAGCGGGTAGCAGACTGAGAGAAACGACGAGCCGATCGCGACGATCGTGCACACGGTCATCAGGCCGGGCGCGGCTCGCCAGGCGGTGCCGTATAGCACGTTCAGCCGACGGAGACTTTTCATGCGAACCTCGCTGCCTGTAGTTCGAACAGCTCGGCATAGGTTCCTCTTGCTGTTATCAGCTGGTCGTGGCTGCCGAGCTCGGTGATCTTCCCGTCGTCCAGGACGGCGATCCGGTTCGCCCGGCGGACGGTCGCGAACCGGTGCGAGATCACCACGGTGGTCAGCCCTCGGGTGATGTCGAGAAACCGTTCGTAGAACGCGGCCTCTGCCCTGATGTCCAGCTGGGCGGTCGGCTCGTCGAGCACCAGCACCCGGGCCCCTCGCTCGACCGCGTACAGCGCCCTGGCCAGCGCGAGCCGCTGCCACTGCCCACCGGACAGGTCAGTGCCGCCTGCGTAACCGGGCACGCAGATCGTGTCCCAGCCGCCTGGCAGCTTGCCGATCACCTCGAGCGCGCCCGCCCGCGCGGCCGCCTCCTTGAGCGCTTGCTCGTCGATCCGGTCCCCGAGGTCGCTGAGCCCGACGTTCTCCCGGGCGGTCAGCGGGTACTTGGTGTAGTCCTGGTAGACGACCGCGACTCGCCGTTGCCAGGAGCGAGCGTCGAGCTCGCGCAGGTCGGTGCCGTCCACGGTGATCCGTCCGGCCGTGGGGTCGCGCAGCCGCGCGAGCAACGTGACGAGCGTGGTCTTGCCCGCGCCGTTGACCCCGACGATGGCGAGTGACTCCCCGGCCCGCAGTTCCAGCTCGAGTCCGTCGAGCACCGGGGCGTCCCCGGTCGGGTAGGCGTAGCTCACGTCCTCGAAACGGATCGTGTGCCCGGCGACGTCCGGCACCGGAGGTCGGTCGGGGCCGGTTGGCTGGCGGGGCAGAGCACTGGCCTCGAGCGACCGTTGCGGCGTCAGCCCGGTGAGCACCCCGTCGAGGTCGGGGACCGCCGCGAGCATCTGCTCCAGCGTGACGTCGGCCGCCGAGACTCCCCCGGCCTGCATGGTGGTCGGGAGCATGGGCAGCATGACCGCGAGCGTGCCCAGCCCGATCTCGTGGTGATAGGCGGCGAACCCGAGCGCGCCCGCTCCCACCGCGTACATGGCGATCACCACGAGCGCGTAGCCGTACACCCGGTGACGCAGCCGCCACATGTGCCGCCACGGCCCGGCCATCCCGGCGAGCCACATCGTGCTGTACCGGCCAATCAGCCAGTCGCCGAGGCCGAACATCCGCAGTTCCTTGGCGAACTCTGGCCGGTAACTCGCCCCGAGGTACCACCAGCTGTGCCGCAGCGTGGGCACCGCTCGGCGGGCCAGGCCGGCACGCTCGGTGAGCAGTTTGAGCAGCGGAGGCCGGATGGCCAGCCATCCCGCCAGAAAGAACAAACCAATCCACCATCTAAACGACGCGAGCACAACGCACGCGAACACGCCACTCAGCCGGTCACTGAGCGCACTGGCCAGCGCGAACGGCGCGTCGGCGGGGCGGGACGTGGCGAGTTCCCCGCTGGCGGAGGCGAGCCGGTCGAGCATGGCGGGGTCTTCCAGGTGCTCGATCCCAACGGGCTCGCACACCGCGCGGGCCAGCCGCCGCTGCGTCCCGGAACTCATCACGACCTCGCAGTACGCGGCCAGCAGGGACTCGGCCGGGCCGCGCAGCAAGGACAGACAGTAGGCCCCGGTGCCGATCCCCAGCGCCAGCAGCAGCGCATGGCCCGCCGTCGAGCCGAGCCCGTCGGTGATCGCCGCGGGTATCTTCCCCACCGCCCGGCCGAGTGCCACCAGCGCCACCACCGGCAGCACCCCATCGAGCAGCACGTACACACCGAGCATGATCGCGAGCGAGCGGCTCGTCTCCCACAACAGCCGCATCACCCGTATCCGAGTGCTCACACTAGCTCTCCAGAAATTGATACGAATCAGTATTGTGTTTAGTATTGGCTGTTATGCAGACTAACGGTGGTTGTGACGGGATGGAAAGTGAATTATCCGGTTCCCAGGCCCCGGCAGCGCCGGGCCCAGGCCACCCGGCAGCGGCTGTATGAGGCGGCGATGGCCGAGTACGCGCGGGTCGGGGTGGACGAGGCGCGGGTCGAGGACATCGTCGCGGCGGCCGGGGCGTCCTGGGGATCGTTCTTCCACTACTTCCCGGCCAAGGAGGACGTGCTGCTGGTGGCGGCGGCCGATGCCTGCCGGGCCTACTCGGCCGCGCTGGCCGACGGCCTGGAAGCTGGCCGGGACACCGCGACGGTGCTCGCCGAGGGGTTTCACGCGATGCGGGACACCGCGGCCGCCGCGGCCGGCTCGGTCGCGCTGCGCACCCAGCTGACGTCCTACGTGCTCAATCACCCAGGCCGCCTGACGGTCATGCTCGGAGATGACGCGGTGCCGCCGGTGGCCGCCACCTCCGCCGTTATGGCCGAAGGACAGCGTCGTGGTGAGGTCCGCGCTGACGAACCGGCGGAAGCGCTCGCGGTGATCGTCTTGTACGCCGTGCTGTTCAGCGCGCGGCACGGCGCGTCGTTCCCCCGGCCGCCCGGCGCACGCCCGTTCGGCGGTCTCGCGCTCGATGTCGTGCTACGCGGAATGCGCCCGGGCGTGTAGTTCCAGCAGGGCCTCGTAGCTGGCGGTGACATCGGCGCGGTCGGCTGGCTCGGGGATGGTTCGTTCGTTAACGTGCTGGATCATCGCGGCTTGGTCGAGCAACACCTGGATCCGGTCCTTGGGCACGACGGCCATGACTTTGGACAGGGCGTCGAGCTGGCGGATCAGCACCGCGGGCATGCCGTCGGCAGCCTGGCGGACCTTCTCGAACGAGCGCTGCACCAGCCGTTCGTAGCTGACCGGCGCCGTGATGAGCCGGATGACGCCATCGCGGTCGCGGTGGTAAACATGCGGATCCCACTCAACGGCGATCTTGCGCAGGCTGTCACCCAGCCAGTCGATGCAGGTCAGGGCGGTGAAAGTGTCGTTGACGGCGGGAGAGAGGGCACGGATCGCGATCTCGACGAGTTGGTCGATGCCGAAGGCGATGTCCTGGCTCAGGGTGCGCAGCGGGCCGGTGATGTGCATCCGCTCCAGCTTGCGGCTGACCCTGTCCGCCACCTCGGGCGGATGCACGGTCGCCATCGGGTGCCCCTGGGAGAGGAAATGCCCGGGCCGGTAGTGCAGCAGGATCACCGCGTCCGACTCGGCGGCGACCTTGACTAGGGTCGCGTGCCGGACGAATCTCAGGTAGCCGCTGGCGGCGGCGGGGACGACCTGGCCCTCCCGCCCCAGCCGCACCCGCAACACCCCGGGCGACGGGCCGTTGGAGAGCCCGGGGTCGCTGCCCGGAATTTCCTCATCGATGGCCTGGGCTAGGTCACGGGCGATGCCGGCGATGACCTCGGGGAGCTGGATCGACGTCGCGGTGTGATGGATGAAGTAGATCAGCACGCCGAGGTCGATGCCGGTGAGCACCAGTGCCACCGTCACCGACAGGTGCGGCACGAACGTCCCGCCGATCGAGATCAGCACCAGCATGGCGTAAAAGAACGTCGCGACGAACGTCCCCAGCGTGATCTGGGTGCCTCGGTCCCTGATGAACGTGCGCAGCATCCGCGGCCCGAACTGGCTCGACGCTAGCGTCAGCGCCACCATCATGACCGAGAACACCACGCCGACGACGGTGATGAGCGCCCCCGCGAGCGAGGACAGGATCTCCCGGGCCGCGTCCGGTGAACCGCTGATCACCCAGGCGGGCAGCCTGACGTCACCACGGAAAGCCGCTCGGTCGATACTCAGCGTCACTATGAACAGCAGGACAGCCACGACGCTTTCTACGCCGGGGATCAGCCACAGGTTCGTGCGAAGCGCCTCGCGGCGTGCGTCGGATTCGGGGATGAGCATGGCCTGCCTAGTCTCGAGCGGATATAACGCCGACCAGACTTCCCGGCTCACCTGCGGAAATAATACTTGCCTTGTCGCCCCCGCTATATCCCCTGGGATCGATTCGTAGCAAAATACAGCGGCCCGGCTCGTTACAAAGATCACCACAGCGGGGGAAGATGAGCCTTACCAAGGAGAGGGAAGGCGAGGTGGGCGAGATGGCCGATATTGTCCGTGCGGGGCTGATCCAGCAGCGCTGGACCGGCGACAAGGACTCGATGATCGCGGCGGCCACCGGGTACATCGAGACCGCAGCGGCGGCCGGCGCCCAGGTGGTCTGCCTGCAGGAACTGTTCTACGGACCGTACTTCTGCCAGGTGCAGGACGCGGTCTGGTACTCCTATACCGAGCAGATCCCTGACGGGCCGACCACGACGCTGATGCAGGAGCTGGCCGCGCGGCTCGGCGTCGTGCTGGTAGTTCCGATGTACGAGGTTGAGCACCCGGGCATGTATTACAACACCGCCGCGGTGATCGACGCGGACGGGAGCTACCTCGGCAAGTACCGCAAGACCCATTTGCCGCAGGTGAAGGGCTTCTGGGAGAAGTTCTACTTCCGGCCAGGCAACCTCGGATACCCGGTGTTCGACACCGCGGTCGGCCGGATCGGCGTCTACATCTGTTACGACAGGCACTTCCCGGAGGGGTGGCGGGCACTGGGCCTGGCGGGCGCGCGGATCGTGTTCAACCCGTCCGCGACCAGCCGGGGGCTGTCGTCTTACCTGTGGCAACTCGAGCAGCCCGCCGCGGCCGTCGCCAACGAGTACTACATCGGCGCGATCAACCGGGTCGGCACCGAACCGCTGGGAGACGACGAGTTCTACGGGACCTCGTACTTCGCCGACCCGCGCGGCCAGCTCATCGGCGACGCCGCTTCCGACGACAAGGACGAGGTGCTCGTCCGCGACCTGGACATGGACAAGCTCACCGAGGTCCGCGATCTGTGGCAGTTCTACCGCGACCGCCGCCCGGATGCCTACGAGGGGCTGATCCGTCCGTGAGCCTGCTGATCCGTAACGGCACTGTCGTGACCGCGTTCGGGCCTGCTGGATGCCGACGTCCTGGTGGACGGCGAACGCGTCGCGGCGCTGTTGCCGCGGGACGCCGAACCGCCAGCTCCGCTGGATGCCAAGGTCATCGACGCCACCGGGAAGTATGTGTTGCCTGGGGGCATTGATGTGCATACGCACATGGAGATGCCGTTCGGCGGGACGTTCTCTTCGGACACCTTCGAGACGGGCACCAGGGCGGCCGCGTTCGGGGGGACCACTTCCATCGTCGACTTCGCCGTGCAGGCCAAGGGCACCTCGCTGCTGGGGACCCTGGACAAGTGGCATGCCAAGGCGGACGGCAACTGCGCGATCGACTACGGCTTCCACATGATCGTCTCCGACGTCAATGACCAGACCCTGAAGGAGATGGACGCCTGCGTCGCCGCCGGGGTGAACAGCTTCAAGATGTTCATGGCCTACCCGGGAGTGTTCTACGCCACCGACGGGGAAATCCTGCTCGCGATGCAGCGCGCCGCCAAGATCGGCGCCACGGTGATGATGCACGCCGAGAACGGCATCGCCATCGATGAACTCGTCGCGCAGGCCCTCGCGGCGGGCCACACCGAGCCGGTCTATCACGGGCTGACCAGACCGCCGGAGCTTGAGGCCGAGGCGACCAGCCGGGCGATCGCCCTCGCCACCGTCACCGATTGCCCGCTCTACATCGTGCACCTGTCCGCCTCGCACGCGCTTCAGTCGGTAACCGCCGCCCGCGACCAGGGGCGGAACGTGTTCGCCGAGACCTGCCCGCAGTACCTGTACCTGTCGCTCGACGATCTGGGACGGCCAGGGTTCGAGGGCGCCAAGTACGTGGCCTCGCCGCCGCTGCGTACCCGTGATCACCAGGCCGCGCTGTGGCAGGGCCTGCGCCGGGATGACCTGTCGATCGTGTCGACCGACCACTGCCCGTTCTGCATGAAGGAACAGAAGGAACTCGGGCGAGACAGCTTCGCGAAGATCCCCAACGGGATACCCGGCGTGGAGCACCGGATGGACCTGCTCCACCAGGGGGTGGTGGCCGGCGAGCTGAGCCTGGTGCGCTGGGTGGAGGTGGCCTGCACGACGCCGGCCCGCATGTTCGGCCTGTACCCGCGCAAGGGCGTGATCGCGCCTGGTTCCGACGCGGACATCGTCATCTACGATCCGGCCGCCACCCAGACACTGGGGGTGGCGACCCATCACATGAACGTGGACTACTCGGCCTACGAGGGCATGGAGATCTCCGGCCAGGTGGAGACGGTACTGTCCCGCGGCCGGGTGATCGTCGACGACGGCTCCTGGCGCGGGGACTCCGGGCACGGGACGTTCCTGGCCCGCTCACTGAACGAATACCTGGTGTAGCCGTGGAATTCGGAGTCGTCCTGCAGCCCAATCCCCCGGCGTCCCGGGTGATCGAGACCATGAAACGCGCGGAGCACGCCGGGTTCTCCTACGGCTGGACCTGGGACTCGCATGTGCTGTGGCAGGAGCCGTTCGTCATCTACTCACGAATTTTGGCGGAGACGTCCGTTTTGCGGGTCGGTCCGATGGTGACCAACCCGGGCACTCGCGACTGGTCGGTCATCGCCTCGCTGTTCGCCACGCTGAATGACATGTACGGCAACCGGACGGTATGCGGCATCGGCCGGGGCGACTCGGCCCGGCGGGTGATCGGGCAGCCGCCGATGACACTGGCCACCCTGGACGCGGCGATGACCGTGATCAAGGGACTCGCCGAAGGCCGCACGGTAACCCACCACGGGCGCGAACTGAGCATCCCGTGGGTGCACGACGGCTCGCTGCCGATGTGGATGGCGGCGTACGGCCCGAAGGCGCTGCGGCTGTGCGGCGAGCAGGCGGACGGGTTCATCCTGCAGACCGCCGACCCGGACATCGCGCGGTGGACGATCGGCTCGGTGCGCGCGGCGGCGGCCGCGGCGGGGCGAGATCCCGCCTCGGTGTCGATCTGCGTCGCGGCGCCCGCCTACGTCGGTGACGACCTGGCGCACCAGCGGGATCAGCTCCGCTGGTTCGGCGGGATGGTGGGGAACCACGTCGCCGACCTGGTGGCGCGGTACGGCGCTGACGGCCGGGAGGTCGGTCGGGGCAGGTTGGTCGGGTCAAGCGGAGTTCCGCGGGCGCTGACCGACTACATCGAGGGGCGCAAGGGATACGACTACGCTCACCACGGACGTTCCGATAACCCGGACGTCGAGTTCGTGCCGGACTCGATCGTGGACAGGTTCTGCCTGCTCGGACCGGCTTCGGAACATGTTTCGCGGCTGCGCGAGCTCGAGTCGATCGGGGTGGACCAGTTCGCGATCTACCTGATGCATGACGACGAGGACGCGACGCTCGAGGCGTATAGGACGCAGGTTATTCCAGCGTTTTCGTAAGTAACGGGCACCGGGCCTGGGTCCATCCGGAATCCCGCGGGCCCCGAGGGCAACCCGCATCTAGTCCACCTCGCCGTGATTATCATGTTTCCGTGCGATCTACGCAATGCGGAAAGATGGTACACATTAGGCTTAGCGCGATAAATTACGACCGCAAGGAGCCCGCGCGTGCCAGGTGAGGGAGAGCCGCACGACCTGGGTTTCGACCCCAGGGTGCCGAACATAGCGCGGGTTTATAACTATTGGCTGGGCGGAAAGGACAACTTCGCCGCCGACCGCAGGGTGGGGGACGTCGCCTTGCAGACCGACCCATACCGCGCCTGGTCGGTGCGGGCCAATCGCGCGTTCCTGACCCGTGCGGTTCGTTTTCTCGCCCTAGAGGCGGGAATACGCCAGTTCCTCGATATCGGGACGGGTATCCCAACCGCGAACAATACGCATGAGGTCGCCCAGGCCGCCGCGAGGGACTGCCGCATCGCCTACGTCGACAACGACCCGGTCGTGCTGTCCCATGCGCGCGCCCTGCTGCGCAGCACACCGGAAGGCCGCTGCATCTACATCCACGCGGACGCGCGGGATCCCGAGACGATCCTGCGCGAGGCCACCCGCGCACTTGACTTCGCCGAACCGGTGGCGATCATGCTGATCGCGATCATGCACTGCGTGCCGGACGCCGACGACCCGTACAGCGTTGTGAACCGGCTACTGGACGCCGTGCCACGCGGCAGTTACCTCGCGCTCTCCCACCCGGCCAGCGACATAAACACGGAGATCAGGAAGGCGGTTAACCGCAAATTGAACGAGGTGTTGGCCAGCCCGACCACATTGCGGAACCGAGAACAGGTAACCGCGTTCTTCGACGGACTTGACCTCTTGGACCCTGGCGTTGTGCTGGTCTCGAAGTGGCGCCCGAACACCGAAATCGAGGAACGAACCCCGACGTCGCTCTGGGGTGGAATAGCACGCAAAACGTTAAAGGCCTGGAGGAACAGTGAAACACATCGCCGCCGCGAGCGCAGCCATCGCCCTGCTCACGTTGCTCGTCGCCGCCTGCAGCAGCACTCCGTCTTCATCACCGACGACCAGCTCGTCCACTTCGCTTGAAAAAACAACTATCACCATGGGAGAACTGCCAGTCGTCGATAACGCGCCATTCGAGATTGCCATCAAGAACGGATATTTCCGCCAGCAAGGCCTCACGGTCAAGGTGGTTACCGTGCAGCAATCGACGCAGTCGGTCCCCGACCTGCTGCGCGGCACGGTGGACATCATCGGCGGAAATTACACCTCCTTCATCGAGGGTGATTCCCACGGCACGTTCAACCTCGACATCATCGGCATGGCCCTTAACTGTGTGCCGAAAGATTTCGAAGTGCTCGCGTTGCCGGGTTCCGGTATCACGAGCGCGAAGGATCTCGTCGGCAAGACGGTCGCTTCCAACATCACGAGTAACATCCAGACGCTCACGCTGAACGCGATACTCAAGGCCGACGGGGCGACCGGGCAGCCTAACTATGTGGCCATCCCGTTCACGGAAATGGGCGCGGCGCTGAAAGCACATCGGGTGGCCGCGATCAGCGTGGTGGAACCGTACGTCTCCGTCTACGAGAAAACCCTCGGCGCGGTCCCGGTGACATCGCAGTGCACCGGGCCGACCGCCGGCTACCCGGTATCCGGTTACTTCACGACGGCGTCCTGGGTGAAGCAGTACCCGAACACCTTGCATGCCTTCCAGCGGGCGATGTCGAAGGCGCAGGCATATGCCGACGCCAACCCGTCGGCCGTTCGCGCAATCCTGCCTACCTACACCAAGATCACCGCCGCGGAGGCGCAGCACGTGGTCCTCGGCACGTTCCCGGTCACGATCGACACCGCCCTGCTCCAGCAGATGGCGGATCTCATGCAGTCCCAGGGCATGATCTCCAGCCCGTTCCAGGTGAGCGGCATCGTGGCCCCGTGAGACGTGTCTGGCCAGGGCTAGCCGGGATCGCACTGTTCCTGCTCGTCGCGGCGCTAGTGGGGATCGTGATCCCGCCCGCCGTCCTGCCGCCGGTCTGGACCGTGCTGGCGCGCGCGGCGGCCCTGGCCGGCAACGGCCGTTTCATCGCCGACTTCGGCGCGACGCTCGAGACGTGGGCGGTCGGGCTGGGCTTGACGGTGGCGATCGGGGTGCCGTGCGGGCTGGTGCTCGGTAGCCTGCCGGGGGTGCGTTTCGCCACCCGGGCGATCGTCGAGTTCCTCCGGCCCATCCCGTCGGTGGCGCTGATCCTCCTGGTCAGCCTGGTGCTCGGATATGGGCTCAGGATGACCACGACGCTGATTGTCTACGGCGGGATCTGGCCGGTGCTGTACAACACGATCGCGGGCCTGGACGACACCGATCCGTTGGCCAAGGACACCCTGCGCGCATTCGGGTTCCGGCGCCCCGCGGTGCTCTGGTTCGTCTCGGTGCCGACGGCCGCGCCATTCATCTTCACCGGGATCAGGATCGCCTCGTCCGTCGCGCTCATCCTGGACATCGGCACCGGCTACATCGCCGGGCGGATTAGCGGGGCGGGGATCGGCGCGTTCATCTCAGACGCCAACTCCGGACCTGGCAATACCCCACTGGTCCTGGCGGCCACCCTGTGGGCCGGCATCCTCGGGCTGGCGCTCAATGCGCTGCTGGTCTGGGTGGAGCGCCGGATACTCCCGTGGCACCGGGCCAGCCTCGGCCTGGAACAGGAGCCAGGACCTGGCCCGATCGCGCGGCTGGAGACCGTCAGGTGAGCCCGCCGTGGCGGGGGCGGCTGCGCTGGACCGGGCAATGGCTGGTCCTGGCCGTGGGCATCTACCTGTGGCAGATCTGGGCTTCAGCGCGGAAGAGCCCGTTCTTCCCGCCACCGTCCCAGATCTTCTCGCAGATGCACACGTTGTGGTTCTCCGGCCCCGCCACCCACCTGTTCCTGACCTCCAACGCCACCGGCAACATCCTGCCAAGCCTGGAGAGAATCGGCTTCGGACTCGTGATCACCATCGCGATCGCCGTCCCGCTCGGGATCGCGCTCGGCCGCTCGCCGCTGGTCACGTCGTTCTGTGAACCGCTGCTGCAGTTCGCCCGATCTATCCCGGTGGTGACGGCCGGGCCGGTGTTCATCGCGCTGTTCAAGATCGGCACCGAGATGGAGGTCGCGACGATCGTCGCGGGCGCCGTCTGGCCATTGCTGCTCAACACGATCGATGGCGCCCGCACCGTGGACCCGTTGCAGGTCGACACCGCACGCGCCTTCCAGGTGTCCGCCTGGCAGCGCCTGACGCTGGTGATCGTCCCGGCCGCCCTGCCGAAGATCTTCACCGGCCTGCGGCTCTCGCTGTCCCTCTCGCTGATCCTGATGGTGTTCTCTGAACTGATCGGTTCCACCAACGGCGTCGGCTACGAGATGCAGAATGCCAGCAGTGCCTTCAACATGCCCGTGTTCTGGTGCACGCTCGTGCTGCTGGGCGTTCTCGGCTATGTTTTCAATGCGGTTCTCTACGGTTTGGAAAGGGTGATGCTCTCATGGCATCGCGGAATGCGTCATGCTTGAACTTAACGAAGTGACCCGTTCCTACGGGCAGCACGAAGCCATCCAGGGGATCACGCTGTCCGTCGCGGACGGCGAGCTTGTGTCGATAGTCGGTCCCTCCGGCTGCGGCAAGTCGACGTTGCTGCGGTGTATAGCCGGGTTGATGCCACCCACCAGCGGTTCTGTCGTGCTGAACGGCACGCCGGTGACCAGGGTTCCCGACGGTCTCGGCGTGGTCTTCCAGGATTACAGCCGTTCCCTTTACCCGTGGCTGACCGTGGGCGCTAACGTGACGCTCCCGCTGCGCCATCGGACCGCTGACCGCCGGACGACGCCGGGACGCGCCGCCCGACGCGCGATCGCCGAGGAAGCGCTGCGCGACGTCGGACTCCCGGGCGTGGCTGGCAAGTATCCTTGGCAGCTTTCCGGCGGTATGCAGCAGCGGGTCGCGATTGCTCGCGCGCTCGCTTACAACCCGGTGCTGCTGCTGATGGACGAGCCGTTCGGGTCGGTCGACGCGCAGACCCGCGAGGATCTTGAGGACCTCGTGCTCCGGGTACGCGCGGAGCGGAAGATCACGATCCTGCTGGTCACTCACGACATCGACGAGAGCGTCTACACCGGCGACCGGGTGATCGTGCTGTCGGCGGGCCCGGGCCGCGTCCGCGCCGAGATCCCGGTCAACCTGCCGAGCCCGCGCGACCAGATCGCCACCAAGGAGCTACGCGAGTTCGTCCACCTGCGCACCGAGGTCAGCCGCCTGGTCCGCGGCGGCACGCCCGCCTCGGTCGCCCAGCCAGAACCCAGGTAACGGCCGCAGCTCAGAACCCGTAACGGCCCCAGCGATGGGACATCGATAGCGCTATGGCGCCGCCGGTGGGCCATCGCTGGGCCGGTAAAGATCGTGCGCGTAGCCCGTCCGTGATGACGGCTTGCACGGTGTCCTTGAGCGCTGGAGCCTCCTGGATACCGGTGAGCAAGGACTTCAGCAGCACGATCAGTTCCGGAACCCCGATGTCGTCGCGAACCGCTCCGGAATCCTGGGCACGGCGCAGCAGGGTCTCGAGCGTGCCGTACAGCTCCTGGCGGAGCTCACCGCGAACCTCTATCACCGCGGGCATGTCGCGCTTGGAGACCGCCTCGTCGCCGACCCGGCCGAGGAACCCGAAAAACGCCTCGCCTGGGTCGGCGGCATCAGCCCGGGCACTCGCGTCCGCGATCAGGTCCTCCACGCGAGCCACCGCCACCGCCTCGAACAGCGCTTCCTTGGTCGGAAAGTGGCGGTACACGGTGCCAGGACCGACGCCCGCGCGGGCCGCGATCTCGTCCAGCGGCACGTCGTAGCCGGACTCGGCGAACGCGGCGCGCGCGGCGAGCAGTACCTTCTCACGGTTCTTGCGGGCATCGGCCCGCAGTGGCCGGTCAGCCACGGTTGCTAACCGGGGCGATCGTTCCGTATAGTCTAAGCGGGGTCACCGTTCCGATTATAGGAGGTACAGCATGTCCGCTACACCACGTGAGGTCGCCGAGCAGGTCCGGCGCATGGTGGCCGGCGAACGGAGTCGTCTTCGCCGACCTGTTCGCCGAGGATGGCGTGCTCAGGTACCCGTTCGCCATCCCCGGCCAGCCGCCGGAACTGCGCGGGCAGAAGGCGATCCGCGAGTTCTTCGGCGGGCTTGAGCGAGCTCGCGAGCTGCTGGACATGGAGGATGCCCCGACGCTAGTGATCCGCGAGACCGACGACCCGGAAGTAGTGGTCGCCGAGATCAGGCACCACGGCTGGTCGCGGGCGGCCAGGGCGCCCTACAGTTCCACCGCGCTCGGGGTCATCAGGGTCCGCGACGGCCAGATCGTCGCTTACGACGACTACATGGACCCGATCGCCACCGCCGGGATGCTGGGCCGCACCGCCGACCTAGCCGCCGCCCTCACGGCGAGCTAGCCAGCCGGGCCGTCCGGGAGAACCACCAGAGGAACGCCGCCAGCGACACGAACCATACCCGGCTCGGACCCACCCGCCTGCCCAGCCAGGCGCAGGCGGGCAGGGCGATGGCGAGAGCCAGCAGGTAACCGCTGGCGGCCCACTGCGCCACACCGAGGCTGGCGTGGAACTGACGCTGAATGGTGTTAAGCGCGATGTTCATCAGCGAGGTGTCCAGACCACCCGCGAATCCGCCGAGCGCGATCAGCCAGGCCAGCCGCCAGGTCGCCGGGGAGATCTCGTCGCTGACAGCTGTTGCCTCCGTGACCGAGCTCACGCCCGGACAGCAGCGCGCAGCGGCGCCAGCGCATCCGACCAGCCCACAACCTCGTCCAGCATCGTGGCGAGCGCCTGGTCGTGTCGCTCCCCAGGTGCGAGTTCACCGGTGGCGGTCACATCGTGCCGCAATGACAGGGACACCTGGGTTCGAACGGTGGCGACTCT
>CAVUOU010000024.1:0-30943 GCA_963743085.1 uncultured Actinomycetota bacterium
CGGTTACGTCCACGCCGGGATCCTGTTTGTCCTGGCGCTGCTCTCCCTGACCGGCGTCTTCTTCCTGGTCCGCCGTCGCCGCACTACTACAGCATGAAAGAGAGCAGCAAGATGTGGATACGTAAGGTCCTGATCGCGGCGGCCATGGTGCCCGTCCTGTGGCAGAGCACCGCGGCCCACGCCGCGACGCTGCCAATCCTGTACGCAAGCGAGGCTCAGACGGCACACGATTGCGTGGTCATCGGCTCCGCGTACGACAAGAACACCGGGACCGACGTCGAGGGCGTTATCTGCGCGGACCTGCCGACGGGACCGTCTAGCACCATAAACGGTGACTACGCCGACTGGTCACAGGCCGAGGCCTATTGCCAGTTGCCTAACGGATCAGACGTTGAGTGCGCCCAGATCAATATCGAATTCGGCATTTTCAACGGTGCCGGGCAGTCCGAGGGGATCCTCACGCCCAGCGAAGGCTACGACCAATGCGGCCACGACGAATCCAACCCGTGCCCAGACAGCCGGATGATCATAGGTTCGAACGGGTTCAATTACAGCGAGGCCACCTACACCGACAGCACCTGCGACACCAGCGTCAGCGAGCCGACGCAGGTCTGGGACGTCGTCTTCGGTAACGGCACCCAGATTGAGCTGCCGGGCAGCGACACCTGGGTCAGCCTCTCGTCAGCCGACCCGAACGACGGCGAAAACGAGTCCACCGGCCACTACTTCGCCTGCCCGTAAGCCGGAATGATCATGGTCAGTGCGGCGCCACCCAGCTAAGAGTAGGTACGGTGCCGCACTGCCCATGATCACGGCGCCGGGCGTCGGCTGCCGGTACCCCGACAGCCGTCCGTGAAATTCAATGGCGACCCCCACCCAATGGCACAATAAGGACAAGTCGCCGTCGAGTGGGTCTTCTGCCGGGCCAGCGGTGGCCCATCGCTGGCGCTGAGACGCCATCGATGACCCACCGCTGGGGTCGGGTGAGCAGCGCCGGGAGTGGACAGACCTGGCTTAGCGGGCATTTCGCGGCATGCAGGCGTGATGCGCCTTAGGAGGTAGTGGCCTCGCGGCGGATCCGGTCAACAATGCGCATCGCCTCGTCCTCGGTGATCTCGAAGAAGTCGTTCATCGTGTCACCACGCTCGGCGGAACGTAGCGAGCCAGTACGCTCCCAGGCCAGCTCGCGGGTGAATGCCTCATCGTGATATCCGCCCTCGTGCTTGACTCGACGAAGCACTCCCCCCGGGCGATCACGGCTGCTGTACTGGTTGACGATCGCGTAGTAGGTGGTTTCATCTGCCATTGCGTTCCCTCCTGGGATGTTCTTCGATCTCAGCGGCACCCGGTGGGACAGATATCCGAGCACACACCTCGTGCTGAAGTTCACTTAGTTCATCAAGTTCATCGTCCGGAGTGTCCCGGCTCCGGATCCTCTCGTACGCGCAATGCGTGAGTTGCTTCGCCTCAAAGCTGACGAAAGTGTGGAACTGCACTTCGAAGCGCTGGCCAGTCTCCGGCTCATGCCACTGGCTGTTGATCCCTTTGTACTGGCTATCGTCCCAGGAATTCTTCAGCGGCTTGGCAAGCTCAAACCCCCGGGCGTGCAACCGATCTAGATCTGCCCGAACACCGTCAACATAACGTTGGTCGCTGTAGCAGAACGTGAAGCGGATTGCGTCTGGGATCAAGGACATGGCCTGGCTCGGGATCGAGGTCGGGCTGCTCTTCAAGAGCTCGTCCCACCTTTTCCTTTAGGCGGTCGGGACCTTTCAGGCGGTGGTCGAGGCCGACTAGGGCTCGGTCGGGGTCTTCGCGCTCGATCTCGCGCATCGCCGGGGTGATCACACGCTGCTCGACGTCGCGGATACGGTCACAGGCACGGTCGACTTCCACGTCCGCGTCCGGGTCCAGACGCCGAGGGCTGTCCGCTTCCGCAGGACGGGGGTGATCACGTTCATGGGCGGACCAGCGTTCGGCGAAACCGGCAGCTGCCGCCTCCCAGCGGTCAGCGGCGACGGCAGCGCGGAGATCCGCCGCATACGTGACGGGGTCCCGCGTTTCGGCGGGGACCCGGCCGATCGCCGTGACGCGTTCCGCGAGCGCCGTGGCACGGGCATCCGGTGCCGCGTCGTCCTCATCAGGACGGTCAACCGGCACGAGCCGATACCCAGCGTCCGCATGCACTCACAATAAGTAGGGTAACCCGCCGCAGGGTCCCGGCCCGCAGAACGCGGTCGATCCCAGCGAGTGCGCGGCCCCGGCGACGGGACATCGAGGGGCTAATAGCGCCACGATGTCCCATCGCCGGGGCCGGCCTCACGCGTGTGCCGGGTGACCGCGTGGTGCATCCTCCGCCTGGGTTACTGAGCAGAGGTCGCTGGGACGAGTTTTGTCTTGTGCTCCGCAACGTTGATGGCGTGCGTCTTGTTACGGCCGTGCTCTTTCGCGTAATACAGTGCCGCATCGGCAGCGGCGAGTAGATCAGTTAGCTCGTGGCAATCCTCGGTCAGCGCCGCGACACCTGCTGAGATCGTGAGCTTGACGGCCTGCGACGCATCGGCCGGATCATCCCCGATCGGGATCGGCGTGGACTCGATGTGCTGGCGAAGACGTTCTGCGACGGCAAAGGCATCGCGCTCGCCAGCGTTCGGAAGCAGAACGACGAACTCCTCGCCCCCGAAGCGGCCCGCTATGTCGGTATGGCGAAGATGCTCGCGGATCTCATCCCCCATCGCCTTGAGCACCTTGTCGCCGGCGAGGTGGCCGTGGGTGTCGTTGACCAGCTTGAAGTGGTCGATGTCAATGAGCGTGAGCGAGATGGGAGTACTAGCACGGATGGACCGCGCAATCTCAGTCGAAGACTCAGCCTCCCAAGTGGATGCGTTAAGCAGACCTGTCTTGGTATCAATGCGCGCCTTGGCCAGGAGTTGCGCGTGCATAACGAACCTACGAATCAGCAGCACAGTCGGCACTGCCACTACGACCAGGACGGGACTCACCGCCACGACCACGGTGACGACCACGCCGAGATCTAGCTCGGCGAAGTCCGCCTGCCAGGCCTCACGGTCCAGTTCCTGCTTTATCAACCGTACCGAGGGGTCCGAGATCTTGATCGCGGCCATGATCAGCGCGCCGTGGCCGCGGCGGCCGACAAGTTCACACACACAGACCGCAAGGGCCCAGGTGACCGCATGCGTTCCGACTCCGAGGCCGGCCCCGCAAACGACGTTGGAAACGCATGGAATACGTAAGACGCGGCGCCATAACAGGCACCGACCGCAGCCGCGCTGAACGATCGTCGGTAGACGGCCCCGCGATATACCCGCTGCGTCAGGATGTACAACGGGATCGGCACCAGCATCGCATAGATGGGTGGCAGCAGCACAGCCACCGGTAGCACCCAGACGGTGAGGAAGTCCCTCGTGATCCCGCCTATCCGATAGGCCGCTCGCGGTGTCGCTGCTACCGATATCAAGCCGCAGGCCAGTAGCAGCAAGAACTTCAGGAAGTCTCCAAGATGCCAGCTCGTCTGCAACGCGGTAGCGCATGCGAGGGCAACAGCACCAACAATCACGCAGCCGACGTACAGGCGTGGCTGCCACGGAAGTTGCCACCAGCCCCAGGTCCGGACGTCAGCACGTACCAGGGTTCGACGGGCGATGGACGAGACTCCCATAGCTTCACCGTTCCGGGTGGTGCGCGACAGGCCCCTGGCTAGTCGGATGCTCACCGTAAATGACTAGTTCCGTATAGCTACCTTAACCCATCTATTGCCAGATTTGGAGCTATAGGAGCGCGTTCATGCAACTTGCACCGCAAGGTCGTAGCTGAATGGTCTTTGACAAGCAGCGATTACTCGCAGTGATTTCATCGAGTTGTCGCGGAGTCACTAAGTGCAACCGCCGAAGGGAGGTCCGCACATGAGGATGACGTGGAGCTGACAGCCCCAGCGCGGGAGAGCGGCCCGCGAGGCTAAGCCGCTCAACTTTCATGGCGGGACGCGGCGTTTGATGCCGCGCCCCGCCAAAGTGTTTTACAGGGCCAGTTCGATCGATCGTTATCGCTTGTGTATTCGACTCGGCATCACTATAATTTGACCTAGATGGCAATTACTAGCGACCCTTGAGGAGGGCGCGATGCCAGGTCAGGTCGAGTATCTCTTCGAGGAAGACCTCTACGATCCCGCAGCCGACGAGCTGACCGCCGAGGACATGCGAGCGCTCTTCGGCCAGGTGCGAGACATCCCGGTGGCGGAAGCGATCCAGCCGGACCCCGGCAGCGAATGGCTCGACACGCTAGTCACCTCGGCGCTCAAAGCGCGGGACGCGCTGCGCGGGCTTCCTGACGACGAACTGATCGGGACACTCCCGGTGCTGCGGTCCATCAGCTCGATGGCCACCGCCCGGGAACTCGCGGTCACGCAAGAACTGATCCGGCGGCGCAGGCCCGCGAAGTGGGACACCGGGACCGAGCAGGCCACCGGGATCGCTCGCGAAGCCGTCCAGGAACTCGCGCTGGCGCTGACCCTCACGAAGTACGGGGCAGAGAATCAGGCTCAGCTCGCCAAGAACCTTCAGGATCGTCTTCCCGCGACGTTCGCCAAGATGACCACCGGAGCGCTGGACGCCGCGCGGATCAAGGTCATCGCCGAGGCAACCTCACTGATGGACCCCGAGACCGCCGGGCGGATCGACCAGACGATCGCGGACAAAGCCGCCGGGATGACCACCGGCAAGCTGCGCGACGAACTTCGGCGACTGGAGATCAAGACTGATCCGGAGTCCGCCGAAAAGCGCCGCCAGCGAGCCGAACGGCGCGCCCGCATCCGCCTGTACCCGGACTCGGACTTCACCGCCGCCCTCTGCGGGGAATCTCTTCCAGCCGAACTCGCTGCTGCGGCGTTCGCCAGGATTGCCGCCATCGCGGCGGCGTGGAAGGCGGCCGGAGCACAGGGATCGACCGGGCTGCTCCAGGCGAAGGTGTTCCTCGGGCTGCTGCTTGGGAGCTTGCGGTTTGTTCCGCCACCGCAGGAGGAGGAGCCGGGCGGAGATGGACCCCAAGACGACCGGCCACCGGGCGACGGGCCGGGCAACGACCGTCCAGGAAACGACGGGCCCGAGGGCGACGAGCCAGCCGGATGGCCGCCGGTACCGGGGACGGCGGCGGCGAAGGCGCCAGGGTGCGCGCGGCTTCCTGGAGACCTGGCCATTAAGCCAGGCCGGTTGAAGCTCACCGCGGCGTGGCGGACGGCGGCGGGGATCGGGCCGGAGCCCGGGCAACTCTGCTGGCTCGGGCCTATTACCCCGGCGCAGACCGCCCGGCTGGTCGCCGCGGCGGCCAACGACCCGACCGTGCGGTGGACGGTGGTCGTCACCGACGACGAAGGGCTCGCGGCCGCCGTGACGACGATCAAGCCGAAGTCCGCCGCCGATCCGGTGACCCCAGGGATGATCGGAGAGGTCACCATCGCGATCCCGGCGAGCCTGGCGGAGAAATGCCTGAGCGAGGGATTGAGTCGCGCCGTTATGGACGAATGGGTACTGGCAGCGGTGGTGCGGGCCGCGGGCAAGGTGCGGGCACAAGCTAACGACGGCGAGTGCGCGCACACCGCGGAGGTACCTGGGTACCGCATCCCGGACAGCATGCGACGGTGGGTCAACGCGCGGGACCGGACCTGCTACAACCCGATCTGCAGGTGGCCCGCCGGGCGCTGCGACACCGACCATACGCTGGCGCATGAGAAGGGCGGGCGGACCTGTCCGTGCAACCTCGGGCCTGCCTGCCGGGCCCACCACCAGCTCAAGCAGCTCCCCGGGTGGGAGCTCACCCAGGCCAAGCCCGGGCACTTCACCCTCCGCACCAGAGCGGGGCTCAGCTATACGAAGACCCCAGATCCATACCCAGTCTGACCAGCGCCTCCAGAAACAGCGATAATCAGCGGAGACTAGACGGAGGACGATCGTGACCCATCCGCTGGACCCGCTGACCGCCGACGAGATCCGCCAGGCCGCCGCTATCGTGCGCCGCGACAAGGGCATCACCGACGCCTGGCGCTTCGCGTCGATCGAACTGAAGGAGCCAGCCAAGGCCGCCCCACAACACGACCGCGAAGCCCTGGTCGTCTGCTGGAACCGTACCGACGGTCAGGCCTACCGGGCCAAGGTTTCACTGGCGCGGGACACAGTGAGCCACTGGGAACATTTGAACGGCCAGCAGCCGAACATGACCGTGGACGAGTGGCACGAATGCGACGAGATGCTCCGCGCCCACCCCGCGCTAATCGAGGCCCTAGCCCAACGAGGCATCACCGACCTGTCGCGGGTGCTGACCGACATGTGGGCCTACGGCGGGGCGCTCATACCCGAGCGTTACCGGGGACGCAGGCTCGGCTGGTCCGATGTGTGGTACCGCGACAGCGAAAAAAGCAATCCTTACGCCCATCACGTCACCGGCCTGCACCCGGTCGTTGACCTGAACGCGATGACCCTGCTCGAGCTAGAGGACAGCTACGACGGCGGCGACCTTCCGGACGTGATGGGCGAATACCTGCCCAGCCTCATCCCGATGCGGCTGCGCGAGGTGACACCGCTGGAGATCAGCCAGCCGGAAGGCGTCGGCTTCACCCTGGACGGACACCAGCTGAGCTGGCAGAACTGGCGGCTGCGGCTCGGCTTCAACCACCGCGAGGGTCTCGTGCTGCACCAGGTCGGCTGGCAGGACGCAGAACGGCTCCGCTCGGTGGCGCACCGGCTCTCGTTCGCCGAGATGGTCGTGCCCTACCGGGACGCCAGCCCCGAACACTACCGGCGGACCGCGTTCGACATCGGCGAGTGGGGGCTCGGTTTCATGACCACCTCGCTCGAGCTGGGCTGTGACTGCCTGGGCGACATCACCTACCTGGACGCGGTGGTGCACGACTCCCGCGGCGAGCCCCGGACCATACCCAACGCGATCTGCATCCACGAAGAGGACAGCGGGGTCGGCTGGAAGCACGTGGACGAGCGGGCCGGCGTCGAAGTCCGCCGGGCCCGGCGGCTCGTGGTCTCCTTCCACGTCACCGTGGCGAACTACGAGTACCTCGTGTACTGGCGCTTTTACCAGGACGGGAACATCGAGTGCGAGGTCCGCGCGACCGGCATCCTGGTCACGTCGCAGACCGCCGCACCGGGCAGCAGGGCGGCCAACGGGACGCTGGTGGACCAGGGCACCTACGCGCCGTTCCACCAGCACTTCATCGTGGCCAGGCTGGACCTGGACGTGGACGGCAGCGCCAACACGGTCTACGCCACGGACTCCGTGCCGGCCTCGGCCGACGGCGACGACCCGTTCGGGCTGGGCCTGGTGGTCCGGAACACGCCGCTGCGCACGGAGTCGGAGGGAAAGCAAGACTACGAGTGGAGCACGCAGCGAGCCTGGAAGATAGTAAACAACGATGTCCATAACGCCGTGGGTACATCCGTCGGTTACAAGCTCGTCCCCTCGTCGACGTTCCCTCCGCTGATCGATCCGGCCTCACCACCCTTCCAGCGGGCCCAGGTGATCGGCCACACCCTGTGGGTAACTCCGAACCACCAGGACGAGCGATGGCCCTGTGGCGACTTCCCGGTGCAGAGCGAGCGTGACTCGGGGCTGCCCGTCTGGACGAAGGCCGACCGGAACATCGAGAACACCGATGTGGTGCTGTGGTACGTGTTTGGCATCCATCACATTCCGCGGCCCGAGGACTGGCCAGTGATGCCTTCGGACGTCGTCTCGTTCTGGCTCAAGCCAGTCGGCTTCTTCGACCGCAACCCCGCACTCGACGTCCCGCCGAGCCACCATGGTTGAGGTTCGCTTGTCGACGGCGGCTGATGACCGGCCGCTCGCGGAACTCGACGCGGCGTCGTGGCCGGTCGAACTGCAGGTATCGCCTCCGCAAGACGTTAACCAGCCCTTCTTCACAGTGTGGCGCCAACCCGGCGACGTGATCGTCGCCGAGCTGGGCGGGGCGATCGTCGGGTACGTCCGGCTCGGCCGGCACATCCGCGTCGCGAGCAACGATCATGTGCTGCATGTCGATGCCCTGGTCGTGTCGCCTGACTCACGCGGGCACGGAGTCGGCGGCACGCTCCTCACCGCGGCGATAGCGGAAGCTCGCCGCCGCGGCGTCGCCAAGCTGGGGCTGCGCGTGCTGTCCACCAACCCTGGCGCGATCCGGCTGTATGAAAAGCACGGCTTCACGGAGGAGGCGCGGCTACAGGCGGAACTTCGCCGGCCTGACGGCTCTTACGCCGACGACATCTGGATGTCCCAGTGGCTCAGCGACCCTCGGTAAGAGTCACCACTCGGCGACGTAGATGAAGTCCGCTGACGGGCGACCGAGTCCCTGGCAGATCCGCATGGCCAGCCGCATGCCGGTGGCGTACTTGGCTCCGCGCAGGCCGGTGAGCTGACTCGGGGTGCAGTGCAGCCGCTGCGCCGCTTGCTGCCAGGTCGCGCCGCGCTCGCCCCGCATCTCGTTCAGCGCGCCATGCAGTGCCACGAGGTCCCAGCGGAGCCGGTGACCCGAGTCGGCAGCGGGCAGCGGCACCCCAACCGTGTCCGAATGCGGCGTCGCGATGAACTCCTCGGGTGCTCTTCCGAGCCAGCGCAGCATCACCAGCGCGTGCTGACAGGTGGTGTCGCCGCGCGGGGCCATGCCGGTGAGCGTGGACGGGCTTATCGGGTGGTCTTGGCGACGCTCGTTCAGTTCGGCGGACAGCCGCCACATGTCCGCCGCGGCACCAGCCCAGCTGAGCCCGTCACGACGACGTCGTTCGTCCAGCGCGACAAACAGCGCCTGGACATCGAAATCACGCGACCGCGCCCCGTACCGCACGAGACCCAACGCTACCAGCAAGCCCAGAGAAGGCCGAGGTCAGAACCTGTGCGTGGTGGCTCCGAACGGCTCACCCTTGGCGTGAGCGTAGGCCTTGACCGGAGCGACCCTGAAGACGATCGCGGAGCCACTGCCGGCCGGGTGATGGAACTTGCCGTCGCGCGCCTCGAAGCGCCACGCCCCGTTCCACTTGCTCGTCCACGCCGACGCCAGCCGCTGCAGAACGTCGTCGGACGTCACCTGCACCGCCGAACCCTCGACCACGACGTCGAGCCCGCGATCCCAGGTGTTACACCCGGTGGTGAGCACGACGTTCGGGTTGGCGCTGAGGTTCAGGAACTTCTGCTCCTCCACGCCCGTAGAGAAGTGCAGCGCGTCCTGCGACCACACCGCGACGACCGGGGTGACGTGCGGCCTGCCATCGGCGCGGACAGTGGTCAGCCAGAACAGTTCGGCGCTCTCCAGCGCCGCCAAGGTCGAATCCCATGAGGTCGCCTCCGCGCCCTCGCCGCTGTACCGCTGATCAAGCTTCGTAGTTGGCATACCTGTACCGACGATCAGAACGCCGCGAACTCATCTAGTCGTCAAGATGACGGGACCGTCGGCAGTGACCGCGACGGTGTGCTCGCTATGCGACGCGCGGCTGCCATCGCTGGTGCGCACCGTCCAGCCATCGCTGTCGACGTAACAGCCGTCATCGCCCCCCGCCATGAACCATGGCTCGATCGCGATGACCAGCCCCGGCCCGAGCCGCATGCCGCGGCCCGCTTTGCCGCGGTTCGGGATGTGCGGGTCCTCGTGCATGGCATGGCCGACGCCGTGACCCCCGAGGTCGGTAGAGATGCCGCAACCGGCGGCGCGCCCGACGGCACCGATGGCCGCGGAGATGTCCCCCAGCCGCCCACCGGGTACCGCGGCCGCGATGCCCGCCGCCAGCGCGGTCTCGGTCGCGTCGATCAGCGCAAGGTCTTCGGGACGCCCGGGCCCGATCGTGAACGAGATCGCGGAGTCGCCGACCCAGCCGTCCAGAGTCGCACCCGCGTCCACGCTCAGCAGGTCACCGACCGCCAGCCGGTACCCATCGGGTATGCCGTGCAGCGCCGCGTCGTTGACCGACGTGCAGATAGCACCGGGGTACGGCACCGGCGCGAACCGCGGTTTGTAGCCAAGGAACGGAGATGTCGCGCCCGCCTTTGCGAGCACCTCACGCGCCGCCTCGTCAAGCTCGGCCAGCGTGACCCCTGGTCCGGCCAGCGTCCGCGCGGCGGCCAGCATGTCGGCGACCACCTGGCCGGCGGCGCGCATCGCCTCGATCTCACCTGGCGTTTTGAATTCGACCACGATCGTCCTCTCCATGGGCGGGAAAGTGGACGGGATAACTATACCGGTATTACTATCACAGTATGGTACGTCCCCCACTGAGTGAACGTGAGCGGTCGCGCGGCGTGCTGCTGGGCAGCCTGCTGCGCGAGGCACGGGGGCGGCGCAGCATGGCCGAGATCGCCGCGTCCTCCGGCGTCCCCGTCGAGACGCTGCGCAAGATCGAGACCGGGCGCATCTCCACCCCCGCGTTTTTCACGGTGGTGGCGCTGGCGGCTGCACTTGACCTGGACCTCGCCGGCATTGCCGCCCGGTCCGAGCCACCTGCCCGCGACGGAGACCCGCTCACGGCTTGAATCCGCTAAGGACGCGTCCTTCAACATCGCCACGATGACGGGCTCGTAAGTCTCCGTCAGGAACCTGCGCGTACCGCTGCAGGTAGAGCGGCTCGCCGAGCGCGTCCACCAGGGCGATCTCGGTCTCCAGGTAGTCGATGTGCTCTTCCTCATCGTCGAGGATGTCCTCGAACAGCCGGGCCGAGGTGACGTCACTGCGGGACCGCATCAGCTCGATTCCCGACTTCAGCCGGGTGACGGCCTCCATCTCGATGACCAGATCAGCACGAAGCTGCTCGGGCACCGTCTGGCCGATGCGAAGCGGGCTGATCCGCTGGAAGTTCGGCAGGCCCTCGAGGAACAAGATCCGCTCGGCGAGCCGCTCCGCGTGCCGCATCTCGTCGTAAGACTCAGCTCTGGTGTGCTTGGCCAGCTTGGTGTAGCCCCAGTTCTCCTGCATCTTCGCGTGCAGAAAATACTGATTGATAGCCGTTAGCTCGGCTGTGAGCTGCTCGTTCAGAACAGCGATTACGTCGGCATCACCCTGCATGGCGGTTATCCTCCCACGGCATCACGCCGCGACGACCTCCGACACGCCAGTCCCCTGAGCAGCCAGATCCGCGAGTGCGCATGCCCCCGTGGGCGCGCACTCGTCCAGCAGGGCGCAGATCCGCCGGACACACTGCCCGCAACCGGGGCCCATGCCACAGGCGGTCCGCATCTCCTTCGCCGTCCCGACCCCCGCCGTCACGTGCCGAAGGACGTCGTCCTCGGTGACGGCGTGACACACGCACACGTACATGCTAGGGGTCCTCCTGAAGGGGTAGGTAAGGCTTACCTAAGCTAACCCAGCCGGAGGGCTGCCCGCAATGTGAACTGGGTCACGGACAGCGGAACGTGGCGTCAGCGGCCGAGGCGATCAGCTCAGGAGTCACGTCGCCGAAAATCCCCGACTGGATCACGAACCCCTGCAGCGTCGCCAGGATGAGGCGAGCCATCTCCGGAGGCGCGCCGGCAGGAAGCCACCCCTCGATCCGGTCGAGAAACAGCCCGAGCACATCACGCGCGATGGCCGCCATCTCCGGATCACGAAACGCCTCGGCCCAGACCTGCACGGCGATCGCGCCCGCTTCGGCGAGCGGCCCGCCGTTGCCGAGCCCGCGGGCGATCACCTTCAGCATCTCCCCGGCGTCCCCCGGCTTCTCCTCGACGTCGACCGGCGCCAGCGCCGAAGTCAGCGTTTCCTCGGCAAGCGCCTTGATCAGCAGGTGCTTGCTCGGGAAGTACCGGTAGACGGCCCCGGCCGATAGGCCGGAGGCCTGGAAGATGTCCTGCATCGAGGTCCCGTGGAACCCGTCCTTCGTGAAGCATTCCTTGGCGGCGGCGAGGATCTGCTGGCGTCGCCGCTCCATGTGCTCCTGGCTGACCTTGGGCATGTCTTCATAATATAAAACGAACGTTCGTCTTGACAAGCCCTCGCCTCCGGACGCACAATATAAGAGAACGAGCGTCCGCTTTACTAACGGAGGACAGTGGCCATGATCACCCAGGCACCAACGCTCCAGACTCCGCCGCACAAGAACACTCCGCACAAGAGCAAGCCGCGGCACGCCGCCCGTAGCGAAACGCTCGGAACAGTGCTGCTCACCGTCGCCATGATCGCCATCCAGGCCGTGATGGTCAGCGCCTACGCGTGGTCGGCCGCCAGCACGGCGCCACGCGATCTCCCCATCGCCATCGCGGGCCCGGCGAAAGCGGTCGCCGCCGTGACCGCGGAACTCAACCACGCCCACCCCGGTGCCTTCCGTGTGGTCCCCGCCACCACGCAAGCGCAGGCCAAGCGGGACATCGACACTCGCGTTGCTTACGGCGCCATCGTCCTCGACGCCACGACACCGAAAGTGCTCATCGCCTCCGCCGCCAGCCCGGCCGCGGCGAGCGTCCTCACCACCCTGGCCGACCACCTGGACGGCATTCAGCAGCCCAACGTCAGCAACGTCGTTCCGGGGTCGGCGGTCGACCCGACCGGCGCGGGCTTCGGCTTCACCGTGCTGCCGCTGATGATCACCAGCCTGATGGGCGGCATCATGCTCGGCTTGCGCATCCGGCGCGTCTCCCACCGGATACCCGCGCTGCTCATTTACGCCGCCGGCGGCGGCGCGGCGACGATCGCCATCGCGCACACCTGGCTCGGGATCATCCCCGGCAACTTCATCGTGCTGGCCGCGGCCACCGGCCTCGCCGTGCTGGCCGTCGCCGCGGCGGTGTCCGGCCTCGCGCACGTAGCCAGCCATTTTGGCAAAACGATGGTGGGCATCGTCATCGGCGGCGTCGTGATCATGATGGTGGGCAATCCGTTCTCCGGCATGAGCAGCGCACCGCAGATGCTGCCGAGGATCTGGGGCACCATCGGGACGTACCTGCCCACCGGCGCGGTCGCTACCCTGCTGCGCTCGGTCGCGTACTTCGGCGGCGCGGGCTCCGCCGTCCCGTGGACCGTGCTGTCGGTCTGGGCAGCGGGTGGCATCCTCCTGACGCTGACCCGCCGCCGCGCCGCCGCGGCTAGCGCCGCGCCGGTACCGGAACCACGTCCAGGTCTGACGCCAGCGTGATCTCACCACCGAACTCTTCAGCCGCCTCGGCTAGCAGGCGGGAATCGTCGCTGTATCTCCCCGACCAACCGGCCCCGACCGACCTCCCGTGTTCATAACGCTGGGAGAAGTGCGTCAGCACCAGCGACCCAGCTCCGGACTCGGCGGCGATTCTGCCTGCCTGGCGAGCGGTCAGGTGCCCCCACTCGTTGGCCAGCGCTTCCTCCGCCGAGGCGAACGTCGACTCGCAGACCAGCAGGTCGCAGCCCTCCGCCAGCTCGAAAGCGGCGTCGCACAACCTGGTGTCCATGATGAAGGCGAACCGCTGGCCAGGCCGGCGCTCGCTCACCTCATCCAGGGCGACACCCCGCAGCGAGCCCGTTCGCTGCAGGTCGCCGACCTCCGGACCGGAGATCCCGCGCGCTGCTAGCTGGTCAGGGAGCATCCGGCGGCCGTCCGGCTCGATGAGCCGGTAGCCGAACGTCGGAACCGGATGCGACAGCGCACGCACCTCGAGATCGAAGGGCGGCCCGGTGAGGAGCGGACCGTCGTTATGGACGGGGTGTTCATTCAGTCGCACGGTGTCATGGAACAGGCCAGCGTGCCGCAGCCGCCAGTAGACGTCCTCGTTCGCCCCCGGGTAACAGATCTCGACGACATGCGGAACGCGGTCCAGCGCCATCCGCTGGATCACGCCCGGCAGGCCGAGGCAATGGTCGCCATGGAAGTGCGTGACGCAGACGTGCGTGATCTGGTGCGCCGTCACCCCGGCGAACAGCATCTGCCGCTGGGTCCCCTCGCCCGGGTCGAATAGCAGCCCAGCACCATCCCAGCGGAGGAAATACCCGTTGTGGTTGCGGCGCCGGGTGGGCGCCTGGCTCGCTGTCCCCAGGATTACCAGCTCACGGTTGGCCACGAAATAGCAGGCTACCCGCGATCACGCTCCGGCTCGATTGCGCGGTTGATCGCTATATCGTCGCGCTCGGCCGCCAGGTACAACGACTCGATCGACGCGGCGTAGTACGGGCTGTAGGACAGCCAGGGATAGTCGCCGCCCGAAGCGCGCGCCGGGTACGCGTATCCATTGCCCCGATATTTCGCCATTTAGCGGGTGCAGTCAACCACCGAGGGCGCTCTTCCGACCCCAGCTATGTCCCATCGATGGCGCGATAGGCCCACCGATGGGACATTCATGGGCTGGCCGGTGGCGGCGGGCAGAGGCCGGTGGCGGCGCGGTCAGAGGCCCGTCGTCAGAGGCCCGTCGTCAGAGGCCGGTGGCCTGGACCGGGACCTTCTGGGCGGCGAAGGTCTTCCCGTCCGGCAGCGGCATGGTGATCGTGAGGATGCCCTTGTCGTAGGAGGCGTTGACCTCCTTGACGTTCACGCCCGGCGGCAGCTGGATGGTCCGGCTGAACACCCCGTACCTGAACTCGGTACGCCGTCCGTCCTTCTTCTCCGTCTCGCGCTGCGCGGTGATCTGGAGCGTGTCCGTGTCGACGGTGATATCAACATCCTTGTCGGGGTCGATTCCCGGCAGCTCCATCCGGACCACGTAGCTGCCGTTCTCCACATAGTCCTCGGCCCGTGGCGTGTGGGGCCGGCGATCCGACCCCTCGCTGGTCACCTGCCGCCATCCCCAGAACGGCATGTCGAGCATGTCCATCAGATCAGGAAACACGTACGCGCGCTGGTCACGGCGGGCCAGGTTGCCCATGCTGACTCCTTGTTGACACCATCCGCGAGATACGTTCTTCCCCGGGCGGTACCAGGTCACGCCTGGAGTACCGTAATGTCCGGTAAACGGGGAGGTGACGGGGGTGCGAAGGCGCCGGTACCCGCTTCTCGCGACCGCAGGGCTCATCTTGTTCGAGATGGCGTCCACCCTGTGGTGGGGTCCCGCGCTGATCGGCTCCCGGCACTGGTCGGTGCCCGATGACCTGTGGACAACGCTCGTCGCCGCCCAGCGGCTGCTCCACGGTGACCTGGCCGGACTGTATACCCAGCCCACCGAGCTGATCAGCCTTCCCGGTACAGCGGTGATCCTCGTCCCGCTCGCCGGGCTGCTGGCGCTGTGCGGAATCCCGCTCGGCTCCACCTGGGCCATCACCGCCCATCCCGCCGCCTGGCTACTGGCCGGCCCGTACGAGATAGCCATCGCCGCCGTACCGCTGTTCGCCGCTGATTACATAGCAGAACGTCGCTCGGTGACTCCCCGTCGCCGCCTGTTCCTGTCCCTGGCCGAGACGGTCGCGCTGTGGGGGGTGACGGTCCGCTGGGGGCACCCGGAGGACGCCTTCGCGGTGGGCCTGTTCCTGTACGCGTTCGCGGCGGTCAACCTAGATCCCCAGCGCAACTCTCTGGGGCGGGCAGGATGGCTCACCGGAGCCGCCATCGCGGTACAGCCGCTGGTGCTGCTCGGGGTGCCGGTCCTGCTGGCGGGCACCGAGTGGCGGCGGATGCCGGCGTTCCTGGCTCGCGCCGCGCTGCTGCCCGCGGTCTTGCTCGGCGCGGCGGCCGCCGCTAACTGGGGAGCCACCTTTCAGGCGGTGGCCCACCAGCCCAACTTCCCCGCGCTGAACCACCCGACCCTGTGGACATCGATCGCGCCGCGGCTGGCCGACGGCTCGGTGGCGACCGGCCCGGCCCGGCTGATCTCGATCGCCGCGGCCTGCGGCATCGGGCTCTACCTGCGATACCGGGAAAGCGCACCGCCGGACCTGTTCTGGTGGCTAGCGGTGTCGCTGGCGCTGCGGTCGGTGTTCGAGCCGGTGATGGCGGCCTATTACCTGTGGCCGTCGCTCGCGGTGGCGCTCATCGCCGCCGCGGTAGAGGGCGGCCGGTTCTGGCTGACCTGTCTAGCCGCCACGATCGTCACGCTGGTCGCCCAGGTGGGCTGGCATGGCCCGTGGAACTGGTGGGTCCCGATGCTGGCCGGGCTGGCGGTCACGCTCGCGCTGGCCAGGGGGCTGCGGGTTCCGCCCGGTCAGCTGGCCGCTGGATCCGGGGCGACGAAGATGCAGAACGGATGGCCGGAGAGATCGGCGTAGACGCGCAGCGGTTCATCCGGGTCGTCCGACCGGTCGAGAAGCAGGCGGGCGCCGAGGGATAGCGCACGCTCGTTCTGGATATCTAGTTCTGCGACGGTAGGGACGGAGGTGTCCAGGTGCAGTTGCTGCGGGACGGGTCCCTCCGGCCAGGTAGCTGGAGGGAGCTCGTCGACATACTGAAACGCGAGACTGATGCCTTCACCGCGCAGGACCAGCCAGTCGTTGCCCCGTGGGTCCGGGGCGCCGCGCGGCGGCGGCTCGTCACCGGGACGGTAGCTCAGCCCGAGCAGTTCCCGGTAGAACTCCGCGAGTGCCCGAGGCACGGTGGTGTCCAGCACCACCGAGCGGATCCTCGGGTACGAGCTCATCAGTGGTCACCTACCTCACCCACAGGGCATCCACAAGTTATCCACGGTTATCCACAGAGTTTTCAACAGAGATCAATGGGCGCGGGGCACCGGGGATTGAGCGGCCCGCCAGTCCTCATAGCACGCGTCGCAGAGCTTCGAATGCTCCTCGATGCGCGTGTAACATCCACATTTGAAACAATAGTTCTCTTGCATCTTCCAAGCCCTTCCCCCTTGGTACATCGCATATATAGCACCGTTGCGTCACCGGTATTCCCGGAACGCCCGAACAAGTCCTGGAGAAGCTTACGATGGCTGTACCGCTCGCGCTACGGGTTCTGGCGGCGGTTTTTGGCGGCCTCGTGGTCCTGGCTACCTGGACCAGCCTCGTCGGGACGCTGATCGTGTCACGTTCGGTCCGCGGGCGGCTGACGCGCTCGGTCGACGTGGCTGTGTTGAGCGTATACCGGCTGGTCACAAGCCGGATGAGGGACTTCGAGCGGCTGGACCGGGTGCTGGCCACCCAGGCGGCGGCTGTCTTGATGGCTCAGCTCGCCAGCTGGCTGCTGCTGGTGCTCGGCGGATTCACGCTGCTGCTGTGGCCGTTCTCGTCCGTGGGCATAACCAGAGCGTTCACCGACGCCGGATCCTCCATCTTCACCCTGGGTTTCGCGGAACCCGGCGGCTCGGTGCCGGCCGTTCTGGTGTTTATCGCGGCGATTTCCGGTCTGGTGATCGTTGCGCTACAGGTCGGCTACCTGCCGACCTTGTATTCGGCGTTTAACCGCCGCGAGACCGACGTGGCGCTGCTGTCCGCGCGGGCCGGCATCCCGGCCTGGGGACCTGAACTGCTCGCCCGGACGCAATACGCGCTTGGACCCGTATCCACAATAGACACACTCCCAGGCCTCTACACCCAGTGGGAGCGGTGGGCCGCCGACGTGGCCGAGAGTCACACCACCTACCTGCCGCTGGTCTGGTTCCGCTCGCCCCGGGCCCGGTCCTCCTGGGTGACCGCGTTGCTCGCCGTGCTCGACTCGGCGGCCATGATCTTGGCGCTGTCACCGTCCCAGGCACCTACCGTGCAGGCCAGGCTGTGCCTGCGCAGCGGGTTTCAGTGCCTGAACCGGGTCGCCCAGGCGATGGGGTTCGATATCCCTGACGAAGTGGCGAACGGAACGCAGACCCAGCTGACCTACGACGAGTTTCTCGACGCCGTGGCGCGCCTCAAGGAAGTGAACTTCCCGATCGAGCGCGACGCGGCGTCCGCGTGGCCGGACTTCACCGGCTGGCGAGTGAACTACGAACGCGCCGCGTACGCGATCGCGGACGCGGTCGACGCGGTGCCCGCCATGTGGTCGGGTCCCCGGCGCCAAGGCCTTCCGCCGATCCCCCCGCTGCGGCCGGCGCCGGGCCGCGCCATAGACCGCCGCCACCCGTTGCCGGGCGGGCCCGCTGTGGAAAACCTGCGGGGCGCCGGGCAGGCACGGAGTGAACCCGACCTGCCCGGCACGTTATCCACCGCTGACCACAGGTAATCCACCGCCATTCACAGCTGTTATCCACAATCTGTGGTCAGCCGCTCGCGGATCCCGGATTAGGCTTCGCGGATCGCGGAGATCTCGAACTCGAGCGTGACCTTCTCGCTGACCAGGACGCCACCCGCCTCCATCGGCGCGTTCCAGTTGACGCCCCACTCCTTGCGGTTGATCACGACCGAGCCCTCGAAACCCGCGCGGAAGTTGCCGAACGGGTCGGTGGCCGCACCCTCGAAGGTGAACGGGATCGTCACCGGCTTGCTGATGCCGCGCACCGTGAGGTCGCCGGCCAGGTCGAAGCTCTCGTCGCCGGTCTTGGTCGCCCCGGTGGACACGAAGGTGATCTCCGGGTACTCGTCCATCGCGAGGAAGTCATTGCTGCGCAGGTGGCCGTCGCGCTGCTCGTTGCGGGTGTCGATGCTCGCCGCCTTGATCGTGACGGTCGCGCTCGACTTGGCCGGGTCAGCGCCGTCGATCACGAACTTGCCGGTGAAGTCGTTGAACGCGCCGCGGACCTTGGTCACCATCGCGTGCCGCGCGACGAAGCCGACCCGGCTGTGCGCCGGGTCGATGTTAAAGGTCCCGCTGAGCTGGCTCAGGTCCTGCACTGTGGCCGGGGTAGTCATAAAGCCCTCCGTGAGTCTTGTGAATGACGTGTCATGTAGCTCCAGCATAGATGACACGTCATTCATTCCGGTACTCTGGTAAGAGATTAAAACGGAGGTCGCGAGGCCGACGACGAGGGGGTGACCGTGAGCGAAGAATGGCTCACCGAGGAGCAGCAGCGGATCTGGCGCGCATACCTGTCCGTGGAGTCAATGCTGCCAGCGCAGCTCAACCGGCAGCTCCAGGCGGCGTCGGGCTTGTCGATCACCGAGTACGGCGTGCTGGTCCAGCTCAGCGAGGCCCCCGGCGGGCGGATGCGCCCGTTCGAGCTGGGCAAGTCGCTCAACTGGGAGCAAAGCCGCCTATCTCATCAGATCGCCCGGATGGAAAACCGGGAGTTCGTCATCCGTGAGCAGTGCCAGAGCGACAAGCGCGGCGCCTTCATCGTGCTCACCCCGTCCGGGCGTGCCGCGATCGAGACCGCCGCCCCCGGGCACGTGGACGCGGTACGCACCCTGGTCTTCGGCCGGCTGACCCCGGACGAGGCCGCCGCCTTCGGCGACGCCTGCGCCAAGATCGCCGCCGGCCTGGACGGCGGCATTTAGCTGGTGAGTGCTGCACCAACCAGCTAAGAGTGCGGTTAGTGCAGCACTCACGAGGAAAATTAGCGCCCCCCGCCAGAAGCACCGTAGGATCCGCTCGGGCCGGAATTACCAGGGCTTGAGCCACCGGTAGCGAACCCGCCGCGCCGGAAGACAGATCCACCCTTCCCGTTAGGCGGGCTGGCGGCGCCCGGCGTGTTCCGGGCGTCCGGTCCGCGCGGGCCGCTGGAGGTCGGTGCCCAGTCTGGCGAGCGAGTGGGCTCGCCAGCGGTGCGGGTATCCACCTGACGGCTGGGCGCGACGTGCGACGCGGCCGGGCTAGCCGACGGGCTGGCGGAGTGTGCCGGCTGGCTGGCGAAGACCACGTGCGCGAGGTTCTGGATCGGGGTGGGCAGCCGCCCGGTGACCGCCGCCGCGCCGCAGATCAGCACGATGAGGGCCGCGGCGCTGGCTAGCCACATCATCGGAAGCTGATGCCCGCGGGAGCGATGGGTGCGGCGGAACTCGGCGAGGGCGCGGGTCTCCCCGGTCAGTTCGGCGCGCGAGGGCGGGGCGAGCAGCGCGGAGAGCGCCTCGTCCACGGCGGGCGGCGTGGCCGCCGTGTACCCGGACAGCCAGGCATCGAGGTCCCCGTCGCCAAACGGCGGATAACCCCAGTATTCAGGCTGCGGACGGTCAGGCATGTCACCGTCCGGAACGCCGCGCGGCGTCACAGCGTTACACCCGCCTCCTCGAGCAGCGCCGCGAGCCGTCGCAGTCCCCGGTGTGCCGCGACACGGACCGCGCCCTGAGTGCAACCGATGAGGGACGCGACCTGCTCGGTATCCAGCCCCGCGACGACGCGAAGCAGGATGACCTCGGCCTGCTGTCTGGGCAGCCGCCGGACCAGCGCGAGGGCCCGTTCCGTCCCCAGGTTCTCGATTGCCAGCAGCGCCGCATCAGGCGTCCGTGGCATCTCGGCGGGGTGCACGTTGTCAATGGGCTCGGCCGGATGCCGGCGCCGCTGCCTGGCCTGATCAAGGAGCCGGCGCCGCGCCGTGGTGAATAGCCAGGCACGCCAAGCCCCCTCGTCGCCGCGGAATTTCGTCAGGCCGCGGACCACCTGAACCCAGGTCTCCGCCGCCACGTCCTCCGCCGACTCCGGTGCCATGGCCCGAAGGTACCGGAGGAGAACCGGGTTACCGTCCCGCCACAACACCGCGAAAGCCGCCTCGTCCCCGCCTTGGGCCGACGCGAGCACAGTCGCGAACTGCTCGCCCACCACAAGCCGAGTATCGACGTGGTGAGGTACCCGGCGCAACGGATTCGCGTGACGAATAACCGCCGGCTTCACTACTATTCGCGTATATAGCGTGGCGAACCGCGACGCCGGGACGAGGATACCGACGAGGGTGCCAATGGCAGGTTCGGATATCGATCAGCTCGCCGCCGAGCTCAGCGGACTGCGGGAAGCCTTGCGGCAGCGGGCCATCGTCGAGCAGGCGACGGGTCTGCTGGCGGGCCGGATCGGTTGCGGACTGTCGGCCGCGTTCGACCATCTCGGCGCCGTCGCGCGCGATACCGACATGCCGATCGCCGAGGCCGCGTACCTGCTGCTGTCGCAAATATCACCCGCCGACTACCCGGACCTGCTGCCCCGGGTGGGCGGCCCGGCGCTGGCCAGGAACACCACACTGTTCAGCGAGGAGGCATTGCGCCGGTGGACCACTGAGGCACCGCGGCGACGGCCCGCCGTCCCTGAGCAACGGACGCCTGCCGGCCAGGAACTGGCGGAACTGGCGGAACTGGCGGAACTCGTGCCGCTGCCCGCCTTCGTGCTCACGCCGCTCGCCGACGCCAGCGGCGAGATCACCGACTTCACCATCGACTACGCCAACACTGCCAGCAAACATGTCCATAACGACGAGGGGAACTCCGTCGTCGGACACACTCTGCTGAGTGTCTTCCCGGAAGTCGGGACAACCGGGCTGATAGCCAGCTACGCGAACGCGATGCGCAGCGGGCAGCTGGTCAAGCTGGATCTCTTCCCGTACCAGGGCATGACAGGAGGCCAGTACCGGCTCGGTGCCCTGGACATCCGCGCCCAGCGCCGTGGGAGCCAGCTGCTGGTGACCTGGCGAGTGCACCAGCCGGACAGCGAGGACGGTCCCCGGATCAGGGCGGCCGGTACCGCGACGGCCGGCACCGCCGCACCCGCCACCGGCTGGGCCGAGTGGAATCTGTACTCGGACGAGGTGACCTGGTCCTACGAGCTGTACGCGATGCACGGCCGTGAGCTGGCCGACGGCCCGCTGTCGATGGACGCCTACCGCGAGGTCGTGCACCCCGAAGACGTGCCCGCCGTCGAGGGCCTGCTGCGCGGCCTGGCCGAACGCGGCGAGGACTCCGAGATCGAGTTCCGCGTCCGGCTGCCCGATGGCGATATCAGGAACATGCACGTCGCGGCCTCCGCGGTCACCGATCCGGAGGGCAAGATCCTGGTGCTGCGCGGGGTCTTCAAGGACCTGACCGCTAGCCGCCGTACCGAGCGCGAACTGCACGCCGCCAAGGCCACGGTCGAGCGGGCCAGGCGAGAGGCGACCCTGCGCGTCCAGCGAGCGCTGCTGCCGCGGGAGAGCCGGCTGGTCGGCACGGCGGACTATGAAATCGCCGTTAAGTATGTGTCGGCGGAGGTGGGCAGCAAGGCCGGCGGCGACTGGTACGAGGCGCGGCTGCGCCGTGACGGGTCATTGTTCCTCGCGGTGGGAGACGTCGCGGGGCACGGGCTGACGGCCGCGGCCGGGATGGCCCGGGTGAACAACGCGCTGCGCGGGCTGTCCGCGACCGGGCTCAGCTCCGATCAGATGCTCGTCGCGCTGAACCGGCTGGTGTGCGAGACCGAGGAACCCGAGACGCTCGCCTCGGTGATCGCCGGGACGATCTATCCCGGTGTGCCGTACCTGCGCTGGGCGCAGGCCGGGCATCCCGAGCCGGTGCTGGTCCGCGATGACCGGCCGGCGCTGCTGGCTCGCCCGCTCGGGCCGATGCTCGGCGCCGACCCCGACGCGGGATACGGCACGATCGAGACCGGGCTGCGCCCCGGCGACATGCTGCTCTGGTACACCGACGGGCTGATCGACCGAGACATCACGCGGAGCACCAACCGGTTGCTTGACGCGGCGGCGGCCAGCCCGGTGGCGACCGCCGAGGGGTTCCTCGACAGCTTGTCGCGGCGGCTCGCCCCGCTCGCCACGGGCGATGACCTGTGCATGCTCGCCATGCGGGTGCGTTAACGTGGAGCCGTGAGGAACTGGGCGGGGAATGTAACGTTCTCCGCGTCTGAAGTGGCGCGGCCCGTCGATCTCGACGATCTGCGCCGGACGGTCGCGGCGGCATCCCGGGTACACGCGGTGGGTAGCAGGCACTCGTTCAGCACCGTGGCGGACTCGCCGGGCACGCTGATCTCGCTCGAGGACATGCCGCCTGCCGCAGAGATCGACTCCGTCGCCCGGCAGGCACGCGTCGCGGCGGCGATGCGCTACGGCCAGCTGGTCCCGGCGCTCGACAAGGCGGGCCTGGCGGTGCCGAACCTGGCCTCGCTCCCGCACATCAGCGTCGTCGGCGCGTGCGCGACCGGAACGCACGGATCCGGTGACCGCAACCAGGGGCTGGCCGCCTCGGTGGCGGGATTCGACCTGGTGACGGCGTCCGGTGACGTGGTGACGGTGCAGCGTTCCAGCGATTCGTTCGAGGGAACCGTCGTGTCGCTTGGCGCGCTCGGAGTGGTGACGTCGGTGACGCTGGATCTGGTGCCGTCGTTCACCGTGCGGCAATGGGTGTACGACGGCCTGCCGGCCGAGTCGCTGTCTGAGCAGATCTTCGCCAGCGCGTACAGCGTGAGCGCGTTCACCACCTGGCGGGACCCGTCGGTCTTCGACCAGGTGTGGATCAAGGCGGCTTCCGGATGGGAAACCGCCCCGCCGACGTGGCACGGTGCGCGGCTCGCCGACGGACCGAGGCACCCGGTGCCCGGGATGCCGGTGGAGTACGCGAACCAGCAGGGCGGCGTGCCGGGACCCTGGCACGCACGGCTGCCGCATTTCCGCGCCGAGTTCACCCCGTCGGCGGGCGAGGAAATTCAGTCCGAGTACCTGGTGCCGCACTCCTGCCTGACCGACGCGGTGGCCGCGATCACGCCGCTGGCGCCCCGCCTAGCGCCGTTGCTGCTGATCAGCGAGATCCGGTCGATCGCCGCCGACTCACTGTGGCTATCGCCCGCCTACCAGCGGGACACGATCGGGCTGCACTTCACCTGGCGGCAGGATCCGGCCGTCTCGCAGGTGCTGCCGCTGATCGAGTCCGCGCTGGCGCCGTTCGAGCCGCGGGCGCACTGGGGCAAGGTGTTCAGCCCGTCGATGGGGTTCCCCTACCCGCGGCTGGATGACTTCGTGAATCTCGCGGAGTCCTATGACCCAGACGGCAAGTTCCGTAACAGCTTCCTCGAACGGGGTCACCACGAACTGGCGCAGGTAGAGGTCGCGGAAGGTCACCGGGCCGCGCGGGCCTGGCACCTTGTCGATGTTGATGCCGGTCTCGGGTACCGACAGCAGCTTGAACCCGTCGAGCAGCCGCGTCGTCGCGTTCCAGAACGCGCCAGTGCCCGCATAAGCGTTCAGGAACTCCGCCGCGGCCGCTTGGTCATCCGCCGCGATACCGGCCGCCAGCCCGGAGGTCTCGTCGTTGGCGATGACCGCGGCCCGAACGGGAGAATCGGCCGGGGCGATCGTCACCGTCGCCTCACGACCATCCTGCAGCGCCCACTCGAGCCCCAGCGGGTGATCGTGCGGCGGCAGCGACGGAGTGATGCCCAGTCCGGCGAGCACCTTGCTCACCTCGGGCAGCAGATCGTCCCAGACGCTCGCGTCGATCAGCAGCAGGTTGAGCCGGTTGCACACGCCGAGCCGGTCGAGGCTGGCGGCGACCAGGTCGAGTGCGTCGCGCCGTTTTGCCGAAGGATGGATATAGAGCACTCCACCACCGTCAGCGTGGGCCAGGGTGCGCACCCCGTGCGACGCTGCCTCGGCCGCGAGGGCGCGGGTGCTCGCGCCGCTGCCGCGCAAGATCACCAGCGGGATGAGGCCGGGCTCGCGGACCAGCGCGCGCGCCGCCTCCTGGCCGGGGGTGCGGATCAAGCCGATCGCGTGCGGGTCGAGGCCGTGGGCGGCGAGGGCGGGCGCGATCACGTGGCCGGCCAGCGCCGCCGCGGAACGCAGCGCGGCCGAGCCGGTGCGCAGCACGCCGGCGTTGCGTGACTTGATGAGCTGCGAGGCGATGTCGACCGTGACGTTCGGCCTGGCCTCGAAGTTGGCGCCGATCACGCCGACCGGGCGGCGCCGCTCGGCGAGGGTGAGGCCGCCGTCGAGGTCGCGGACGTGCCGCTCCGTCGGCTCGTGCGGTATGCCGGCCAGCACGCCGAGCTGGTCCGCCATCGCGGCGAGCCGCTGGTCATCGAGCAGCAGCCGGTCGCGCATGGCCTTCGGCAGGCCGCTGTCGGCGGCGGCCCGCAGGTCCTCGGCGTTCGCCGCGAGCACGGCACCGGCCTGCTCGGTAAGCGCGGCGGCCATGGTGCGGAGCACCGCGTCCAGGGTGTCCTCTTCCGCCGTGGCGAGTCCTGGCGCGGCGGTCTTGGCCGCGAGGGCGGCATCCTGGACGGCGATCTCGGCGGCTGGTGTGGCTGTCACGCTTTCAGGTTAGCTTCTGGCGCGCAGGTCGCGGCGGATGTGTGACCCGAGCCGCCGGGTCTCACGCGCGTTCAGGTAGGCGCCCGCGGCGGCACCGGTAAGCAGCGGGCCGAGAGCGAACGCGCTGCGCCCGGCCCGGGCCGCGAGCCGGCGACGCAGCAGCTTGCTGACCGGGGATCCGGCCGCGAACACGATCCCGCCGGGGATGAGCGACACGCCCCGCCGCGAGGCCCATGCCGCCACGTAGGCCCGCATCCGCTGGGTACTGGTGCCGGTCGCGGGGACGCCGTAGATCTCGTGCAGCTCCGCGATCAGCTTGATCTCCACGCCCACCACGACCAGGGTCTCGGCCACCACCTCGGCCGGGAACGCGGGCAGCACGGGCAGCACCGAAGCCATTCCCGCCGCGCCACCCGCCGCCGCGGTCGCTCGCGCCGCGCTATCGACCAGCGCGTCCGCGACGTCTTCGGTGTCCCGGCCGGGGAACTGCGCGAGCAGCTCGTCGCGGCTGCGCACCTTGATCCTGGGCGCCATGGCGAGCACCTGGGCGGACAGCCAGTTCACCGCGTTGAGCGCGCCGCTGGCGGTACGCCGCGCCCCGCCGACCGTGCGGCGCGTCGCCGTGGTCAGCGCGGAGAACCGCTGGCGCCGCCACGGCCACCGCTGACCGTCGAGCACAGCCGGCGGCTGCTCCGACGTCCGCGTCGCGATCTCGGCTGCCCGTTCCGCGAGCTCGTCTTGCGGGTTATCCGTCATGTAGGTCACCTACCCGCCAAGTCCGCGTCCAGACCCGCGAGCTGCCCCAAACCATGCCGTGACCGACCGGCTACAGAATTTGCCGATTCGCACTACTTGTATCGGGCAGGTCGCCTATAGTGACGCTTGATATCGATTGCACTCCCCGTAGGAGCGAAGATGAGCGAGCTGGGCGAACTGGTCGACGGGCTGGCCGCGCCGACGTTCGACACCCGGCGTTTCGTGGCAGCGGGCCGGGATCTCGCGACTCGCCAGGGTTCGCTCCCCGCCACGATCCGCGCGCTGGCCGCCGCTGCGCTGGCCACCGATGAGCTCGCCGCCGCCAGCTCGGCCGAGGGTAGCTTGCCCACGGCGCTCGAGGCCCTCGCGGTCGGCTACCTGGACCAGATGGAGCAGGCCCAGCGCTACCTCAATCAGACGCTCATGCACCAGGCGACACACGACCCGCTGACCGGCCTGCCGAACCGTACCGCGCTGATCAGCCGTCTTTCCGCGGCTAAGAGCCGGGTGGGCGTCTGTTACATCGACCTCGATGGCTTCAAGGACGTCAACGACAAGCACGGGCATGACGCCGGGGACACGCTGCTCTGCACCATCGCCGAACGCATCGGCCGCGTCGCCGCGGAACATGGCGCCCTCGCGGCCCGGATCGGCGGCGACGAGTTCCTCGTGCTGGCCGAGCAGTACGACAGCGCGCCCGCGCTGGCCCGCGACATCCTCGACGAGATACGCCTGCCGGTGCCGATACCCGGCGGCGAGCTCCAGGTAACGGCCTGCGCCGGCATCGCGGTGGGCACGGCCACCAGCCTGAACGCCAGCGTCGTGGCCGACGCGGACGCCGCGCTGTACCGCGCGAAGGCGAGCGGCCGCGGCCGCTGGGTCATCCACGAGCCGGTCCCCGCCGACCCCACCCGGACTCCGGTCCGCTCGATGGCGGTATCCATCCGCACCGGACTCGAGCGCGGCGAGTTCGGGATCACCTACCTGCCGGTCGTGGACCTGTCCGACGGGCACCTGCGCGCCGCGCGGGCGATGCCGGTGTGGCGGCACCCGTCGCTCGGCGATCTCACGGCGAGCGTCTTCCTGCCGCTGGCCGAGGGCACCCCGGCGGCCGCACACCTGACCAGCTGGCTGCTGGAGACGACGGCCGCCGACGCGGCCGCCTGGCCGGGCATCCCGGTGAGCGTCGCGCTCCCCGCCACCCAGCGGGTCCAGCCCGCCGCGCCCGTGTATCTCGAGTTCTCCGAGACGGCGCTGGCGATCCCCCATCTTTCCGAGCTCACCCGGTCAGGCACGAAGCTGGTCATCACCGACTTCGGCAAAGGCACCTCGGGCCTGGCCCGGCTGCGCGACCTGCCGGTCGCCGGCGTGGTGCTGCACGGCGACCTGACATCCCCGCCGGACGGCGAACTGCTCGAGCCGCTGGTCAGCCTGGCCCGCCGGATCGGCGCGACGGTGGTCGCGGCCGACGTGACCGATCGCACCCAGGCAAGCCTGCTGCGCCGCGCCGGATGCGACGCGGCGTCCGGCCCATTGTTCAGCGAGCCGGTAACCGCCGCCCGGCTCCGCCAAATGGTCCGAGCCCGTGAGCGCGCAGCCGCTTTATCCCGATTCACCCCGGACCCCCCGCCCGACATTTCAGACTTACCCGCGCTGCCGCGCCCCCTCCCCGTCCACCCGCGCTGCCGCGCCCCCTCTCCCTCCACCCGCGCCGCCACGCCCCCTCTCCGTCCACCCGCGTTAATCCGGGTCATTCTCCGCATATATCGCATAAACCGCTCCCGGTTACCGCGGGCACCATCCACAATTGCCGCTAAAGGGGCAATTCATTCGCGGACCAACCCCAGCTATGGCCCATCGATAGCGCTCTAGCCCCACCTATGGGCCATAGCTGGGGCGGGGGCGCCTGGGTAAAGGTGGGGGCACCTGGGTGAGCCAGCCCGTGAGCGCGAGAATGTGCCGTTCACGGCACATTCTCGCGGCTGGCTAGAGGCTGAGGCAGATGCCGAGGGGGCCGATGTCTACGCAGGTGGCTGAGGGTGGGGTTGGGTGCGGGGTAACGGTGGTGGCGACCTGGGCGTTCGCGGTGATGCCGACGGCCGAGACGCCCGCGCTGACCGCGACCGATCCGGCGGCGATCGCGGCTTTCGCCGAGACGGCCGCGGCGGCGCCAAGGGCCAGGCCGACGCTGGCCGAGACCTTGGTCGTCGCGGCGGGCGACGGCGTTGACCCGCCCGACCCGGCCGACCCGGCCCCCGAACCTCCCGAGGACGAACCGGACCCTGAGGAGCCTGAGGAGCCAGACCCCGTAGAGCCGCTGGACCCGGACCCGGAAGAGCCGGATCCTGACGAGCCGGACGCTGACGGGTCGCTGGTACCGGAACCCGAGACCAGAGCCACCCCGCCGGAGCCGGAGGAGGTGTGAGTTCCGGTGCCCGGCGCGGATACCGAGACCGCCATCTTGCTGGCACCCGGCCGGGCGGTGAGCGGCTGGCTGGCACTGCCAAGTGGGGGCGGCGAACCGGCGGCGTGAGATGGTCCGCGCAGGATATGCACGGAAACCGAGGTCAACAGGAACAAGACAATCAGCGACGCGAGGCCAAACAACGGGACGATGCTGCCCGCTGGGTGCAGCCGCACGATGGCCGCCAGGTTGCGCATCGACATTCTCGCGCGGTCCGCCACCAGGGCGATCCCGAGCGGCACCGGCGGGAGCGGCGGCTTCTGGGCACGGCGGGCGGCCTGCCGCAAACGGCGCAGCGCGGCCTTGCGCTGGCGACCAGACAATCCCGGGACGAAATAGACGACGACCCGCGATCCCTCGCGCACAGCATCAGCATTTATCCCGGGCTCAAGAACTCGATAGCGGATCTTGATCACGGCAGTATCCATTCACGCACGTCCATGCACCAGCTTTCGCGCCGTAGTGCACGCCCCCCCACGAGGCGTTTATCCGGCCTAAGATTAACGCAACACATTGCCACCTTGAGGTGAAATGAATAACTTGCCCGGCTTGTCGGTGAAGGTACCTCGTGAGCTGGATGTTTCCGGCGGCAGCTAGGCTGCACTGGTGATCTCCACCCAGGTCGGACCCGGCGAGCCACGGGGCGACGCCGCGCGGGCGGAGACCAGCGCGCGCGGGCTCGCGGCTGGCGGCTGGCGCGGCACCCGGGTCGCGCTGCTCGTCGCACTCGCGGGCGGAGGGCTGCTGGCCGCCGCGTTCCCGCCGCTCGGGATCTGGCCGCTGGCGTTCGTCGGCCCCGCGCTGCTGCTGCTCGCGTTGCACCGGCGGGGACTGCGCGCTTCGTTCGGCGTCGGGCTGGTCTTCGGGGTTGCGTTCTACATCCCGCTGTTCTCGTGGGTAATCAACGTCGCGTGGTACGCCTGGCTGGGACTGGCCCTCTCCGAGGCGGTCATCTTCGGCGTGCTCGCCATCGGCCAGCGGCTGCTGCTTGACTGGCCTCGCTGGGCGTGGCCGCCCGCGGTGGCGGGCTGGTGGGTCGCGGCGGAGGCGCTGCGCGACCGGTGGCCGTGGGGCGGTTTCCCGTGGGCCGGCTCGTCATGAGCCAGTCGTCATCGCCGTCGGCCGGGTGGGCCGCGTTCGGCGGGACGCCGTGGGTGACGTTCCTGGTGGCGCTCACCGCCGGATGCCTGGCCGTGGTGCTGGTCAACCAGCCGTGGCGGCGCTCGTCCTGGTGGCGGGCGGCGGGTGGCCGCCGAGCGCGCAGCGTCGCCTCGCTGGGCGCGCTGGTGATCGCGGCGGCCGTAACGTTCTCCGGCGCGGCGCTGCGCGACGCTTTCGTGCCGTCGGCGGCCGGCGACCCCACCGTCGAGGTGGCCGCGATCCAGGGCGACGTCCCGCGCGGTACCTCGCTGGCCACTCAGCTCAACGACACGGACGTGACGCAGAACCACGCCGCCGCCACCATAACGCTGGCCCAGGAGGTCGCGGACGGCAAGGCCAAGGCACCCGACGTGGTGATCTGGCCGGAGAACTCCACCAGCATCGATCCGTCGCTGGACGCGCAGATCTACCAGGCGATCATGGGCGCGGTGGACACCATCGGGAAGCCAGTGCTGGTCGGAGCGGTACTGGAGAATCCGTTGCGCAACGCGGGGCAGTTGTGGCTCCCGGAGAAGGGCCCGGTCGCGATCTACGTAAAACGCCAACTGGTGCCGTTCGGCGAGTACATCCCGCTGCGTGGCCTGATATCAAAGTTCTCCTCGCTCACCCAGCTCCAGCCGGAGAACTTCACCCCCGGTCACAAGAACGTCATCTTCCACATCGGCAAGATCCGGCTCGGCGTCGCGATCTGTTACGAGATCGGATTTGACGGCCTAGTCCGTTCCGACGTGACCGACGGGGCGAACCTGCTCACCGTGCAGACGAACGACGCGACCTTCGAACGCGACGGGCAGACCGGCGAGACCTACCAGCAACTCGACATGGCACGGATCCGGGCCATCGAGAGCGACCGGGCCGTGGTCGTCGCCAGCACCACCGGGGCGAGCGCGATCATCGCGCCATCTGGCCAGCTCATCACCGCCTCCGGTCTCTGGCGGCGGGCCATCCTCCAAGCGCAGGTCCCGCTGATCACGTACCGCACGCTGGCCGATGTGGTGGGCGCGTGGCCCGAGGCCATAATCGCCCTGCTTACAGTGGCCGGACTAGGGGTAGCGGTGGTAAAGCGTTCAGCCCGTGCGGTACGGAGCCGACGGCTAAGCTGACGCTGGTCACGAGAGGGGGTCGATCACCGTGTACGGCAGTCACGCACGGCGGGGCGCCGCCACCATGATCGCGATCGTCGTGGCGGCCACGGCGACCAGCCTAACCGCCTGCGGCGGGCCCACCGTCGCCAAGCTCAATCCAGGGGCGGTCCAGCGCTCCCGCGCTGCCGAGGCGGTCACGGACTTCGTCGTCTCTCCCGACGGTGCGGACGCGAATCCATCGCAAGGCATCACGGTCACCGCGGCCCACGGCAAGCTCACCGATGTCACCGTGCACGCCATTAACGCGCCGCAGGCAGACGACGATACGGTCACCGGCGCCATGAGCTCCGACGGCAAATCCTGGCACAGCACCTGGGCGCTGGAGGTCGACACGACCTACACGGTGACCGCGACCGGACAGGACGCCGCCGGGCACACGATCTCCACCACGTCGCGGATCAGCACCATGAACCCGTCGTCATCGTTCTCCACGATGATCTTCGAGGGCTCC
>CAVUOU010000025.1:0-137576 GCA_963743085.1 uncultured Actinomycetota bacterium
CAGCCCGACGGAACCGCGAAGGCGGATTTGTGCGGAATTTTCCGACAACGGAGCCACATGTTTATGGAGTGACGGAGCGAGGCATGCTGGCCGCATGCGCGAGATGTCGGGAAGTGCGATGGTCGGTGCCACCGTTGCGGCGGCCGTCATGCTGGCGGCCGGAGGAGCCGAGGCAGCGAACGCCAGCGACACTCCGTCCGGCGTGGAGCATGCGGCTATGTCAACAAGGACAGCGGATCCGTGGATCAACGTGGCCAACTGCGTTAGCCAGGGGAATCTCACGCTTTGCGTGGGCGTCAACTACTCAGGGTCCATTATCGAGAACGTACAGATCCAGGTGGCAGTCACCTACCCGGACGACGAGATCGCCTACGCGGTTGGCGGGCCTTCCCACTGGAGCGACTCAGCGGGGCCGATCTCGGGCGGTCCCGGCTGGGCGCCGCAGAAGACCTTCAACGTCGGCTATGCCCTCGGCTCGGGTCCCTACTGCGGCGACGCCGCGGCGGACGACCAGGTCATCCAAACCTGCGTCGACGTCCCGTGATCGCCCGCCATCGAGGCTTACACGCAGTCGGCGTAGCCGGTGATGGTGGTGCCGGTGCCGTAGGACATCGTTCGGGGCGAAGCAGCCAGAACCCTGGCTGAACAGGTCCCAGTCGTAGCCCCGCAGTTGTCCGGCAGAGATCCAGAACGCGCCGTCCTCATAGTTGCCGCTGCCCGGATTGCCGATCTGCGTGTAACCCAGATCGTTGACGAAGACCGGGTCTCCGGACCTCTTGTCGTACCAGACGGTGACCTGAGCAGGCTGCGTGCCTAGGGGGTCGAGGCTGATGCACAGCAGGCCGTTGCCGGTGTCGTAGCACACAGCAGGCCCGGTGGCGTCGGCCTTGGCCGCGCCCACCGGCACGCCGACGGCGAGTGCGGCGGTGAGGACTACGGTGGCGGTGAGATAGCCCTTTTTCTTCATCGTGTTCCGTTCAGTCGAAGCAGTCGGGAATGGGATCGGTATCGCTGGTAATCTGCTTATCGGGAATCCATCCCCATACGCCATGCGGGTAGTCCATTTCCGTCCAGATCCACCGAGTGGGGTTCGGGCTGCCCTCCCCATTGGGGTCTCCGTAATCGTTCATGCACACGAACCAGCTAGTGGTGGTTTCCAGCGTGCCGACGGGTCCGGTGGAATAGCCGACTCCTGTATAGCCGGTGGCGGGCGCGACGTTGTGGCAGAAGTACACCTCGGAGGGATCGGACCAGTTAGGCGGGGTGACCTCATATCCGGTCTGCCAGCAAGGAGCGTCGGCGCGGGCAGGAGAAGCGGAAACGGCCGCGGTAGCGGTTGCGGCGAGACCGGTCGCAATGAGAACGGTTGCCTTGAGCGGAAGACGCACGCGACCATCTTTCCTTCGACAATAGGATTTGGTTACGGTGTGCAACATAGCCATCTCCAGCTAAAGCAAACACGAGACAACGAGAAGGCGGGAATCACGACCAGTGTCATTCCCGCCTTCAGTGGCAGTTGAGCGCTCTTACTGACCGACCGCCGCGGCGACCGCTGGCCGGTACGCGGGCTCGTCGATACGCAGGAACGTGAACAGCGCCGAGCATCTGCGCGTCGCTGGCGCGACCGCTGTGGCAGCGCCTGTACCGGGCTTATGCCGCAGGACACGCTCTGCGCCTTGCGTCCGGCGAGGCAGCCGGGGTCCTGGGTACTGGCGAGGTGCCCTGACCGCCATCACGCGTCCCGGCGGTTTAGCAGTGTCCAGGCGATGGCGTACACCATGGCGGTGAACAGGCACATCACGCCGAAGCCGGGCCAGGGCTGGAGGGTGTGGGCGGCATGGTAGACACTGGTGAGATCGCCTCCGGCCATGGTCGGCCAGAATTTGGTGACCGGGTTCCGCCACGAGTCCGGCAGCGCCTGGGCGATCGCGGGCAGGACATACAGGACGGCCGTCATGCAGGTGATGGCGGCGGCCGGGTGCCGGAGCAAGGCCCCCGCGGCGACGCTGAGCACCGCCAGGGCGGTCAGGTACAGCCCCGCTCCCACCACCGCCCGGGCCACCCCGGGATCGCCGAGCGCCGCGTGCGGGGCATGGCCGCTGATGAGGGCCTGGCCGACGAAGAACGCCGCGAAGCTGGTGGCCTCGCCCACGACGAACGTCACCGCGGCGAAGACCAGCGACTTGGCGGCCAGGACCCGGCCTCGCTTCGGGACGGCGATCAGGCTGGTGCGGATCATCCCCGAGGAGTACTCGGAGCTGATGCAGAGCACCCCGAGCACGGCGATGGCCACCTGGGCGATGAATACCCCGTACAGGCTGACATTGGCCGGGTCCCAGCTCAGCTTGCTGGAGGCGCTGCTCTTGGCGTAGCCGTGGGCGGTGGCCGCGCTGATGGCGGCCCCTAGGCCGATGCCGAGCACGACGGTCGCGGTCAGCGCCCAGAAGGTCGACCGGACCGAACGGAGCTTGGTCCACTCCGAGCGCAGCGCGTCGGCGAAGGTGGCTGGGCGGAAGGCCGCCCGGGGCTCCGGGCCGGCGGAGGCGATCGTGGCGCCGGTCACCGGGTCACCCCCGCCGCCTGGTATTCCACGCTGTCTCGGGTCAGTTCCATGAACGCTTCCTCCAGCGAGGCCCGGACGGGGATGAGCTCGGACAGGGCGATGCCGTGGGCGGCGGCCAGCTTTCCCACCTCGGCGCTGTCCATCCCGGTGATCTCGATGACGTCGGCGCCGGTCCCGGCGCCCGGGTCGGTGCTCCCGGCCCGGACGGTGGCCCCGGCCTGGCGGCAGCGGGCGGCCAGCTCGGCCGCCTGCGGGCTGCGGACGTGGACCGACCGCTGGGAGGCGGCCCGCGTGAACTCCTCCATGCTGGTATCGGCGATCAGCTTGCCCTTGCCGATCACCAGCAGGTGGTCGGCAGTCAGGGCCATCTCGCTCATCAGGTGGCTGGAGACCAGCACGGTGCGGCCCTCGGCGGCCAGCGCCCGCATGAGGGTCCGGACCCAGTGGATGCCGTCGGGGTCGAGGCCGTTGACTGGTTCGTCGAAGATGAGCACGGCCGGGTCCCCGAGAAGCGCCGAGGCGATGCCGAGCCGCTGGCTCATGCCCAGCGAGAAGCCCTTCGCCCGGCGCCTGGCCACGCCCTCGAGACCGACGGTGCCGAGCACCTCCTCCACCCGGCTGCGGGGGATGCCGTTGCTCTGGGCTAGGCACAGCAGGTGGTCGCGGGCCCGGCGGCCGCCGTGCAGCGCCTTGGCGTCCAGGAGGGCGCCGGCCTCGCGCATGGGGGTCGGCAGGTCGCGGTAGCTGCGGCCGCCGACGGTTACCGAGCCCTGCGTCGGCGCGTCGAGGCCCAGGATCATCCGCATGGTGGTGGTCTTCCCGGCGCCGTTCGGGCCGAGGAAGCCGGTGACCAGGCCGGGCCGGACGGAGAAAGAGAGGTCGCTGACAGCCATGGTGGAGCCGTAGCGCTTGACCAGGCCGTGGGCTTCGATCATCGCTCTACCGCGAACGGGATGGCGAGGTCGGATCGGCCTCGGCGTCGGTCTCGGCACGGCCGCGGGGGGTGGTCGGCGCTGTACGTGGATCGGCTCATCGCCCGGTGGCCTCGTCTGGGTCGCCGACCGGGGTGCCTCTGCGTTTGCGCGTGACCCAGACACCGGCACCGGTCACGACGAGGACGGCGCCGACGATCCCGGTCGCGAGGTGGTGCGTGACGCCGACTGCGATAGTCATGAGGGCCACCCCGGCGAGCACGATGATGAGCGGCCCGTACTTAAAGCGGAGGAAGAAGAACATGAACACGGCAGGGTCCTTTGGGATCGTCTGGATCGGTGCCCCAAGCGTGCGGCAGCCGACCCGTGAATGCATCGGCGCAGGGTTAGAACTTCGGTCATGCCACGAGTTCTGACGACGGTTAGAGCCGCCTCCACCCGTGGTTAGAGCACCGCCACCCACCTTGGGGCAGATGCGGCGCAGGCCTGGTCGTCGTAACGTTGGTCAGGTGAGCGTGGAACCGGCGATCACCCGGACCCTGGCTAGCCTGCGCCACAGCGGCGCCCAGCACGACGTCGTCCAGCGGAGGCTCCTCCTCCGCTTCCCGGCCCTGCTCGTGGTCTTCGTCCTCGTCGCCGCCTACCACGCCCATCCCGGTCCGGGTGTAACTGGCCGCGGCCTGGTCGTGTCGGTCGCCGTCGGCGGCTACATCGTCGGCGCGGTGAGTTCGGTCATCCTCTTCGGCGGGCTGAGTTCCTCGAACACGATTGGGCGCCTCGGCGGCACCCGTCTTGCGGTCACGGTCGCCGCGCTGGTGCTCGCCAGTTCGGTCGCGCTGCTGTCCGCCCAGCCGAGAGGACCGGGTGCCTTTGGCGCCTTCGTGGGCGTTCTCCTTCTGGCCCGCCTCTGGCCGAGGCGGATCGCCCTGCTCGTCCCGCTGTGGGCGTTCGTCGTCTTGGAGGTGACCGTCGGGCTCAGCGGCCAGGGCCTCGGTGGCCTCACCGTCCTCGCCGCGCTGGCTGGATCCTACGGCCTGGCTGTCCTGGCCGTCCGCCTCCGTGAAGCCAATGACCAGGCCGGGGCGCTCCTCGTCGAGCTGGAACAAAGCCGGGCGGCCGAAGCCCGCGCCGCGGGCCTCGCAGAGCGTCAGCGTCTCGCCCGCGAAATGCACGACGTGCTCGCCCACTCGCTGTCCGGTCTCCTGCTCCAGCTCGAAGGCGCCCGGATGCTGGCGGCCGACAGCCCCGCCGATCCTCGCATCCCCGAGGCGATCGACCGCGCCCACCACCTGGGAAGGACGGGTCTTGCCGAGGCCCGCCGGGCCATCGGGATGCTCCGCGACGACGACCTGCCCGGACCCGATCGCCTGAAGGAACTGGCCGCCCAGTTCCAAGACGACTGTGCCATCCCCTGCCAGCTCGACGTGTCCGGCGACGTCCGCCCACTCGGCCCAGAGGCCCGCCTCGCCGTCTACCGCGTCGCACAAGAAGCCCTGACCAACATCACCAGGCACACCCACGCTGACCACGTCGACGTCCGCCTCCGCTACGAGCCGTCCGCGACGAGACTCACCATCGAGGACTTCGCCCGCGAAGCGAGCACCGGCGAGCAGACCCGCTCGGGCGACGGCGGCGGCTACGGGCTCACGGGGATGCGCGAGCGCGCCGAGTTGCTCGGCGGCACGCTCACCGCGCAGAAGACCTGCAGCGGCTTCCTGGTCGAGCTGGAGCTGCCGGCATGAGCACACCGATCCGCGTGCTCATCGCCGATGACCAGAAGGTGGTCAGAGAAGGACTGGCCATGGTGCTCGGTCTCCTCCGCGACGTCGAGGTGGTCGGCGCCGCCTCCGACGGCGACGAGGCGGTCGCCCTGGCCGGCGATCTGCACCCCAACGTCGTCCTCATGGACCTTCGGATGCCGCGCTGCAACGGCGTCGAAGCCACCCGCATCCTGCGCGAACGCCAACCCGAAACCAAGGTCGTGGTCCTCACCACCTACGCGGACGACCGGTCTGTGCTCGACGCGCTGCGAGCCGGCGCCCGGGGCTACCTCACCAAAGACGTCGGCGGGACAGAAATCCGTCAGGCACTCCAGCAAGTCCTCGACAGTCAAGCCGTCATCGACCCGGCAGTGCAACGTCACCTCGTCGAAGCCATCGCCAGCGCTCCCGCGGAAGACCCCCCGCCACCACCGCGACTTCCCGACGGGCTCACGCCCCGTGAGGCCGAAGTACTTCGCCTTATCGCCACCGGGCTCTCCAACTCCGAGATCGCCGAACACCTGATCATCAGCGAGGGCACGGTCAAGAGCCACATCAACCGGCTGTTCATGAAGATCCATGCGCGAGACCGAGGGCAAGCCGTCGCCTACGCCTACCAACACGGGCTGGGGCCGTAAACATGGAAGACCCATCGGTCTGTTTCGTTGCTTGAACCGGCGGTTCTTGGCTCGGTTTCCGCAGGCTTTCATCTCGCATCAGGCGCGACTGCGGGACTGGTCGTAGAACGCCCACCGGCAATCCGGGTTGGCGCAGGCTTGAGCCACTGCCATGTTCCCACGTACGGAATTGAAAAGGGGGTTGGGAAACGGGCGGTTACAGCACCGCGCCCTTGACTACCAATGGCTTCCATGTCCACGTATCCGCCAGGTCGTGTCGGCGACGCCGACATCGTGATCGCCGGCGGCGGCCCGGTCGGGCTCATGCTGGGCGGCGTCGACCCGGTGGTGCTTGAGCAGCTGCCAGGAATCAGCGAGATCCCCAACGGCAACGGCCTGGTGGGCCAGATCGTGCCGGTGCTGAACTACCGCGGCCTGCTCGACCGGCTCCGCGCAGAGGCCACCTGGGCCGGGCTGGTACCGCGCTTCTCGTTCGGGCCGCTGCAACTGGACTTCTCCCGGCTCGGGACCAGCCCGCTGATCGTGCCTGGTCAACGGAACCGTGACCAGCGGCTCCTGCGGGGTCCGACCACGCGCCATCCCTGACCGATAACGGCACATCACATGGTCCTGACCTGCATAAACGCGAACGCCATCGCCACCGCAGCGAACAGGAGATCATCCGTATGCGCTCACCCCTTGACAGAATCGCGCATTAACGAGAGAAACTCTCCATAGGGGAAAACATCATGTTCGCTCGTGTGCGACGAGGAGGTCACCATGGCCGGGACCGACAACGATGTCAGCCAACTTGACAGCAACGGGCTGGCGGAGGAGCCTGTCCCGGGTCACCGCCCGGACCGCCGGGACTTCCTGCGGTACTGGGGCGGGCTCACCGCCGCGGGCACCGTGGCCGGGGCCGGAGTCTTCACCGGAACCGGGCTGCTCAGCCAGCAGACCGCCCAGGCCGCGACGACCTCACAGACCTCGGGAGCGGCCGCTAACGGCAACCTGAGCGCCGTACCCATCCGCCCGCCCGCCGCTCCGCTGGCGGTCCGTGGTCCGTATCTGAGCACCTGGCTGCCCGCCACCGCGGTGCCCGGCACATGGCAGGAGTTCTGGGCCGGCCACACAACGGCGATGACCGGGATCGCCAGGATCGACGGAGTCTCCTACGTGTTCATGGGCGCTCCCGCGATCCCGCTCACGATCCCGGACGGCAACTACGGCACGCCCTCCACCACGAGCGGCTTCCAGCAGGCGCTGCAACAGACCGGACTCAACTGCACCCCGACGCGTTCCGTGTTCACCATGGAAGGCGGCGGCGTGGAGCTGACCCTCGAGTACCTCTCCCCCGTCGAGCCCGGCGACGTGACCCGTCAGTCGATCCCGCTGAGCTACGTGGTGATCAGCGTGCGCAGCATCGACGGCGGCACGCACAACGTCCAGCTCTACGCCGACATCAGCGGCGAGTGGTGCAGCGGCGACGACAGCCAGCAGATCACCTGGGCACCGGTCCAGACCGGCTCGCTGCAGGCCTGGACCGTCGAACTCGCGAACCAGCAGCCGCTGGTCGAGCAGGACCAGCAAGCCGCCTGGGGCACCTGGGTCTGGGCGACTCCGGCCACCTCGAAACTGACCTACCAGTCGGGGCAGGACATAGTGGTGCGGCCGCAGTTCGTGAACAACGGCACGCTCACCAACAGCAACGACACCGACTACCGAGCGATCGACGACAACTGGCCGGTGTTCGCCTTCGCCGCCGATCTCGGTTCACTCGGAAGCAGCACGGTGACGATCCCGCTGTCCATCGGCCTGGTACGCACGCCCGCGGTCAGCTACCTCGGCCAGAACCTGCAGCCGCTATGGACCTCGAAGTTCTCTTCCTGGCAGAACATGCTCAGCTTCTTCCACTCCGACCTGCCCGCGGCGCAGCGCCGGGCCGATGCCCTCGACGCGAAGATCACCGGTGCCGCCACCAAGGCGGGTGGTACCGCTTACGCCGGGCTGTGCGCGCTGGCGCTACGTCAGGCCTACGGCGGCACCGAGCTGGTCGTCGGGCCTAGCGGTCAGCCGTGGGCGTTCCTGAAGGAGATCTCAAGCGACGGCAACGTATCCACCGTTGACGTGCTGTTCCCCGCCTCCCCCGCCTGGATCTACGCCGATCCTGGGTATATGGCGCTGCTGCTCGAACCGCTGCTGTCCTACGCGGAATCGGGCAACTGGCCGGAAACCTTCGCGCCGCACGACCTCGGATCCGCCTACCCAGTCGCATCGGGCCATAACGACGGTGGTGGCGAGAACATGCCCATGGAGGAATCGGGCAACATGCTGATCATGTCGGCGGCTTATGTGCAGCGGGACCCGTCGGGGGCCAAGGCGTTCGCGACCGCGCACTACACGATCCTCAAGCAATGGGCTGACTACCTGGTCGCCAACCTGCCCGACCCCGGCTACCAGAACCAGACCGACGACTTCGCCGGCTCGATCGCGCACAGCGTCAACCTCGCGATCAAGGGGATCATCGGTGTGGCCGCGATGAGCGCAGATCGCCGCCGCGGCGGGCAACAGCGCCGACGCCGCGACGCTACAAGGCGAAGGCCGCGGCAGTTCATCCCCTACTGGACGACAAACGCCCAGGACCCGTCCGGCCGCGCACCTGGATCTCACCTACAACAACGCCGACGGCGGCAACGGCACCTGGGGCACCACGTACAACGGTTTCGCTGACCGGCTGCTCGGCACCGGCCTGATCCCGGAGTCGGTGCTCGCCGAGCAGGCCGCCTGGTACCCCACGGTAAGCAACCTGTTCGGCCTGCCGCTGCAGGTGCCGCACAGTTACGCCAAGTCCGACTGGCAGATGTTCACCGCCGCCTGGCTGTCGAACTACCCGGTGAAGCAGCAGCTCATCGAGCAGGTGTACACGTACGCCAACACCACCCCGAGCCGGGTGCCGTTCAGCGACCTGTACGACACGATCGTCGGCGACCAGGTCGGCTTCCAGGCCCGCCCGGTCCAGGGCGGCATGTTCGCACTGCTCGCCTTGCTTAGCAAGGGATGATCATGGTCGGTGCGGCCTTACCCAGCGAAGAGTCTCGGTAGTGCAGCACCCACCAGGAAAAACAGCGCGCCCGCACTGGGCCAAGTGCGGGCGCGCTGTTTTTTTGGGACCATAACGACGCTCTCTGAGTCCGCCGGTGAAAGTTCTCCGCAGGTGCCGGAGACATACCAGGCGGGGGACGGCCCAGGACAGGAGCGTGCGTGACAGATAGCGATGACCGGGAACAACGGTTCCGGCGGCTTTACGACGAGAACTTCAGCTCAATCCAGGCCTACGCGGTGAACCGGGTCGCGTCGACGGACGACGTGCCGGACGTCGTCGCGGAGGTCTTCACCACGGCGTGGCGGCGGCTGGATGATCTTCCGCCCCCGCCGGCCGACCGGCTCTGGTTGTACGGGACGGCCCGCAGGGTGATCTCGCGGTACTACCGCAGCACGAGCAGGCTGCGCAACCTGGTCGAACGGGTGACCACCGGGGAGCGGGTTCATCCAGAAACCGACCCGGCCCGCGAACGGTTGCTCGCCGCCATAGCGAAGCTCCGTCCGGGCGACCGGGAGGCGCTGATGCTCGTGTACTGGGAGGAACTCAGCTACGCGGAGGCAGCCAAAGTCCTCGGCTGCTCAGTCAACGCGGTGGGAACCCGGGTGCACCGGGCGAAGAACAGGCTGCGCAAGACCTTCACCGCCGAAAGCCGGCCCCCAGCCTTTGTCATGAACGCGAATGGAGTGACCGATGGATCTTGACACGATGCTCACCAGGGCGGCACCTTCCCGGCACGTCCTGCTGGACGGCCCGGACTCGCTGGCCGCCGCGCGGATACGGGAGCGCATCATCAGCGACCCACCGCCGCCCGTAAAGCGGCGTTACCTGGCTCGCGGGCTCACGGCCGCAGCCATCGCGGGGGCGGCCGTGATGGTGGCCGTGGCGGTCATCCCGGGATCGCCTGGGCACCCAGACTCAGCGGCCGCCGCGGTTCTCGGCCAGGCGGCGACCACCGCGAGCCACCAGCCCGCCACCTCGACGGCGGGACCAGGCCAGTACGAGTACGTCAAGACCATCCAGGAGCAGGAGAGCGCGACCGGGACCGGCAAGATCGGAGGCAAAACCACGTGGCAGCCATGTGTCGCCGTCCAGACCATCCAGTACTGGGTAGCGCCGGACGGTTCTGGCCGGATGTCAGCCAGCGGCGAGCCGGCCTGCGGGTTTGCGACCTCGGAAACCTTCGCCAAGGGCCAGGCGGACGATTCTGTCTACCCCGACGCCGCCGCGCTGCCGACGGATCCGGCGGCGCTCGAGCAGATCATTGAGCAGAAATACGAGGGAGGCATGCCTGACGCTGGTGCCACGTTCCAGTTCGCCGGAACGTTCCTGCAGTCCGGTGCCCCGCCGAAGGTCAGGGCCGCAATCTACCGTCTGATCGAGAGCCTGCCGGGCGTCGAGTTGCTCGGCTCGATGACCGACAAGCTCGGCCGCCACGGCATCGCCGTCGGCTACACCCAGTACGGCGTCCGCGACATCCTCATCTTCGACCCCGCGACCTCGGCCGTGCTCGAACGGGAAGGCGTCGCCGTCAACCCGGCCGCCATCCCTACCGCTCCCGGTACCCAGCCCTTCAAGACCGGCCAGGTGATCAACTACACCGTCTACGTGCGGTCCGCCGTAGTGAACTCCGACACCGCCACCCCGGCCGCCACCGGCTGAGCCCCGGCCCCCACCTCGCCCGATGATCCTGGGCGGTGCGGCCCTGCTCAGCAAAGAGTCTGGGCAGGGCCGCACAGCTCAGGTATGGGCCGGTCAACTTTCCGCGGCCAGGACCTCTAGGGCGTGGGCCAGGTCAGCTGGGTACTCGCTCTCGAACGACACTGGGCGGCCGTCGGCCGGGTGGTCGAACCCCAGTCGAACCGCGTGCAGCCACTGTCGCGTCAGCCCGAGCCGTTCTGCGAGCACCGGGTCGGCGCCGTAGAGGTAGTCGCCCGCGATCGGATGCCTGATCGCCGACATGTGCACCCGGATCTGATGGGTGCGCCCGGTCTCCAGCTTCACCGTGGCCAGCGACGCCGCGCGGAATGCCTCGAGCGTCTCGTAGTGCGTCACGCTTGGCCGCCCGTCGGCCACGACCGCGAACCGGCCGTCCCCCGACGGGTGACGGCCGAGCGGTGCGTCGATGGTGCCGCGCAGCGGGTCAGGATGCCCCTGCACCAGGGCGTGGTAGGTCTTGTCGACCGTCCGGTCGCGGAACGCCTGCTTCAGCACGCTATAGGCCCGCTCGCTCTTCGCCACGACCATGAGCCCCGTCGTGTTGGCATCCAGCCGGTGCACGATGCCTTGGCGCTCGGCCGCGCCGCTGGTGGCGACGGTGTGTCCGGCGGCGAGCAACCCGCCGACCACGGTCGGCCCGTGCCAGCCCGGCGTCGGGTGGGCGGCCACGCCTCGCGGCTTGTCCACCACCACGATGTCGTCGTCCTCGTACGCGATCCGCATGCCCGGAACGGGCAGCGCCTCGACGGTCGGCGCGCCGGGCGGTGGCGGCAGCGTCACCGCCAGCGGCGATCCGGCCATCACCCGGTCGGATTTAGCGGCCGGTGCCCCGTCCACCAGTACCTGCCCGGTGGAGATCAGCTCAGCCGCTTGCGAGCGTGACAGCCCGAACATCCGGGACAGCGCCGCGTCGAGCCGTTCTCCGTCGAGCCCCTCGGGTACTACAACGAGCCGTTCGCTCACTTAGCGGAGTCCTCGTCCGTCTCTCGTGTCCCGTCCATCCTGATCCGGAGCAACGCGAGCAGCACCACGAGAGCGCCACCGCAGCAGATACACGAGTCCGCGACGTTGAACACCGGCCAGTGCGGCAACTCGATCCAGTCCACTACATGGCCGCGGAACCAGCCGGGCGACCGGAAGATCCTGTCCCCTAGGTTGCCCGACGCCCCGCCGAGCAGCAGCCCGAGAGTCACCGCCCAAGCCGCCGAGCGGAGGTTACGCGCGATCCTGACGATGTAGATGACCACGCCGGCGGCGATCAGCGTGAACACGATCGTCATCGAGGTGCCGATGCTGAACGCGGCACCCGGGTTACGCAGCAGAGTGAGCGTCAGAAAACCGCCGAGCAGCCGTTCCGGCGGGCGGTTCGAGAGGGCCGCCACCACGATCGTCTTGCTGATCAGGTCGAGGGCGAACGCGGTGACCGCCACGGCCACCAGGATCCCGATGCGCCGCGGCTTCTGCCGCACCTCGGGCGGTGCCGCCGACGTCGCCTCGTCGGGCGCGGCAGCGTGCCTTCCCTCCGTAGTCCCGCCCACCTCCCCTGCCCCCTTCAAGCTACCGGCGCTCTTCGCGCTGCTTGCACTCCACGCACAGGGTGGCCCTGGGATAAGCCATCAACCGTGCCTTGCCGATCGCCTTGCCGCAGGATTCGCACACACCGTATGTTCCCGTTTCGATCCGCTCCAGCGCGTGGTTTGTCTGGTCCAGTAGGTCGCGGGCACGCTGGATGGTCGCTAGTTCCTGTTCCCGCTCATACACCTTAGACCCGGTGTCGGCCTCGTCGTCCCCGGCATCCTGGACGGAATTGCCCAGCCGCTCGGCGATCTGCGACTCGGCCTCCTCAATCTCGGTCCGTAGATCCGCAGCCTCAGACTCTAGCTGGGCACGGATCTCACCCAGCTCGTCCAGGCTCCAGGGTTCCTCACCCGGGCGGACCGGCAGGTCGGCGGCGCTTGCTCGCGGCGCAGTCGGCATTCGGGCCTCACCTCATCGTCTCAAACAGTCACCGGAGGATAAGTCTCCATACCCAACGACTGCAAACGAAAGTCAATTCCCCTAGCGGATAACCCGTTGCGGGGACACCAAGCGGACCGAGTATCCTTACGCTCACAAGGCGCTGATGGGGACAGCTGCCGTCGAATGCCGCTAGGAGCGACCCGGGGTTGGTGTGAGCCCGGGAGCAGGCGCGGCGGACCAGATCACCCCGGAGTCACCGGAAGAACAGCCAACCGTCCCCGTGGTTAGGGAAACACAGCGGTCGGCTAAGTAGAACCGGTACCAGTGAATGAGAGGGCCTGGCACGCGCCCGGCCAAGGAGGGTGGTACCGCGGGGCCGTTGGCCTCGTCCCTTCGGCGGTGACTACTGCTGGAGGAACACATGGCCGGGATGCCCGCGCTACCCGCGAAGTTCGATCTCCCCTCACTTGAGCATGAAATGCTGGCCCGCTGGAACCGGGACCGGACCTTTGACGCGAGCCTGAAGCAAACCGAGGGCAGCCGGCGGTGGACCTTCTACGAGGGCCCGCCAACCGCCAACGGGATGCCGGGCGTGCATCACATCGAGGCCCGGGTATTCAAGGACCTGTTCCCCCGGTTCAAGACCATGCAGGGCTTCCATGTCCGCCGCAAGGGCGGCTGGGACTGCCACGGGCTACCGGTCGAGGTCGCGGTCGAGAAGGAACTCGGTCTGTCCGGCAAGAAGGACATCGAGTCCTACGGCGTCGCCGAGTTCAACGAGCGCTGCCGCGAATCGGTGCTCAGGCACGTCGACGCATTCTCCGCGATGACCGAGCGGATGGGTTACTGGATCGACCTGTCCGACGCCTACCGCACCATGGACCCGTCCTACCTGGAGTCCGTCTGGTGGTCGCTAAAGGTCATCTACGACAAGGGCCTGCTGGTCCGCGACTTCAGGATCAGCCCGTACTGTCCGCGGTGCGGCACGCCGCTGTCGGACCACGAGATGGGACAACCAGACGTTTATCAAAACGTCGCTGACCCGAGCGTCACGGTCCGCTTTCCGCTGGTTTCGGTCCCGGACGGCGCAGATCCCAATCTCGAGGGCGCTGACCTGCTCGTCTGGACCACCACGCCCTGGACGCTGGTCTCCAACACGGCCGTCGCCGTGCACCCCGAGGTGGAATACGCGATAGCCCGTAAGTCCGGTGACGGGGACAAGGTCGTGGTCGCCGAGCCGCTGTTCGCTCGCGTCCTCGGTGAGGGCTGGCACATCCTGTCGACCGTCAGGGGAGCCGAACTTCTCGGGGCGAAGTACCAGCGCCCGTTTAGCTTCGTGGAGATCCCCGATGCCCACGTGGTGGTGGCGGGCAGCTTCGTGACCACCGAGGATGGGACGGGCCTGGTGCATCTGGCACCCGCGTTCGGCGCCGATGACATGGAGGTGTCCCGGCTGCACGGGCTGCCCGTCGTCAACCCGGTGCGCGCGGACGGGAAGTTCGAGGATGACATCGAGCTAGTCGGCGGGATGTTCTTCAAGGACGCCGACCGGGTGCTGACCGCGAGCCTTTCCGACCGGGGCTTGTTGTACCGGTCTGAGTTGCACGAGCACAGCTACCCGCACTGCTGGCGGTGCGGCACTCCCCTGCTTTATTACGCCCTGCCGTCCTGGTACATCAAGACGACCGCGGTCAAGGATCGGCTGCTGGCGGAGAACGAGAAGACCAACTGGCAGCCGGAGACGATCAAGCACGGGCGCTACGGCGAGTGGCTGCGCAACAACGTGGACTGGGCGCTGTCCCGCTCCCGCTACTGGGGCACGCCGCTGCCGGTCTGGGAGTGCCCTTCCGGCCATGACACCTGTGTTGGCTCGCTGGCCGAGCTCGGCGGGCTCGCGGGCCAGGACCTGTCCGGTCTTGACCCGCACCGGCCGTACGTCGACGACGTAACGTTCCCCTGCCCGTCCTGCGGACTCGACGCGTCGCGGGTGCCCGAGGTCATTGACGCATGGTACGACTCGGGTTCCATGCCGTTCGCCCAGCATGGCGCGCCGCTGCGCAACGAGCACGCGTTCGCCGAGGCCTACCCGGCCCAGTTCATCTGCGAGGCGATCGACCAGACCCGCGGCTGGTTCTACTCGCTGATGGCGGTCGGGACCCTGGTGTTCGGGCGTTCGTCGTACGAAAACGTGGTGTGCCTCGGGCTCGTGATGGACGAGCAGGGCAGGAAGATGTCCAAGCACCTGGGCAACGTGATGGAGCCGATGCCGCTGATGGAACAGTTCGGCGCGGACGCGGTGCGGTGGTTCTTCGCGGTGTCCGGCTCGCCCTGGGCGCAGCGGCGGATCGGGCCGAATGTCCTGGAGGAGATCACCAGGAAGGTGCTGCTCACCTACTGGAACACGGTTTCCTTCCTCGGGCTGTACGCGAACGCCTCCGGGTGGACGCCGGGCTCTGATGCTCCTGCACCTGCAGACCGTCCGCTGCTCGACCGGTGGCTGCTGTCTGAGGTGCATTCCGCGGTGCGGGACGTCACTTCGTCCCTGGAGGCGTTCGACGCCACGGCCGCCGGGCGGCGGCTGACGGCCTTGCTCGACGACATGTCCAACTGGTACGTCCGGCGGTCCCGGCGGCGGTTCTGGGACGGACCTGGTTCCAGTGAGGGCGCGTCCGCGTTCGCCACGCTGCATTCGGCGCTGGTGACCGTGACCCAGCTGATGGCCCCGATCATCCCGTTCATCACCGACTACGTGTGGTCGGTGCTGCGGCTTTCTTCCGCGCCGGAATCGGTTCACCTGTCGTCGTGGCCTGATTACTCGGCTTCGCTCATCGATCCGGCGCTGTCGTCACAGATGGCGCTGGCCCGCCGGCTGGTGGAGCTCGGACGTTCCGCGCGGGCGTCGTCGTCGGTCCGTACTCGTCAACCGCTGTCGCGGGCGCTGATCGGGGCCACCGGGTTCGGTTCGCTGCCCTCGTCGCTGCGCGAGCTGATCGCGGACGAGCTGAACGTGCACTCGGTGCAGGAGCTGGAAGGCGAGCTGGTCGACTACATCATCAAGCCGAACTTCCGCTCCCTGGGTTCCCGCTTTGGCTCGTCCACTCAGGTGGTCGCGCGTGCGGTCTCGGCCGCTTCACCGGCCGAGTTGGCTTCTGCCGTGCTGGGCGGTGGGTCGTTCACGGTTTCCGTCCCCTCTGTCGGTGATGTCTCGCTGACCGACGCGGACGTGATCGTGACCCAGACTCCGCGTGAGGGCTGGGCGGTCGCCTCGGACGCCGGTGAGACCGTGGCGCTGGACGTCGTAGTGACGCCTTCGCTACGCGCTGAGGGACTGGCCCGCGAGGTGGTGCGGCTAGTGCAGGACGCGCGCAAGAGCGACGGCCTAGAGGTCACCGACCGGATCACGCTGCGCTGGTCAGCCAGTTCACCCGAGCTGTCGGAGGCGCTTTCCTCGCACGGGTCCGCGATCGCCGCCGAGGTTCTAGCGGTGGACTTCGGTCCGGGTGACGGCCTCGAGGGCGGTTTCGAGCACGCGGACGCCGATCTGGGCCTCCGTTTCTGGCTCCGCCCCGTCGCGGCCAGCTAGCTCGTCGGTGGCCCGTCGCTGGAGCGCTGTCCTCCACCCCCAGCGACGGGTCATCGCTGGCGCCCTAGAGGCTGTTACATGAGGGTGGCGTGTGGGGTTGTCAATGTTGCTGGCGGGCTGGCGTGTCGTGGTGGTCTGCGGTGCCGGGGCATGGGACGATACTCTTCGTGGCGAGATACATACAGACAGCTAGTGTTGTGCAGGAAGCGCTGGTCCCGGAGGATATGCGGCGGTGGCTTCCGGAGGATCACCTGGCGTGGAAGGTGACCGAGGCGGTGCGCCTGCTGGATACCTCCGGGCTGGCCGCGGCCTACCGCCAGGACGGGCTGGGGCAGCGGCCGTATGACCCGGTGATGATGCTGACGCTGGTGTATTACTGCTACGCGAAGAACCTGAAGTCGACGCGGGAGATGGCGGGCGCGTGCACCGATGACGTGGGCTGCCGGGTGATCGGCGGCGGGGTGAGGCCGTCGAACAAGGCATTCGGCGAGTTCCGCAGGCGGCACCAGGCGGTGATCACCGCTTTGTTCCCGCAGGTGCTGGCGCTGCTGAAAGCCGAGGGCGTGATCAGCGGCGATGACAGCATCGCGGCGATCGACGGGTCCCCGGCGGCGACCGCCGCCGCGCTGAGCTCGAACCTGGACCCGCAGAAGCTGCACGAGCAGATCGCCGCGGCCGAGGCGCAGGTGGAGGCGCTGACCGAGGCGTGGGCCACCGCGAACGCCGGCGATGCGGAGCCCGGCCGGCTGTGGGACGACGACGATGACGGTCCCGGTGCCGGCCCGTCCGGTCCGCCGCCGGGATCAGGGCGCAAGCTCGCCGGCGCGCACCGGCGGCTGACCCGGCTCAAGGCCGCCCGCGACACCGCGGCCCGCCGGTCGGCCGGGCCGCAAGGCCAGGCCGTCCAGGCAGCCGCGAAGGCTGCGGAGAAAGCAGCCGGAGCCGCCGCCCGGCTGGCGGCCGCCGAGGCGGACGCGGACGCCAAGACGGCCCGCTGGCAGCAGTACGCGGACGCGGCAGGCCCTGGCCGTTCGGGAAGATCCCGGTCCCCGCCCCCCGCAGCGCCAAGGTCGCCCGGGCACGCAAGAACGCCGCCACCGCCGTGGGCCGGCTGCACGCCGCCCTCGAGCGGGCCGCACAGCTGGAGGCCGTGAAAGTATCGGGCACCGACCCGGACTCGCGGATCCTGCCCGCCAAGAACGGCGGCTGGCTGCAAGGCATCAACATGCAAGCCAGCGCCGGCCGCGGCCAGGTGCTGTACGCCATCGCGATCCACGACAGCCCCGCCGATGCCGGCGCCCTGGCCCCCATGGCCGCCGCCACCGACGCCAGCTGCGACACCGCCGGCCTGGCCCGGCTCCGGATGCTGCTGGCCGACTGCGGGTTCGCCTCCGCCGCCACCTTCACCCAGCTCGCCGCCAGCCTCGACCGTTTCCTGGTCGCCGTCAGCAAAGAAGCAGTCCAGGCCGGGCGATGGGACCGCGACGGCGGCCCGCCCGTCCCCGCCGCCTGGCAGGACATGGCCGAACGCCTCGCCGACCCCGCAAACAAAGCCCTCTACAAGAAACGCGGCGCCTACGTCGAGCCGTTCTTCGCCCAGTTCTTCGCCTGCTTCGGCCGCGCCATCGCCTTCCGCGGCACCAACGCGATCACCGCCGAGCTCCAGCTCCGCGGCCAGGTCCACAACCTCGCCAAGCTGTTCCGCCACTGGGACCGCACCCACCGCCCCATCCCCGTCCCCGGCCTCACCCCCGCCTGACAGCCCCACCCCGCCCCCGCCAGCCGCCACGGCACCCGCCGCGGCGGCCATCACCATGCCCGCAGCACACCCCAGCCACCACCACAACCCCCCAGGGGTATCAGCCACAGCCGGCCCGCAACCCCAACCACCCCGAAACAGACATCACAACCCACCCCCCGCACCCGCGTAACAGCCTCTATAGCCCCAGCGGTGGGCCATCGCTGGCCCCGGTAGAAGCCCAGAGTTGGGCGATATGCCCCATATGCGAGCTACTGCTGGTGCGGGGAGCGCGCCGACGGCTCGGGGCATGCCAGAATTTCCATCACTGGCCGCAAGACCGCCCATCCATCCTCGGCAGCACCATCTGTAGCTCCAGTCCCAGCCACGCGGCATTCGCAACCCCAGCGATGGGCCATCGATAGCGCCCTAGCCCCAGCGATGGGACATCCATGGGGTTGAAGAAAGGGTCTACGGGCGACCGGCTACTCGGTTGGGGTGCCTTCGGTTGCTTGGTCGGGCTGGCAGGCGCGGCACGCGGTGCAACCAGATTCTTCGGCGGACTGGATTGTCTTCGTCTCCAAGTCCTCCTCCCCCATGAATCTGATGAGGATGCAGTCACTCCGGTGGTACCTGAGCACCCCAGGGACGACCGTAACCTCGCGGTCCGGTGGAGCCGCGCTGGCGACAGCCGTGTCACCACCGGGTTCGTCCGGTTCTTCGTCGTAGCTGGGGGACGCGTCTTCCGCGGCAGCGGGTTCTTCGTCTCCGGAAGACTCCGCGTCGGCCGCGGTCGAATCGTCGACCGACTCAGTGTCCGGGGCCGCTTCAGTGTCGGTGACCTCTTCGGCGTCCGGGGTTGCCTCTGCCTCCGCGACCGCTTCGGCGCTGGTGACGCCCTGAAAGTCGTTGGCCGACTCGTCGTCTCCGGCGGATTCCGGCTCCTCCGCGGGAGCGGCAGGCGCCTCTTCCTCATCGGCCTCGGCGCTCGCGAACCAGGCAGGCGGCGCGAGCGCTTCGGGGAGGGCGGGCGTTGGTTCCTCGGCGGAAGCATCCGGTTCGCGCGGCTTGTCGCGATCCGGATAGATCGGCGCGACAGGGGGCGGGATGTCCGCTCCCCCCGGGCGTGACGAAGTGGTCGAACTACCCCAGAACGCCGCGGGCTCTTCGGGACGCGGAGTCTCGGAACGCGGAGGCTCGAAGCGCGGTGGTTCCGGGCGCGGAGGCTCCGGACGCACGGGTTCCGAGTACGCGGGTTCTGGGCGCGGAGGCTCCGGACGCAGCGGTTCCGAGGGGAAGGGGTCCGTATACGCGGGCGGGGGCTCGGGGCGCGGAGGCTCTGGACGTGGGGCTTCCTGGCGCGAGGGTTCCGGGCGGGCGCTGGGCCGGTCGGACCGCTCCAAACGCTCGGACCACTCTGGGCGCTGGCCGGGTGCGGGACGCGGTGGCCGGGCGGATTGCTGGTCAACCCAGGGGCGTACCAGCGATGGTTCTGTGTAGGCGGGGGGCACCTGAGCTGCTGGGGGCACGCCGTACCCGCCGGATCCTTGCCCGCGGGCCGGACCGTCCGCCGAAGCGGCGGCGGCGCCCCGCTGCACCCCGCCCTGCTGCGACCACTCTTGCGGAGGCCGTTCCTGCGGAGGCCACTCTTGCGGGCCGGTCTCCGGGCGCCTCGGCGGCGCCTGCCGGTCAGCCGGCGCCTGCCGGTCCCCCGGCGTCGACCGGTCACCCGGCGACCGCGGGGGCCTGGCCGAGTCGGCCTGGTGGCGCGGGCCGCGGGCCTGCTCCCGCCGGTCCGGTCCGCTGTCACGATCCTGGCCTCGGCCGTGAGCCCCCGGCCCCTGGCCACCGTAGGCCAGCGGAGCGCCAAACGCCGGAGAGTCATTGTCCTGGCGAGGCTGGCGGCGCGGAGCGCTGTGCGCCCCACGTGACGCCGTGGCGGCCGGACGAGCGGACGGCTGGCGAGCGGGCGGACGTTGCGCCTCGTGGGCGGCGAACCGGTCCGCGCCGACATATTCATCGGCCGGAGCGAACCGCTCCCCCGTCGGCACGAAACCGCTGGCCGTGGCCAACCGCACCGGCGCCCCGAACAACTCGCCCCGTTTGAGGATCACCCCGATGACGAAGCACACCAGCGAGAGTGCGCTCACCCCGATGGCCACGTAGACAAGCATCAGCTTGCTAGTGGCGACCCCTGCCGCGAGTATGCCGAGCGCGATGACTACCAGCGCGGCGCTGAACCGTATCACGCTCGGGCTCTCGCCTCAGGGACTAACGTCGGTCGTCGCGGAATCCGCCAGCACCGTGCTGGGCAACCTCAGGAACGGCATACTGGCCGGTCGGCGAGGACGCACCACTACGCACCGCGGGGGCCTGGCCACTGCCAATCCCGGCCGACAACGCGGGCTGCGAATTCCCGCCGGAGCTGACCGCCGGGAATGCCCCGGTGTCGGTGACACCGGCCTCCAGGTCGCGAAGCTGACCCTCGAGGTAGGCCTTGAGCCGGCTGCGGTACTCACGCTCGAACGCGCGCAGGTCATCAACCCGGCGCTCAAGCTCCTCACGCTGCTGCACCAGGGAGCCCATCGCCTGACGGTGCCGCTCCTGGGCATCCCGCTCCAGCGATTCGGCGCGCGCCCTGGCGTCGCCAGTGATCTGCTCGGCCTGGCGGCGAGCCTTGGTGAGCGTCTCGTCGGCCTCGCGGCGGGCCCGGCCGAGCGTCTCGTCGGCCTCCCGGCGCGCGTCCGCGATCGCCTGGTCGGCGGTCTGCTGCGCAAGGGAAAGCACGCGAGCGGCCGTGTCCATGTTGTCCTCGACCGGATGCATGCCCCCCATCATCATGGGCTCGGGCTGCCGGCGATCCTGTTGAGGGTCGGGCGCCATCATGTCCTGCTTGGCGTCACTTAGCGGGGACGTCAGCGCCGGAATGCCCGGCTTGCTTCCCCGCCACCACGAAGAACCTCGGTCAGCTTGGCCCGGAGCTCTTCGTTCTCCTGGATCAGCCGATCGAGTTCGGCCTCAACCTCGTCGAGGAAGGCGTCAACCTCTTCCTCGTCGTAGCCGGGCCGGAGCCTGGTCGTACTGAACTGCTTGTTCCGCACATCCGCGGGCGTCAGCGGCATGTCGTCGTCTCCTCGGCGCGCTTGGACTGTGGTTCCTCAGCACGGTACTCGTATCAGAGCCGCGGCACGACCACATCTAGCAAAATCAGTACCACTATGAACAGCACCATGAAGCTGAGATCCAAGGCTACTGTACCTAGACGGAACGTCGGGATGTAGCGACGTAGGAATTTCAGTGGCGGATCTGTGGCCGTAAAGATGGCTTCGGCGATCACCAAGACGATGCCCGTCGGGTGCCAGGAACGCGCGAAAGCCTGTATCCAGCTGAGGATCATGCGCCCGATCAGCAGAACGAGGTAGATCGTCAGCAGGTAGGTCAGGACGATTTTTAGGATACCCATCACACTGTGCCCGCCTGATGGCCCGCCCACTGGCCCGCCTACGTCGCCGCTTGTCATAGCAACATCACTGCCCGCACTCTAGCTCTGGTTGAAGAAGTCTCGTTCCGCGATACGGGCCTTGTCCTCGGCCGTCACCTCGACGTTCGCCGGTGACAGCAGGAACACCTTGTTGGTGACCTTGTCGATGGACCCGCGCAGCCCGAAGATCAGGCCCGCCGCGAAGTCGACAAGACGCCGCGCGTCGCTGTCGACCATCTCGGTCAGGTTCATGATCACCGGAATGCCCTCGCGGAAGTGCTCACCAATCGTACGAGCCTCATTGTAGGTTCGCGGGTGCAATGTTGTGATCCGCGCCAGATCGGCCGTCTGCGGGGCAACAGGGGCCGGTGGGCTGTACGGCACGGGCGGGACCACGGAGTCCGGGCGGCGCACCGCGGGGGGGTAGGAGGCGTACTCGTCCCGCTCCTCGTCGACTGGACCGGTCTCGGTCTCGTAGTCCTCGTACTCGGCGTATGAGTCATACTTGTCGTGATAGCGCCGATCATCCTCAACGAGGCCGAGGTAGACCGCCAACTTGCGCACAGCGCTGGCCATCCGTCAGTCCTCCGTCGTGCCTACATCACGCGTAACCGCGTATCGAACTTGCCCCACGCTCGGACATTACATGACCCGGGGCCTTCTGTTGCCGAGCAACGCCGTACCAATTCGCACGTGTGTCGCGCCGGCTGCTACCGCGGCCTCCAGATCGCCGCTCATCCCGGCCGAGATGACCCTCGCGTCTCCCCTTATTTCCATAACGGCGGTCGCGCATTCCCGAAGTGCCTCGAACGCCGGCTGGCACCGGCTTTCCTAGCGGTGCGACGGCCATTACGCCACCCAGTCGCAGGCCCTCTTCTGAGTCGATCGCACGGGCCAGATCCGGCACTCCGCCGGGCGCGACACCGCCGCGGCCCGGATCATCGTCGAAGGACACCTGGACCAAACAAGTCACGACACGCCCGGCGGCCCGCGCCACGCCGCCCAGCGCGGTTACCAGCCGATTCCTGTCCACCGAGTGGACGAACGACGCGTACCTGACGACGCTACGGCACTTGTTGGTCTGCAGCTGACCGACGAAATGCCAGGTCAGGTCCAGGTCTGCGCAGGCGGCGGCCTTGGGCGCGGCCTCCGCGTCCCGGTTCTCGCCAACGTCGGTGGCCCCGAGCCCGTACAGCAGCCGGACGTCGGAGGCGGGCCAGGTCTTGGTGATCGCGATCAGCGTGATCTCGGCCGGGTCGCGTCCGGCAGCATCACACGCCGCCTTGATCCGGTCACGGACGGAGTTCAGCCCGGCGGCCAGTTCGGCCCGCCGTCCATCGTTGGCTGGCACGGGGTTGGCTGGCACGGGGTTCCCGGGCGGCCTGGGTACCACGTCACTTGAGGAAGTCGGGAACATCCAGGTCGTCGTCCTCTTCGAACACCACCGGCCGGCGGCGGGAGGCCACCTCGAACGGCTTGTCCGGGACCGTCCGCTCCGCGGCGGACTGCCAGTTGTCCTCCGCCGCAGCGGCGGCAGCCCCGCTGCGCGTGCCAGTCGCGCTGGCCGACGCCACCGGCTCGTCCTCCACCGCGGCGGGCGCGTCGTCCGCCTGGTCGTCCAGCGAAGAGTCCGGCTCACTGGCATCATCGCCGGAGTACACCGGGCCCAATGGCATCGAGACCGGCGCGCTGGGCTGGTCGCCGACAGAAGCCGGAGCGCCGTTGAAGGAGCCGCCAGCGCCGAGGGAGCTAGCGGATTCCTTGATAACCGAACCTGGGACCACAACGGGCGCACCGAGCAGGGTCTCGCCGCGACCGCTCGCGGCCGCGCTGGCCGTGGGACCGCGGCCAGACCGGGTGTCGTCAAAGCCGGCGGCGATCACCGTGACCCGCACCTCGTCGCCGAGCGCGTCGTCAATTACCGCGCCGAAGATGATGTTCGCGTCGACCGCTGCCGAATTGGACACCAGCTGCGCGGCCTCATTGATCTCGAATAGCCCGAGATCCGAGCCGCCCTGAATGGACAGCAGCACGCCGTGCGCCCCGTCGATGGAGGCTTCCAGCAGCGGGGAGGAGATCGCCATCTCCGCGGCTGCCACCGCGCGGTCGTCGCCGCGCGAGGAGCCGATGCCCATCAGCGCGGAACCCGCGCCGGACATCACCGATTTCACGTCCGCGAAGTCCAGATTGATCAGTCCCGGGGTAGTGATCAGGTCGGTAATGCCCTGAACACCAGAGAGCAGCACTTGATCGGCGGCCTTGAACGCGTCAAGCACCGATACATGGCGGTCGGAGATCGTCAGCAGCCGGTCGTTAGGGATCACGATCAGCGTGTCGACTTCGCTGCGCAGCCGCTCGATGCCGGCCTCGGCCTGGATGGCCCGTCGCTTGCCCTCGAACCCGAATGGCCTGGTCACGACGCCAATGGTCAGCGCGCCTAGCGAGCGAGCGACGCTCGCCACCACCGGCGCTCCGCCGGTCCCGGTACCGCCGCCCTCCCCCGCGGTGACGAAGACCATGTCGGCGCCCTTGAGCACCTCTTCGATCTCCTCGCGGTGGTCCTCGGCCGCCTTGCAGCCGACGTCCGGGTTAGCGCCAGCGCCAAGCCCGCGGGTTAGTTCGCGCCCGACGTCGAGCTTAACGTCGGCGTCGCTCATCAACAGCGCTTGCGCGTCCGTGTTGATCGCGATGAACTCAACGCCGCGGAGTCCCTCTTCGATCATGCGGTTGACGGCATTAACGCCACCGCCGCCAATTCCGACGACCTTAATGACCGCCAGATAGTTCTGCGGTGCTGCCACGAGGAGGGTCCCTTTCCGCTCGCTGCTGTGTCTGCCCGCCCGGCCGACGATCCGGCGGATTGACGCGCAGGCGCTTCGCTGCTAGTTTTACCTTCAGGTAGAGATTTAGAGTTTTCCTATCCTGACGGCTGATACGGACAGTAGGGTCGGAAGACATCGGGGTCAACTAACCACGCGGATGCGGACCAGCGTATCTTCACTATTTCTCCCTCTTCCACCATGCGAGATCGACTCGTCTCACTTGGTGACCACCGTCCCCTCGGCACTCACGTCGTAATAGCTGGCGGGCGCCTGCTTCATGAGAATCTGCAGCTCATCGGACTTCTGCTGATTCCGGCTGTCGCTTCCCCAGACTATCGTCACGTGGTCTCGCAGCCGCAGCGTGACCTGCCCACTCTCCGGCGCTGAAACCTCGTCGACCGATCCTGATATCCACGACGGCAGTGCGGACAGCACCGACGCCGCGGCCGCCAGGTCCGCGTTGCCGCGCAAATCGTTCCCCGGCAACGACGTCAGGTACTGCGGCAGCGCCGCGGGCTTGGCCGTCGACCACCGCACGACCACGCCGGTCGGATCCATCAGGTCGTAACCGTGGGACATCTTGACCGCGACCACCGGGATCCGTTCCCGCACCGCGATCACGAGCTTGTCCGGCCACGACTTCGAGACGGATGCCGATGCCACGTCCCTGATCGACTCGACCCGGCGTTCCACCGCGGACGCGTCCACGCGCAGCAGCGGCGTGCCGTCTGGCACGTCCGCCGCGGCGATCACCGCCGACACCGGGACCGTCTGGGTTCCAGTCACCTCCACCGACCGCACCACGAGAAACCGCGACCCGAGCAGCGCCCACGCCACCCCCGCCACGATCCCCAGTGAAGCCAGCCCGAAAAACACCGCCCGCCACTTGCTCCCCGGGTTACGCCCCCGCCGCGCCGGGGGTGGCTCTATGGCCGTCGATGAGTCATCGACCGCCATAGAGGGTGGTCGATGAGTCATCGACGTCCTTCCGCCAGCGCCTCCAGGATGACCGGGCCCAGGGTGGTTATGTCGCCGGCGCCCATCGTCAGGACTACGTTGCCGGGGGTTGCCAGGGTGGCGATGAGATCTGGTAGCGCCGTTATGGTCGGAATAAAATGTGCGCCCGGGACGGCGTTCGCGATGAGCGCGCCTGTGACGCCTGGCTCTGGGTCCTCGCGCGCGGCGTAGATGTCGAGCACGAACACCTCGTCGGCCAGTCGCAGCGCGGCGGCCAGCTCGGCGGCGAAGATCCGGGTGCGGCTGAACAGGTGCGGCTGGAAGATCGCGATGACGCGCCCCTCGGCCGCCACACCGCGGGCGGCGCGCAGGTCGGCTTCGAGCTCGGTCGGGTGGTGCGCGTAGCTGTCGAGCACCCGCACGCCCGCCGCCTCGCCCTTTGGCTCCAGCCGCCGCGCCGCGCCGCGGTACTGGCCAAGCGCCGTCGCCGCGCGCTGCGGCGCGATGCCCAGCTCGACCGCGGTGCTGAAGGCGGCGGCCGCGTTGGCCGCGTTATGCCGTCCGGGGACGCCGATGGTCAGCGAGGCCTGGATGCTGCCAAACGGCGTGATGTTCCCCGTCACGGTGAGCTGGGTTCGCATCCCGTCCTGTACGACGTCGCTGAGCTGGTAGTCCGCGTCGGGCGACTCGCCGTAGGTGCGCACCCGCAGCGACGCGCCACGCAGATCAGCGGCCAGTTCGGTGGTGCCGGGATCGTCGGCGTTCAGCACGATAAGACCGCCGGGTTCCACTCGCCGGGCGAACGCGCTGAACGCCGCGCGGTAGTGCGCCGGGGTCCCCCAGTTGTCCAGATGGTCGGCCTCGATGTTGGTGATCACCGCGGCGTGCGGTGACAGCATCAGGAAGGAACCGTCGCTTTCGTCCGCCTCGGCCACGAAGTCCCGGCCGGTGCCGTCGGCCGCACCGATCCTCGTCTCGGCGAGCACGCCGCCGATCACATAACCGGGATCGGTTCCGGCCTCGCGCAGCACGGTGGTGATCATCGAGGTCGTGGTGGTCTTGCCGTGCGTCCCGGCGACCGCGATGACCCGGCGGCCGAGCATGATGCTGGCTAGCGCGGCGGCGCGGTGCAGGATGCGCAGACCACGGCGGCGCGCCTCCACCAGTTCGGGGTTCTCGTCGCGGATCGCGCTGGAGATCACCAGCGTGTCGGCCTTCTCCAGGTGGTCGGCGCTGTGGCCGACGTGCACCTCGGCACCGAGCTCGGCCAGCGAGTCGAGCATCGGGGACGCGGCGGCGTCGCTGCCCGAGACGGCGACGCCGCGTTGGCGCATGATCCTGGCGATGCCGGACATCCCCGCGCCGCCGATACCGGCGAAATGCACCCGGCCCAGCTCATCGAGAGGGACGGGCTCGACGGGTGTTACCAGTGGCATGTCATGACCTCGCGTGCCTGCCGGGGGCCTGCGGCGACTGCTGCGGCTGCCGTGGCTGCTGCGGTTGCTGTGGCTGCAGGGCGTCGTTGCGCTCGGAGCGGACGATTTCGATGATGGCTTGCGCCAGCCGGATGTCGGCGTCCCGCTGGCCAAGCGCCGCCGCGGCCTCCGACATGGCGGCCACCTGGTCGATGTTGCGCAGCACCGGCAGCACGTTGGTGACCAGCCACTCCGGGGTCAGCTCGGCGTCATCCACCAGGAAGCCGCCGCCGTGGTCGACGATCGGCTCGGCGTTGAGCCGCTGCTCGCCGTTCCCGTGCGGCAGCGGCACGTACGCCGCCGGGAGCCCGACGGCGGTGAGTTCGGCGCAGGTCATGCCGCCCGCGCGGCATAGCGCGAAATCCGCCGCCGCGTAGGCCAGGTCCATCCGGTCCACGTACGGAACCGCCACATACGGGGTTGGCATCGGCGGCACCCGCTCGGCGGTGTTGCGCGGGCCGATCACGTGCAGCACCTGCACGCCGGACTGAAGGAACGACATCAGCGCGCCGGTGATCGCCTCGTTCAGCGAGCGGGCGCCCTGCGAGCCGCCGGTGACCAGCAGTACCGGCAGGTCGGGGCGCAGCCCGAAGTGCGCCCGGGCCTTGTCCGTCAGCGCGAACCGGTCCAGGCTGGTGATCTGCTGCCGGATCGGGATGCCCACGAACCGGCTGTTGCGCAGTTGCGCCTTGGGATGGCCGGTGAAGACGTGCGTGGTCAGTCGGGCGCCGAGCCGGTTGGCGATCCCGGGCACCGGATTGGCCTCGTGCACCACGATCGGCACCTTGTGCCTTTTGGCGGCGAGATAGGCGGGGGTGGCAACGTACCCGCCGAACCCCACCAGCACGTCGGCGTTAGTTTTTTCCAGAACGACGCCAGCGGCGTGTATCGCGCCCGCCAGCCGGCCAGGGACGGTCAGCAACTGCGGTGTGACGCTGCGCGGAAGCGGCACGGCCGGTATTAGCATCAACTCGTAGCCGCGCATCGGAACCAGCCGGGTCTCAAGACCGCGTTCGGTACCGAGGCAGGTCACGCTGATCTGGGGATCCAGCCTCCTGAGGGCATCGGCCGTCGCCAAGGCCGGCTCGATATGGCCAGCTGACCCCCCGCCAGCAAGCACAACCCGCATCACAAGCTCCTCACGTTCGTCTTGGCCCGTCGGCCCGACGCCGAGTTCCCAGGCCCAGCCAGCTTAGGCCGCGGGACGCCAAGCCGGGGCCACGTGCCGCCAAAGCTTGCGCCGCGCCCGGCTCACGTCTGGCGAATGCCATGAGTATGCCCAACGCGATCATGGTCGACAGCAGCGACGATAGTCCGGCCGACACCAGTGGCAACGGAACACCGGTAATCGGGAGTACCCCGATCACCGCGCCGATGTTGACCACCGCCTGCATCACGATCCAGACCGTGATGCTGGCCGCCGCCAGCCTGGTGAACGTGTCGGTTGTACGCCTGGCTACCCGCAACCCCGCGAACGCCAGCCCGCCGTACAACGCCGCCACGCACAATGTACCGACCAGTCCGAGTTCTTCGCCGATGATGGCGAAGATGAAGTCGCTGGTGGACTCCGGCACCCAGCCCCACTTGCCTCGGCTGCCGCCAAGCCCGACACCGAACAGGCCACCGTCGCCCAGCGCGTAACGGCCCTGGATGGCCTGCTGGTTCGGGCCGGTGGGGCCGCCCGTCGGGTCATAGAAAGCGGTCAGCCGTTTCAGCCGGTAGCTGGCCGTCACGATGAGCAGCAGCATCACCAGCGCCATCAGGATGAGGATGCCGCTGTAGATCCGGCCCGGCGTGCCCACCACCCACAGCAGGGTGAGGAAGATAATCAGCAGGATGAACGTGGTGCCCAGGTCGTCACCGACCATCACCAGCATGATCAGCACGCCAGCGCCGGGCAGCAGCGGCATCAGCATGTGCCGCCAGTCGCGCAGCAGGCCGAGCTTCTCCTTGCGCGCCAGCAGGTCCGCGCCCCAGAGCACGAACGCCAGCTTGGCTATTTCGGATGGCTGCACCTGGAGGCCGCCGATATCGATCCACCGGGCCGCGCCGTTCTCCGGCGGCGCGACGCCGGGGATCATCGTCAGCACCAGCCCGAGGACGGAGATACCGAGCAGCGGGTATGCCGCCGCGCGGAACAGCTTCGGGTTGGACCGGCTCGCGATCAGCATCAGCGGCAGGCCGATCGCCACGCCGAGCAGCTGCTTGAGGAAATCCTGGTAGGGCGAGTCCCCCAGGCTCAGGTCGAAGACCGACCCGGTGGACAGCACCATCACCAGTCCGAGCCCGAGCAGCAGCGCGGTGATACCGCAGATCAGGTAGTACGACGTCAGCGGCCGGCCCATCAGGATCCGCCACGTGTCGAAGCGCTCGCGGACTCCGGCGACCGCGCCTAGGACCCCGGCGTCCTCTTGCTGGTAACCGCCCTCGACGGCGTCCCAGTCGTCGGTGTCGGTCAGGCTCCCGGTGTCGCTTCCCAGCGCGTGGCCCTGCATGATTCCAGTCTCAGTGCTGGCCGCGCGCATACCCGGAACATCCGCCGCGTGTCGCGCAAGTCCCCCAGTGAAATTCCCGCGTTGTTGCTGTCGGTGCTGGTCCGTGCGCGTTCCGTGCCCGCAGGCCGCGCGGCCCCGGGGCGGCCCCGGGCGGCCCCCGTGGCGCCAGCGATGGGCCATCGCTGGCGCCATAGGCCCAGCGGTGGGACATCGGTGGGGCTGCCGCGCGGCGCGGTGGGGGCCAGAACGGGGTTACGCGCCGCCGAACCAGCCGGGGACATCTAGGCGGAACGACTCACTAGGGGCCATTTGCCGCAGGTCGCGTTCTAGTTCCGCTTCGCGGTCGGCGCCGAGGCTGTTGCGCCAGCGCTGCCGGATCTCCTCGAAGATCACCGCCGATAGGGCCAGCGCTTCGATACCGCGCGGGGTGAGCTTGACGGTCTTGCGGCGGCGATCGGTGTCGCCACCGGCGCGTTCCACGTAGCCGATCTGCTCAAGCCGGTCCAGGGTCTTGCCCGCCGCCTGTTTGGAGATGCCTAGCCGCTTGCCCGCCTCGGTGGCGGTGGCGCCGTTCATCCCGATCGCCTGCATGGCGAACCCGTGAGCTGGCCGGAGGTCCGGGTGGCCGCGGCGCGCGAGTTCGGCGTGCAGTTCGTCGATGATGGCCCGGAAGCCGCCGAACAGCAGCAACGGAAGCTCGAACCCATGACTGTCGGCGTGCCCGTCCATTGACATATTCGACAACCTCGTTTACCTTTTCAATCGTCAACCTAGTTGTCGATCATACCCAGGGGAAATCATGTCTGTCTTCACCGAGCACACCCTCCAGTCTGCGCCGGTAGCAGCGCGTCGCACAATGACTGCTATACGCGACCATTTTGGCTACCTCCCGTCGGCCGTGACCCGCTGGGCGGAGTCTCCTGAGCTGCTCGAGGGGTTCACCAAGCTCAACGCGGCGTTCGACTCGTGTTCGCTCGACTCGCTGTCGGTCGAGGTGGTCGTCATGACGATCGCGGTGCGCAACGGCTGCGAGCTGTGCGTGGCGATGCACACGGCGCGGCTGCGGTCGCTTGGCGCGCCTGACGAGGTCATCGCGGCGCTCCGCGCCGGCGACCCGCTGCCCGACGCCGGCGACCCGCTGCCTGACCCGCGGCTGGAGGCCGCCCGCACGTTCACCGTCCGGCTGCTGGACACCACCGGTGACGCCGGGGACGAGGCGGTCCAAGCCTTCCTCGACGCCGGGTTCACCACCCGCAACGCGCTGGAGATCGTACTCGGCATCGGCGCCTACACCATGTCCACGTTCGCGAACCGGCTGACCGGCGCCTCGGTCGACGAGCAGCTCCGCTAGGAATTGCCACCCCATGGATGGCCCATCGCTGGGCCTATCACGCCAGCGATGGGCCATCCATGGGGTCGGCGGGCGCTCGGGCACTGACGGGCGCTCGGGCACTGACGGGCGCTCGGGCACTGACGGGCGCTCGGGCACTGACGGGCGCTCGGGCACTGACGGGCGCTCGGGCACTGACGGGCGCTCGGGCACTGACGGGCGCTCGGGCACTGACGGGCGCCGGTGGGCGGAAGGTAAGCCTACGTAGAAGATGGCTAGGCCGAGGGCCACGAACATGCCCGCTACCAGCCAGAATCTCACCACGATGGTGGTCTCGGCCCAGCCGGCGAGTTCGAAGTGGTGCTGCAGCGGCGCCATCCGGAACACGCGCTTGCCGGTTAGCTTGAACGACCCGACCTGGATCACCACCGACATCGTGATGATGATGAACAGGCCGCCGAGCAGGACCAGCAGCAGCTCGGTGCGGGAAATGATCGCCAGCCCGGCCAGCACGCCGCCGAGGGCCAGTGACCCGGTGTCCCCCATGAAGATCTTGGCCGGCGGCGCGTTCCACCACAGGAAGCCGAAGCACGCGCCCATCACGGACGCCGCCACCACCGCGACGTCCAGCGGATCTCGCACGTTGTAACAGTTGTTCGCCAGGAACACCGTGCAGTCGTTGCGCAGCTGCCAGATACCGATGATCACGTAGGCACCCAGGGCCAGGATCGAGGCTCCGGTGGCGAGCCCGTCGAGTCCGTCGGTGAGGTTCACCGCGTTCGATGTGCCCGTCACCATGAGGATCACCCACACCACGAACAGCACGGCCCCCATGGAGATGCCGAAGTCGTAGATGAAGGACAGCTGGGTGGACGCGGGCGTCAGGTCGTACCCGTCGGGGAAGCGCAGCGCCAGGATCGCGAAGATCCCGCCGACGACGGCCTGCCCGACGAGTTTCGCGCCGCTGCGCAGGCCCAGGCTGCGCTGCATGTACAGCTTGATGAAGTCGTCGAGGAACCCGACAATGCCAAGCCCCGTCATCAGGAACATGACCAGCAGTCCGGACACCGAGTCCCGGACACCGGTCGCCGGGTGCGCGATGAAGTACCCGGCCAGCGACGCGATCAGGATGACGGTGCCGCCCATGGTCGGCGTGCCGCGTTTGCTCTGGTGCGGGGCGCCGTCGGAACGGATCTCCTGCCCGTACCCCCGCTTGGTGAACACCCTGATGGCCACCGGCGTGCCGAGCAGCGCAACGATCAGTGAGATCGCGCCGGCCAGCAGGATGGTCCTCACCCGGTTACCTCCTCAAGCAGCGCGTCCGCGATCTCCCAGAGTGCGGCCACGCGCGAAGCCTTTATCAGTACTACGTCTCCAGGGCGCAGGCGCCTGCGCAGCTCGGCGATCGCGGACCCGTTGTCCGGCGCCCAGATCGCCTCGCCGTCCCAGCCGGATTCCGCCTCGGCGCCGGAAAGCACCGGCCGTGCGGAAGGCCCGACAGCGATCACGCCCGCCAGGCCCGCCCGCGCCGCGAGCTTACCGGCTTCCCGGTGGCTAGCCTCCGTCGAAGGGCCAAGCTCGGCCATATAGCCAAGGACGGCAAATCCTCGCCCGGAAGCCGCCAGGTGCGCGAGCGCGTCGATGGCGGCCCGCACCGAGTCCGGGTTCGCGTTGTAGGCGTCGTTGATGACCAGCACGTCGTCGCCACGGCGGTGCAGTTCCATCCGGCGCTTGCTGCGCGCCGTGATCTCGGACAGCCCCTCGGCGATGTCAGTAACGGGCATGCCGAGCTCCGCCGCGATCGCCGCCGCGGCCAGCGCGTTGGCCACGTGGTGCGCGCCGTGCACGAGCATGCGCACCAGCGCGGACCCGGACGGCATCCGCAGCGTGAACGACGGGCGCGCCAGCTCGTCCAGCCAGACGTCCTCGGCGCGCACCTCACCGGAATCCCCGAAGGTCACGATCCGCGCCTCCGTGCGGTCCGCCATCGCCATCACCCGGGGGTCACCGGCGTTAAGCACGGCCACGCCGGACGCGGGCAACGCCTCCACCAGCTCGCCCTTGGCCTTCGCCACACCTTCCAGGGATCCGAACTCGCCGACGTGCGCCTGGCCCACGTTCAGCACCGCGCCGATCGACGGGCGTGCGACATCGCACAGCCAGGCGATGTGCCCAACGCCGCGCGCCGACATCTCGAGCACCAGGTAGCGGGTCGATTCGTCGGCCCGCAGCACGGTCAGCGGCAGGCCCAGCTCGTTGTTGAACGAGCCCTCCGGCGCGACCGTGGGGCCGAGGCGTTCCAGCAGGGCGCCGGTCAGGTCCTTGGTCGAGGTCTTCCCCGACGACCCGGTGATGCCGACGATCGTCATGCCGGGCAGCCGGCTCACGACAAACCGCGCCAGCGCCGCCAGCGCCTCCGTCACGTCCGCCACGAGCACGTGCGGCGCCGGGACAGGCCGACTGGCCAGCACGGCCGTGGCACCCGCCTCGAGCGCCGCCGCCACGTAGTCGTGCCCGTCCACGCGCTCCCCCGCCAGGGCCGCGAACAGCCCGCCGGGCGCGGCGCGCCGCGAGTCAATGACCACTGAGCCTGTCACGGCGACCGACGGGTCGCCATGCACCGAACCGGCGGTGATCGAAGCGATCTCCGCCAGTGACATCCGGATCAAAGCTTGTCCTCCCTGGCACGCAAAGCGGCGCCAGCCACCTCAGAGTCGTCGAATGGCAGCACGGTTCCGGCGACGTACTGTCCGCGTTCATGGCCTTTGCCGGCCACCACGACCACATCTCCCTTGTCTGCCATGCCGATCGCGTGATTGATCGCCGCGGCTCTGTCCGGTTCCACAACGACGCGTGCCCGCTCCCCCGGCGGCACGGTCAGGACGCCTTCCAGCATCGCGGACAGAATAGCCAGCGGATCCTCAGAACGCGGGTTGTCGCTCGTCAACACCGCCGTGTCGGCCAAACTGACGGCGGCGGCGCCCATCATCGGGCGCTTGGCCCGGTCCCGGTCACCGCCGCAACCAAGCACGATGATCAGGTTGCCCTGGGTAACCTCGCGTAGCGCCCGCAGCACGGCCTCCACCGCACCGGGCTTGTGCGCGTAGTCCACGAATACGTCCGGCGGCCCTCCCGGAACCCGCTGCAGCCGCCCAGGAACGCCCGGGCAGGCGGCGATCCCGGCCACCGCGTCCTCGAGCCGCACCCCGGCCTCGACCAGCGCGACGATCGCGCCGAGCGCGTTGGCCACGTTGAAGGCGCCGGGCAGCGACACCGTGGCGTCGGCCTCGACGCCACCGGGACCGATCACCCGGAACGACGACCCGTCGGCGCCAGAGCGCACGTCCACCGCGGCCCAGTCTGGCTGGTCTTCCGCGGCTGGCTGCACCGCGAAGGTCGTCACCGGTACCGAGGCTACCGAAGCGAGGCGGCGGCCCCATTCGTCGCCGATGTTGACCACCCCGAGCGCGGAATACGCCGGCGTGAACAGCTGGGCCTTGGCCTCGAAGTAGTCCTCCATCGTCGGATGGAAATCCAGGTGATCCTGCGACAGGTTGGTGAACACCGCGACGTCGAAACGCGTGCCCGCCACCCGGCCGAGCGCCAGCGCGTGCGAGGAGACCTCCATCGAGGCGGCGGTTACACCGCGTTCGGCCATTGTCGCGAACAGTGCTTGCAGGTCGGTGGCCTCCGGCGTGGTCAGCCCGGCGGGCTCCTCACGCGGACCGATCCGCAGCGTCACCCCGCCGATCAGCCCCGTCACGTGCCCGGCGGCGCGCAGCCCGGCCTCGATCAGGTAGGTCGACGTGGATTTCCCGCTGGTCCCGGTCACCCCGATCAGGGTCAGCCGCGTCGACGGGTCGGAGTGCACCCAGCAGGCGACCTTCCCGAGGAGCTCGCGCGGCGAGCGCACCACGAATACGGGCAGCCCGGTACGCGCCGCCCGGTCACGCCCCACCGGGTCGGTGAGGATAGCGACCGCGCCGGCCTCGGCGGCGGCGGCGCTGAACGCGGCGCCGTGCGCCTGTGTGCCTGGCAGCGCGACATAGAGATCCCCGGGGACTACCCTCCGGGAATCATGCGTTACCCCAGTGATGCGGCCGGGCTCGTTCGGGCTGCTTCCGAACAGCAACTGGCCGAGACCGGACAACGGTCTCGCCTGCGGCCGGGCGGGGCGGATCACGCCCAGAGGTTACCTCCTATCACGGCGCGTTGAGCCGCACGTAAGGGACTTGATAGTCACTCGGCGGGATCTCGAGTGTCGCCAGCGCCGCCTTCATCACCTGGTAGAACACGGGACCAGCGACGACATCTCCAAAGTAGTCATCGTTCGCCTTGGACGGGTCCTGCACGTTCACCGCGACCACGACCTGCGGGTCATTGCCTGGCGCCATGCCGATGTAGCTGGACCCGTACTCGCACAGCGAATCCGGGCAGCTAGCGCCCGATTCGCTGGAGGTCCCGGTCTTGGCGGCGATCGCGTAACCGGGGATGATGCCCCACGGCTGGTCGGCCTCCTCGTCGACGCCGGGCACCTGCTGCAGGATCTTGATCAGTTCCGACGCGGTCTTCGCCTGGACCACCCGCTGGGTGGCGCCCGCGGCGGTCGGCGTGTAGTGCCCAGCGGAGTTGGTGATCCCGGCGACAATCGTCGGGGTCACGTGCACTCCCCCGTTAGCCAGCGTCGCGTACACCTCGGCCATCTGCAGCGCGGTCGCGTCCACGCCCTGGCCGTAAGCCAGTGTGTACTTCAGCGACTCCCAGTACTGCGACAGCGGGTGCAGGATGCCCGGGCTCTCGCCGGGCAGGCCCACCCCGGTCAGCTGCCCGAGCCCGAACGCGCTCAGGTACTGGTGCTGCAGCGCCGCGGAGATGTGCGTGGCGACCTGCGCCATGCCGACGTTGGAGGAGTTCGCGATGATCCCCGCGATGGTGTACCGCTCATCAGGCGAGTACTCGGCATCGTGGATGAGGAGGCCGCCCTCGTTGATCGCGTACGGGATGTTGTACGCGGACATCGGCGTCTGCCCGCCATGCTCGAACGCGGCCGACGCGGTGATGACCTTGGCCGTGGAACCGGGCTCGAACACGTCCTGCAGCGCGAGGTTCGTCGGATAGGAGGAGGTCGCCTCGGTGTAGGTGGGCCACTGCGCCATCGCGAGTATGTAGCCGGTCTTGGGCTGGATGATGACGACTGTGCAGCTCTTGGCGTGGGTCTCGGCGACCCGGTCCTTGCAGGTCTGCTCGGCCTGCCACTGCAGGGCCGGGATGATGGTCAGCTTGACCGACTCGCCGTTCACCGCCGGGGTGACCTTCTCCCCGGCCAGCGGGATCGGCTCGCCGTTGATGCCCGTCTCGACCTGCTCGCTCCCGTCATGCCCGGACAGCAGCGCGTTGTATTCCTGCTCGATGCCGCCGACGCCGCCCCCCGCGGAGTTCGTGAACCCGAGGAGGTCCGCGGCCGATTCGCCGTCGGGCGTCACGTCACGCGTATAGGTGGACTCGAGCGTGATCTCCGGCAGGTTCTCCGCATTGATCCTGTTACCCGTGCTGGCGGGCACGCCCTTGGCCAGCACCTGGTACTGCGGCGAGGTCGGATTCGCCAGCTGGGATTCGATGGCGGACGCGGTCGTGCTCAGCGGCCTGGCGAGCGCCTGCGCCACCCGGAGGCGCTGCGGCGCGGTCATCTCCTCGGGGTCGGCTATCACCGTGTAGGTCTGCACGGTCATCGCCAGCGTCTGCCCGTTGGCGGCGGTGATCGATCCACGCACCGCGGTCAGCGGGATGGTGGTGATCTGCTCCTTCTTCACCAGCTGTTTGTAGGCGGCGGACTCCAGACCCTGCAGCTGGACCAGCCGCCCGGCGAACAGCGAGAGCACGAAGATGATGCAAAGCAAGGAAATTCCCAGCCGCCGTCCGGGATCGCCCCGCCCGAGGCTGACCCGCCGCACCGCCTTACGACGCAGTTCCGCAGAACGGCGGCGCTTCATCTCTTCGGCCCGCCCGTCGGCCATCCGGCGGCGGTCGCGGACGGGCCGCGAGTGATCAGCGCCCGGCGTCGGGGCACCGCGGGTGCGGCGCGGGTGCGGCGCACGCCGGTGCGGTCCCTGGTGATGAGGGGTGGCGCCCGGGGGCCGACTGGCCCCGGATGGCCCCGGTCGCCCGGGTTCGCGGCCCCCGAAAGTCACGGCGTGTAGCCCGGGACGTCGATCTGTGCGGTGGCGCCGGTTCCGGCGTCGGTGCGGACCTTGCCGGTCTTGAGGTTAAGGAACCTGAGCATCCCTGGCGGCCGCATCCCAAGTTGATAGGCGCGCTCGCCGATGATCGAGGCGGACTCATCAGACGCGACCTGTTCCAGCAGTTGCTGGCGCTGCAGCGACAGCGCGCCGACTTGCTGCTGCAGGCTGGTGATGCGGTAGGAACCGGCGGCGAGCGTGGTACTGATCACCAGGAGCGACGCGAGCGCGCCGGCCAGCAGACCGCACAGCAGCACGATGAACGGCATCCGGCGCGCGGTATCCTCTGCCCCCCCTGCCAACCGGCCCCGACCGACCTCCCGGGCGACCGCACCGGTTGCCGCCGTCGTGGTACCGGGACGCGCTTGGGTTTCTGGCCGGGCCGCGGTACCGGGGCGAGCCTGAGTGCTGGGTCGCGCCTTGGTACTCGGGCGTGCCTTTTTGCTCGGCCGCGGCTGAGGACCCGGGCGCGGCTGAGTGCCTGGGCCGGGCATGGGCGCCGGGCGAACCTGCGGAGCCGGACGGTCCGCTGGCGCGATGTAGGGGGCGGTGGGCGGGACACCCGAACGTGGTCGCGGCGGCGGATCGAGCAACGCCGTTCCCGGCGGCGTCAAGCGTCCCGCGGCGCCACTGCTGCCCCGGGGTGTTCCGCGGGGGCGTCCCCCCGAACCGGCACCTTCCATCATCGCCCTCCTGGCTGGTCGTGGGAGTGGCCTGTTCGCTCCGCCGCGCGCAGGCGGGCCGATGCCGCGCGCGGGTTAGCGTCGATCTCGGCGCTGTCAGGTCGCTCAGCGCCCCGGGTCAGCAAGCGGAACTCCGCTGCTTCGCCGCGCACCGGGAGCCGACGCGGTGCGGGATCGGCGGTACGGGTGGCTAGCGTCCGTTTCACTAGCCGGTCCTCAAGCGAGTGGTAGGCGAGCGCGACGAACCGCCCGCTGGGGGCCAGCAGGTCGAGGGCGGCTGGAAGCGCGCGGCTCAGCCTGCCCAGTTCGTCGTTCACCTCAATGCGCAGCGCCTGGAAGGTGCGCTTGGCGGGGTTGCCGCCGGTGCGCCGCGCGGGGGCGGGGATGGCATCGCGGACGATGCCCGCCAGCCGGGATGTCGTGGCCAGCGGCTCGCGGTCACGTTCTCTGGCGACGGCCTGGGCGATCCGGTTAGCGAAACGCTCCTCGCCGTAGACCCGGAGCACGCGCGCCAGCTCGGCGACCGGATAGGAGTTGACGATGTCCGCGGCCGTGCGCGGCCCGTCTGGGTCCATCCGCATGTCGAGCGGCGCGTCACGCGAGTAGGCGAACCCGCGTTCCGTGTCATCGAGCTGCGGTGAGGACACGCCAAGGTCGAACAGCACGCCCTGGATGGTGGTGTAGCCCGCGTCGGCTACCACTTCGGCGATGTCGTCATAGAAGGTGCGGGCCAGCCGTACGCGGCCAGGGAAATCTTCGCCCAGCGCCGCCGCGCTGTCGATGGCCGCGGGGTCCGCGTCGATGCCGATCAGCGAGGCCTGTGGGCATGCGTCGAGCAGGGCACGGGCGTGCCCGCCGCGTCCAAGGGTGGCGTCGACGAGCACGGCGCCGGGAACGTTGATCGCGGGCGTCAGGATCTCGGTAACGCGCGCGGCCATAACCGGCACGTGACCATAGGCAGGACTGCCCACCTGACCCCCTCCGCTCGTTAGTTAGTGCGTCACGCTGCGTACGCGACGTTGTTCTTCGCCGACGTGTCGCGACAGCGGCCGGCGATAGCCGCCCAGCCAGGTTTCCGTCCGCGCCACTGGCGGGCCGCCGTCTGGCACCGGGGAAGGGACGCCAGCGCGTGCGGACCGGACGCGGGTGGAAACCTCGCAGGGCAACCGCGGGTCACAAGATCCCAGGCAGCACCTCCTCGGCCGCTTCGGCAAACGTGTCCTCTTGGTCGGATAGGTAGGTCTCCCATGCCTGGGAGTCCCAGATCTCCAGACGTGTGTTGGCCCCGATGACCACGCATTCCTTCTGCAGCCCCGCGTACGAGCGCAGCGCGGTGGGGACGGTGATCCTGCCTTGTTTGTCGGGGACTTCGTTGGATGCGCTGGCGAAGAAGACGCGGCTGTAGTCGCGCACCGCCTTGGCCGTCACCGGTGCCGTCCGCAGCGCCTCGGTGATCCGGCCGAACTCGGCGTGGGGGAACACGTAAAGGCAGCGTTCCTGGCCCTTCGTGATCACCACTCCCCCAGCCAGTTCCTCACGGTATTTCGCCGGCAGAAACAGGCGGCCCTTCTCATCAAGCCGGGGCGCGTGAGTACCGAGAAACATCTGGTTCTCACCTCCCGCCACCGGCGAGCTTTGGCTACCTATTCGCCTCCACTGCCCCCCACTGTACCCCACAACGCTCCACCGTCAAGGGCAAAAACGCTCCGCCGACGACTTTCATGGTCACAAAACCCCTGGTCACAGGCGGTGGGGCGAAGTGGGGGACGAGTGGGGGGCTTGATCCCCCACCCGGACGGGTGTGCGCGCGCCAGCGCGACGACGTACTGTCAGTAGTGCAAATCGGGCCCTGCCTGACAAGGAGGCCGTGTTGGTACTGGATACGGGGCGAGGTAAGACTCTCGCGCTCGACGATCTCGCGGCGACGGCGCAGCGGGTCTGCGAGGCCATCGAGTCGGTCATCGACGGTAAGTCGAAGGCGGTCCGGCTTACGTTCGCTGTCCTGCTCTCCGAGGGACACCTGCTGATCGAGGACGTGCCCGGGGTCGGGAAGACGATGCTCGCCAAGGCCCTGGCCCGCGCCATCGACTGCTCGGGACGCCGGGTGCAGTTCACACCGGACCTGCTGCCAAGCGACATCACCGGCGTGAGCGCGTACAACCAGGAACGCCGCGACTTCGAGTTCAAGCCAGGGCCGGTGTTCGCCAACATCGTGGTCGGCGACGAGATCAACCGGGCGTCCCCGAAGACGCAGTCCGCGCTGCTGGAGTGCATGGAGGAACGCCAGGTCACGGTGGACGGCACCACGTATCCGCTGCAGGCGCCGTTCATGGTGATCGCGACGCAGAACCCGGTCGAGATGGAGGGCACCTACCCGCTGCCCGAAGCGCAGCGCGACCGGTTCACCGCGCGGATCTCGGTGGGCTACCCCACCGCCGCCGCGGAGCGGGAGATGCTGGACACCCACGGGTCCGCCTCGCCGCTCGACCAGCTCCGGCCGGTGGCGAGTGCCAAGGAGATACAAGAGCTGGTGCTCGCGGTCCGCGGCGTGCTCGTCTCGGCGTCGGTAAAGGAGTACATCATCGCGCTGACCAGCGCCACCCGGTCGGCACCCGAGTTGCGGCTCGGCGCGTCGCCGCGCGCCACGCTGCACCTGCTGCGAGCCAGCCGGGCCTGGGCGGCGCTGGACGGCCGCGATTACGTGATTCCCGACGACGTGCAGTCACTCGCGGGCCCGGTGCTCTCGCACCGGCTGCTCCCGACAGCGGAAGCGATGGTGGAACGCGTCCAGCCCGATCAGGTAGTCGCGCGGCTCGTCGAGCGGGTCCCGCTTCCTCGCGGCTGACCGGGCACGACAATGCGGACCGTCTTCGGGGCACTCACCACCCGGGGTAAGTGCTTCATCGCCGCGGGCATCACCGCCGCCTTGTGCGGGCTCGGCATCCCGGAGCCCGACCTGGTCCGGGTGGGCGCGCTGCTGCTGGTGCTGCCACTGCTGTCCGCGATGACCGCGAGCCGCGCCAGGTACCGGCTGTCCTGCGCCCGCTCGCTGAACCCGCGCCGGGTACCGGTCGGTATCCCGGTCACCGTGACGTTGCGGCTGACCAACGTGTCGCGGCTGCGCACCGGGCTGCTGCTCGCGGAGGACACCATTCCCTATGGCCTTGGCAGCAGGCCACGGTTCCTGCTTGACCGGATAGAGGCCAACGGCTACCGCGACTACAGCTATCAGGTGCGGTCCGACAGCAGAGGCAAGTTCACGCTCGGGCCGCTGCAGGTACGGGTGGCGGACTCCTTTGGCCTGGTCGAGATCGGCCGGGCCTTCGCGGCCACCTCCACGCTGACGGTCACGCCGCGGATCGTGCCGCTCGACCAGCCGGCGCTGGCAGGCAACTGGCCTGGCGAGGGCGACCGAGGGCGCCGCACGATCTCCGCCAGCGGCGAGGATGACGTCGCGCCCCGCGCGTACCGGGATGGTGACAGCCTGCACCGAGTGCACTGGCGGTCCACCGCGCGGTACGGCGAGCTGATGGTCCGCCGGGAGGAACAGCACTGGCGTAACAGCGCGACGCTGTTCCTCGACACGCGCCGGTCCGCCTACGCCTCCACCGGGCCGGACTCGACGTTCGAATTCGCCGTCAGCGCCGCCGCGTCCATCGGGGTCCACTTGTCAGGTGAGGGATTCGACGCTCGTTTTGTCACCGATGAGGGCGAAGTGGGATACCAGGGAACCTTCCAGGACACCCTGCTCGACACGCTCGCGGTGATAAGCCCATCGCGCCGGACGAGCCTGCGCGCCGCCATCACGGCCCTGACCGGCAAGGGGATAGGAAAGGCGGGCGGCGGACAGATCATCGCGGTGCTCGCGCACCTGACCGACGACGAGGCGCGGCAACTGGCCGCGACCAGACGGGGCGGCGCGCCGACGCTCGCACTGCTGCTCGGCGGCACTTCCGGCCGGGCCGCGACCATCCTCACCCAGGCAGGATGGCGTGTCGCGTCCGCGCCGGTGCCCGCCGACTTGCCGGAGGCCTGGCGGCAGGTACGACGGCCGACGGCGCCGGCTCCCCCGGCCCACGCCTCCGCTCCTCCTGCCTCTCCCGTTCCCCCCGCCTCTCCTGTTCCCCCCGCCACTCCCGTTCCTCCGGCCGGGTGATCCGCATGCCCGACCGCAAGCTCACCATCGCCGCCGCGATCGCGACCATCCTCGCGTCGCTGGCGTTGTACCCCATCTTCAACGGGTCCCTGTGGTTCTGGTCGAGCTCGATGGCGGTCATCGTGGTCGCCGGCGCGGGCATGCTCACCCGGATACGCAGGCTCCCGCCGCTGGTCTGCCTGGCGGGCGGATTCGTCGGCCTGCTGCTGTACCTGAACGTCAGGTTCGAGGCACCGCACTCCCTGGCCTTCCTCATCCCCACTCCAGGCTCGCTGGACGCGCTCGCGCACCTGGCCGGCCAGGGACTGGACTCGGTGAACACGTACGCGCCACCGGTCCCCCAGGTCCCCTCGCTGGTGGTGCTCGTCTGCGCCGGGGTCGGGGCGGTCGCGATCCTCGTCGACTTCATCGCGATCCGGCTGCGCAGCGCCGCGGTAGCCGGGCTGCCGCTGCTGATGCTCTTCACCGAGCCGTTCGCGGTCAGCGTCCATCGCAGCGGTATCGGGACCGCGATCGTGTTCTGCCTGGCCTCGGCCGGGTACCTGGGACTGCTGTCAGCGGACGGACGGCAACGGATACGCGCCTGGGGGCGGCTGGCCGGGTCGGCGAACTTCACCCCGGACACGACCGCGCTCGCCACGGCGGGCAGGCGCGTGGGACTGGCCTCCGTCGTTTTGGCGCTATGTGTTCCGCTGCTAGTGCCTGGCCTGCACGCGACACGGCTGTTCGCCGGGGCGTGGACGTTCGGCGGCTCCGGTGATAACGGCGGTCCGGTCACGCTGCCCAGTCCGGTCACGCAGCTGAGCAAGCAGCTCACCGAGACCCGCCAGACCGTGCTCACGTACACCACCACGAACCCGGACGCCGCCACCCAGTATCTCCAGGAATACGTGCTCGGCCAGCTCACGGACTCTGGCTGGACGTGGGCACCAAGCATTCCTACCGTGCCGGTGGGCCCGCGGCTGCCCGCCGCCACCGGGCTTAACCGCACGAAGACGCCGGCCAGCACCGTCTCCACGACGATCAAGTTCAGCTCGGACGTCAGTTCCTCGTCGGTGGCGTCCTTCCTCCCGTTGCCGTATCCGCCGGTCACGCTCAACGCGGCCGGATCCTGGTCCGTCGATCGGCAGAGCTTGATGGTCCTCACCAGAAACGTCAACCTCGCGGGGTTCAGCTACAAGGTGACCAGCCTTGACCTGGAGCCGTCCACGAAAGAGCTTGACTCGGCCACCGCCGCTCCGGGGAACATCGCGGGCCCGTACGAAACGGTTCCGGCGAGCTATGACTCGCTTCGCTCGCTAGCCGAGAAGATCACCAGCGGCGCCAAAACGGAGCTGGACAAGGCACTCGCGCTGCAGTCATACCTGAGCACGACGGGCGGGTTCACCTACACCCTCAGCGCACCGTCGGTGACCAACGCCGCTTCGCTGACCACATTCCTGGAGAACACGAGGCGCGGCTACTGCGAGCAATTCGCGTACGGGATGACGGTGCTATCCCGGCTGCTGGGTATTCCGGCGAGGTACGCCATCGGCTACACGGCCGGAGAGCGTCAGTCCAACGGCTCGTGGGTGGTGCGCACCTCCGACGCGCACGCGTGGCCGGAACTGTACTTCAGCGGCGTGGGCTGGATACGCTTCGAGCCGACCCCGGCGGGCTCCGGTGGACAGGGCACCGCGACATCCCCCGCGTACGCCGCGCTGCCGGCCTTCCCCGGCGGCCCGATCACCGCGCCGACAACCACGCCGTCGTCCTCCGCGACGAATCCGGCATCCGGTTCGAACTCGCACCAGACCGGCTCGCGGCTGCATGACCTGCCGGCCGGCGACGCCGACGGCGCTACCGGTGCCAGCGGTCGGCCGGCCGCGACTGATCCCTGGATCTTTGTGCTCCTGGCGGCCGCGCTCATCCTGCTGGTGCTCGTGCTTCCCGGGCTGGCACGGGTAACGGCGCGATCGCTCCGCTGGCGGTCCGCCACCCGCACCGAAGCCGCGGCCAGTGATACCGATGCCGCGGCGGTGGCGACGGCCGCAGTGGCGACGGCCGACACAGCGTGGCGGCAGTTCCGCGCCGACCTCGCCGATCATCACATCGCCAGCAGGCCAAGCGAGTCGCCACGCGCGCTGGCCACCCGGCTGGCCGCGGAGCTAGTGGTCCCGGCGGACGTCGCGGAAGCGATGCGCCGTATCGCGATGGCCGCCGAGCGAGCGCGCTACTCCGCCACCCCAGCGCCCTCGGACGGGTTGCGCGCGGATACGGTCCTGGCCCGGCAGGCGATCAGGGCCGCGGTCAGCCGACGCGCCCGCCTGGAGGCATGGCTGCTGCCGATGTCGGTGCTCGGGCCAGCGACGGCCCGAGCGTCCAGGTTCCTTGATTTCGGAGCCCGCCTCAGCCGCTGGCGTCCTCGGGGCGCCGAGGGCTAGCCGGTGCGCCGGCGTTAACCTGGGTCGTTCTCCGCTATATCCGCTGAGAACGACCCACGGTAACGCCGGAGAGCTTACAGCTCGCCTTCTTGGCGGCGGCGCCAGCGCTCGTCGAGGCGCTCCATCATGCCCGTCGGGGGTTGTTTGGAGCGTTTTTTACCCTTGCGACGCTTGGCCGCCCTGATCGTCCCGTCGGGATCGGCCACGCCAAGCCTGATCTGGGCCATATGACGCCAGCTGGAGATCGCCCACACGGCACACAGCAGCATGAGGACGAACCCGGCGGCAATGAGCCCAACGTGCCAGATGTAGGTTATGACCACACCTGCCGCGAGAAGCCCGGCACCGACCACGAACCCGACGATGGCTTCGATCAGGCGACGGCGGTAATGCACATTCGGATCGCTCGAGCGCACCAATCGCCCTAGCCTGCGATCGTCCCGATAGAGCGCCTGCTCGATTTGCTCGAGCTGACGCTGCTCATGCTCAGAGAGCGGCACGACGCCTCCCATGGAACGCCTGGGGTGCGGTGACCATCACCATACCTGGTTCACTTTCAAGGATACGAGCCTGAGTACTCGGCGTGGAAGAGGCATCTGCGCGGCTGATTGTGACCTGGCTCATGTGAACTCGTTACCCGGTTGATGTGGTTTCGCAACCCTCACAAGACTACCTGGGCGGACGGTGTCAGGGCCGAACTTGCCGGCGATCCGGTCCATTGCCTGCTCAGCCTCCCTCCAACCGACCGGTCGGTCATCGAAGCTCATCTGCATGGCGGCGCCAGAAGCGGGCCGCAATCCCGTCACGCGGACCCCTACCAGCCGCAGCCGAGCCCGGCGGTCAAGCCCAGAGCCTTCGTAGAGCTGGCACGCGGCCGCGTAGATGTCCTGGGTGACATCGGTGGGCTGGCCGAGCGTCCGCGACCGGGTGATGGTCTTGAAGTTCGCCAGCCGGAGCTTCACGGTCACCGTCCTGGCCAGATACCCGGACGAGCGCAGCGCCTGGGCCGTGCGGCCGGACAGCCGGAGCAATTCCTCGCGGATCATCTCAGGGTCGTCGACATCGGCGGCGAAGGTCTCCTCGGCCCCCACGCTCTTGTCCGGCGAGTGCGGTACCACCTTGCGGTCGTCACGGCCCCAAGCCAGCCCGTGCAGGTGCTCCCCGGCCGCGGCGCCAAGCTCGCGCTGCAGGGTGGCCATGGGTATGTGGGCGATATCGCCCACCGTCCGCAGCCCGAGCCGGGTGAGCACGTCTCTTGTCTTGTCCCCGACACCCCACAGCACGCCGGCCGGCAGCGGGTGCAGGAAGTCCAAGATCCCGTCGGCCGGAATGACCAGCAGCCCGTCGGGCTTGCACCCGGCCGAGGCGACCTTCGCCACGAACTTGCGCGATGCCACGCCCACCGAGCAGGTGATCCCCTGCTGCTCCGATACCTCCTGCCGGATCTTCTCCGCGATCTGGGTCGGCGAGCCCAGCCTCCGGAGCGCGCCCGATACGTCGAGGAACGCCTCGTCCAGCGCGAGCGGCTCGACCTCCGGAGTCACCGACCGGAAGATCTCCATCACTCCACGCGACACCTCGGCGTACAGCGAGTGCCGCGGCGGGATGAACACCGCCTGCGGGCACAGCCGCTTGGCCCGGGCGACCGGCATCGCCGAGCTGACGCCGAAGGCACGCGCCGGGTACGTCGCGGACAGCACCACGCTGCGGGTCGTCTCGGCGCCGACAATGACCGGACGGTTGGCTAGCTCGGGGCGGTCACGTATCTCCACGCTCGCGTAGAACGCGTCCATGTCGACGTGCAGGATGGTGCAGCCCTCGTCGTCGGAAGGGGACGGCATGGCCGGTCCTCAGCGGTGGCCGAGCACGTGCAGCCGGGCGGCGATATCGCGGAACGCCGGATAGCCCGCGGCGGACTGCTCAAGCGCGCGCAGCGCGTCCGCCGCTCCGGTGTCTGTCCCGCCGACGGCCGGCTGGATCAGCCCGGCGAACACCCGGACGCCGTGCGCGGCACCCGCCCGCAGTCCAGCGCCCTCGATCACCGCGATCAGCCCGTCGAGGGTGAACCGTCGTGGGGGCGGCGCGGCGGCGCCGCCGTCCATTCCGGCGAGCAGTTCCGCTGCCTCGGCGTACCGGCCCGCGAGCGCCCGGTGCAGCACGGCCGCCGCGGCGTTGGACGCCAGCACGCTGACGGTGGCACCCGGCCGCAGTACCCGGGCGATGACGGCCATCGACGCGGCCGGTGATTCTACGTACTCCAGGACACTGTGGCAGATCAGCAGGTCAGCCGTTTCCGCGCCGATCAGCGCGTCCAGTTCGTCCGCCTCACCCTGGACGGCGGTGAGCGGCACCTGCGCCTCGGCCGCCCGGCGCTGCGCGGCGGCCAGGGCATCGGGGCTAGGGTCCACCACGGTTACCCGGTGCCCGAGCCCCGCGAAGGCGACGGCCAGCCCTCCGGTACCGCCGCCGACGTCGACGATGTCCAGTACCGGCCGGCCGGTATCGAGCCCCCGGGAGGCCACTACCTCGCGGAGCACGGGCCAGATCACGGATGGCTGGGTACCGTCTCGCCAGCGCTGCTCGGCAGCGCCATCGTCGGATGACTGGGCACCGGATGACTGGGCACCGGTGCTTGCGGATGCCGTCGCGGTGCCTGCCGGAATGTCTGCTGCCATTAGGTCTGCCCTCCCCCTCTCAATCTAGTGCCGGTGCCGACGTTCCTCGACGTCCGGTCCAGTCCATAACGTAGTTCTTACGTTACAAACTGTTAATCTTCGATGTTTGAACTTCCGTGCCTGCACAGACGTTGTTACAGCTGTGGACATCTCACAGCCCGAACTCGATCCGACACGCCGTCGTGTGGCAATGCGGCCACAGAGCGGCGCCGGTGCCCGTATGCTCAACGCCATGCCAGCGCCCATACCTGAATGTGAGCATCTGGAACTCCCCCACCCCCGCCGGTTGATCTGGACTGCCGGGTGGAACATGGCCGAGTCCGTGGGATTGCCTTTTGGTGCCTATATCGTGGGCACCGACCTATGGGGCAGAAACCCCGGCTTGCTGGCTGGGCTCGGCGTTGTATGGCTGCTGATCGTGATTCGCAAGCTGACGTCCGGCAATATCTCGGCACTGCTGATGATCTCCGCCCTTGTGCTAACGCTGCAGACCGCGGTGGTCATCTTCACCGGCAACGTGTGGATGTACCTGCTGCAATTCCCGCTGGCCAACCTGGCGATGTGCGTGCTGTTCGCCCGCACCGCCCCGACCCGCAAGCCGCTGGTGGCACAACTCGCCGCCGAGGTGGTCGCGCTCAAGCAGCCGGATGAGCATCACGAGGGGCTGCACCGCTTCTTCCAGGGCGTCACGTGGTTCTGGGCGGGATTGTTCCTGGTGCTTACCCTGGGCATGGCCGTAATGATGGTGACCGAGCCCTTCACCCTTTTCATCGTGCTGTCCTACGTCGCCACGATCGCCCTCACCCTGGTAGGTGCGGCCATCTGCGTCGTATGGTTCATGGCCGTAAGCCGCAGGCTAGGCCTGCGCCTCCGCTTCGCCGCCGCCTAGCCCCCGCTCCCGCGCCGCCCGCCTCGCAGGGCCGCCCACAAACCGGACATCTGGGGCATCTTGCCCGACCGCCGAGCCCGGCGATTACGGTGGGTGCTGCATTATCGAGACTCTTTTCTGGGTAATGCAGCACCCACCATGATCACTATCTAGCGTCGGTCTTACCGCGTGTGGCTGGGGTTACAGCGTGTGGCTGGGGTTACAGCGTGAGGGTGGGCTTGAGCTCAAGGATCTTCGCGAGCAGGCCGTTCACAAAGGAGGGCGAGGCGTCCGTGGACAGATCTCGGGCGAGCAGCACGGCCTCGCTAATCGCTACCGGGTCGGGGACCCCGTCCGCCCACAGCAGCTCGTAGGTGCCCAGCCGGAGTATGTTCCGGTCGACGGCGGGCATCCGCTCCAGGGTCCAGCCCTCGGCGTTCTCAGTCAGCAGCGAATCGATCTGGTCGCGGTGCGCCGTGACACCGCGAACCAGCTCCGCCGCGTATTCAGGAGTTGGGGTCTCCCCCAGGCTCTGCCGCTCAGACAGCAGCTCCAGCACCGGCAGGCCGCGAATCTCCGCCTCGAAGAGGACGTCGAGCGCTCGCTTGCGCGCCTTGCTCCTGGCGGGCACTTACGCTCGGCCGAGGTACTGGCCGGTGCGGGTGTCCACCCTGATCTTCGCACCAGTGGAGATGAACAGCGGCACCTGGATCTGCGCGCCGGTCTCCAGCGTGGCGGGCTTGGTACCGCCGGTGGAGCGGTCGCCCTGCAGGCCCGGGTCGGTCTGCGAGATGGTCAGCTCGACGGCGGCGGGCAGGTCGACGTACAGCGGGGTGCCGTCGTTGAACGCGATTACCACCATCTGCTCTTCGAGCAGGTAGTCGGCTCCGTCGCCGACGACCTCAGCGGGGATCCGCGGCTGGTCGTAGGTCTCGGTGTCCATGAACACGAAGTCCCCGGCCTCGCGGTACAGGTACTGCATCTCCCGCTTGTCGACGTTGGCCACGTCGACCTTGACGCCAGCGTTGAAGGTCTTGTCGACGACCTTGCCAGAGAGCACGTTCTTCAGCTTGGTGCGGACGAAGGCCGGACCCTTACCCGGCTTGACGTGCTGGAACTCGACGACATTCCATAGCTGTCCTTCAAGGTTCAGCGTCATGCCGTTTTTCAGGTCGTTCGTGGTCGCCACAAGAGTTCTTTCGTAATAGGACGAGCAGTTCCCTCGTCATGGTGGTTAACATCCTGGCCCCGTGCCGGAGCCCACGTGGGGAACCCCGTTACTAGTTTACCGGTTCCGGTTGGTGGCGGCACCGCCGTGATTACAGAGCGGTAATTGTACTAATGTGTCGGCGTGTCGATGATCGATCATGACCCCGTGACCAGCACCTGGCTGCTGACCACCCCCGCTACCTCGTACGCGTTGCGCGTGGAGCCCGGCGGCGAGCTGCGGCACCTGCACTGGGGTCCTCGGCTGACGCTCCCGCAACTGGCGGGCGACACGCCACGGCCAACGCACGGAACCGGGTTCAGCTCACCGTGGGATGGCACCGAGGAGCTGCCAGCCGAGGGCGGGCTGCGATTCGGCGTACCGTCCTTGCAGGTCCGCTTCGCCGATGGCACCCGCGCCGTCGAATGGGTGCTGGATAGCGCCGCCGTCCGGGACGGCGGACTCCTGGAGATCCGGCTGCGTGACCGGCATTACCCGCTCGCCGCGACACTGGAGTACCGGGTCTTCGACGATTGTGACGTGATCGAGCGCCGCGTCACGCTTGAGCATCTGGGCGACGCAGATCCGATCGAGGTTTTCCGCCTCGACTCCGCCGCCTGGGTCATGCCGCCGCTGGCCGCTTACCGGGTCAGCTACGTGACCGGCCGGTGGGCGGCCGAGACCCAGCTACGCCGTTACGAACTACCCGACGGCGAACTGACGCTGACCAGCCGCCGCGGGACCACCAGCCATCACGTCAACCCATGGGTGATGCTCGATGACGGGACGGCGAGCGAGACCGATGGCCAGGTGTGGAGCACCGCGCTGGCGTGGAGCGGCAGCTGGCGGATCACCGTCTCACGCACGTCGGAGAGCCGGGTGAGCCTGACCGGTGGCTTCGGGCACGACGCCGCCACCTGGGTCCTGTCCGCTGGCGAATCGCTGACCACGCCGGTGTTCGCCGGGCTATACACCGCCGAAGGCCATGGCGCCGCCAGCCGCGGGTGGCATTCCTACGTCCGCTCGCACGTGCTGCCGCATCCTGAAGAGCTCCGCCCGGTGCTGTTCAACTCGTGGGAGGCGACCGGATTCGACGTCAACGAGCAGAACCAGCTCGAACTGGCCCGGTCGGCCGCCGCGATCGGCGTCGAGCTGTTCGTAGTGGATGACGGCTGGTTCGGCGCGCGCACCGACGACTCGCGAGGGCTCGGAGACTGGACACCGAACCCTGACCGGTTCGCCGAAGGACTGCGCCCGCTCGCCGACGCGGTCCACGACCTGGGCATGAAGTTCGGCATCTGGGTAGAGCCGGAGATGGTCAACCCGGACAGCGACCTGTACCGCGCGCACCCCGATTGGGTGCTGCACTACCGGAACCGGCGGCGTACCGAGGGACGCAATCAGCTGGTGCTGAACTTCGCCCGTCCCGAGGTCGCCGCGTGGGCGCACGCCTGGCTGGAGGAGCTTGTCGCGGCCAACGGGGTGGATTTCATCAAGTGGGACATGAACCGGTCGTTCACCGAAGCGGGCTGGCCGGACGCGGATGCCGACCCCGAGCGGCTGTGGATCGATCACGTCCGCGCCGTCTACTCGATCATGGACCGGCTGCGCGCGGCGCATCCGGGGCTGCGGATCGAGTCGTGCAGCGGCGGTGGCGGGCGGGCGGACCTGGGCATCATGGCGCGCACCGATCAGGTGTGGACCTCGGACAACACCGACGCGCTTGACCGGCTCGCGATCCAGGACGGTTATGCGCGGATCTACCCGCCGGGCACGATGAGTGCCTGGGTGACCGACAGCCCTAACCCGCTGACCCGCCGTCGCGTGCCGCTCCGGTTCAGGTTCCACGTGGCGATGGCCGGCGTGCTCGGTGTCGGCGGCGACCTGCTGCGCTGGTCCGAGGCGGAACTCGCGGAGGCCGCCGGACTGATCGCGGAGTACAAGCAGGTGCGCGATGTGGTGCAGCACGGCGCGCTGTACCGGCTCTCGCCGATCGACCCAGGTATCACCGCCGTGCAGTACGTGCTGGGCGACCGGGCGGTGGTGTTCGCTTGGCGCCCGTCGCCGCGTTTCGCCGAGGCTGCTCGGCCGGTCCAGCTGGCCGGTCTTGACCCGGCCGCCGTGTACCGGGCCCGCGGGCGGGACTATCCGGCGGCGGTGCTGGTCGGCCAGGGACTGCCGGTCGAGCTGCCGGACGGCGACTACGGCAGCGCGATGACCGTGCTCGACCGGGTTTGACGGGGCGGGCCCGTTGCTGGTTGGTGCTGCACCAACCAGCCTCTTTGCTCGTCAGTGTGACACTGACGAGCAAAAACCGGGACTTACACCAGCTGGCTGAGTCGGTCGCCGATGGGTGTGCCGTTTCTGGGTGGTGCGGTGCTGCCTGCACTCTTAGATGGTCAGTGTCGCACCGCCCATGAACGGTCCGCGGCCGCGTACCTAGCTGAGGTGAGGGGCTTTCCGGTCAGAGGCCGACGGGGATCGAGCCTCTCGCTGTGACGATGGGGCTGATGGTGCGAAATGCGTTCACAGTTGATTTCACTTGACGTTACGGCATGCAGCAGACGGGAATGATTGCCTACGTTTGGTGACATATTCCTGCCGAGGCTTGGACACAAAGTGACAAGCTACGTTCGGGGAGGACAGCGCGATGGCACTACCAGGTGGCACGGTTGAATCCTCTGGGGAGTACGACGTGGCGGTGGCCATCGTTCCCCCGTCCGTATCTGTCCCGGATCGCGATGGCGATGACGTGGCGCCGGGTTTTGATCAGACCTCCGGCTTCCGGTCTCAGGGCCGGCAGGCGAGAAATTTCCTCGTTGAAAAAGGCGATGAGGCGGTGCGGGTGGCAACCGAGTCGATTGCCCACCAGGTCGGGCTGGCGGCTCAGCGCATCGCGACGGTCATCGATGCGCAAACTAGCACTCCAGCAATGCCCAGCTCGCTGCCCCTGGAATCGGTAGAGGTCTCGTTCGGCGTGACGTTGTCGGCCGGGGTCCAATCGCTGTTCACCGCGATGTCCGAGTCGAGCGCGCAGGTCACCATCGTTCTCAGGCGCCGGTCGCCAGATAACACGATCAGCCAGGCATGAGGGTCAGGGGGGCCCAGGCGAACTTCGGCATCGAGCCTCAGGCCGGCCGGATCATGACCGGCCAGGAGCGTGCCGTTCGCATGGCAGATGAATCCGCGAGCACCATCCCCGGAGAGGAACTGCGCTCTGCCTTCGCGGTCAGCGACACGTATGTACTGACCGCTTGGCACTGCGTATCGGACAGGGCCGATGAGGTCAGTTGGTTCCGGTTGCGTTACCTTTCCATCGAGGGACCGCGCTCTGTGTACCTCCCCTTGCGAGTGGTGAATTTCAGGTTCGGGTGGCCGATTCCGTGCGGGTGATGGGGTTCCCGCTCAGTGCCGCGAGCGCGGACAGCGACACTAACGCGGCGACCGTAGTAGACCTGTCGCTGGCCGTCGGGAGCACCCGAGCCGTAAAGCTCCACGCTGATGCCTTCGCCGCGGTGGACCCGGTCAACCCACGCGGCCTGTCCGGCGGGCCAGTTCTCAAACGAGAGCAGTCGGCCGATGGCACCGAAGTGGCGGTCGCCATCGTACGCGGGGTGCCGCGCGGGAGGTATTCGTATACCGCGTCTGGCGGCAGCCTGATCGCGACCCACATCGAGGACGCCGCCGCCGCGCTGCCTGAGATCGGCCAGATACCGATGCAGGCCCGCCAATTCACCGCGAGGGACCCGCTGGCGGATGCCGAGCAGATGCCGCGTCAAGCGGTGCCTCGGCAGTTGCCGCCCGGGATAGCTCATTTCACCGGCCGCGCGGAGGACCTAGCGTTTCTCGATAGGTTGCTGGCCGATACCCCAAGGGCACGGCGGACCGCGGTGATCTCCGCCATCGACGGGACCGCCGGAGTCGGGAAGACAGCGTTGGCAATCCACTGGGCGCACCGCGTGCGCGGTCAGTTCCCCGATGGGGATCTCTACGTGAACCTGCACGGCTATGACTTCTCCACGCCCGCTGACCCCTATGAGGTCATGGAGTACTTCCTGCGCGCGCTGGGTGTGCCACCGGCCGGCATCCCTCGCGAACCAGAGGCGCGAACGGCTCTTTACCGGACCGTCCTTTACGATCGCCGGACCCTGCTGATACTCGATAACGCAGCCTCGGTCGATCAAGTCGCCCCGTTGCTGCCCACCTCGGATACCGCCTTCGCGCTGATAACCAGCAGGAACAGGCTGTCGGGGCTGGCCGCCACGCACGCTACCGCACAGCTCCCCCTCGACCTCATGACCGAGGATGAGGCCCTAGACCTGCTGACCGACGTCATTGGGGCTGAGCGAGTCACGCGCGAAACAGCCCCAGCGATCCAGTTGATCGAGCGATGCGCGCGGCTACCGCTCGCGCTCCGGATAGTCGCCGAGAACATCAAGTCCCGGCCATATTCAACCCTCGCCGCCATCTATGCCGATCTCGAGGCGAGCGGAACTGATCTCGGCGGATTCGCTACCGACGACGATTCACTGAAAATCGAGTCGGTATTCGACTGGTCCTACCAGCGCCTGCCCGATGAAGACGGTGTGGTCTTCCGGCGGCTCGGCTTGCATCCCGGAGCGCACATGTCCGCGGCCTCGGCCGCCGCGCTCATCACGGCCCCCGCGGGCGAGGTTGAGCGGCCGTTGTACCGGCTGGCCCAAGCCCACATGGTGGAGCACGCAGGCGACCGGACCTTCAAATTCCATGACCTCATGCGCCGGTACGCCACGAAAAAGTGCCGCGCATACGACGAGTCTTCGGTACGGTCGGAAGCCTTCCGCAACCTTGCGAGCTGGTACACGCATACCGCGAATAACGCCAACAAGCTGATGATTCAGCGAGCGCCCATCAGCGTGCAGAGCCCGCTGGTGGGTACCCTTCCCGGGACGTTCGAGGGTTTCACCGACGCGCTCGCCTGGTGTGAGGCCGAGCGTGTCAACATGGCGTTGCTGACCACGCGGGCCTATGAGGAGAGGCTCCTGGACATCGCGTGGAAGCTGCCCGACATTCTGCGTGGCTTCTACAACCTCCGCAAGCACTGGTCGGACTGGGAAGCCACGCACGGCATCGCGCTGGACGCGGCCAGGGAGTTGCGTGACACGGCGGCCGAAGCGAATGTGCTCAACGGAATGGGCACCCTGTTCACGCAGACAGGGCGTGGCCGTGAGGCCATCGGCTACCATCAGGCCGCGCTTGACCGGCGCCGGATCCTCGGTGACATGGAGGGCGTCGCGTCCTCGCTCGACGGGCTGGGGAACGCGTACCGCGCCGTGCAGCAACTCGACAAGGCCCTCGAGTGCTTCATGGAGGGGCTAAGGATTCGCGAACGCGACGAGGACCCGAAGGCGCTGGCCTGGTCCTTCACCAATCTGGGCGAGACCGAACTCCGGCTGGGCAACCACGAAGCCGCACTGGACTACCTGAAGAAGGCGCTCACCGCCCGGATCGAGGTTGGCGACACGTGGGGTCAGGGCCGGACCTTGCACGGTCTCGGGGAGACCTATGACGCGTCCGGCAGGCCGACCGAGGCAAGGCAGCAGTACGAGGCCGCAGTCGCCGTGCGGGCGGAGATATCCGACCGGTGGGGCGTCGCGCAATCACTGCACGCGTGGGGGGACATCGAGCACGGCCTGGGCAACATAACCGAGGCCCGTGACCTGTGGTCCCGGGCGCTTGTTCTGCTCAACGAGCTCGGCGACGGCCAGGCCGCCGCTGTTGAAGCGAAGCTCGCGGAGACCGAATCGAACTGAGGCCGGTCAGGCCAAGCCCAGCAACCGCAGGCCTTTAACAGCGAGGACGTCCCCTACGCCCCGCGGCCCGCTCGGAGGTATCTCCTGATCCACAACATGCCCGCCCAGCCCCAGTCCGACGGTCGCCAGCGCGTAATGGCTGGTGCTGACACGGTGCTGGATAATCGCCCCGGTCCGCCCCCGGGCGGCGCTTCGCGCGCACTCGAGCATGGCTGGCCGCGCGTCGGTCCCGGATCGCGCTTCCTGGCCGTGGCCAAGGCCCACCAGGGTAGAGAATTCTCCCACCAGCACGTCAATTGGCCCTACATCCAGCTCAAGCTGCCGCAGGTAGCCGATCCTGTTGACGAAGTCGTGCGGCACCAGATCCAGCACGATGGGGATCGCCCGGTCCCGTAGATGCTCGAACAGAGCACGCACGCTTCCCGTCGTCGCCGCGTCATGGTCTTCGAAGATATACCCGGACACCCAGGCGAAACGGACATCGTGCGCCGTGACCAGGTCCGCTACCCGATCCCATTCCCAGGCACGGACTTTGCGTATCACCTTCTCCGCTGGGCGGGCGAGGAGCCGCTTCATCCCAGGGAAGTTCGTGATCGAGATGATGTCTGTTGGAGTGTCCGCTGCTCGCAGCAGGCCCGCGGTGCAGAAATCATGCTCGGCGAATTCGGCAGCGAGCAGGTTGCCTGCCGGGTCATTGCCGACGGCGGCGGCGATGAGCGGGACTATCTCAGTAATAGATGTCAGAGCATTCGCGAACAGCCACGCGGTCCCGCCCGGCATCAGATCGATTGAGCCGTCCGCGACTATACCCACGTACGGCAGGGCGGCCAGTTCCTCCCCCTGGACGCCGACCTGCGCCCAAACGTCAAGACATAGCTCCCCGACAATCAGAGCAGCATTACGCATTCAGGGAATCAAAGTATTTCTGCAGCACTTCGAGCGACTCCAGTATCCCGTCACGTGCGTTGGGTATAAGGTCCAAGTCCGCCACTTGGTCGATGGGAACCCATCGCCAGTCACTCAGGTAATCCGTATCAGCGTTGCCATCGAAACTGATATCGTCGTTCTTCGCGAAGCACAATCGTGAAACCGCGAGTACAGACTCCAAGGCCTCCCCTGACCCCATAGACCACTTCCACATGGCTAGCGGCGGCCCGATCTCGACCTCGAGCCCAACCTCTTCCTTGACCTCTCGTTTGAGCTGGTCAGAGAGTTCCTCGCCAAACTCAAGGCGACCGCCCGGAATCTCCCATTTCAGCGGATTGCAGGGATCGGCGGAACTCTTCTGAATCATCAAGATATTCCCGCTGTCGCAAAGCACGGCCTTCTGGGCCACTTGAACTTGCATCTCTCTCCCGTTCATGGGCAACCCGAGTAAACTCGCGCGCCATCTTGTCGCGGCCTGCTCTTACCACTGAGTAGCTTGGGAAGGCTACCCAGTCTTCAAGTTCTGGTGTACCCAATGCCGTCGCGATGGCCCGCCGCAGGTACCTGGAGACTATCTTGCCCGGGACCTCAGCGTAGGCGATTCCGTCCTCTTGTTCGGCAAGCAGATACGGGCGGCCGGTAAGCGCGTACCGACCTCGAACCGAAGCCCAGTCGGCAAGGGCGAGTATCGGGAAATCGGTTGCAATTGCAGCCGCTAGGTCCATCGTTGCGGGAAGCAGGTGCAGGTGCGCGTGGTAACACAGGTCCTCACCGTTCCCTGGTGGCAGACACGCCCCACTGCGCCCGTGCTCGAACAACATGGAACGACCATAGAGGTTGATTTGGGTCGCCCCGACCATCCGGACAAGCTCATCGAACTCATCCCCGTATGCCACTGGCAGCTCCGCGCAGCACGCATAGTGGTACTTGCTGAGTATCAGAGCGTAGCCCTCCGCGAGAGGACCGAGCCCCATCTGCACATTGAAATTCGGCGTAGACCAGATTATGCGCCACGGTTCCGGAAGAAAGCAGAATCTGCAGCCAGTGACCTGGCTAGGTTCGATGAAGGTATCGGTTCTTGTCATTCCATCTGCGTTCCTGACATCTTGCTGCTATTTCCTATCTTCCCGACTCTGCTAACATGCTTATAGCAATAGTATTGTTACATTCCAGAAACTGTCTAGATGCGATTCCCGTTGCGGCAGACCAGAGATGAGTAAGCGGCAAGCGGAAAATGTGATGCAGGATGGAAATCAGTTCACTATTGGTGCCGACGTCGCGAATCGCTCGGCTTCTCGCGCTGCCCCACGCTTGGTCCCGTTTCTGGTTGGTGCTGCACTAACCAGCCTCTTTGCTGGTTGGTGTAACACTGACCAGCAAAAACGGGGACGCGGGACGCGGCTTACAGCAGCTGGCTGAGGCGGTCACCGACGACCAGGACCGAGGGCCGCGCGTCGCGGGCGAAGTAGCCGGGTTTGTACTCCCGCAGCAGCACTTCGCCGTGCGCGGCCCAGCAGAACTCCGGCCGTCCGAGCACCGAGCGGAACACCTCGTCCGCGGTCTCCGGATGCTCGGTCGCGACGCGGCGCAGCGGGACCGGGGTGATCGACTCCTCATCGAGAAACCAGCGCAGCGTCCGCGCGTGGTCCGGATCGGAGGCCAGCGCCGGGTAGCTGAACATGCTCCGCACCCTGGCTAGTTCGGGGATGATCAGCAGACCGTCGTTATGGTCATAAATAACGCCTACGGTGCGCGCGTCGAGAACCGGCCACCGCCCCTCACGGAAGGCGTTTAGCCGGGCGGCGGCCTCGGCGGGCGGCAGGATCAGCGTGTCGGTGCCGAAGTGCTCAACGAACCTGTCCCGGTCCTCCTGCTGCCGCGCCCAGCCTCGCTCCACCAGCCGGGGGTTGCGGAAGGCGTCCTCCGGATGTTCCTCGAGCAACCGGAACGCCAGCTGCGCGACCCCCGCCGCCTGGTAGCCGGGGAACGCCGAGGTCATGTCGGCGAGTATCCATCCGGCGCGGTCCCGGTCGTCGGGTAGCAGCAGGCCGGTCAGGAAACCGCCGTGTGGCAGCGCGTACCTGGCGGTGAGCCGCACCGGGTACTCCAGGTCGTCGGCCAGCCCGAGCAGCACCCCGCCTCGGGGGTCGGCGCTGAGCACCTCGAAGACACCGTCCACCGGCTCCCTGAGATCCGGTTCGCTGACCGGGGCTGGCCGCCCGGCCGCCCGGCGGCTCCGGATACGCCTGATCATCACTCCGGAATCTTAACCGAGTGAACACCCTGAGTAACTCTGCAACCCATTGGACGCGAGCGGACAAGTATGGATGTAAGCACCGTAAAACACGGGAGGCTGTCCGCAATGAAGCAAGTACACCTGTGGTTATCCAGGTGAGTCGCGCGCGAGAACCGGGCGAACGACTGCTCAGCGACGCGGAACTCATCGGGACCTCACTGCGCGAGCCCGCGTCGTTCGCGGCGCTGTTCGACCGGCACGCCGAGGAGATCGCGCGGTACGTGACCGCGCGGGTCGGACCGGACCTGGCGGATGACCTGACGGCGGAGACGTTCCTCGCCGCGTTCCGCAACCGGGGACGTTACGACATGAGCAGGGCAGATGCGCGCCCGTGGCTGTACGGCATCGCGGTGCGGCAGATCGGGTCGCACCGGCGAGCCGAGGCCAGGTACCGCAAGCTCACCGCCAGCGCGCTGCGATCCGCGGCCTCAGCCGGCGAGGTCGCGGATCCGCTCGATGAGGGCCACCCGGTCGCGGTGTTCGGCGCCCAGCGGAATCACGTTCAGCGTGGTCACGCCAGCATCCCGCAGCGCCGCCAGCCGCTCTCTGACGTAGGGTTCCGGGCCGATGAGGGACGTACGTTCTGGCAAATCTGCTGGTACCAGCCCGGCAGCCTCATCCTTGCGTCCGGCGAGGTAGGCGTCCTGGATCTGGCGAGCGGCGTCGGCGTAGCCGAGCCGTACCGCCAGGTCGTTGTAGAAGTTCTTGCCGCGCGCGCCCATGCCGCCGATATACAGCGCGAACATCGGCCGGGTCAGGTCGCGCAGCCCGGTCACGTCCTCGCCGATCGCGAGCGGCAGGTTGGCGATGACGTCGAGCGGCCCGAGCGCCGGGTCCCGCCGGGTAAAGCCGTCGGCGAGCGCGTCGCCCCACACGGCACTAGCTTGTTCCGGGATGTAGAAGATCGGCTCCCAGCCCTCGGCTAGCTCGGCGGCGAGTGCGACGTTCTTCGGTCCGAGCGCGGCCAGCACGATCGGGACGCGCTCGCGGACCGGGTGGTTGATCAGCTTCAGCGGCTTGCCGAGACTCCCGGGCAGCGGGATGTCGTAATGCGACCCGTGGTACTCGAGCCGTTCCCGCCGCCAGACCATCCGGCAGATCTCGATGATCTCCCTGGTCCGGCCCACCGGCGCGTCGTAACGCACGCCGTGCCAGCCCTCGATGACCTGCGGGCCGGACGCGCCGAGGCCGAGGGTGAACCGGCCGCCCGACACGTAGTCAAGGCCCGCCGCGGTCATCGCGGTCAGCGCGGGGGTACGCGAGTAGATCTGCAGGATGCCGCTGGCGATCCGCAGGCGCTCGGTCTTCGCCGCGAGGTAGCCCAGCTGGCTGACCGCGTTGAAGCTGTACGCCTCGGGGACGAAGACGATATCCAGCCCAGCTTTTTCGTAATCAGCCAGCTCCGCGACGGTCTCGCTGAAACCGCCAGCGTAGTTAAGCGCCATTCCGATCCGCATGAGGCAACCTTACCCGGGAGTAACCGCGCGGTCGTCACGGAATGTTTTGACTTCCTGGGGGCCCAGCCCCCAGAAAGTCAAAACTTTCCCGAGAGGGAAGACGACGCGAAGATGCGGTCGAGTTCGGCAGCGGGGTCGGCGGTGAGGCCGCTGTGTATCGGGCCCGGCTGGACCATCGTGGACCGCGGCGCCGTCAGCCACCGGAACCGGTCCCCGATCGGCTGCTGCGCGAGCGGCCCCTCTATGCAGGCCCGCTCGAACGCGCGCAACCCGGCGCGCACCGCCGCCAGGTCCACGTCAGGATCAACCGCGAGCAGCCGCTGTTCGTCAAGCACGATCCGGGTGCACAGGTAGCGGAACGGCTTCGAATAGACAATGACGCCCACGTTGAGAGCCTCGCCGCGTTCGATCCTCGGCACCACCCGGATCAGCGCGTACTCGAACACATCGCGATCGCTCATCGGCGGATCACCTCCGGGACGATCGGCGCCCGGTCGAGCAGTTGCCCGACATACGCGTCCGGGCCGTTTTCGCCGTACCACTCCTTCGGCACCAGAGCCGTAACCTCGGTCAGCAGGTCCTTGGTAACCAGCGGGGCGAGCTTTTCGTGAGCCGCGTCCAGCTCGGTGGCCCGGTCGAGCAGCACGTGCGTTCGGGCATCGAATGGCTTGCGCGCGTCGGCGCCTTGCCAGTTGTGATGGAAATAGAGCGCGGCGCCGTGGTCGATCAGCCAGATGTTCTTGTGCCAGACCAGCAGGTTCGGGTTACGCCAGGTGCGGTCGACGTTCTGCACGAGCGCGTCGAGCCAGAGCACCTCGCTGGCGAACCCGGAGTCGGCGGTCCAGCCAAGCGGATCGAAGCCTGCTGAGCCGGGCAGGAAGTCCACGCCCAGGTTGAGACCAAGGCTGGCCCGCATCAGGTCCTGGATCTCCGGGTCCGGCTCGCTGGGCGGGATCCGCGGGTCAAGATCGGCGAGCACGATCTCGGGTGTGGGCAGCCCGAGACGGCGGGCGAGCTCACCGACGACGATCTCCGCCACGAGGGCGAGCGGCCCCTGTCCCGCGCCGCGGAACTTCATAACGTAGGTCCCGTAGTTATCCGCCTCCACGAGGGCGGGCAAGCTGCCGCCTTCCCGTAGCGGAGTCACGTACCTGGTGACCCGGACATGTTCGAGCACGCGCGCCAGGCTACCTGGATCCGTGTTTGGGGTGGTGCTCCGGCCTATGCGACGGGGCCGGATAGTCCATCAGCTGGCGCGGAAACCACTCGAAGGGCTGCGATCGTGGCGCCGCGGAAACCCGGGGAATCGGTTGCGTCGGCTGATCCCGCTGCGGCGGCACGCCGACGGACGACCGTGGCATGCGCGCCAGGGCCGTCGCCGTCAGGCCTAGTGCCAGCACGACGCACCCGCACCCGGTCAGGACCAGCCACGCGGGACGGCTCGCAGTGACGAACGCCCTGCCTATCGGCCCATGCAGATCCGCGTTCAGCAGCGCGCCGGTCACCGCGACACCGAGTGCCTGGCCGACCTGACGGCTGGTCGACGCGATACCGGACGCGAGGCCCGACTGAGCGGCCGGCATCGCCGAGATCGCCTCGCCGCTGATCTGGCCGTCCACCATGGCGAACCCGATTCCGAACACCGCGCCGGCCATGATGAGGTAGCCGATCCCGGACGCCGCCGATAGCTGAGACATCGCCGCCATGCTCAGGGCCAGCGCGAGACCGCCCACCGTCAGCGGGAGACGCGGTCCGCCCCGGCCCGCCAGCCACGTGGCGGCCGAGGGGAAGACCGCTATGGCGACGGCCGCGGGCAGCATGTCAAGCCCGGCCCGCAGCACCGAAAAGCCCCGCGCATCCTGCAGGTAGATCGTCGCGAGGAAGAGGAACCCGCCCAGGCAGGCGAAGGAGCAGACCCCGATCAGCACCGCGCCAGTGAGCGCGGGGGTGCGGAAGACCCGCGGGTCGATCAGCGGGTCCTGACGGCGCAGTTCCCACCCGACGAACACGACGAACGCCACCGCGGCCACGACGAACAGGCCGCGGATCTCCAGCGCGTGCCAGCTGGTCCGCGCGCCTTCGATGATCGCGTAGACAAGCGAAGCCAGGCCGACCGTCACCAGCAGCTGGCCGACCGGGTCGGGTCTGCGTGGCTTCCTGGCCCGCGTTTCCGGCACGAGCATGTACGCGAAGACAACGGCGAACAGTCCGACCGGGATGTTGACCCAGAAGATCGCCCGCCACCCGACCGCGGACGTCAGTATCCCGCCGAGCACCGGCCCGAGTGCCATGCTCACGCCGAACACGCTGACCCAGACACCGATCGCTCGGGCGCGGTTAGCCGGGGTCGTGTAGACGCTCGAGATGATCGACATGGCCACCGGGTTCAGCATCGACCCGCCAACCGCCTGCAAAACGCGAAACGCGATAAGCCATTTGAGGTCAGGCGCGACCGAACACAGAGCCGACCCCACCGTGAATACGATCAGCCCGATCTGGAACACGCGACGGCGACCGAAACGGTCAGCCGCGGCACCGGCGAACAAAAGCAGGCTGGCCAGGACCATCGTGTAGCCATCAACGATCCATTGCAGACCCGAAACCGAGGCATCAAGCCCCCGGGCGATCGTCGGCAACGCGATGTTCACGATCGTGTTGTCCAAGCCGACGATAAACAAGCTCGTGCAGCATATGAAGAGAACCATCAGACGGCGCCTGCGGGTGATCCTGGGCAAGTCCACCTCGGCTCTGACAACACGCGTAGCTTGCGTGACGCTGGTCAGTATTCTGTATAACCCGTAAACTCTGGCACTCAATGTGTCTCACACACCACTGCTCGTCAGCGTGATGTTATCGAAACGCGATGCAATCGTTTGCAGGCCGCGATGGAGCCTTGAAAGTTTCAGGCTTTCCGAGGGGCCGGGCGGGGTCGCGAAATAAGGTGATTTTGCGGCACGATGTGATCTTTAATGTGATTTTCCGCCCTGCGCATCTGGAGCATTTCGTCCGTAATGTCCACCATGCCGGTTTTGGCGGTCCCTGGCGCCCATCCCGCTACCCCAGCGATGTCCCATCGCTGGCGCCATAGCCCCTGCGGTGGGTCATCCATGGCATTCAGGACGTGTTATTCGGGCGCGGTGAGATAGCTGACGACCATATCCCCGGCCATCCGCCGGTACTGCTCGCGTCGCGCCGGGTCGAGCGGATCGATGTCGAAGATGGCACCAAAGGTGTACCGGTTGGAGACGCGAAAGAAGCAGAACGCGCTGATCAGCAGGTGAACATCAATAGCCTCCGCCCGACGGCGGAATGCTCCCGAGGCGTAACCGCGCTCGAGGATGCTGGCCACCACCGACACGGCGCGAGTGTTGAGCTCGGAAAGCGCCGGTGACTTGGCGATGAACTCGCCGTGGTGGATGTTCTCAGCGGCCACCATCCTGATGAAATCAGGATGAGACTCATGGTGGTCGAAGGTGAGCTCAGCGAGCCTGCGGATGGCGGATACCGGATCCAGGTGCTCGACGTCCATCCGCTCCGCGCTCCTGGCAACCGAGTAGGCCTGCCGCAGCGCGGCGATATAGAGCTGCTCCTTGCCACCGAAGTAGTAATAGATCATCCGCTTGGTGGTCCGGGTCTTGTCAGCGATCTCGTCGATGCGCGCGCCCGAGTAGCCGCGCCGAGCGAACTCGGCGATCGCGACATCGAGGATCTCCCCCCGGGTGCGCTCAGGGTCTCGCTGCCGGTCCGAGCCGACGTCCGCCCCGCCCGCGGCGGAAACATCACCCATCACCCTCACCTCTCGTCGTGACCATATCGCCACACTTCATCAGCTAACCGCATCTTTACAACGACATCCCTCGTCCGGTAGACACATTATGAACTATCTAGTTAGTACAGGAAAACGCAGGGAGGGCCGTTGCCGCAGCTGACCGGACTGGAGCACCTGACCCTGCTCAGGGTGTCGCCCTGGGATCTGGTGCCGGTTGCCGCGCAAGCCGGCTTCGGCTCGGTTGGACTGCGGATCAGCCCGGTCACCGATGGTGAGCAGCCGTGGCCGGTGTGGCCGGGCTCCCCCATGCTGGCCGAGACGGTGCGCCGCTGCGCGGCCACCGGGATAACCGTGCTCGGCGTGGAGGCGATCCGGCTAGGCCCCCGGTCCGCGGATTACCGGCCAGTGCTCGAGTCAGCGGCCGAGCTTGGCGCCCAGTACATCAACGCCATCTGCGAGGATCCCGACCTGGCCAGGCTGTCCGACACGTTCGCCGGGCTCGTCGAAGCGGCGGAGTCTTATCGTGTCCGCCCGCTGATCGAGTTCATGGCCTACCGGACCGTCGCCACGCTGAAGGATGCGGTAACCATCGCGGCTAACTCCGGTGGTGGCGGGATTCTCGTCGACGCCTTGCATGTCCAGCGATGCGGCGTCAGCCTGGCCGACCTGGGCGCGGTCGACCGGGGTCTGCTCAGTTACCTCCAGCTCTGCGACGCGCCGCTGGCGGCGCCCGCCGATGAGATACGCGAGGCCCGCGGCGGGCGGTTGCTGCCCGGCGACGGTGAACTTCCGCTGCGTGACCTGCTCGCCGCGATGCCCGCGGACATCCCGGTCACCGTGGAAGCGCCATCGTCGGCCCGCTGGGAGACCCCCGGCGAATTCGCGGCGCGAGCCCGGCTCGCCCTCGGATCAGTTCTTTCCCACACGCAAAGGAGCGACCATAATGCCCGGACGGCTCGCGGTCCGCGATCTGACCAAGCATTACGGCGGAGTCCAGGCGCTGCGTGGCGTCACGTTGCACGTGGACGCCGGTGAGGTGCTCGGCATAGTCGGCGACAACGGTGCCGGCAAGTCCACTCTGCTGAAGATCCTGTCCGGAGCGAACTTCCCGTCATCCGGCCAGGTACTGCTTGACGACAAGCCGGTGCGCTTCGCCAACCCCGCGGCGGCGCATGAAGCCGGGGTCGCGACCGTCTACCAGGACCTGGCGCTCGCGGGCCAGCGTGATGTGGTGGCCAACTTCTTCCTCGGCCGGGAGAAGCTGTCCCGCAACTGGCTGGCCCGCCGGGTCGGCTGGCTGGACAGCAAGGCCATGGCCACGCACACGGTGAGCGAACTGGCCCGGCTGCACACCCGGATCCCGGATGTGCATCTCGCGTCACGGAACCTGTCCGGCGGGCAGCGGCAGGCACTGGCCATCGCCCGCGCGGCCGCCTGGAGCAGCAAGGTCCTGCTGCTCGACGAGCCGACGAGCGCGCTAGGCGTCGAGCAGCAGCAGCAGCAGGTGCTCGAACTGGTCCGCCGGGTCTCCAGCGAGGGCATCGCGGTCATCTTGATCTCCCATCAGATGCAGGACGTACTCGCGGTCTGCGACCGCGTTGTTGTGCTCCGCCACGGACTGATCGCGACCACCCTGGCCGGGGCCGATCTGACCAGCGAGAACCTGATCGGTTTCATCACCGGCGCGATGACAGGGAAGGGCCAATGACGAGCCAGACTGACACCGATCCGGTAGTCCCGGCCGCTACGGCGCGCCACTCGCTGTGGCTACGCGGACAGACGGCGATCCGCGACCTGTGGATCGGCGGCGTGCTGTTGGTGCTGATCATCGCGTTCAGCATCGACTCCCCCTATTTCCTGACTCGCGCCAACTGGCTGAACACCTCAAGCACGGCGACCGAGGTGCTGTTGCTGGCGGTCGGTGAGACGTTCGTGATCTGCGCGGGCGGGATCGACCTCTCGGTTGGCGCGGTGCTCGGTTTCTCAGGCACGGCGGGTGCCTGGGTAATGGCACACGGATTCGCGACCACCAGCGGTTCCGCCATCAGCGCGGTCACCGTCGGCTTCATCGCCGCCATAGCGGTGGGCGCCGGGTTCGGCCTGCTCAACGGATTCTTGGTTGCCTGGGCTGGCGTCCCGCCCTTCGTCGTGACCCTCGGCACCCTCGGCATGGCGACCGGATTCGGCTACCTGCTGAACAACGGCCAGGAGATCTCGGCGATACCGGGTTCGGTCACCACGTTCGGCAACACCAACCTCGGCGGGTGGATACCCGTACCCGTCCTCATCACGGCCGTCATCACGATCTGGTGCGGTCTGCTGCTGGCCAAGACCCGGTTCGGCGCGTACACGCTGAGCATCGGCGACAGCCGGGACGCCGTCGTCCGGGCCGGGATCAACGATCGCCGCTACCTGCTGAAGATTTATCTGCTCTCCGGGACGCTCGCCGGCGTGGCCTCCGTCCTGGTCATGGCCCGCCTGGGCGCGGGCTCACCCGTCTCCGGCGCCACCGACAACCTGAACGCCATCGCCGCCGTGGTCATCGGCGGGGCGAGCCTGTTCGGCGGCCGGGGAACCATCATCGGCTCGGTAATCGGGACCGCGATCATCGCGGTCTTGGTCACCGGGCTCGTGCTCGTCAACGTCCCGTCGTTCTGGCAGGAAGTCGCCGTCGGTGCGGTGCTCATCGCCGCCGTCTACATCGACCAGACCCAGAGCCGACGGATCAGCACCCGGTAAACGCGAGTTCATAGGAGAACCACATGACAAGAACGAGACGGTGGGCGGCGCTGCTGCCCGTGGCCGCCGGAGTCACCATGGCCATAGCGGCCTGCTCATCATCACCAGCGACACCGAGTTCCGGAAGCAGTTCTCCGGCGAAGCACTACACGATCGCCTACGTTCCCGGGGCGACTGGGGTGGCCTTCTACGACACGCTGCTGTCCGGGATGAAGACCAAGGCAGCGTCGCTCAACATGAGCGTCATCTACCAAGGCTCGCCGAACTTCGACCCGAGCGATCAGACACCCATCGTCGAGGCGGTCTGCACCAAGCACCCCAACGTACTCGTCGTCTCCCCCACCGACCCGGTGGCGATGGCACCGGCCATCGACACCTGCCTCAACGACGGCATTCCCGTCATCACCGTGGACACCGGGCTGTCGAACACCTCCAAGCTCACCAGCGAGATCACGACCAACAACGACTCAGGCGGCAAGGCGGCCGCGGATTACATCGGGAAGGCGCTCGGCGGCAAGGGACAGGTCGCGCTGCTGAGCCTGTCGCCGACCGCTACCACGCAGGTGGAGCGGATCCAGTCCTTCCAGACGGAGATCAAGGCCGCGTACCCGGGCATCACGGTGCTGCCCGTCCAGTACACCACGCAGGCGACCAGCGACAGCGAGACGGTGGCGCGCTCCATCCTCGCGGCGCACCCCGGCGTCAAGGCCTTCTTCGGCAGCGCCGAGCCGAACGCCGAGGGAGTCGCGGCCGCGGTCAAGGCGCTCAACCTGACCGGCAAGGTGCTCAACGTGGGCTTCGACGCCAGTCCCACCGAAGTCGGGCTGCTCAAGTCCGGCGGGATCAACGCGACAGTGGCGCAGCTCGCGGCGCAGGAGGGAGCGGACGCGGCGCAGTTCGCCTACGACAAGATCACCGGGGACACGGGAGGCATCTCCGCCTCGGTCCAGCTTCCCGACGTGCTGATCACCAGCGCGGATGCGAGCCAGAGCTCGTACACGAAGTACTTCTACATCCCCTGATCGGCGGAGCTCATTGCGTGCGATTGTCCTAGGAGAAACTCCCTGGTCACTGCGCGTCGCTGACGGCTGGCCGGAGCCCGTGGCGGGTTCCGGCCAGGTCGTCGTGCGCGTGCGGGGCGTTGGCATCTGTGGTTCGGATCTGACGCTGGTATCGGGCAGGCGTCAGGCCCCGGCCTACCCATGGATTCCCGGCCACGAGGCCACCGGGGTGATCGTCTCGGCCGGGGCTGGCGTGGACCCCGCCAGGATCGGCCAGCGGGTGGTCATCGAGCCCAACTATCCATGCCTGCGATGTCCGGCCTGCCGAGCCGGGCTGACCTCGATGTGCCCGGACCGGGTGATCGCCGGCTTCACCGAACCCGGCCTGCTCACCGAGTATGTCGCGGTACCCGCGGAGTTCACCTGGCCGGTCCCGGATAGCTGGACCGACGCCGACGCGGCCTGCGCGGAGCCGTTGACCGTGGCGCAGGCCGCGATCAGGCGGAGCGGCGGGAATCCCGACGGGGACAGTCTCGTCATCGGCGCCGGATCACAGGGCGCGCTGCTGTGCCTCGCGCTGATCGCGCGCGGGAACACGGTGCATGTCCTCGAGCCGAACGCGGGCCGCAGGCAGCTCGCCGTCTCACTCGGCGCCAAGACGGCAGAGCCAGGCGACGCCGGTTTTCCGGTCATTTTCGAGACGTCGGGCAACGAATCGGCGATGAGCGAAGCGATCAGCCGGGCCGCTTACGGCGCGACGGTCATGCTGATCGGCCTGGGCAGCCAGACCTACCGGATTGACGCGGAACTCGTGGTCCGGCGTCAACTCACGTTGCGCGGGTCCATGATCTATGACCATCCCCGTGACTTCGCCGAAACGCTCAGCCTGCCCAACCTGTCCCCTGGCCAGGTGCTGCGCGCGTCATATCCGCTGGCGGAGGCCGCGGACGCGTTCCGCGCCGCGCGGGATATCCCCGGGAAGACGTGGATCACCATAAGCTAACCGGCGCTATTGAAGCCACGTTCCGCCAGGGCCGCCGTTTCGGACCAGTAGCTATGTATTAGGCGTGCCGGGATCAGCGTCCCCACGCTGGCGCCGGCGGCGAGCGTATCGAGGCCGATCGGTGCGGCCGCCGGCGTCCCGTCCGCTAGGACGCGGATCGGTACGCCGCCATCGCGCACGACGGCTCCCATCAGGTACGACGTGAGCCACAGCGAATAGGTGAACGGGTCGCCGAGGTCCTCACGGGCTTTATCCAGCCACCGGCTCCGCGCGGCGAATGCCTCGAACTGGCCGCGCAGACAGGCGGCGTCCAGCCCCAGCGGAGCGAGCAGCCGCGTCCACGGCCGGCGAAGGTATTCGGCCTCCGCGGCAACCATGGCCAGCACCCGTCCAGCCTTGAGCCACGGGATATGCGGGAGCGAGTGCGTGAGAGCCTCGCGCGTTCCGTCAGGCACCCCGGCGAAGCACGCGGCGCGGCGAATGCCGTGTGACGTGTTGCCCGCCAGGCTCTCCATCGCGCCGTGCTGCACGAGCGAGGGCACGGATAGCACGGCGTCGATGCCGTGGCTGGTCAGGAACTCGCGCATTACCTCGTCATCGTCGCGCCACAACCGGGCAAACGGCGCGGCGTACTCCAGGTAGGCGTCGATGTGACGGGCGGGCAGCACCATCGCCAGCGTAGGGAAGTACTCGGCCCGGGTGTCGGCCGCCCAGGTCGCTCCGGCCGCCGCGGCCAGCCGCGCCGCCGCGCCGTTGACCGAGTTCCAGTTTGCGTAAAAGGCGACGGCCGAATCAGGGAACAGCGCGACGCCAGCCGCGACCCGGTCCAGAAATCCTTCGCCCAGCTCCACGTCGTCCTGGACGACGAGATGATGCGTCGCCCCGGGCTCGACCGCACGCCAGGCGTGCAGGGCTGTCTTCAGCGGGCTCGGGGCGTCTCCCGGTTCGGGGTCGACCACTACCCGGGAGTTTTTCAGTTGCCGCGCCAGCGCGCTGGCCGCATCGCTGCGCCGCGGATGACTCATCACGACGACGCTCACGTGTGGCACGAGATCAGTTCCGGTACCGTGCCGAACGACAGACCGCGCTCGAGACAGCCTTCGATGATCGCCGGAAGGCTCGCCACCGTCTGCGACCTGTCTCCGCCGCTGTCGTGGAGCAAGACGATCGACCCCGGCTGGATCGCGGCGAGGACGCGGTCGGCGATGGCCTCCGCTCCCGGCATAGCCCAGTCCTCGGCCTGGACATCCCAGAGGATGATCGTCTCGTCGTAGCCGGTCCAGTTATCCAGCACTGACGGAGTAATCGAGTTGTACGGCGGCCGCATGAGCAACGGCGGCTGTCCGGTCGCGCGGCCGATGACCTCCCGGGTCCGGCCGACCTGTTCCCGAAGCTCGTCAGCCGACAGGTCGGGGAGGTAGGGGTGGGACCAGGTGTGGTTGGCCACGTAATGACCCTCACGAACCATCCGGGTTATCTCACGGGTCAGGCTGACCGCGTTGATTCCGACGCAGAAAAACGTGGCCCGGACATCGTAACGGGCCAGCACATCAAGCACGTCGCCGGTGAACCGCGGGTGCGGGCCATCGTCGAAGGTGAGGGCGACGAGGCGCCCGTTCCGCGGGCCGTGCCGGAAGAGAGTGCCAGCCTCGGCCATCGCCGCCTTGGTGTCCCGTGACTGCTTGACGCCGGCGGACAGCTCAGCCACCCGGCCGGTGAGGCTGCCCTCCTCCAGGCGCAGCGGCGTTACCGCGGCTGGCTGGAGCCGCGCCAGGTCGGCCAGCGACCGGGCGGCTACCGAGCCGAATTCCGGCCTGCGACCGAGGTACGGCGGATCGGCGCGGACCACGTGGAGACCGGCCGCGAGCAGCACGCCGTCGATCACGCCGTTGGTGCTGTCGACAACGACGGTTAGCTCGCCGCCGCTGCGTTCGGCACGCGCGGTCAGGGCATCGGCCAGTGCGACGACATCGGCGCCACGGAAATACGCCGGCTCTTGGTCATCAAGGAACTCGACGATGAAGCCATCCGTGCCCCAGGCGATACCGCAGTACAGCATCTATCGCTCCCCTATCCCACTATCCGAGCCGCGTCGACACCCTGACATACCGCGTCGCGCACGAGGGGTTCCATCGCGATGGCCAGCGTCGCCAGCCTGGCCTCAGGGACGAACCGCCGCAAGCCGCCGGGCGCCAGAGTGGCCAGCGCCCGCCGGGACACCGGTGTGTCCACGACGGCGCCAACGTGGTCACCGGCGACCGCCCCGAGCGCGACCGCGGTAAGCCAGAGCTGGAACAGCAGGATGCCACTGACGGTGTCCCGCACTGTCCCCGCCGCGTCAACGTCGGCCACCGCCCGGCTGAACCGGTCGCGCAGATCGCCCGGCGACAGGCCTCTGGCGGCCAGGAACTCCGCTGACGGCACCTTGCGCCAGCCTCCTGCCGCCGCCGGGTCGCGCAGGCAGCACACCGACCGTCCTTCCCACCAGGAAAAGTGCGGCACGACCGGCAGCCCGCTGACCCCGGCGCCGAGCGCAGCCGGCGGAAACCAGCCGCCGTGACACACCGACCGGCGCTCGCCCATGATGTCGTTGCCCGCCAAGCTCGGCCCCGCCAGGTGTTCGGCCAGGTTGGGCACGAGCACGCTCGCCTCGATACCGACGGCGCTCAGGTAGCGGCGCATCGCGACGTCGTCGATGTGCTCGCCGTCCCGCACGGCCCGGCTAGCGAACTCACCGAAACCGCGGGCGGCCTCGGCCGGCAGCGCGATCGCTGGCGACGGGACGTACTCGTCGACCGCTTCCGCCCATGCCGCCCCGCGCAGTGCGGCGAGCCGGCAGACGTGCGCGGTCCTGGATCCCCACTCGGCGAACAGGCACACGGCGTGGTCGGCACGAGTGGCGATCGCGGCGCGCAACGACGCGGCGAAGCCGTCGCACAGCAGCACGTCGTCCTGGAGCACAAGATGGTGGGTGGCGCCGTCGCGCACGGCTTGCCAGGCGCGGGCCGCGGTGCGCAGCGCGCCAGCGGGCTCGTCGGGTGCCGGGTCGACAACGATGTGCAGGTCCAGTTCGGGGTGCCGCTGGCACAGCAGCGCGGCAGCCTGCGCGCGAGACGGGTGCGTCATGACCGCGGCCGATAGCATCACGGTCCCCACCAGTCTCATCCTCCCCCTAAAACTCATATACAGCAGCAGAATAGAGCAGCTATTCTCATAGCAAAACGGGGGCAACGGGAGGAAACACCATGATACGGGTGGCGATCGCTGGTGTCGGCAACTGCGCGTCCAGCCTCGTGCAGGCGGTGACGGCGGCGAGGCTCTCGCCCGGCGGCCCGGGGGTGGCTCATCCACGCATCGGCCGTTACGGCGTCGAGGACATCGAGTTCGTGGCGGCCTTCGATGTCGATGGGCGGAAGGTCGGCGCCGATCTCGCCGACGCGATCGGCGCCTCGCCCAACTGCACCACCAGTTACCTCCAGGTGCCGCCGACAGGCGTGAAAGTCGACTGCGGCCCGGTTGCCGACGGCGTGGGACCGCTAACCGCCAGCCTCGTGCAGGTGGCCGCGGCCGCGAGGACCGCGTTGTTCGACGATGTAAGCCGGGTGCTGCTGGCGGCGCGCGCCGATGTGCTCATCTGTTACCTGCCGGTCGGCTCGGCCAAGGCCACCGCCGGTTACGCGGGCGCCGCGGTCACCGTCGGCGCCGCCTTCGTGAACTGCAACCCGGAGGTTATCGCGACCGATCCCGAGTGGCAGGAGCGTTTCGCCCGCAGCGGCGTCCCGCTGCTCGGCGATGACATCAAGAGCCAGCTCGGGGCGACGACCCTGCACCGGATGCTGATCGACCTGTGCTCCTCCCGGGGCGCGGTGATCGATCGCACCTACCAGCTCAACGTCGGCGGTAACACCGACTTCCTGAACATGCGCGATCCGGAACGCGCCGCGAGCAAGCGTGCCTCGAAGATGTCGGCGCTGCGGTCTCGGCTCAGTGAGGACGCGGAGTTCGGTGCCGGGCCTAGCGATTACGTTCCTCATCTAGCCGACCGCAAGGTCGCCCACATATCCCTGGAGGGACGCTCGCTGCTTGGCATGCCGTTCTCCATCGAGGCCAAGCTCTCGGTCGAGGACAGCCCGAACTCCGCAGGCATCGCGGTAGACGCGCTGCGGGCCGCCAAGGTGGCCGCTGACCGCGGCATCGGGGGTCCGGTGCACGACGTCTGCGGCTACCTGTTCAAGACGCCGCCGCGGCCGGAGAGCGACGCCGTCGCGGACGAGCTGATGACCCGCTTCGCCGACGAGCCGTGCTAGCGGGGCTCGCCGCGGGCGAGGTCGTCCAGCACGCCGGCCAGCGTCTCCTCGTCGGCGGGAACACCCGCTTGTGGCTTGCCGAGACCGTTGAGCACCACGAACCGGGTGCCGCTGCGGTATTTCTTGTCCCGCTGCCACGCGTCGCGCAGCGCGTCTATGTCGAATGAACCGGAGACCGGCAGCCCGACGGAAGACAGCAGCTCGCGGTGCAGGTTCACCAAATCCATGCCGATGCGCCCCTGCCGGAATGCCAGGTAGGCGGCGGCCATCATGCCAAGTGCGACGGACTGGCCGTCGTCCATCAGGTCCGGCCCGCTCACCTGCTCGAAGGCATGACCGAAGGTGTGCCCGTAGTTCAGGAACAGCCGGTCGCCCTGCTCGCGTTCATCGCCGCTGACGATACTGGCCTTGACCGCGACGCTTCCGGCCACCGCCTCCGTCAGCGCCGGGAAGTCCCGGTCGCGCAACTGTCCGGCGCGTGACCGCAGAAGGTCCACCAGACCGTCGCCGCTGATCAGCGCGTGCTTGATGATCTCGGCGAGCCCAGCGCCGTATTCGGCGGCCGCGGCCGCGGCGACCGGCACGTCGGAGATAACCGCCACCGGCTGGTGCATCAGGCCGAGCAGGTTGCGTCCGAGCGGCAGGTTGAGCGACGCCTTGCCGCCCACCGACGCGTCGGCCTGTGCGGCGAGTGTGGTCGGCACCAGCGCGAGCGGCATCCCGCGGTTATAGGTAGCGGCGAGAAATCCCGCGAGATCACACGTCACCTCGCCACCGACCCCGACGATGAGATCGTTCTTGTGCACTGCCAGAGCGGCGAGCGCGTCGGCAAGCTCGGCGACGGTTTCCAGCGACTTGGCCGCCTGGCTATCCGGCACCGTCAGCACCCGCGGTTCCAGCCCGGAATCGCCCAGGGCCCGCCCCACCGTGTCCGCCGCGGCACCGGCCGAACCAGCGGCGAGCACGACCGCGGTCCTCGCGTAGGGCAGTGACGGTAGCAGCCGCCCGGTCGCTTCCAGCAGATCCGTCCCGACATGCGCGTTGTACGTCCCGCCGACGCAGGACACCAGAACCGTCGACGTCCCGGCCGGGGCTCCGGAGACCGCGACCAGCCGGGACAAGATGTCCAGCGAGATGGCTTCCGGGCGCCGCCCGTCCGTGGCGACCATCAGCGACGCGGCGGACTCGTACACCGCGAGCCGCCGTGCGTAGAGTTCTTTCAGGCCTGGGCGAGCGAGCAGCGGCCGGTACGTGTCTCCGGCCACCCGCAGCATCGCCTCGTCGTACCCCACCTGGAGGTAGACGACGGAAGCCGATTTCAGCAGTTCCCTGGTCGCGGGGTGCTCAGCCGCTCCCCCGCCGAGCGCCAGCACCGCGTCCGGCCCGTCCAGCAGCGAGCCGACCACCTGATGTTCCAGCTGACGGAAGGCCGGCTCGCCGTCGGTGGCGAAGATGTCCCGGACCGAGCGCCGTTCTCGTTGCTCGATCACCAGGTCGCTGTCGGTGAACGGCAGGCCGAGCTTGTCGGCGAGCAGGTGCCCGACCGTGGTCTTGCCGGCTTCCATGAAGCCGACCAGGACGATCATCCGGAAAGGCCGGCTATCGCGCGCAATGCCAGCTCGTATGAGTGGAAGCCAAAGCCGGCGATGATCCCGTTGGCGACCGCGGTGATCACCGACCTCTCACGGAACTGCTCCTGCTCGCCCCTGGCCGCGACGTTGGAGATGTGCACCTCGATCAACGGCGCGGTGCGCATCTTTATCGCGTCCCGCAGCGCGTACGAGTAGTGCGTCAGCGCGCCAGCGTTCAGCACCACCGGGATGGCGCCGTCGGCGGCCTCGTGCAGCCAGCCGAGCAGTTCACCCTCACTGTCGGTCTGCCGCGTCTCGACGTCAAAGTCCAGCTGGCCGCCCACCTCGGAACACAGCTTCACCAGGTCGGCGTGGGTCGCCGCCCCGTAAATCTCCGGCTCCCGCGTCCCTAGCCGCCCCAAGTTCGGCCCGTTCAGCACCAGCACCCGTTGCGTCATCCGCTGACCCCCTGGTACGCCTGCTCCAGCATGTCCTCGGCCGGGTTATCCAGGATCACCGGATGCCCGATGCCGTCCAGCACAACGAAACGCAGCCGCGCGCCGCGTGACTTCTTGTCCACCGACATGGTCGCGCGCAGTTCGGGCCAGGCTCCCGGACGGTAGGACACCGGCAGCCCGACCGATGTCAGCACCGCGCGATGCCGGTCCACGTCGCCAGGCGAAAGGTACCCGGCCAGTCGCGCCAGCTCAGCGGCGAACACCATCCCGATCGACACCGCGAACCCGTGCCGGAACTGGTACTTCTCCGCGCGTTCGATGGCGTGCCCGAGGGTGTGCCCGTAGTTGAGTGTCTCGCGCAGCCCGGACTCGCGCAGGTCGGCGGATACCACGACCGCCTTCATCTTGATCGCCCGCTCGATCAGCTCGCGGCTGTGCGTACCGTGCGGCACCGCCGCACCCGCCGGGTCGGCCTCGACCAGCTTCAGTATCGAGACATCGTGGATGAACCCGGCCTTGACCACCTCGGCGAGCCCGCTCGCGTAGTCCTGCGCGGGCACCGTCTCCAGGGTGGCGAGGTCGGCGAGTACCCCGGCCGGCGGGTAGAAGGCGCCGACCAGGTTCTTGCCCTCGGGGAGATCAATCGCGGTCTTGCCGCCGACGGCCGCGTCCACCATGGCCAGCAACGTGGTCGGCAGCAACACGACACGCACCCCGCGAAGCCAGGTTGCCGCGACGAAACCGGCCAGGTCGGTGGCCGCTCCTCCGCCGATCCCGACGACGACGTTGGTCCTGGTGAATTTCGCCGCCGCGAGCGACGACCACAGCCGGGCGGCGACCTCGACGGTCTTCGCCGCCTCGCCGTCGGGTATCTCCTCGGCGAGCACCCCATACCCGGACTCGGCCAGCACGTTCATGGCCGGACGTGCGATCGCGGCGACCGACTCGGTGTAGACCACCGCGACGGAGCTGGCTTTGTCGCCCACCAGCGAGGGCAGCTCGCTGAGCACGCCGGTCCCGATGACGACGTTGTAGGGCTGGTCTCCGCCGACGGGGATGCGGGTCACGGTCACGAGTCGCTCCCGGGAAGCTTGTCCGCGATCTCCAACGCGATCTCCTCCGGTGATAGCTCGTCGGCGTTCACCGTGAAGGTCGCGAGCTCGGTGTACACCGGCCGCCGCTGCTGGAGCATCGAACGGAGCATCCCGCGCGGGTTCCCGGGCATCACGACCCGCGGCCGGTCTATGCCGGTGCGCTTGGCGACCGTCGCGAACCCCGCGTCCAGGTAGACAACGGTGCACTCGGAGATCTGCAGTCGCACGTCCGGGTCGAGCACCGCGCCGCTGCCGAGCGCGACCACGCCGCTGCCGTCGTCCAGGCACTGGGCGACCGCCGCCCTCTCCAGCTCGCGGAACACAGGTTCACCATCCTCCACGAACACATCGCCCACCGGTTTGCCGGCGGACCGCTCCACCGCCTTGTCCGTGTCGGCGAAACGCACGCCAAGCCGCCGCGCGAGCAACGCGCCCGACGTGGACTTACCCGATCCAGGCGGGCCGATCAGAACGACGGCAGTCACGCGATCACCAGCGATTTCAGGTAGCCCTCCACGTTGCGCCGCATCTCATCCACCGAGTCGCCGCCGAACTTCTCGGTGACCGCGTTGGCCAGCACTAGCGCCACCATCGCCTCGGTCACGACTCCCGCGGCGGGCACTGCCGTCGCGTCGCTGCGCTGGTTGATCGCCTTGGCAGGCTCCAGGCTCACCACGTCGATCGTGTCCAGCGCCTTCGGCACCGTTGAGATCGGCTTCATCGCGGCCCGCACCCGGAGCACCTCACCCGTGGTCATGCCGCCCTCGATACCGCCGGCCCGGTTCGTGCGCCGCCGCACCCCTTGGGTACCGAACTCGATCTCGTCGTGAGCGCCGGACCCATACCGCGCCGCCGTTACGAAACCGTCCCCGATCTCCACGCCTTTAATTGCCTGGATGGACATAACGGCGCCAGCCAATCGTGCGTCCAACCGCCTGTCCCAGTGAGTAAACGACCCGAGGCCAGGCGGCAGCCCGTACACCACGACCTCGACGACCCCGCCGAGCGTGTCACCCACCTTGCGCACCTCGTCGATCTCGGCGACCATCGCGGCGCTGGTTTCCGGGTCCAGGCACCGGACCGGGTCCTCGTCGATGCGCGCGCCGTCCTGCGGCCCCGGCACCAGGCCTTCAGGTGTAGCGATCTTCCCTAGCCCTACGACATGGCTGAGGATGGTGGCGCCGAGAACCTGGTCGAGCATCCGGCGGGCCACCTCGCCGAGGGCGACACGCGCGGCTGTCTCCCTGGCGCTGGCGCGCTCCAGGATCGGGCGGGCGTCGGTGTAACCATACTTCTGCATCCCCGCGAGGTCAGCGTGCCCGGGACGCGGCCGGCTCAGCGGGGCGTTACGCGCCTGGTCCGCTAGCTCGGCCTCGGAAACGGGGTCCGGTGACATGACCGTTTCCCACTTGGGCCACTCGGTGTTGGCCACCCGGATGGCGATCGGCCCGCCGAGGGTGCTCCCGTGCCTGACCCCCCCGGTCAGCTCCACCTCGTCGCGCTCGAACTTCATCCGCGCCCCGCGGCCATACCCGGCCCGGCGCCGCGCCAGGGCATCCGCGATGTCCGCCGAACTCACCCGGACACCCGCCGGAATGCCTTCGCAGACCGCGACCAGCGCGCGACCGTGCGATTCACCCGCCGTCAGCCAGCGCACCATGATCGGGGAAACCTCCTCAGTCCATCGACGCAAGTCAGCGTACCGGGTAAGCCGCCGCGGCCTAGTCTCGGCGCGCTAGCCTCGCTTCCCATGGGTACCGGGTGGCAGGGAGAGATCAGGCGGGCCGAGATCGGCGACGCCGACGGCGTTGCCGGGCTCGCTGCCGAGCTAACGATGTCATTTGAGTTCTCCGCCGAGCGGTTCCGCGCCAGCTATCCGGCCCTGCTCGCCACCGATGGCGCGTGCCTGCTGCTGGCCGTGAACGGCCACCAGAGCGTGGGCTACCTGCTAGGGTTCCGCCACCTGACGTTCTACGCCAACGGGCCGGTGGGCTGGGTCGAGGAGATCATCGTGCGGCATCAGGACCGCGGCCAGGGCATCGGCCGGATCCTGATGGACGCATTTGAGCAATGGGCCGCCGAGCAGGGATGCGCGCTGGTCGCGCTGGCTACCCGCCGGGCGGCACCGTTCTACAACGCTCTGGGTTACGAGGAATCTGCCACCTATTTCCGCAAGGTACTGCGACCCTAGGTGACTGGCAGCGGTCAGCTTTCGGCGGCGAGCAGCGGGACGAGTACCTGGGCGTTGGGGCTTCCCCAGCCGGTCACCGGATCCCACCCGGGCGCGGCGTGGTAGCCGTCGACAGTGCCGCTGAGGTAGTTCGCCGTGTTGTCTCCGGTGATCACGTCGTGGAACGCGCGGTGGTAACCGCTGCCGCGGCCGATCCGGTCTTGCCGTTTAACCTCTGATTGCTCACGAGGTGCTAGCGACGAGGTTGGGTCACCTGCAGACAGGATGATGGTAACTAGCCGTCTCCCCGCGATAGCTGGTTTCCACTGTCTTGCCCGCAGGCCTGCCCGGGCCGCCGGTCGGCCCCGCAGGTTAGGGCATATCGGGCAAGTTGCCGACCGGTCGTCGCTAGATTCCCGAAGGTTAAACGGCAAGCCGGTAGATGGCGGGGTTGATGTAGCCCAGCTGCCGTCCCGCGGACTGGTCGGCCGGGGCGATGATCCCGGCCCAGAACGGGGCGGCCGCGCTGGTGCCGTCGCCGACGCTGACGATCTGCTTGCCGTCAAAATCCAGTGCCACCGCCATCCCGATGTGGGGACTGGCGCTGGCGGCCACGTCGGGCACGCCCCGGCCGCTACCGGGGATTCCGTGCCCGCAGGCAGCAACTGCTCATCAGCCGCGGGAAGCGGGGTGTTCCAGGCGATCTCACCCTGGTAGGCGCCAGTGACGTGATCCGCCTGCAGGCTGGTGCCGCCGACCGCCAGCACCAGCGGATCTGAGGCGGGCAGGTTCACCCCTTTCACCGGGGCAGGCGCCGTTCCATCACTGCCAGTGCACGGGGCCGACGCCGTCCCCTCGTCCCCGGACGCGGCGATCCGAGGAACCGACTGCTACCGGGACCGGCGGACCGCTGCCCGGGCCGGCGACAGAGATCGGCGACTGGCGGTACTGGCCGTGGTCGCTCAAGGACTACTTCCCGTCGGCCGCGCGAGCCGCCGGCGGCTGCCCGTCACTGGTCATCTGGCACTTCCAGCTACCCGCCGCCTGAACCAGCTCTTGAAGGGGCCGAAGGGGATCTGCTGCTCTCCTGCTAGAACTCCGCGCGTTTGCGGATCGGGCCGCCGAGCAGGTCCCGCCGCAACACCCGTAGGCTCACCGTATGGCCAGGTACTTCGACATCCATGCGGTCAACCCGCAGCGACGCGCGATCACCCAGATCGCCGACATCGTGCGGTCGGGCGGTGTCATCGCCTATCCCACGGACTCCTGCTACGCCCTCGGGTCCCAATTCGGCAACGCCGACGGCATCGCACGGATCAGATCGATCCGCCAGCTCGACGACCGGCACCATATGACGCTGGTCTGCCGGGATTTCGCCCAGCTCGGGCAGTTCGTATACGTCGACAACTCGGTGTTTCGCGCAATCAAGGCAGCGACCCCGGGCAGGTTCACCTTTATCCTGCCCGCGACCAAGGAAGTGCCACGCAGGCTGCAGCACCCCGGTAAGAAGACCGTCGGAGTCCGGATCCCCGACCACGGGGTCACCCAGGCGCTGCTCGCCGAACTCGGCGAGCCGCTCGTCTCAAGCACCCTGCTGCTGCCAGGCGAGGATGAGCCCATGACCCAGGGGTGGGAGATCAACGAAGAGCTCGGCCACGTCCTGGACGCGGTGATCGACTCGGGCGACTGCGGCACCGAGCCGACAACGGTGATCGACTTCTCCTCCGCAGAGCCGGAGATCATCCGCCGCGGCGCGGGCGACACCTCAGCATTCGAGTAGGCCTACACGCAAAGGCACTGCGCGTCGCCGGAGTAGTCGCCACCGTCGTTATGCGCAATAGAACTTTCTTCATAACGGCGGTGGCTGTTTCCTCGGGTCCGAGAATCTCACCTCGTCGCGGCCCGCTGACCGCGGTCGGCTGCCCGAGACCCCGGACTGGCGCGGCGGCGGTGGGCCACCTCCGCGACGATGACCAACGTCAGCCCCATGTTCGCCCTCGCCTGAGCCCGGTCCCGCGCGGGGATCCGCCCACCGCCGTTATGGACAGTCAATTTATCCATAACGACGAGTGGTCACTCATCAGCAGAACTATCCACTGCCTGAAGGTCTCCGCTTGTCGACGACGCGACACTCATCACGACCCAGTGCAGAGTCGAACGAGGTCGATGAGCTGGACACGCCCGCAGCCATTACGACATCGCCACCGAGACCCCGCGCACTCACCGGCTCCGCATCGCCTTCGACTAGCCCGCCCTCACCATCTGAGCCAGCCAGACACTGCGGCGTTGCTCCGGCGTACCAAGGGAAGGCACAACGCAACGGTGTCATCCAGGGATACCTATCTTGGGGAATCATATTCCGACACTAGGTCCACCCAGGGCTGGATCGCCGCCCGATCTCGGGGATCGAGATAATAGAGAATATGATTGATCGGCCTCACTAGCGCGATTGCCTGTTCCAGCGACTTGCGCGCCTCGGGATCCGTTGCGAGCCAGGAGTCGCGATTGCGCCTCAGCTCTACCAGCCTCGATGCCGAGGAAAGGTCAATCGGCAGCGAGTCCGACGCCTGCTCAAATATTGCTGAGGCCTCTTCCTCAAGCCATGTTGAATCGAAGTTAGCGGTACGCATGTATCGAGCGCGGAGTCTCAATTTTCTGCGCGTCGATTCAAATGTTGACAAGGCTCTGGCTTGCTGCGCACGTTCAATTGCCAGCAGCGCAGCCTCGCGGAAGGTAGCCCGCTCATCAGTGCTGCGGACGTGTACCGATTTCTGGCTTGCCACATCGATTAGCCGCAGCCAGCGGTTCACATTAGACCCGAGCGACTCTACTTCTTCGCTTCGCACCCAATCCAGCAGAGAAGGCGCATCCATGGACGAGAAGGAAAAATTATCTGAACCGTTCAATATGATCCAGTCTCATCGAATTCGATTCCTGCGTCCCTGAAGGCGTTGATGCCGATATCAAGACTTTCCTCTTCCGGCTGGAAGTGCCCGCTGTGATAGGTGATGTACCGTCCGTAATAGCGCCCTTCCCACTTGACAATCTGGGCCTCACCAGCAGCCAGCACGGGGTCACCGCCGCTGAGCACCGAATGGTAGAGATCTATCGTGTCGGCAGTCTCACTCGGCATGATCCTCAGGCCGAGGCCCTTCGTGACCGACCACTTTATTACCCCGTTCGGTGCGGTAGCGATCGCCCTGCCAAACGCCGCTGTCCCCGGAGCAGCAGGAGTAACGCCGAAGAAAATCGCGTCCCCTTCATCAATGGGCATGTTCTCCGGTTCGAGGTTGGGGAACTCTTGTGGTCCGCAGTTGTGAACGAGGACGGCGCTGTCACCCGCGGCGACGTAGAAGTCGTGGTCGTTGTTGCCGGGGATGGTGAGGTCCCACATCCAGCCGTCATGGGTGGCGGGGGTGGTCCCGCCGTCGGCGGTGGCGGAGGTGCCATCGGGGGTCTTGAGTGACTCGCCGGATTTGAGGTCCGCTGCTTGGACCCACTTGTGGGCCTTGGGGTCCCAGAAGAGGTGGTTGCTGGTGGTGTGGATGACCTGGATACCGTCTGGGGTCTTGAGCTTGAGGTTATAGAGGTCGTGGTCATGGTTGATCTCGACCTCGGCGACCGCCTCGGGGCTGGTCTTTCCTGTGCTGGTGTTGGTGGCCAGGATCTTGTCACCGGGTTTGAGGCTGGAGATGGGGACGGCCTTGCCGTCGGCGAGCAGGACCTGGGTGTCGGCGCTGAAGCTCAGCCCTCCGGGACACACGTCGGCGGCTGCACCCTCGTCGGCACCCAAGCCGAGGGCGACGATGTTGATGGCGGCGAGGGCGCAGGTGGCAAACTGGGGGTCGCTGAGGCAGGAGGGCAGCGTGGGAGCGAGGACGGACACGGCTGTCTTAATCACGGTCTTGACGACAGGGGTGACCGCCTGGGCTGCCTGTTGGGCCAGCTTCTGGACGGGATTGTGCTTCCCGCCGCCGCCGGGGGTGGCGGGGCTAGGCAGCAGGCTCTCCGGGATCAGCGGGATGGTCGGCTGAACCTGCAGGGACTCCTGCTCCTGGGCTTCCGCGCCGGTCCCCTTCACCGTCAGGAACAACTGAGACCCCTGCTTGGCCGAGTCGTTCGTGGACCCACTGGACTCCGAGGGGGTGGTTTGCGGGGTCTGCGTGAGTCCCAGCCCAGTAACGGGAGACGCGCCCGTGCCCGCGGGACGGCTTATCCCCGTCGGCGGGCATACCTCCACCAGGAACACTTCGGTGCACACGCTCAGGCCGGGCAGGGCCGACGACTCGCCCGTCGTCGGATTGACGGACGCGCCGATCAACGAGTTGGTCCCGAGGAAAGAGCCCAGCGACTTCTGCGTAGTTGAGGGGGTAGCTGCCGGTGAGGTGGCAGCTGCGGGCGAAAGGGCAGATGTGGACGGGAGGGTGACCGCGGATGGGGTGACAGGGGTCACAGCCGAAGCGGGTGTGGTCTTGTCGACGATGGCTTGTGCCTGGTCGAGCGGGACGACTGTGCCGTCGATGTTCGTGATCGCGATATGGCCCGAGGGGTCGGTGACGCCGAGGGGGTTGTCGGCGGCGTAGCCGTAGGGGGAAGCTGAAGCGCTGTTCGGAACGGGCTTGTTGGCGGTGGTGTCCTTGTTGCCAAAGCTGCCCGTGGTCGGGTTGTACCAGCGAGCGCCCATATCGGTCTGGCCGGTGACGGGGCTGGTGTACTGGGACTGGTAGCCGAGCGTCCCCTGGATTGTGCCGCCGGTGGCGGTGACGGTGCCCCACGGGCCGTAGGTGCGCGATGCGGCCAGGCTGGTCCCGGTGGCGGCGAACTGGCCGGTGACGTCGGAGTGGGCATCGGTGAAGTCGAGCACGCCGGTCCCGGCGCTTTCGGTGCCGGTCAGGGTACCGTCCGGGGTCCAGGTGTAGTCGCTGGTTCCATCGCTAGTGAGCTGTCCGGTGGTGCCCTCGTAGGACAGCGTGGTGGTGGTTCCGCCAGTGACGGCAAGCTGCACGTCCCGGCCGAGTGCGTCGTAAACGTCGGACTGACTGCCCTGGGAACCCTGCTGACCGTAGGCGTCGCTGGTGGAGGTGACCGTCCCGGACGGGCCGGACACCGACGACAGGTCTCCGTTGGCGCTGTAGGAGTACGTATTGGTCCCGTCGGAGGTCAGTTCGTCGCGCGCGTCGTAGGTGTAGGTGGTGCTCCCGGCCTGAACACGGTTTCCGTCGGCGTCGTAGGCGTAGCTGGTTGTGGTGCTGCCGTTGTTCCAGGAGGTCAGGCGGCCTGCCTGGTCGTAGGTGTACGTGTTGGTCCCGGCCCCGGTGAACTCGGCTGTCGTCTTGGAGGTCAGGTCACCGTCCGCGTCGTACCCGTAGCTGGTGACCACTCCGTCCGGCGAGGTGACCGACGACGGCCAGGTCCCGCTCGGGTCCGCCGTCGTCGGCGTATAGGAGGTCGCGGTTGTGTATGGCGCCGTGGAGGGATATCTGTCGACCACGGTGGAGGTGACCTGCCGGCCTAGGTAGTCGTAGGTGGCCGTCGTCTGGGCACCAGTGGGGCCGGTCTGCGACAGCTGCTCGCCGTCGGCGTCGTAGGCGGTGGTGGTGACGCCGCCGTCCGGATCGGTCTGGCCGGTCTGGTCGCCGAGCTGGTCGTAGGAGTACTGCGTGGTGTTACCGTCTGGGTCGGTCTGGGCTGTTACCTCGCCGAGCGAGTTGTACTGCGTGGTGGACGTTCCGTTGATCGCGCTGGACGCGCCGGGCGGGGTGTAGGGCGGCCGGGTCTCGGAGACTTGCCGCCCGTCGGCGTCGTAGGCGTAGGTCGTGACGTTGCCGTCCGGATCCTGCGTCTCGGCGACATCGCCGAACGTGTCGTATCCCGTGCTGGTGATGGCCCGCGCTATAACCGGCGCGCCTCCCCCGGTCTCGGTGGCCACGGACGGCCCGGTGGTGATGGCCAGGCGGCCGGCCTCGTCGTAGGTGTAGCCGGTGGTAACCCCGTCCGGGTCGGTTTCCGCGGTCATCTGGCCGAGCTCGTCCACCTGCCAGTTGGTGGTCAGCCCACCCCGGACGATGTCGCCGCCGCCGCTGCCCTGCCCGTACAGGTTGGCAACCTCGGCCGCGGACAGGGCGGTCGGGTAGACCTCGACGTTGGTGATGGACCCGTCGAAGTTGCCGGTGCCGGCCTGCCCGTCCCACTTCTCGGCGCCGATCTCCAGCGGGCCGTGAGCGGCGATGGGCGACGGGTCGGTCGCGTCGCCGCCGCTATCGGTGCCGTTGACGTACAGCTGGACAGCGCCGGTGTTCACGTTGAAGACGCCGGTCAGGAATGTCCAGGTGCCGGTCTTGGCCGTGGCGCTGGTACCAGCGATGGCCCAGTCCGGCGGGTCGTTCTCGTCCTCCTCGGGCCGGGCGAACCCCCAGCTGTCGCTGCCGCCGTCGATCCCGAGGTAGAACCCGGACATCGAGCCCGCGTCCTGCGTCAGCACGGCCTCGTCGCTGCCGGTGATCGCCGACAAGTTCACCCACGCGGACACGCTGAACGATCCGGTGGTGTCCACCACCGGACCGCGGGTGGTGATCTCCTGTCCGGTCTGCCCGGTCAGCTTCGCCCCGCTGCCGGTCCAGGTGACCCCCGAGGCGGTCGCCTGGTTCCCGGTGCCGGAGGTGTCCGCACGGTGGTGCCGGAGGTCTGGGTCAGCTGCCACCAGCCCGCCGGGCCCTCCGCGCCCGGGTCGTGACGCTCGGACGTCTTGTTGCCCATCGGTCGTAGGTGTAGGAGGTCGACTGGATCGGGGAGTTGCTGCCCGGCCGGGTGGTGACGTGGTCGTCGGGGTCGTAGGTGTAGGAGGTGACCCGGTCCAGGCCGTCGGGTCGACGGTCTGGCTGGTGACCTGGTTGCGGCGTCCACGGCGTAGTCCGTGGTGGTCGCCGTTGTTGGTGACCTTGGTGAGGTTGCCGGCGGCGTCGTAGGTGTCGGCTCCTGGACGTAGCTGCCGCCGTCGGGGCCGCTCGGTGATCGTGGCGGCCAGGCCGTTGTCGGTGTAGGCGTAGGAGGTGACGCGGCCCATCGCGTCGGTGCCGAGCCAGCCGCCCGCCGGGTCGTAGGCGGACTCCCGGAGCGGTGGCCGTCGGAGCCCGCGGGCTGCCGGTGTAGTTCTCCAGCGTGGTGGTCAGCAGGTGCCCGTTCGGGTCGTACGTGTAGTCGGTCACGTTCCCGGCGGGGTCGGTCTTGCTGGCCAGGTTCCCGTACGCGTCGTAGGTGTAGTGCGTGACCGCGCCGGCCGCGTCGGTGGACGAGGCCTTCTGGTCGTAGCCGTTGTAGGTGTACGACACGGTGCGGGACGCGTCCCCGCCAGTCGTGTCGGCGGTCGTCTGGGATAGCACGTCACCGTCGGCGTCATACGTGGTGGTGATCTGCGGGGTGTGCACCGCGCCGGTGACCCGGTCGGTGACCGCCGGGTCGGTCTCCAGCGTCACCTGTCCGTTCGCGTCGTAGACGTAGGTGGTGACCAGCCCGTTGTAGTAGGTGTCGGAGACGACGGTCTGCGAGGTCTTCCGGCCGATCCCGTCGTAGGTGTAGGAGGTGGTCAGGCGGTCGGCGTTGATCGTCTCGGCGACGTCGCCGGCCGCGTCGTACAGCGTTTCGGTGACCGCGCCGCCGGGGCTGGTCGTCTTCCACAGCAGGCCGCCGGGCACGATCGTGGTCCCGTCAGTGTCGCCCGCCGTGGTCGTCCCGTCGGTGTACTCGTAGGTCGTCGTCCGCCCCGACGGGTACCCCGGCACCGGCGGGGTCGTGGTCGACAACAGTTCGCCCACCGAGTTGTACAGGCTCGTGGTCCGGTAGGTGGTGTCGGCTTGCGAGGACGATCGCGGGTCGCTTGAGGTGAGCACCTCATCGTTGGCCGAGTACGGCGCGGACAGCGTGGGCGTCATGTCATTCGGGGAATAGGTGTAGTACGCGGTCGAGCACTGCCCGGTGGCCTGGTCCTGGCAGGTGGTCTTGGACACCATGTTGCCGCGTACGTCGTAGCCGGTGTCGGTGACGTCTCCGTCCGGGTTGGTGACGCTGTCCTGGAACCCGTTCGAGTCGTACCCGTACGTGGTGGTGTTGCCGAGCCCGTCGGTAAAGGACAGGATCCGCCCGCTGTAGAGCGGGTCGTACCGGTAGGTCAGCGTGTGGCCGCCGGGGTCGGTGACCGTGGCGGTCTCGACAGGGGTCAGGCCCGGGGAGTGCTGGGCGGCGTTCCACTCGGTGGTCACGTTGCCGGCGGACAGCTGTTGCGGGTAGACCGCGACCTCGGCGATGTCCCCGTTGAAGAACGCCTGGTACCCGGTCGGGTTAGTGGTGGAGTAGTAGGGCTGGTCGGCCCATACCCCGCCGAGGAACCCCGTCCCGACGGCGACGTTGTCCTCGCCGTCGCTGTACCCGCCGGTGATCGTCCCTGATGCGGTGCCGATCAGCTTGCCGTCCAGATACAGCGACTGCCCGCTGGTACCCGCGGCCAGCACGACGTTGTGCCACTTGCCGTCGTTGACCGGTGAGCTGGAGCTGATCGGCGCGTCGTCGTAGAAGAACTCCCCGTTCAGCTCCCCGTCCTGGCCGATGTACAGGTTTGGCGTGAAGGCGTTCGATGTGGTGGAGTCGGTGACCGGATCGGCCGATGTCGACAGCAGTACCCCGTCGGTGGCGGTCGTCTTGAACCACAGGCTCACTGACTGGCTGCCCGGACCGATCAGGCTGTTCGGCAGCGCGAGGTAGGAGGATGAACCGTTGAAGCCATCGACCGTCGTGTCGGCGAACGGCCCGCCGGAGACCCCCTGAGTCACGTTGTTGTAGGTGGCGGTCCCTGCCTTGAGCTGGTTCACCGCGGTGCTCGTCCCGGTGTCACCGAGCCGCCAGTAGTCCTCCGGCTGGGCGCCCTTCACCGCCGCCGCGTACACCTGGCTCGACCCAGTATCGGTCGGGGCGGACACCGTCCACGACCCGCCGTTGGTGTCGGTCACGTGCGTCACCTGGGACGTCACCGGGCTGTAGGAGGCCTGCTCGTAGGTCTTCCCGGACGGGCGGGTGATCGTGGTGGCCAGCGCCGCCGTGGTGGTCCCAGCGGTGTACAGGGCGGTGACCTCGGCGGCGGTCAGCGGCCGGTCCCAGGTGGCCACGTCCGACATCGCCCCGTAGAAGTACGTGGCGACCGCCGTGGATTGCCCCGCAGTGCGGCTCGTCGGTATACGAGCCGCCCAGGAAGCCGGCGCCGAGATAGGTGTACGGCTGCATGAACGGGGATACCGTCACGGTCTTCGAGGCGACCTGGGCGCCGTCGACGTACATGACCTCCTGGGAACCGCTGGCGGTCAGCACGACGTTGTGCCAGTTCCCGTTGTTGACCGCGGCGGTGGAGGATATCGGGGCGCCGGTGCCGGCGAAGCTCCCTAGGAGCTTGCCGTCTGAGCCGATGTACAGGACCGGGTTGTAAGGGTCCGTGGTGGTGGAGCCGGTGATCGGGTCGGCGGACTCGGAGAACAGCACGCCGTCGGTGGCGGTGCTGTTGAACCACAGTGAGATGCTCATGTTGGCGGCCTCGTCGCCCAGGCTGGCGGGCACCTGCACGTAGGCATCCTCGAAGCCCGCGACCCCGACCGATGACGGCGATCCGGCCAGCGGGCTCGGCTGTTCATCCTGTACGACGTTGGTGTAGGTGCCGTTGTCGGTGTCCTCGTTGGTCAGCACCGAGCTGGCCGCGGTGCTCCCGGAGTCTTCGTTCAGCCGCCAGTAGGATTGCGGCCCGGAATCGAGCACGGCGGCCGGGTAATCCGACCCGGATTGGTAGGTGTAGGCGGTGCACGGCTGACCGGACTCCGACTCGTTGCACGCCGCGGTGAGCTCATCGCCGCTGTAGTCGTACTGCCAGGTGATCGCGGTGGAGGGTTCATCGGTCGTGACCGGGTCGGTGGACACCGACGTAACGTGCGGGAAGCTCGCGCCCGACGGGGTCGACCAGGTGAAGTGCAGCGACCGCTGGGAGGCCGCCGACGTTATCTCCGTGACCTGCCCGGAGGAGGAGTACGTGAAGTGCAGCGCGTGCCCCATCGGGTCGTTCATCTCCGTGATCGCGTAGCCCCCGGACGTGAGCGCCCGCGTGAACTCGTAGATCGCGTCGGTCTTGTCGACCAGTTCGAACCCGCCCGTCATCGGCGCCAGGGTCGCGTACCGGCCCTGCGGCGGCGTGTAGGTCCCAGTGGCGGAATTCAGCCCGAAGGTGACTTGCTCGCCGTCTGGGTAGGACACAACCTCCGTCCCGGACGTCGGCCCGGGGATGACCTTCATGTCCAGCACCGAGGTCCAGCCGGTCCCGAACGCTCCCGTCGCCAGCGGGTCCAGGCTGTTGTAGGTCCGCTGTATTGACAGCGGCGGACCCGTGACGGCCACGTTCAGGTCGGTCGCCTGGGTGGTGAAGTTCCCGTTCTGCGCGTCGAACCCCGGCCCGCTGCCCTGCGAGTCGCCCGGCGTGCTGGTGTCTTGACCGAACCCCGAGTACACCAGCGACTGCGGCACCGGCGTCGACAGGGAGAATATCTGCGGGGCCGCGCTGGTGGTCGTGCCGTCGCTGGCTTGCACCGTCCAGTAGTACGTCTGGCCCCACGTCAAGTCCCCCGACGGGACCGTCCCGTCATCCGACGAGACCCACCCCGTGCTGTCTATCGTGGATCCGGTGTCGCTATAGAGCGTGAAGTCGTACTCCAGCACGTCGCCGTCGGAGTCCGATGCTGACGCCATGAGCTCGGGAGTGAGCGTCGGGGAGTTGTACCCGTTCGGCGGCCACTGGGCGTTCACCTGCGGCGCTACGTCCGCCGCCGCGGTCACCACGAGCACCGTGCTGCCAGCCACGGCGGTGCTGCCAGCCACGGCGGGCTGGCGCGACGGAGTGGCGGTACCAGAAGGGGATGCACTGGCACTGGCAGACGCGCTCGCCGTGGGCCCTGGGGTCGCAGTGGAAGTGGCCGACGTGGGCTTGCTGGCGGCAGCCGGGGTCGCTGTCACGGTCAGCTTGGCACCTTGGGTGGAGTTAAGCGTCCGCAGGCCGACCGCGCTGACCGGCACCGAGATCCAGCCGCCCTTCGAGCCGATCCCGCAGGCAGACGCGGGCGGCTTACCGGACCAGCGGCCCACCTGGTGCCCGGCCGCATCGCTGACAACCACCGCCACCGACGCCGGGCACTGCCCGGTCCACGCCTCAAGCACCCGTACCGACGCGGACGTGACATGCGCGCCCTTGACCCCTGCTCCGGACAGTCCGGAGAACGTCAGCGTCCCCGATCCGGCCCGCTCTGGGTACTCCAGGCGGCTGTAGCTGCCGTCCGCGTTCCGGTACAGCTTCGAAGTAGCCGTCGCGCCAGACGGCACGAGCTTGCTCGTCGCGGGATTGAAGCTGTCCGTACCGCCCAGGTCAGCCGGTCCGGTGACGTGCCGCTCAACCTTGGCCGCGTGGGCGGCGTACGCCGGGAGCTGTCCGGCTCCCTTGCCGGGAGCGTGGCCTTCCGCGCGGGCCACTGCCCGCGTCACCGCGGCCGGGACCTGATGCTGCTCCCCCGGTGCCTTGCCCGCCAGCTGCTTCGGCACGTCCGGCTTCGGCGGGGTCCTCCCCGTCACCCAGTCCGCCAGGCGCACTACGGTGCTACGGATGCCCGCCGCAGTCGGCATCGGCGCCTGCCCGCTCGCAGACCCGGCCCCCACCAGCATCGGGATCATCGACAGCGTTAACACGACGACGCCGCCCCGGCGTGCCAGCCTGAACCGCCGTCTGCGGCCTCCAGCCCGGCCGGGCCGCCTCGGCCGGCCGCCTCGGCCGGCCGCCTCGGGCTAGTCCCAGCCGCCCATGGAAACGTCCCGCCAACCCGAAGCTATGCATCTGTTCTCCGCCCGCCCAGAGGAGTATCTGGACAAATCACAACAAACAACCAGCACGCTTACAAGGTCTTGACTTCTCAATCACTCGTGATAAGTCGTAATCATTTCTGCTGCCCAGCCATGGTGATTACGATTGAGAGTTAACGTTCACGTCGCTCCGGCGACATCTGTTCGACCGGCGTCGCCCGGAAGCCGCGCTCAGCTGCCCGCCATCTGGCCTGGAGCATCGATTGCTTGCGGCCTGCTGGCTATCTTGAAATGCGAACCTAAACGTGCCAGGCGAGAATCACCGCGAACGCCCCGATGATCATGAAGGGGCCGAAGGGGATCTGCTGCTTCCTGGTCGCGCGACCTGACACCAGCAGCGCTACGCCGTAGAGGGCCGCCAGGAGGAACCCGGCGACGGCGCCGAAGAGCAGGGCGCCCCAGCCCAGCCAGGCCAGCAGAGTTCCCAGGCTGGCCGCCGCCTTGACATCCCCCAGGCCCATCCCGGCCGGGCTGATAATCACGAGTACGAAGTAGAAGCCGGTGAGAGCGATGCCGCCAAGCACGGCCTGTACGAGAGTGTGCCAGTGCCCGCCGACCCCGGCGGCCAGCAGCAGTAGCACGACGGTGCCCGCATAGGCGGAAGCGGTGAGCAAGTCGGGCAGCCGCCGGACGGCCACGTCGATGAATGCGAGCGGGACCGCGCAGGCAGCCAGCCAGCACGCGGCGGCAAGGACCAGACCGGGATGGATGCGTGCGGCGAGCGCTCCGAACAGGATCGCCGTGATGGCCTCGACGACGAAGGCGGGCGGCCCTGTGCGCTCACCGCACCCGGAGCATCGGCCCGACGGGGTTGGCAGCAGCCAGGGCCGCCACCGGGCCACCAGGGTCTGCCTGTCGCAGGCGGGGCAGCTCTGGCGGGCTGATTCACCTGAGGGGACGGCGTAGCGGACGATGACGGCACGCAGCCCCCACCCGACGGCAACACCGGCGAGCGCGAGGATGGTGATCAGCAGCGGGTTCATGACACGGCGGCCTCGTGGCTCCAGCGCAGAGCCATCGCGATCTCCATTCGCCGCTTGCTCAGCACCAGGCTCTTATCTCCATCGTTCGCAGTCGCCCGCGCAGCGCGGCCGAGATCGCGTCAGCCGCGCGGGACGCCTCCTCGGGAGACGACGCACGTATCTCGATGATCACGTCCTTGCCCTCGGCTGGTGTCAGCGCGACCAGTGGCGCCAGCGCCTCGACCGTCTGGCGGACATCCGGGTCCTCATGCGCCGGCGGAATCGGCTCGCCGCTAGCGATGGCCGCGAGCCGGGTGCCGTCGAGAGCGATCGCCACCGGGCCGCCGACGTCCAGTACGAGCGCGCAGTGCTCGGCGAGCGCCGCCTCACAGGCCTGCCGCAGCGGCATCGGCACCGGTCGCGCGGCCGGGTCCCACCGGCTCATCGTGTCCACGCTGGTGTAGGCCATCATGGCCTCGCGCCCGTCCCGGCCAACCAGCTTGGGCACCGCCATGTCGGTCTGTCTTTCGCTTTCCCCATCGGCCGCGACCGCCACGATCGGGACGAGCACGCGAGACTCGCGCAGGACCGCCAGCATCGAATGTTCTATGAGCTGCCCGCGATCGTAAGCACCGATCGCCTCCGTCACCCGGGGATCGGCTTGGCCGCGGTCGGGTTCGGAGGGGCTTGGGGGGCTCGACCCCCCGGGCAAGCGCTGCACGACGCCGACTCTACCGCAGTGACCGATTGACTACTAAAAGTACTGGTTACCATGAATACCGGCCCTTTACCGGGCGGAAGTCCAGTCTTACCGGCAGAATCGCTTGAGAGCACATTACGGATATGGGAACCTCGTGACCTGCAGCTACATATTGCGATCATGAGGGCCAGCGCGGGGGCAGCGGTACCGAACGGTAGGGAGCGGGAAGGGAGGCCTGGGTGTGTTCCGCGGTTCGTGACACCCGCGACCCCGCGCAACCTGCGCGGATACAGCCCGGCACCCCTGTGCGGAAGATCATTCCACCCCGCATGGTCGGGCCGTACATGAGCGGCCAGCGCGGCGTGATCGCCGGTTACGTGCATCGGGTCCGTGACGTTCAGTTGCGTTCCCCTGCCGAAGCGTACGCAGTCTTGAGCCTGGCCTACGAGGGATCTGAGTTCCGGCCTGACATGCCCGAGATGTTCTTTCTATGCTGGAATGCGCGTGAGATCGACGGGTACGTTCCGGTCAACTCAGGCACCCGGCTCGCCGAGTTCTACCTGGAGCCGATCCAGATCCCGGTCGGCACGACGCTGTGCAGGCTCACGCTGAACGGCGATGAGCCCGTCTCACGCTACGACGGGCTCGGGTGGCGCCGTCTTGGCGCCGCACTTGGTTCTGGTAACCCCGCGGAAGGAGGGCAACGTCATGCGTTACCGGCTGATGGCGTCCTACCGCGGCACGTCTTACCAGGCGGGCGTCGGGCCATCCATCTCCGAGGTCACGCTAATCGCCGCTTGGCCGCCGCCAGAAGATCACGGCTTCATGTCCGCTGGCTCGCACTGGCGCAAGCAGGTGCGGATCAACGACATCGAGGCGCTCTGGGAATCCCGTCCGGTCGGCTCCTACCATGGCGAGCCGTGCCTAGTGCTCGACGATCTCGGGGACCGGCTGCACATCGCGTACCTGGGGATGGACTCCGCCCGCGCCGGCCAGCTTGGCTACTGGCAGGTCGACCGCGGGGTGTTCGAGGTGGTCATCCCGCGCGCCGAGGTGGCCGACCTAGCCGAGGAACGCCACGAGTTCCCGATCGCCGCGCTAGGCACGCCCGCTCTGGGCGCGGGTTCCGCGGGCGGCATGGGGCCAGCCGCGTTGAGGGCCGCGCCCGCCGACCGGCAGATCCCCCGGCCGGAACTTCCCCGCGCGCCAGAACCGGCCCGAGTACCCGAGCCCGCCCGCGGACCCGAACCTGCGCGGGTGTTTGAATCGCCCCGCGCCGCTGAGCCCCGCGCCCTGGAGTCGCCGCGCGCGGCGGAACTCCCCCGCGCCGCGGATCCTTCCCGTACCGCCGAGCCTTCCCGCGCCGCAGAATCCGTCTGGTCAACCGAACGCCCGCGCGCCGCGGAACCCGCCCGGTCCGCGGATTTCTCCCGTGCGATCGAAGCGCCACGTGCCGAGCCGCCCCGTGCCCCGGAGGCACAGCGTGCTTCAGGGCCACAGCGCGCCGTCGATCCGTGGTCTCCTGCTCCGCGCACCGAGACCCCGGCGGGGGCCACCGCCTGGCACGGCTCCCCCGCGACCGAGGACAGTGGCGGCCAGTGGTCCGGCTACCAGCGATCGGGCGACAACGGGTACAACGGCGCGAGCGGGTCCAACGGAAACGGTTCCCCCAACGCGCACACCTCGCCGAACGGCTATCCCGTCTCGAACGGCTACGGCGAACCCAACGGCCATGCCGAGCCCAACGGCCGCGCTGAGCCCAACGGCTACGGCGACTACGGCGAATCCACCGGCTCCCCCGAGTCCAACGGCTACGCGGAATTCGGCGGCTATGGCGGCTCGAACGGGTCAGCCGCGCCCAGCAGCTACGGCAACGGATCCGGCTCAGCCGCGCCCACCGATTTCGCCCCGCCAAGCTGGGGTGCTCCTAAGCCCGACGACACCCAGCGCGACGCGCCCGCCGCATCGGCGCTGCCGCTGTCGGCTCCGCTGCTCTCCGAACCTCGTGCCACGGATCACCCCGGCACTGACTACCAAGCCACCGACCACTCGGCGGGCGTCGACTACTTCGGCACCAGCCACTCCGGCACCGAAACCCCCGCTCAGCAGGCCCCCGCCGACGAGCACCCGCGAACCACCGGAGCCGGTCAGCCTGATAGCGATCGGCCGCACTCAGCCACCGTTGTCCGCGGCCGCCGCGCCGCGCGCAAGCCCAGGGTCTCTACCCAATCGGTCTTCGCTGAGCTCCTCGACCAGGCGAAGATCCCGAGCTCTTCGTACGCGGTCGACGAAGAGGTCTCGGGGGCGATGTGCTTGATCAAGACCAAGAGCGGCGGATTCGAAGTCTTCAGCTGCGCGGATGACGCCCGCCATGAAGTCCGGGCCTTTGAAGACGAAGAGGCCGCTTACTTCTATCTGTTTGGCGTGCTCGCGGCCGAAGCGGTCCGCAACGGGACCCTCTCCGCCCACTCATCTTGACGGCGCACGCAAGCTCCGCCGACCAGTGGCTGACGATACAGCTGATGCACATGATCACAGCGGAGCCGTCAACGCGAGGGCCCATTTCTGGTCAGTGCTGCACTACCCAGCCTCTTTCCTGGTGGGTGCTGCACCGACCAGGAAAGGACCAACTGCTGCGCGGATTTTTCTGGCTCGCGGTTACGGTCTGATACCGGCCTTAGTAACTAACCGTGCTTATCTGTTGTCTCAGCGTACTTTCGTGACTGCGTATCACGACTTTCCGGTTCATCATCACAGAACGCGACATTTCAAAAAACTTACGGGTGTAAGGGAAATGACGGAACCTACTCGCACCCGACACTTAGATCACGCTAAGGTATAAATCGCCGGCGGGGCTGACGGTCCCCCGCTCCCCAAGCAGCCCCGTCGGCCCCCTTCTTCGGCAAGCTGCGCCAATCGAGAATCACCTGAAACCGCAGGTAGAAGCCGCTTCTTAAATTTTCTAAAATTCAAGAGTGAACGGCGCAACACTGCTATCATCTCGCCCCATTTACATCGGGAATTCGCCATCCGTGCCCTGTTGCGATCTGCACGTTCTATTGTGATGATCATCGCATTCACCCCAAGGGGGGCATGTGCATGTTGAGCCAGCCGTCGCGAGCCTGGCCATCCGGGAGCTGATGCACGGACCACGGCGCGATGGACGAGTGATCGGGACGGCCGATGGCATGGTCCTCGCCGAGTTCGGCGGCGTTACGAGCGAGCCACGAGTCATCGTCATCGGGGCACCGCACGCCGTACGGCTGCCAAACTCGGTCACCACTCCCGCCGTTCCGCTGAACGCCCCACCCGGCACGCATGTTCGCGCTGGTGATGAGCGGCTCACGATCGCCGGTATCACCGTCGCGCCGCTGCGCTGGTGGGACCCGGTTCCGGTGCTCGGCCCGCTGTCACGCGCTCGCCTCGATCATGGAGCCACCACGCTTGCCCGGATCTGCGGGCAGTCCCAGCACGCACCGGGTCTGCCCGGGCACAACGGACCCGCCGCGCTCGCCGCGTGCTGCGCTGAGGGCGACCTCGCCAGCGCCGCCGAGCACGCCGAGAGCCTGGTCGGGCTCGGCCCGGGCCTGGTGCCCGCCGGGGACAGCGTGCTGTGCGGCATGCTGCTCGCGCTGCGGCTGCTCGGCGGCGCGATCCCCGGCGGCACGAGACCCGTGTGGCTGGCCGGCTGGCTCAGTGCGACCGTCACCGCGTACGCGCGGGAGCGGACAATCCCGCTGGGGGCGTCAACCCTGTGGTGCGCCGCTCGCGGCCAGGCTCCCGCGGAAGTGTCGGCGCTGCTGCACGGCCTGGCCGGAGACGAGCCCGTCGAACCCGCCGCCCGCAAGCTGCAAAGCACGGGCTCCTGGCTGGCGGATATTGCCTGGGGCATCGTGGCCGGCTGCCGCGCGGCCCAAGTGCTCTCCGTATCCTGATCTCCATGACGGATGTCCCTCTCACCGGACCTCAATACGAGATCTCAGCCGGCGCCTGGCGCGCCACCGTAACCGGCCTCGGCGCCGGGCTGCGCGAACTCACCCGCGACGGCACAGCGCTGATTACTAGCTACGACGCGGACCACCTCCCGCCGCACGCCTCCGGGCAGTTGCTCGCCCCCTGGCCCAATCGCGTCGACGGCGGCCGTTACAACTTCGGCGACCACGACCACCAGCTCGCGCTGTCCGAACCCGACGCGGGCAACGCGATCCACGGCCTGACCCGCTGGGCCGCCTGGACGCTCGTCGCCGCGGAGCCGGACTCGGTGATCCTCCGTAGCGAGGCGCACGGGCAGCAGGGGTACCCGTACGCCGTCGAGATCGACGTTATCTATTCGGTAGCGGACGCTACCGGGCTGACGGTCGAGACGACGGCGCGCAACCGGGGCAGCCGCCCGGCGCCGTGGGGCGCCGGCCAGCACCCGTACCTGGTGATGGGCACCGACGTCGACGAGTGGGAGCTGACGCTGCCCGCACAGTCCTGGCTGCCCTCCAACGACCGCGGCATCCCGTCGGGTCCGCCCGAGGACGTGGCCGGAACCAGCTACGACTTCCGTAAGGGCCGACGGATCGGCACGACCCCGCTCGACACCGCTTTCACCGGGCTGTCCCGCGACGACAACGACCGTGCGTGGGTGAAGGTGTCCGTTGACCGCGAAAACATCGGGCTGTGGGCCGACGCGACCTACCACTGGCTGCAGGTGTTCACCGGCGACGCGCTCGAGCCGGAACACCGCCGGGTGGCGCTGGCGGTCGAGCCGATGAGCTGCCCGCCAAACGCGTTCGTCTCCGGCGACGACCTGATCACGCTGAACCCCGGGCAGAGCGTCACTCACACCTGGGGCATCACTTCGCTTTAAAAAGGGCGACGAGAACCTCCAGGTCCTCGGGGGTGTCGATGTCGTCCGGGCGGCCAGTGTCACCGCATTCGACACGGGTAACCAGATCGGGGTGCGCGCGCAGGAACGCGCGTGCCCCGACGTCGCCCCGGGCGGACTCGATGACCGAGGGCCAGTGCTCGCGGGCGATCAGCACCGGATTGCGCGGCTGGCCGTCGTAGCTGGCGACCGCCACCGTGGCCCCACCCTCGAACGCCGCGATCAGCCGCCGCACCGCCGCGGCGCCGATGAGCGGCTGGTCCGCCAGCGCGATAACCGCCGCTCCCGAGCCGACGGCCGCGAGCCCGGCCACGAGCGAGGACCCCATGCCAGAACGCCATTCCGGATTGTGTACGACCGTAGCCCCCGGTACCGGCACGGTGGCCGCTCCGGTGACGACCAGCACCGGATCGGCGCCGCCCTCTCGCAACATCGCGACACCGCGTTCGGCCAGGGTCTGGCCGCCAAGCTCGATCAGCGCCTTGGGCCGCCCAAGCCGCGACCCTTCCCCCGCGGCCAGCAAGATCCCCGCGACACCCGTCACTTCTGCGACCCCAGCGATGGGCCATCGAGAGCGGAATAGCCCCGGCGATGGGCCATCGATGGGCTGGTGCCACCGGTGGTCTCGTGGTGGATGCGGCCCATGGTGTCGGTGAGCGCTTGGCCGGTGCCGCCCCAACGGAGCCTGATCAACTCGGCGGCGATGGACACCGCCGTCTCCTCCGGGGTGCGAGCGCCGAGGTCCAGGCCGATCGGCGACCGCAGCCGGGACAGTTCGCTCTCGGTCAGCCCGGCCTCGCGCAGCCGGTCAATCCGGTCCAGGTGCGTGCGCCGACTGCCCATCGCGCCGACATAGCCCGCCTGCGTGCGGAGCGCGATCTCGAGGACCGGGATGTCGAACTTCGGGTCGTGGGTGAGAACGCAGATGACCGTCCGAGCGTCGACCGCCGTTTTGGCCAAAAAACGATGCGGCCAGTCCACGATCACCTCGTCGGCGTCGGGGAACCGGGCGGGCGTCGCGAAAACGCCGCGGGCGTCGCAGACGGTCACGCGGTAACCGAGAAACTTACCGACCCGCGCGACGGCGGCAGCGAAATCGATCGCGCCGAACACCAGCATCCGCGGCGGCGGCGCGAAGGAATTCACGAACACGGCAAGTTCATCCCCGCGCCGTTCTCCATTTTTGCCATAACGACGAATTCCAGTCAGCCCCTGAGCGAGCATCCCCCGCGCGTCGTCGTCAACGGCGTCATCGAGCCGGTCGCCAGCCCCGAGCATCCCGGTGGAGCGGCCCGGCTCGGACCAGATCACCCGCCGGGCGCCGATCACGCCTGGGCCGGAGATCACGGTCGCCACGGCGACTGGCTCGCCGTGTTCTACCCCGGCGGCGATGTCACCGAGTTCGGGAAAGCTCCGCTGGTCGATCCGTTCGACGAACACGTCGATGGTGCCGCCGCAGGTCAGACCCACGGCGAACGCGTCGTGATCGCTGACCCCGTAGGTCTCGAGCACCGGCCCGCCGGTCTCCCTGACGGACCGGCCGAGCTCGTAGACCGCGCCCTCGACACAGCCGCCGGAGACGCTTCCGGTTACCTCGTCGACGGCGGAGACGGCTAGTGCGGCACCCGGATCGCGAGGGGCGCTGCGAAACGTGCGCACCACAGTCGCCAAGGCGAACGGTTCGTCATCCGCCCACCACTTGGCGACACTTCCCAGGATGTCACGCACGCATTCACGCTATATCCGGAAAATCTCGCCGACCAGCCCCTCAGCGGATGCCTGTGGTCGAGTACAAATTTCATTCCACGATTTTGGAAATGGGGATTTCCAGGATGTCCTGAGCGCCGGCCGCCTTAAGCGCCGGGATCAGGGTGTTGACGCCGCGCTTGGGCACCACGGTCTCCACCGCGTTCATCGAACCGCTGGCCAGCGTGGTGATCGTCGGGGACGACATGGCGGGCAGCATCTCGGTGACGGCGGCCAGCTTGTCCGACGGCACGTTGAGCTTGAGCAGCACGTTGCCGCGGGCCTGGATCGCGCCGCGGAGCAGCAGCTGGATGTCCTCCATCGCGGCGCGCTTGGCCGGGTCCTCGTGGGCCGCGCGGGTCGCGATCAGCTCGGTGTAGCTGGTGAGCAGCGTCTCCAGGATGCGGAGCCCGTTCTTGCGCAGCGAGGAGCCGGTCTCGGTGAGGTCGACGATCGCGTCCACGATGTCCGGGACCTTGGCCTCGGTGGCGCCGTAGGACGGGACGACGTCCGCCTTGACCCCGCGCTCGGCAAGGAAACGCGCGGTCAGCGACGGAAACTCGGTGGAGATGCGGATGCCTTCTGGCAGGTCGGCGGCCGACTGCCACGGGGCGTTCTCCGGTACGGCGAGCACCACCCGTACCGGGTTGGAGGTGGCCTTGGAGTACTGCAGCTCACCGAGCGAGACGACCTCGGCCTCGGTTTCGGTGATCCAGTCCCGGCCGGTGATGCCGAGGTCGAACAGCCCGCGCTCGATGTAGGTGGGGATCTCCTGCGGGCGCAGGAAACGCACCCGGTCGATCCGGGGGTCATCGATCGAGGCGTGGTAGTCGCGGTCGGATCGCCGCTGCACGGTCAGGTCGGCGGCGTCGAACAGGTCGAGGGTGGCTCGTTCGAGCGAGCCCTTGGGCAGAACAAGAGAGAGCATGGGGAATCCCATTCGTCAGTCGGGTTAGGTCTGGGGCGAGTGGGGCGGCGGCGACCGCACGCAAGCTGTCAATGTGACATCGACCGCGCTCTATGCCGGTCGATGTCACATCGACGGTTGGCGTGAGACGGGTCCTACCGGCGTGTGGAGGCCGCCGAGGTATGCGAGCTGGAATGCTGATGCGCCTTGCCGCAGCGGATGGAATGCAGCAGCAGTGCGGTGTCGAGCGCCGCCACGGCCGCCTCCCATCCCTTGTCCTCGTTGCTGCCGGGGAGCCCGCATCGGTCACGGGCTTGCTCAATTGTGTCACAGGTCAGGACCCCGTTGCCGACCGGAGTGCCCGAGTCGAGCGCGGCGCGAGTCAGTCCCATCGTTATGGCATCGCAGACATATTCGAAGTGCGGCGTGCCACCCCTGATAACGGCGCCTACGCATGCTACGGCGTCGTAGTGCTTCGTCAGCTCGGCGGCCACGACGGGCAGCTCGATCGCGCCGGCGACCCGGACCACCAGCAGGTCGTCGACCCCGCACTCTTTGGCCGCCGCCGCCGCGCGCTCCACGAGGGAATCGGTGATCTCGGCGTGCCAGCGGGTGCCCGCGATAGCCAGCGTGAGGCCGGACGCGTCGACGACTTCGGCGTCCGGCCGGCCTTCACCGCTCATGCCGTCTTCTCTCCCGCAAGATCAATGCTGTGTCCGAGGCGGTCCCTCTTGGCCGTAAGGTACCGCAGGTTGTGCGGCGTCGCCATGGGTGGCAGCCCGACACGCTCGACACCAACGCCGTGCGCGACCAGCCCGTCCACCTTCGCCGGGTTGTTGGTCAGCAGCCGGACGGACTTGACGCCAAGGTCGCACAATAGGTGCGCCGCCACCGAGAAGTCCCGCGCGTCCACCGGGAGCCCGAGCTTGAGGTTGGCGTCTACCGTATCGTCCCCCTCGTCTTGCAGCTCGTACGCCTGCAGCTTGCTGAGCAGGCCGATACCCCGGCCCTCGTGGCCGCGCAGGTAGAGGATCGCTCCTCTGCCCTCATCCGCGATGGCCGCCATGGCGGCGTCTAGCTGCGCGCCGCAATCGCAGCGCTGCGAGCCGAAAACGTCGCCGGTCAGGCACTCGGAGTGCACCCGGGTGAGCACGTCGGTGCCGTCACCGAGGTCGCCGAGGACCAAAGCGACATGTTCGGCACCGTCGGGGTGGGAACGGTAACCGATCGCGCGCCACTGGCCGTGGACGTTGGGCAGCCGGGTGTCGGCGACCCGGGTGACGAGGGTCTCGGTGCGGCGGCGGTACTCCACGAGCTGCTCGATGGAGATCAGCGCCAGGCCGTGGGTGTCGGCGAACTCGCGCAGCTGGGGCAGCCGGGCCATCGTGCCGTCCTCGTTGAGGATCTCGACCACGACACCCGCGGGCGGCAGCCCGGCCATCTTGGCCAGGTCCACGGCGGCCTCGGTGTGGCCGCGCCTGGCCAGCACCCCGCCCTCGCGGTACCGCAGCGGAAACAGGTGCCCGGGCCGTACCAGGTCGTCGGCCGTGGTTTCCTGGCTGGCGAGCAGGCGGATCGTGCGCGCCCGGTCCGCCGCCGAGATGCCGGTCGTGATGCCGTCGGCCGCGTCCACGCTGATCGTGAACGCGGTTCCCATGTGCTCCTCGTTGCGGCTGGTCATCTGGGGCAGGTGCAGCCGGTCCAGATCCCCGCCGAGCATCGGCACGCAGATCAGGCCGCGCGCGTACCTGATGGCGAAGCTTAGGAGCTCGGGCGTCGCCTCGCTCGCGGCGAAGATGATGTCGCCCTCGTTCTCCCGGTCCTCGTCGTCCACCACCACGACCGGACGGCCCGCGGCGATGTCCTCTATCGCGCGACTGACCTCGTCCATCATCGCTGACCCTCCTTGCCCTCGCTGAGCAGGCGCTCCACGTACTTCCCGATGACGTCGACCTCTAGGTTCACAATGTCGCCTGGCTGTTTAACCCCGAGGGTGGTGCGTTTGAGGGTTTCTGGGATGAGACTGACCTCAAACCGACCGTCTGTGATGCTCGTCACGGTAAGGCTGATGCCGTCGACGGAGATCGAGCCCTTCTCCACGACGTAGCGGCTGATGCTCTCCGGGAGCGTGATGGTGACGATCTCCCAGTGCTCGGCCGGAGTCCTTTGCTGGATGATGCCAGTGGCGTCGACGTGGCCCTGGACCAGATGCCCGCCGAGCCGGTCGCTGAGCCGGACGGAACGCTCCAGGTTGACCTGGTCTTTGGGGTGCGCCTTGCTCAGGCTGGACCGGTCGAGCGTTTCGCGCATGACATCCGCCGTGAAGGCGCCGTCGGTGATCGATGTCACAGTGAGACAGACGCCGTTGACGGCGATCGAGTCGCCTAGTTTCGCGTCCTCGGTGACTACCGCGCTGCGGATCGTTATCCGCGCTGCTTCAGTGAGCTCTTCGACCTCAGCGATCTCGCCGAGGTCCTCTACGATTCCCGTGAACACCCGCGCTCCTCCTTCGAGCCCGATGGCCGACACGGGCTCCGAGGGTTGCCACGGGGTCGCGTGTCGCGGGCACGCCCGTCATGGGCGAGCCGCGGCAGCGCGGGCCGCGCGCGTGCTACCTCCCATCCGGACTTTAACCGTCGGTCCCGGAATTTCACCGGGTCAGCCAGCGCCGTGCCTGTCTGGGCACGAGCAGCTGGGTCGCGGACTGTAACCGCCGGTTCGGAGTTTCACCGACCCCGGAGCACGCTTTGTCTTGCTTGAACCAGTGTGCCACACGGGGTATTCCTGGCGGAACGCCCGGTTGTCTCAGCGGCTCGCGGCCACGCGACGCCGGGCGCGGGGCCCGCGGGGCCCCGCGCGGCCCCGCGCGGCCCGAAATGCCGGATATATCGAACTTTGGCCACCCGTGGCGCCCTCTTGGAAACCCCAGCGATGGGTCATCGATAGCGCCAGAACGCCAGCGGTGGGCCATCCATGGGCCACAAGCGACCACTCCGCTGGAGCGACATCTCCCATATGGGAGCCAGGCTGCGCACACAAGCCGACGCCTGCCTGTTATGCCCCGTATTGGTGCATGCCGACGGACAACCCGAAAGGTCGGTGTAGCCGGGTCAGTCCCTCCAGAGGTAGAGGTCGCGGAGGAGAGCGATCTCGGCGCCGTGGTGGATCAGCTCACGGTTGATGTGCAGCACTAGCTCCGACATCGGCGAGTCGGCGAACGGTCCTTCGGCTGGGCCGACCGGCTTGGCCATGTCGGCCGACAGGACCCCCTCGATCCAGGCCTTGTAGGCCGAGTCGAGCTGCGCCAGCGCATCCTGGGCCGTGCCCGCGTAGGCGTGCGTTTCCCAGCTGGTCGCCGGGCCGCCGAAGTGCGAAGCCGCCCGCATACCCAGGCAGCCGACGGTGACGTGCGCCAGCCGCCAGGCAATCGTGGTGACCGGTGCCGGCTTCGGCGCGGGCCAGGCCAGATCCATCGTGTACTCCCCCGAGCCCGCTGATACCGGCGCCGCCGAGGTGCCACGCGGCCGGATGCTCCAGCAGCCGCGCACCGGCTCCCAGAAGTACTCCTCGTCGGTCAGCCCGTCCATCCGGGGCCGCAGGTGCTCGCGCCAGTGCCAGTCCAGTTGCTCCGCCAGTTGCTCCCTAGTCATGGGTTCACGGTAGAGACCTTTCCGGTCAGGATCGGTCCGCAATGATGGTCGCGGCGGCTCTCATCCGCACACTGGAACCGTCCGAAATGGCGAGTGACTACGGAGAGCGATGAGCCGGTGATCCGGCCTCTAGCCACGTTTCGTGATCAACCCTTCGGAAACCGCAGATATCCGGCGACAATCAGCTACCCTCCGTGAGCAAAGTCAAGGTTTCCTAACGTATTGGGTTAATTCACGTCCTGGTTGTTGAAAGCGGAAATTTTCCCTGGAAACTCCCTGTAGTCTTCGCACCAGTTGGAACTGGGGAGTTGGGGGGGCCAATGGCTCGGGCTTCTCAGGGATCAGCGGACCCGTCGTCGTTTGATGGACGGCGGGCTGCTGCATCCCTGTCTCGTTTTGGTGGTGACGCCGACGCTTTCGCTGCGCGGGTCACCTTCGCTGAGGGCACCATGCCGGACTTCCGGCGGGCTGGCGTGGCAGCGCCCGCCGCGTCCTCTTCCGTCTTCGAACCCGCGCTGGAACGGCACGCTGCCGCGCAGCACCGGGACCCGCGGCACCGGGATCCACAGCACCGGGACCCGGCGTGGCCAGGCGCTGCCCAGGCCAACGAGCCGCCACAGCCGGTGGCACCGCCGAAGGACCGGCGCCGGCAGATCGGCCGTGACCGCCGCACCGAGGCGATGCCGGTGGTGCCCAAGCCGGTCAGCGACACCCGGGTCGCGATGGCGCGGCTGGCCATCGTCCTCACCGTCGGCGCGTGGCTCGGCTACTTCGTGACCTGGCTTTTCCAGGACTTTTTCAACCACCAGTACGAGGACGCGCTGTCGCGGGCCGAGGCGGTCCTGTACCTGCTGATCGTCACCTTGCTCACGGTTTCCGCGCTGGCTTACCTGCTGAGCAGGCTCGGCGCGTTCTACCGTACGAGGACGCACCACCGGCCGGGCCGCGCGGTGATCGACCAGTTCTACGACACCACCAGGCCGACGATGACCACGATCGTCCCCTCATATCAAGAGGACCGCCGCGTCATCAGGAACACGCTGCTGTCCGCGACGCTGCAGGAGTTCCCCGACAAGCGCGTGGTGCTGCTCATCGACGACCCGAACCCGCCGAAGAACGCGCACGCTCGGGAACTGCTCGACAGCGCTCGCGAGCTGGTCCGCGAGATCAACACGATGATGGCCGTCCCGGCCAGCCGCTTCCGGGCAGCGCTGGAGTCATTCGAGCTGTCCACGGACGTGGACGAAGAGAATGGCCGTCCGCTGGGGCTGGGCGCGATGATCGGGCTGGCGAGCTGCTATGACGACGCGGTCTCCTGGCTGGAGCGGCTCGCCGCCGGGCAGGAGATCACCGACCACACCGACACCTTCTTCGTCAACGAGGTCGTGCTCGGGCTGGCCGCGTCGCTGCGCGCGGTCAAGCTGGCCCTGCTGGAGTCCGCCGACGAGGGCGTGGTGCTGGACCGCAAGCTGATGCTGCGGCTGTACCGGCGGCTGGCCTGGACGTTCTCCGTCGAGGTCACCAGCTTCGAGCGCAAGCGCTACGTCTCGCTGACTCACGAGCCGAACAAGGCAGAGAACCTCAACAGCTACATCGGCCTCATGGGCGGCGCCTACCAGGAGATCATGACCCCGACGGGCCTGGCCCTGGTCCCGGTCGACCCCGGCAGCCGGCGCCGACCCGACCTGATCGTGCCGAACCCTGACTACGTGGTCACCCTGGACGCCGACAGCGTCCTGCTGCCCGAATACGTGCTGCGACTGGTGCACCTGCTTGAGCAGAGCGAGTACCGGGACGTGTCGATCGCGCAGACTCCCTACAGCGCCTTCCACGGCTCGGCCACCCGGCTAGAGCGGATCGCCGGTGCCAGCACCGACCTGCAGCACATCGTGCACCAGGGTCTGACCTACTACGACGCGACGTTCTGGGTCGGCGCCAACGCGGTGATCCGCAAGCCCGCGCTGGACCAGATCGCGGAGACCAGCTACATCGGCGACTTCCCGATCCGGCACTACATCAAGGCCCGCACCGTCATCGAAGACACCGAGTCCACGATCGACATGGGCATCAACGGCTGGCGGCTGTTCAACGTCCCCGAGCGGATGAGCTACAGCGCCACTCCGCCGGACTTCGGCTCGCTGTGCATCCAGCGGCTGCGCTGGGCCAACGGCGGCCTGCTGATCCTGCCAAAGCTGCGCCGACAGAGCCGGGCACGCAAGGATCACGGCGAGCGAACCAGGTTCGGCGAGACCTTCCTGCGGGCCAACTACATGGCGTCCATCTCGTGGAGCTCGGCCAGCCTGCTGATACTGCTCGCGTTCCCGTTCAGCGCGACGCTGATCAGCCCGCTGCTCGGCCTCATCGCGCTGCCCTACTTCCTCGCCCAGGCGAGCGACCTGCGTTACTGCGGGTACAAGCGGATCGACGTGCTGCGGATCTACGGGTTCAACCTGATCCTGCTGCCGGTCAACCTGGCCGGCACGATGTCGTCGATCGTGCAGGGCATCACCGCCTCGAAGGCGGCGTTCGCGCGCACTCCGAAGGTGCGCGACCGCACCGTGGTGCCCGCGTTCTTCGTCATCACGCCGTACGTGCTGATCGGGCTGGCCGGGTTCACCGCTTGGGAAGCCTGGCGGCACCACCATATGGAGAACCTCTTCTATGCCGCGCTGAACGTGATTCTCGCGCTGTACGCGGCGAAGGCCTTCATCGGGTTCCGCAACTCGATCGTCGACACGTGGATCCACGCAACGTCGCTGCTGTTCAAGCAGACGACCAAGCGCCGCCGGTCACCGCTGCGGCGCAAGACGCAGCAGGCTCCGCCGGTGCCGGATGACTGGCGCGTCGTGCTTGAGGTCAGTCCGGCCGATTACACCCCGCTCCGGACCAATCCTGGCTTCCGGCCGCCTGACGGCGGCGTACCGCCCTCTGCTGTACCCGCGCAGCGGCAGCCGGCCGAGCAGCCGCCCCGGCGCCAGCTGTCGGCGATGAGGGCCATGGTGGCGCTGATCGTGGTGGCGGGCGGCGCCTATGGCGGCTACATCGGGGTGCAGCACAAGCTGGCGACCGCCGGAACCGTGAAGCAGACCTGGTTCGCCCCGTACGTGGATGTCACGCTTACCCCCACCTTCCAGTTCCAGAACTCCTCTTCTGACCCGGCGCGGCAGACCGTGCTCGGCTTCGTCGTCGCGAAGTCGCCCGCGGACTGCACGCCCAGCTGGGGTGCCTCCTACAGCATGGCCCAGGCGAACCAGGCGCTGAGCGTCGGCACCCGGATCGCGCAGGTGCAGCAGGACGGCGCCCAGGCCATCGTGTCGTTCGGCGGGCAGGCCAACACGTCGCTGGACGTCGCCTGCTCCAGCGTGGCCTCGCTGACGGCGGCGTACCAGTCAGTGATCAGCGAGTACAACCTGACCACCATCGACCTGGACATCGAGGGCGCAGCGCTGGACAACTACACCGCGGAGGTGCGCCGGGCCGCCGCGATCGCGGCGCTGGAGAAAGAGGATCACGGCTCGCTCAAGGTCTGGCTGACCCTGCCGGCCGAGCCCGACGGCCTGCAGGATGACGCGCTGTCGGTCATCTCCTCGATGCTGCGGGACCGGGTGTCCATCACCGGCATCAACGTGATGACCATGGACTTCAACAACGTGCCCATCGGGTCCAGCATGCTCAACGAGGTCGAGTCCGCGCTAGACGCGACGCACTCGCAGCTCACCACGCTGTACCCGGAGTACGGGATCCACCTGAAGTCGCAGCAGATCTGGCAACGACTCGGCGCGACGGTGATGATCGGCCAGAACGACATCCGCGACGAAGACTTCACCGTCTCCAACGCTTCCGGCCTGACGTCTTTCGCCGCCGCGAACCACCTGGGCCGGGTGTCCATGTGGTCGCTGAACCGGGACAGCCAGTGCGGCTCGTCGTTCGCCGAGAACGGCATCTTGTCCAATACCTGCAGCGGTACCGCCCAGTCCGGCATGCAGTTCACCTCGGTCTTCAGCAGCCTGGGCGGCGATGCCGTTGCGACCAGCGGTAATGGGAACGTGCAGCCCGCCGTGGCCGACACCAACCCGGCCGACGCACCGTACCCAGCATGGAACGCCACCGCGGACTACCCGCTCGGGTACAAGGTCGTTGAGGACGGCGAGATCTACGAGGCCAAGTGGTACAACTCCGGGGACGATCCGGCCGCTCAGGTGCAGTACGCGTACCAGACCCCGTGGGAGCTGCTCGGACCGGTGCTGCCGGGTGACCACGCGCCGCAGATCGCCACGCCCAGCGGAGACGCGGACCTGTCCGCCTGGTCGCTGAACACCCAGTACCAGGCGGGCGAGAAGGTGCTGTACCAGGGGCTGCCGTACCAGGCCCGCTGGTCCAACCAGGGCACCGAGCCCGCCACCGCCGAGTCCGATCCGGGTGGTTCGCCGTGGGAAGCGCTCTACACAATCCCCGGCGAACCCTCCGCCGCCGCCGGTGCGACCCCGTCCGCGTCGGCCTCAGCGTCCGCGTCGGCGTCGGCGTCGGCTGAGCCGTAAGCGCGTCGGCGACGTCGCGTTTTGCGGCATTTACCCCTCGACTCTGGATATCGCGAAGGGTTTTCGTCCCCAGGGGGACGAAAACCCTTCGCGTTGTTCCAGATGGCCTGGCAGCGGGTCTGGGCCACGGAATCTCGGAGCGCGGCCGCCGGTTACACCGAGCCGATCAGCCTGATAGGCGGGTTACCTGGCGCATCTTGTTGGTGGCGTCCAGGGCGGCCACCTTGTAGGACTCGGCGAGTGTCGGGTAGTTGAACACGGCGTCGACCAGGTACTCGATCGTGCCGCCGCAGCCCATCACCGCCTGGCCGATGTGCACCAGTTCGGTGGCGCCGGTGCCGAAGACGTGCACGCCCAGGAGCTTGCCGTCGGCGGGCGAGACCAGCAGCTTGAGTACGCCGTAGGAGTCGCCGATGATCTGGCCGCGCGCCAGCTCGCGGTACCGGGAGACGCCCACCTCGAACGGCACGCAGTCCGCGGTGAGCTGATCCTCGGTGCGGCCGATGAAGCTGATCTCCGGGATGCTGTAGATGCCGATCGGCTGCAGCTGCTGGTTACTGATGTGCACCGGCTCGCCGCACGCGTGCAGCGCGGCCATCCTGCCTTGCTCCATGGACGTCGCGGCCAGCGCCGGGAAGCCGATGACATCTCCCACCGCGTAGATGTGCGGCACCGTGGTGCGGAAGTACTCATCGACCTTGATCCGGCCGCGGTCGTCGGCGGCCAGTCCGGCGGCGCTGAGGTCCAGCTCATCGGTCATGCCCTGGCGGCCAGCCGAGTACAGCACGGTGTCGGCGGGGATCTTCTTGCCCGAGCGCAGCATCGCGATCGCGCCCTCGGGATGCCGCTCTACGGAAGAGACCGTCTCGCCGAACCGGAAGGTCACCGCCAGATCCCGCAGGTGGTACTTGAGTGCCTCGACCACTTCGAGGTCGCAGAATTCAAGCATCCGGTCCCGGCGCTCGACCACGGTCACCTTGGTGCCGAGCGCCGCGAACATGGACGCGTACTCGATCCCGATCACGCCCGCCCCGGCCACCACCATGGAGCGGGGCACGCTCTGCAGGTTGATGATGCCGTCGGAGTCGATCACGGTCCGGTCGTCGAACGCCACGCTGTCCGGCCGTGCTGGCCCGGTACCGGTCGCGATGATGAACGTGTCCGCCGACACCTTCCGCGTACGGTCACGCTCGGCGATCTCGATCTCGCTCGGGCTGATGAACCGCGCGGTGCCCTGTAGCACCGTGACCCTGTTACGGGCCAGCTGGCTGCGAACCACGTCGTTTTCTCTGGTGACGACGTGCGTTGTGCGGGCGGTCAGGTCCGCGATCGTGATCTCGTCCTTGACCCGGTACGACGACCCGTACATCTCTCGCTGGTCGATCCCGGTGAGGTACAGGATCGCTTCGCGGAGGGTCTTGGAGGGAATGGTCCCGGTGTTCAGGCAGACTCCACCGAGCATGTTCGGGCGCTCCACAACCGCGACGCGCCGTTCGAGCTTGGCCGCCGCGATCGCGGCCTTCTGCCCGCCAGGACCGGACCCGATGATCAGTAGATCGAAATCGGACATGCCTCAAGTGTGACCTGGTAACCGGCAGAACTAAAGGTCCGTAACCCAGCTTTCATCTACCTTTCCGTCACCCCTCGCGGAAACCCGAATCCGGCTAGGTGTCCTGCGCGAGCGCCCCGCTGCCGCTGGTCCGCACCTGCTGAACCAGTCGGGCGGCGAAGGCAGCGGCATCCTGTTTGCGCTGGAAACCACGGATGACGGTCGCTGGCGGCCCGGACATCGCGTGAGCCTGGACAACGAAGCTCAGCCGCGGCACCGACACGATGTTATTCAGTACGCGGACGCAATAGCCTGCGACGACGGAGAGCCGGCCGCGCGGCGCGCTGGGCCATCCTGTGTTCAGAACAAGCACGGGTGCCCGGTAGCCATCGGCGCCCGCATACCAGACGGCGACCGGGATCCCGTCCGGCCCTGACACCGGCTCGCGATACAGGTACTTGTGTATCTCCAGGAAGATGTGCCGCTGCTCGTCATATGCCGCCTGGTGCTGGTCGTGCAGCCCGTATACCCATCCGTCCGGGAGCAGCCCGTGCCGCATGGCAACGAGGTCCGCGCGGCTGACCCGCGCATCCCCCCGGCGCCGCAGGTACCCATTCCAGCGATCTGCCATGCTCACGCCGCTACGGCTGTCCGTCTAGTTCGAGATCCGCGTGCCCAATGTCGAGCTCGACACGGTCAGCGACGAAGCGGGTGATGCCGATTTGCAGCGGCGTGCCGTCGGTCAGGGTGTCGAGGGAGCGCGTGACGAGGACGACCGAGCCGGACACCAGCCCGAGGTCAGCTGCCTCGGCCGCTGTGGCGTGGCGCGCGCCGACCGCGGTCGCGGCGCGCACGTAGTCGTCGATCCCGATGGCCCGAAGTGCCGCGGTTATCGACCCGGTAGCGCTAAAGCCCTCGGCGAGCCCAGGCACGCGGTCGGCGGCGAACCAGTGAGTGGCGCGCGAGAGGGGGTGCCCGTCGACGGTCAGGACGGTCTCGAGCCGCAGTCCGGGACCGTCGCCTAGGACGAGTCGCTCGACGACATCGGCGGGCGGTACCGGTTCGATCGCGGACTCCAGCAACCGGCCTGAGGCGCGACCGCGACGGCCCAGGCTGTCGCTGAGACGAGTGCGGGCGCCGATGCGGTGCACCAGCACCGTGTGCTCGGCGACGAACGTCCCGCTGCCGCGGCGGGAGACGACCAGGTGCTCGGCGGCCAGTGCCGCGATGGCCTGACGCACGGTGTTGCGGTGCACGCCGAAGCGCTCGGCGAGCTCGCCCTCGGCGGGTAGCTTCGTCCCCGGGGCCCGAGATCCGCCGACGATCTCGCGACGCAGCTCATCCGCGATGAGCCTCCAGGTGGAGTATCCGCTACGAGGCCTGCTCTGCGTCGTCATCCTGGCACTGTATCCCGCACCGGCCGCCGCCCAGGTGCTCTAGCGTCGCGGGCCGGTCGTGAGGTAGCGTGAAGTTGTCTAGATATATGGACAACTTTACGGAGGATACGGTGACGTCACCGACGCGCCCGGCCGAGGCTCCCAGCCAGAACATCTCCGCCCGGCAGCGCTGGATGCGCACGCTTGCGCTAGCAGGCCCGGACACCCTCGACGCGGCCTGGCAGGGCTGGCAGCCCAAGCCCGCCGTGCAGGCGATCCGCGGCCCGGAGTCGGGTCTCGTCATGGTGCGGGCGCGCATTGGCGGCGGCGGGGCGCGCTTCAACCTGGGCGAAGCCACCGTCAGCCGCGCCACCGTTCGCCTGCATGGCGAGCCATTGGCCGCGGACGCCGTGGGCACCTGCTACGTGCTCGGCACCGACCTTGAGCATGCCCGGCTCGCCGCCATCTTCGACGGCCTGCTGGCCGACGCGGGACTGCGCGAGCGGGTGCTGGCCGAGGTCATCGAGCCGCTTGAGCAGACGCAGGCGGAACGCGACCGGATCCGTCACGCCGAGGCGCGCAGCACTCTCGTCGACTTCTTCTCCGTCGCCCGGGAGCATGGATGACTCCGGCGCCCGGCTTCGCTGACCCGGCTCGCGACGCGCAGCGCGCCTTCCGGGCCGTGCTCGACGCGCTCTCCCACCCCGCGCGCTCATATCCGCTAGCCGGACCCGCCGAGCCGCCCGCCGCGCTCGGCCGCGGCCTCGCCGCGGTCGTGCTTGCCCTGCTCGACGAGCAGTGCACAGTATGGCTGGGCGGCGCGTTCACCCGCGACGCCGAGGTCGCCTCCTGGCTCGCGTTCCACACCGGCGCGCGCCGGGCTGAGAGCGCGACCGCCGACTTCGTCATCACCGGCCCGGACGCGCTGCCGCCGCTCGCATCCCTGGCGGTTGGCACCGATGAAGCGCCCCACCGGTCCGCCACCGTCGTGCTCGACATCCGCGGCGGCGCCGGAATCGCACGCTTCACCGCGCAGGGACCCGGCATCGACGGCCGCGCCACGCTCGCCGCGCCGTGGGCCACCGCCGGCTTCGCTGACGCGTGGCGGCGCAACACGGGGCTTTTCCCGCGCGGCGTCGACCTGCTGCTGGTGGACGAGGACTCGGTCGCCGCCGTGCCGCGCACCACCAGGCTGACCCCACAACAGGAGGACTGAGCCGATGTACGTCGCCGTCAAGGGCGGAGAACGGGCCATCGCCAACGCCCACGCCCTGCTCAGCAAGCAGGGGCGCGGGGACCCGCGCCTGCCGCGTATCGAGCAGGCCGCCGTGGCCGGCCAGCTCGGCGTCCTGGTCGCGCGCGTCATGACCGAGGGGTCGCTGTATGATCCCGAACTGGCTGCCCGCGCCATCCTGCAGGCGCACGGCGACGTGCTCGAGGCCATCACGCTGGTCCGCTCGTACCGCACCACCCTGCCGCGCTTCGGCTACACGCTGCCGGTGGACACGACCCGGCTGCCCCCGCAGCGCCGCATTTCGGCGACCTTCAAGGACCTGCCCGGCGGCCAGCAGCTCGGTGCCACCTTCGACTACACCCACCGGCTATTCAGCGACCGTGACACCACGGGCCCGGACGCCGGTGACGAGGCCGAGCCGCCGACGGAGATGCCGCGCGTGACCAGCCTGCTCGGCGTCGGCGCGCTCATCGAGCCCGACGAGATCGACGACCAGGAACCCGCCGACCTCACCCGCGAACCCACCGTGTTCCCGATGAAACGAGCCGAGCGATTGCAGGCACTCGCCCGCGCCGACGAGGGGTTCTTGCTCGGCCTTGGCTACTCCACGCAACGCGGCTTCGGGAGCACCCACCCGTTCGCTGGGGAGATCCGCGTCGGTGAGGCCGAGGTCGAGTTCGAGGCGCCCGAGCTAGGGTTCCCCGTCCCCCTCGGCCGCATCGAGCTCACCGAGTGCCAGATGATCAACCAGTTCACCGGCAACGCCGACACCCCCGCCCAGTTCACCCGCGGCTACGGACTCGTCTTCGGCCGGGGCGAACGCAAGGCCATGTCGATGTCGCTGGTCGACCGGGCGTTGCGGGCTGACGAGTTCGGGGAACGCATGGTCGCCCCGGCGCAAGACGAAGAATTCGTGATCAGCCACAGCGACAACGTGCAAGCCGCCGGCTTCGTCGAGCATCTGAAACTGCCGCACCACGTCGACTTCCAAGCCGAGCTAGGTCTCGTCCGCCGCCTCAACGCCGAGTCCCGCACATGAGCGCCAGCGGCTACAACATCGGCTACCTCGACGAGCAAACCAAGCGAATGATCCGCCGGGCCCTGCTGAAGGCGGTCGCGATCCCCGGCTTCCAGGTGCCGTTCGCCTCACGCGAGGTGCCCATGCCGCGCGGCTGGGGCACCGGCGGCGTGCAGGTAACCGCCGCGATCATCGGGCCGGACGACGTGCTTAAAGTCATCGACCAGGGTGCCGACGACACCACCAACGCCGTGTCGATCCGGTCGTTCTTCGCGACCGTCGCCGGGGTGCGCACCACGACTCGGACCCGTGAGGCGACCATCATCCAGACCCGCCATCGGATCCCCGAGACGCCGCTGTCCGAAGGACAGACGATCGTTTACCAGGTGCCGGTTCCCGAGCCGCTGCGGTTCCTTGAGCCGCGCGAGACCGAGACCCGCCGCCTGCACGCGCTTGGCGACTACGGGCTCATGTACGTCAAGCTCTATGAAGACATCGCCAAGTACGGCCACGTCGCGACCAGCTACGACTATCCGGTCATGGTGGCGGGCCGCTACCTGATGTCGCCATCACCCATCCCCAGCTTCGACAACCCGAAGCTGCACCGCAGTCCCGCGCTGCAGCTGTTCGGCGCCGGGCGCGAGAAGCGCATCTACGCCGTGCCGCCTTACACCGATGTCGAGAGCCTCGGCTTCGAGGACCACCCCTTCGAACCGCAGCGCTTCGACCAGCACTGTGCGATTTGCGATTCCGCCGACGTCTACCTAGATGAGGTCATCATCGACGACAAGGGCGGTGCGATGTTCGTCTGCTCCGATACCGACCATTGCGAGCGCGCGGCGGCGGCCACCATCGAGGAGGCACGCTCATGATCGGCGAGCAGCCGCTGCTGGAGGTGCGCGGCGCGAGTCACCGCTACGGTGACCGGTACGGCTGCCGCGACGTGGACTTCGAGCTGTGGCCGGGAGAGGTGCTCGCCGTGGTCGGTGAGTCCGGCTCGGGCAAGTCGACGCTGCTCGGCACGGTCTCTCAGCGTCTCAGCCTGACCGAGGGCAGCATCCGCTACCGCCCCGCCGACGCCGGGGCGGTGAACCTGTCCGAGCTCAGCGAGAGCTCCGTACGCCGACTGTGGCGTACCGACTGGGGCTTCGTGCATCAGGATCCCGCCGACGGCCTGCGCATGCACGTCAGCGCGGGCGGCAACGTGGGCGAGCCGCTGATGGCGACGGGCTGGCGCCACTACGGCCGCATCCGAGCCGCCGCCGCGCAGTGGCTGCAGCGGGTGGAGATCCCTCTCGACCGCATCGACGACACTCCCGCCACCTTCTCGGGCGGCATGCGCCAGCGCCTGCAGATCGCCCGCAACCTCGTGGTCTCGCCCCGTCTGGTGTTCATGGACGAGCCCACCAGCGGGCTCGACGTGTCAGTCCAGGCGCGCCTGCTGGACCTGATCCGCTCGCTGGCGGCCGAACTCGGCCTCGCCGCGGTCATCGTCACACACGACCTGGCGGTGGCGCGGCTCATCTCGCACCGCACGCTGGTGATGAGGGACGGCCGCGTCATCGAGTCCGGCCTCACCGACCGGGTGCTGGACGACCCGCAAGCCGCCTACACCCAGCTCCTCGTCTCCTCGATCCTGCAAGGATGATCGGCCGTGACCACGCCAATCCTCGCCGTCTCCGGCGTCGACAAGACCTTCACCATGCATCTGCAGAGCGGCCAGCGCCTGGCCGTACTGCGGGGGCTCGCCTTCGAGGTGCACTCCGGCGAGTGCGTCGGGCTCGAAGGCGCCTCGGGTACGGGCAAGAGCTCGATCCTCAAGATGGTGTACGGCAACTACGCCGCCGACCGCGGCAGCATCGTGCTCCGTGGCCCGGGCGGTGCCGTCGACCTCGCCACTGCCGATCCGCGCCAGGTGCTCAGCGCTCGCCGGCTCGCGATGGGCTACGTTAGCCAGTTCCTGCGCTGCGTGCCGCGCGTCGCCGCGTTGCAGGTCGTCGCGGAGCCGCTCGTGGAGCGCGGCGCTGACCCAGCGCAAGCGCACCAGCGCGCGGCTCAGCTGCTCACCCGGCTCGGCATCCCGGAGCGGCTCTGGACGCTGCCGCCGGCCACCTTCTCAGGTGGTGAGCAGCAGCGCGTGAACATCGCTCGCGGATTCGTGACCGAACTGCCGTTGCTGCTGCTGGACGAGCCGACCGCCTCGCTCGACGCACGCAACCGCGAGGTCGTCATCGAGCTGATCCGCGAGAAACGCACCCGCGGCACGGCCATGCTGGGAATCTTCCACGACGCGGAGGTACGCGACGCCGCGGCCGACCGCGTCGTCGGTGTCGAGATGTTCACGCCGACCGCCGGGGCGGCGGCGTGACCGGGCGGTTCGCGATCTACGCGGTCCCTGGCACCGGGCCGACGAATGCCGCTGGCGCCCTGCTGCGCGAGAAGGCCGAGCAGTGGCTCAGCCGCAGCGTCTCGGGAGATCCCGTCACGCCAGGTGTCCCGGCCGGCTGGACGCGCGAGGCTATCGACGCGATGACGGTCAGCGCGCGCCGCTACGGCTTCCACGCCACGCTCAAGGCGCCGTTCCGGCTGGCCGAGGGGCGCACGTCCGAGGAGCTCGATGCCGCCCTGGCCCGGTTCGCGGCGGGCCGCGAGGCCGTCCAGATACCGCAGCTGTCCCTCGCGCGCCTCGGCCGGTTCTTCGCCCTGGTGCCCGGCGCGGAGGCACCGGAACTGCACGCTCTCGCCGATGACGTAGTGACCAGCTTCGACGCCTTCCGCGCCCCGGCGACCGAAGCCGAGATCGCCCGTCGCGACCCCACGTCCCTCACGCCCCGGCAGCGCGAGTTGCTCAAGGCGTGGGGCTACCCGTACGTGCTTGACGAATTCCGCTTCCACCTGACCGTCACCGACCGCATTCCGGACGGTCAGCAGTCCGTGGTGGAGCGCACGCTGAGCGGCTGGTTCGCCGCGTCCATCGGGACCACCGTGCCCATCGACGTGCTTGCCCTGTTCACCGAGCCCGAGCCTGGCGCCCCGTTCACGCTGCACTCGGTGCACCGGCTGCCCGGCACGACAGAAAACGAAGGAGCACGATGACACGCGAAACCGTCCTCAGCAACGCCCGCATCGTCCTGGAGGAGGAGATCCAGCCTGGCTCGGTCCTGATCCGCGACGGCCTGATCGCCGACATCAGCTCCGGTGCCAGCATGGGCGGCGAGGACCTAGGCGGCGATTACCTGCTGCCTGGTGTGGTCGAGCTGCATACCGACCACCTCGAATACCACTTCACCCCGCGGCCGGGCGTGCGCTGGGATCCGCTGCCCGCCGTACTCGCCACCGACGCACAGCTCGCGGCCGCGGGCGCGACCACCGTGTTCGACGCGGTACGCATCGGCACCGCGCCCGGCAAACGCGATGACGCCAGCAAGGCGGGTCGGCATTTGGCGGACTCGGTTGAGCTGGCGGCCGAGGCCGGCCTGCTGCGCGCCGACCATGCGATCCACGTGCGCTGCGAGGTGTCCGCCGAGAACTGCCTCGACTCGTTCGGCGCGTTCGCCGACGACCCGCACGTGCGGCTGGTCTCGCTGATGGACCACACCCCGGGTCAGCGCCAGTACGCCGACCTCGAGATATTCAAGCGCTACCACGTCGGCAAGGGCAACACCACCGAAGCCGGTTTCGACGCCTTCGTCGCCCCAATGGTCGAGGCGTCGGCGCGCTACGCCGACCCCCACCGGCAGGCGATCGCGGGGCTCGCCTCGCGGCGCGGCATCACCTTGGCCACCCACGATGACGCGACGCCCGACCATGTCGCCGAATCGGTGGCACTGGGGGTGCGCATCTCCGAGTTCCCGACCACCGTGCTCGCCGCCGGTGCGGCCGACAAACACGGCCAGCGCATCGTCATGGGCGCGCCCAACATCGTCCGCGGCGGCAGCCAGTCAGGCAACGTCGCCGCCGCCGAGCTACTCGGCCTCGGGCTGCTGCATATCCTCTCCTCCGACTACGTGCCATCGAGCCCGCTGCAGGCTATATTTCAGCTCGCCGCCGACAATGTGCTCGGGCTCACCGATGGCGCCCGGCTGATCAGCGGAAACCCGGCGCGGGCAGTCGGCCTCGACGATCGCGGCGAGATCGCGGTCGGCAAACGCGCCGACCTGGTGCGAGTACAGCCCTACGACCTGCCCGCCACCGAACGCCACCCTCTCGGACAGCGCGTGCCTGTCGTCCGCAGCGTCTACCGACGGGGAGATCGGGTGTCGTGACCAAACCCATCGGTCCGGGCTCCTTCGTCGCCGTCGTGGGCGCCAGCGGTGTCGGCAAGGACGCTCTGCTGTCGTACGCCCGCGTACGCTGCCGCGCTCTCGCCCGCTTCCCCCGGCGCGTCATCACCCGGCCACCGGGCCCCTGCGAGGACCACGAGCCGGTGAGCGTTGACCAGTTCGCGGAGGCACGCGAGCGAGGCGCCTTCGCCGTGAGCTGGCGCGCACACGGGCTTTGCTACGGCATCCGGGCCTCGGCCGATGCCGAGATGCGCGGCGGCCTTGTCGTCGTCGCCAACGTCTCCCGCGGCGTGATCGACGAGCTCGCCGCGCGCTACCAGCGGCTTGTCGTGGTCCGGGTGACCGTATCGGAGGAGGAACGCGCGCAACGGCTGCGCGCCCGTGGCCGTGAACCAGAACCCGGCATCGAACAGCGCTTGGCCCGCCAGGATCCGGCCCCCGGCCACCGCGTCGACGCGGTGATCCAGAACGACGGCTCACTCGCCGACGGCGGCACGCAACTGGTGCGCATCATCTACATGTCCAGGACGATCTCCGTACTGGGCCGGGCGCAGCAGATCAGCACCTGGCCGTCGGCTGGCGGCTCCAGCGGGTCCGGGCTGTAGCTGATGTCACCGGACAGCAGCGGAGTGACGCAGGTGTGGCAGACGCCGGTCCGGCAGCTCCAGCGGGTCGGGACGTCGCAAGCCTCAGCAAGCTCGAGGACGTGGTGCCGGTCGTTGCTGAAGGGCGTGGTGATGCCGCTGCGGGCGAAGGTGACCAGCGGTCCGGTTCCGCGTGGACCCGGCGGCTGATGCGGCGGCCGGCTCTTTTGCCCGGTGAGCCCTGGGTTGATGGCCGACAGGGCGCCGAACAGCTCGGTGTGCAGCGCGGCCTGGACCAGGCCGAGTGCGGCAAGGCCGTCCCGCATGCTGGTCATGAACGCGGCGGGCCCGCAGATGTAAGCGGTCGCGCTGGCCGGGAGGTCCAGGCTGGCCAGCGCGTCTTTGGTGAGACGCCCGGTGGACGTGCTGTAGAAGATGTGCTCATGGCTGTGCGGCAGCGAGCCGAGCAGGGCGTGTGCCTCGGCCGCGAAAGGATGCTGATCCGGTGCGTGGGCCGCGTACAGCCACCAGATGTCCCGCTCGCTGCGTCCCGCCGCGAGCTGGTGCAGCATGGACAGCACTGGGGTGACTCCGATGCCCGCCGAGATGAGCAGGACCGGGCCGGTTCCGTCGTCGAGGACGAAGTCGCCACGGGGCGCCGCCACATCCAGGGTCGCTCCCGACCGCAGGTCGCGGTTCAGGTACGTGCTCGCGGCGCCGTCTTGCTTGACGCTGATCCGGTAGGTGCCCGCGTCGGCCGCCTCGGACAGCGAATAGCTGCGTACCGGGGCGGGCTGTCCGGCGCCGCCGATCCGGAGCGTGAGGTACTGGCCGGCCCGGGCGGCGGGGAGCTTGGTGCCATCGTCGGCGGCGAGGTAGATCGAGACGACCTTCGCGGTTTCCCTGACAACCTTGGTCACGCGCAACTGACGGAAGGCGGGCCAGGCGGGTCCGGGGTTTTCTGCGTCGGCTAGCAGATCGCGGAACGAGCCCTGCCACCCGGGACTGAGCGCCGGGATCCGCAGCGCGACGCGCAGCTTCGCCGGGTCGCGGCCAGGAAGGTAGAGCAACGCGTCGGTGTCGGCCACGCTCAGACCGCCGGGGCCATCTTGGGTCTTAACGATGGAATCGCCGGCCTGGATGTGCCCCTCGGTGATGACCCGCATGTAGAAGCCGGGCCGGTGGTGGCTGACCAGCAGCGACGGCATTTCTGGCACACCGAGGCGCATCCCGACGCGGTAGCAGGTGACCCTGGGCTGGGTGACCTCGAACTCGGCCTCGCCAATGCGGTACCGGTCGCCGATGCATACCTCATCGTCGGGTAGCCCGTCGACCGTGAGGTTCTCCCCGAACTGGCCGTAGCTGAAGTCGTCGCGTCCGAACTGCCGCTGCCAGTACTGGTAGGAGTCGATCTGGTAGACGAACACGGCGCGCTGTTCGCCGCCGTGCCCCTTGGTGTCGCCTTGACCGTCGCCGTCGATGTTAAGCCGACGGGCCATCGCCGGGCCGCGCACCGGCTCCTTCCATATGCCGGTATATACGGTCTTGCCCTGCCAGGACACGTCTTTTGGCAGGCCGACGTTCACCGACAGCAAGCTCGCTGTGGCGGTCACCGCTGGACTATCTCGTCGGTGCTGAGGTCACGGTCGGGGCCGTGCGGGATCACGGATTGGCCCGGCTGGAGCCGCATCAGGACCCCGTCCAGGTGTACCTGGACCTTGTCCGGCTCGAAAGACATCAATCCGGAGATACGCCGTACCTCGGTCCAGGCGTCCTCGTACGACCAGGCCGCGCGGCGGGCACCCGCGATGTCGTAGTAGCTGCACAGGCCCTTGTACGGGCAGAACGTCTGCCCCTGAGCCAGGGTCAGCGCGGTCTCGTCCAGGTCGGCGCGTGGGACGTACCAGCGGGGCGCGAACCCGGACTCGAACAACACCAGCGGGCGGTTGCTATCCGCGATAACGCGGTCGGCGGCGCGGACGACGAGGTGGCGGCTGGTCTGGCGGATGTCGATGCGGTGGTACATGTCGGCCGCGTGGCCGAGGATCCGCTCGTCTTCCTCGTAAAAGGCGTCCATCGCCGTCCACGCGAACGCGACGCGTCCCTTCAGTTCGCTGGCGTATGCCGGCAATTCGGTGTGCTGCCAGGCCGCGCGCGGGTTGCTGTGCCCGCCGGACTGGACCGTGAACCAGGACGTGAGCCCGAGGTCCTGATGCGTGGTGGTGTGCTCGGTTGGCTGGAGTGTGCCGCCGACGATGTCGCTGAGCGGGAAGTACGCGACCGGGTACCGGCCGGGCTCGTGCAGCAGCACGACGTCTTCGCTGTCGGCGATCCAGGCTCCGCCGAACTTGACCCGCATCCGACGGCGCAGCGGCTCGGCGTAAAGCAGCCGGGCCGGAAGCGGATCGGGGACGAGAAACCGGCCGACCGCGCCGGGCGCGAGCGGTCCTTGTTGCCAGGCTAGGCCCATGTTCGTTGCTCCACTGTTGCTCCCACTCAGGTCAGCGGTTCGCCGCCATCGATGTGCAGCGTCTGCCCGGTCAGGAACGTACTGGTCATGACGACAGTGTCCTCTCCAGAAAGCCGCGGATGATGTCCGAGGTGGCGCTGAGCTGGCTTTCCAGCAGGAAATGACCGCCCTCGAGCAGGCTGATCTGGGTGCCCGGCGAGTCGGCGGCGAAGGCGAGCGCGCCTTCTGGCAGGAAGATCTCGTCGTTGCGGCCCCACACGGCCAGCACGGGTACCTGGCTATCACGCAGATAAGCGTGCAGTTTCTGGTAAAGCGGGAGGTTGGTGACGTAATCGGCGAACAGCCGCAACTGAACCAGGTCGTTGCCGGGGCGAGCTACCAGGGCGAAGTCGTGGTACCAGGTGTCCGGGCTGACCAGGGTCTCATCCGCGACGCCGTTCAGGTACTGCCAGCGGATGGCGTCCAGGGTGAGCGCCTGGCGCACTCCGGCCTCGGTACGGGAGTTCTGCTCCTGCCAGAACTCCCGTACCGGCTTCCAGAAGTCCGCCGCGAAGCCGGCCTCATAGCCGTTGCCGTTCTGCGTGATGATCGCCGTTATCGCTTCCGGGTGGCTCAGCGCGAGCCGCCAGCCAATGGGGGCGCCATAGTCGTGGACGTAGATGGCGTACCGGGTGACGCCCAGTTGGCTCAGCAGGTCCGCGGTCAGCGCGGTCAGCGCGTCGAAGGTGTAACCGAAGTCCTCGACCGACGGCGCGTCCGACAGGCCGAAGCCGAGATGGTCGGGGGCGATCACGTGATACCGGTCAGCCAGCAGCGGTATCAGGTCACGGAACATGAACGAACTGGAGGGGAACCCGTGCAGCAGTACCAGCACCGGAGCGCCGGACGGGCCCGCTTCGCGATAGAACAGCCGTCTGCCGCTGACTTCGGCGTACCTGTGGTGAATCTCGCGCATGTGAAGTAACTTTGGCAGGTTACTTATGCGAGCGGCAAGGGCCAGCGATTTCGAAGAATTCATGCCGCTTATCGAAATCTCTAATGGCTGCTTAGGACATCTTGTGGTACCGCGACGTACGATTCCGGCAGGCCGCGTCGCTTCAAATCGCGGACAAAACGGCGCAGCAACTCATCATGCGGCGCCGCGACAACGGCTATCACGTCACGCAGCTCAAGCGGATCAAGGGATCGAACCGTTCCCGCTGGTCCTGGGGCGAGAGCGGAGAAGGGCACGACCGCCACTCCCATGCCCGCCGCGGCCAGCTGCGCGGCCGTGCGCGGGCTGCCGGTACGCAGCGTCGGCTCCGGCAGCAGGACACCGTTCGCCGCCGCGAACTGGTCGAGCCAGACGCCAAATCCATTATCAGGATTGTAGTGAACCAGCGATTCTGAAGATAGCTCCGCCAATGGAACAGCGGCCATTTCTGAGAACCTGTGCTCAGCGGAGGCGACGACCACTATCTCCTCATGGCCGAGAATCTCGGTGTGCTCAACCGTCCGCGTCGGTCGTGGCCCGACGACGATGTCCGTCTCCCCGGTGACGAGGACCTCAAGCATCAGGTCCGCGCTGGTGTACTCCTTCAGGTCGAGCTGGACGGCGGGGAACCGGCGCCGCCAGCTGCGGAGCACGGGCACCAGGACCCACGCCGTCATCGTCTCCGCGCAGGCAATGCGGATGCGGCCCTCCGCGCCGGCCGCCACTCCCCGGCCCGCCAGCACCACGCGGTCCGCGGCGGCCAGGGCGGTCCGCGCCTCGGCGGCGGCCGCCAGCCCGGCCGCGGTCGGCCTGATCCCCCGCGGCAGGCGTTCGATGACCGGCGTGCCGAGCTCCCGCTCGATGGCGGCGATCTGATGCGACAACGCGGGCTGTGACAGGTGCAGCACCGCCGCCGCCTTCGTCAGCGAGCCCTGCTCAACTATGGTGACCAGGCACTCCAGCGCTCTCATCGAAAGCATGTCGGCGATCCTGTCCTACGCAGTCGATCTAACCCGTTAACATGACTATAGCAGTTAGTGCGAGGCGAGGAGATGGGGTGCCGGCCGTGGTTTCCGACGAGGATTTTCTGCTCGGGATCCTGAACAGCACCCCGGTCATCGACGGGGTCCCGACCGACGACTTCGCCGACACTGATCATGCCCGGGCGTGGCTGGCCAGCGCTGGCGGCCTTGGCGCCGAGGCCGAACTACGGCAGGTACTGGAGGCCAGGCAACTGCTCCAGTCGGTTGTGCGGGGAGAACAGCCACCCGACGTTATGGCCGCGATTTTGCTTGGTGCGTCGCTGGTGCCGTCCATCGGGGACGGGACGGTCACCTGGTCTCTCAGCGTTTCGCCGGAACGCGAGCTGGCCGTCCGCGCGGTCCTGGCCTGGGACGGCTTGGCCAAGGGCAGCCCTGGGCGGCTGCGCGCGTGCGCGAACGACGAATGCCGCTTGTTTCTCATCGACCGCAGCAAGGCCGGCAACGCCCGATGGTGCTCGATGGCCGTCTGCGGCAACCGGATGAAGGCCCGCCGCCACTACCAGCGGGCGCGCAGCGCCTAGCCGGTCCGGTTGCGGGCCCGGTCGGCGGGTGTTAACGTCTAGCGCAGTGTTAATGGCTCTTACATACGGGTAGGATGGCAATGGCTGACCAGCGCTGGACCGAGGCTGATATCCCCGATCTTTCTGGACGCACAGTCCTGCTCACCGGGGCGAACACCGGGCTCGGCTTCCGTACCGCTCGCGTTCTGGCGAAGCGAGGCGCGCATGTGGTCCTGGCCTGCCGGAACCTGGACAAGGCCCAGCACGCGGCCGGGCAGATCGGCGCGGGGTCCTCCGTCGTGCGCTTGGATCTCACGTCACAGGCCAGCGTGCGCACCGCCGCCGAGGAGATCCGCGGCCGGTTCCCGAAATTGGACCTGCTGATCAACAACGCCGGGGTGATGGATGTCCCCTATCAGCGGACCGATGACGGCTTCGAGCTGACCTTGGCCACCAATCACCTCGGCCCGTTCGCGCTGACCGGGCTGTTGCTGGACCAGCTAGCGCCGGACGCGCGGATCGTGACCCTGAGCAGCGTCGCCCACCAGAGCGGCGTCATCAACTTCGATGACCTGCAATCCGAAGAGCAGTACAACCCGGGTCAGGCGTACTCGCAGTCCAAGCTGGCGAACCTGCTCTTCACCTACGAACTGGACCGCCGGCTGCGGGCCGCGGATTCCGGGGTGACCGCGGTTGCCTGCCATCCCGGTGTCGTGCGCACGGACTTGTTCGTGAACAGCTCCCGGCAGGAGAAGATCCTGCTCAGCCCGCCCATGCGGATCCTTACCTTCCCGATAGTGCAGAGCGTGCGGATGGGCGCGCTGCCGACGTTGCGCGCGGCGACCGACCCGACCGTGGCGGGCGGTCAGTACTACGGCCCGCGCCGGTACTTTCTGGGCCGGACGCTCGGCACCGGTTACCCCGTGGTCGTGGAGTCGAACGCCGGGTCCCACGACGAGGCTGTCCAAGCAAGGCTCTGGCAGGTATCCGAGCAGCTGACCGGGGTCCGCTACACCGCGCTGGGCTGACCGGATGCCAGCCAAGGGAGGCCGTTACCATCACGGCGATCTCCGGTCCGCACTGATCGATGTGGCCATCGACGTCATAGCCGAACGCGGCGTCCGCGGCTTTTCCCTGGCCGAAACGAGCCGCCGCCTCGGGGTGACCACGGCGGCGCCTTACCGGCATTTCGCGGGCCGCGACGAGCTGCTCGCCGCGGTCACGGTCCGCGCTCTGAGTGAGTTCGCGGCCATGCTGGGCGACGCCGCGGATATCACGACCGCCCCGGCGCAGCGGCTAGCCGCCATGGCCGGGGCGTATGTCAGGTTCGCGGCCCAGCGACGCGCGCTGTTCGACACCATTTTCAGCTCGGGTCTAGATAAGAGCCGCTACCCGGAGCTGCGGCAGGCCTGGGAACCGGTGGATACGCTGCTCGCCGTCGTCCTCGAGATTTGCGACGGTGACGCCGACGCGGCGGACGCGCTCGCCGACGCGGTCGAGGCCAGCGCGCACGGCTACGCCATGCTGCTCATCGACGGTGAGTACGGCGTCGATGAGGCGGCCGCTAAGGCCGTCGCCGCGACGCGGGCTCTGATCGCGGGGCGCCACGCGCTGCGTTCCGCGTAACGGGATCCCGCCAGCGTGGCGGTGGAACAGCTGCTGGGGCGCGCCGGATTTCGGCGGCCCGGGCGGCACGACGCGGGTGGCGAGCAAGCCCGCCAGCGCGAAGCCGGTCGTTACCAGCATGGCTATCCCGGTGCGGTGAGCGGAGCTGCCATGCAGGGCGACCATCGTGGCGGACACGATGGCGACACCGAGGGCCGAGCCACACTGCCGGGTAGCGGTCAGCAGCGCGCTGGCCGTTCCCTCCGACTGGGCGGCGACGGGCCCGTGCGTGCCAGCCAGGGCGGAGGAGACCTGGCTGAGCCGGGCGGCGATGCCGAGGGTGAACTGAGCCGCCAGCAGTCCCGGCAGCGAGCCGGTCAGCACCGAGACGGCCGCGCCCGCCAGGGCGAGCAGTGCGATGGACAGCGAGATGGCCAGCGCTCGGCGAGGGCCCAGCGCGGGGACGACCCGGCCAGCCGGTCCGGACAGCGCGAATGCCCCGGCCGCCTGCGGGATGAAGCACAAGCCGGTGAGCACCGGGTTCAGCCCTCGCCCCTCCTGGAGGTACAGCGTCACGAGCAGGACCTGGGCGGCGCTGAACGCGCCGACCGCGATGAGGGTGAGGTTGGCCCCGGCGATGCCGCGGTCTTTGAGCAGGGCCAGGTTGAGCAGCGGCTCCTTCGCCCTTCTTTCCCTGGCCACGAAGGCCGCCAGCAGCACGAGCGCGGCCGCGCCGAGCAGCGCCGGCCACGTGGCCTGGAGCGTGTCGCCTGCCCGGGCGATCGCGAACACGAGCAGGGCCACCCCGGCGGTCGCGGTCACGGCGCCCGGAATGTCCAGCTGTCTGCCGTGCCTGGGCGGATCCGGGGGTAGCAGCCGTACCGAGGCGATCAGCAGCGCGATGCCGATCGGGACGTTGACGAAGAAGACCAGCCGCCAGGTGGCCTCGACGAGCAGGCCACCGAGTACCGCGCCGGACGCGAAGCCCGCCGAGGCGACGGCGCCGTAGGTGCCCAGGGCACGGCTGCGTTCCTTCTCCCCGGGCCAGCTCGTGACCAGCAGGGACAGGCCCGCGGGAGCCAGCAAGGCGGCACCGATCCCCTGCACCACCCGTGAGGTGATCAGCAGGCCCGGCTCGACGGCCAGTCCCCCGGACATGCTCGCGACCACGAACAGGATCAGGCCGATCCGGAACAGCCTCGCTCGGCCGAAGGCGTCCGCGAGCCGCCCGCCCAGCAGCAAGAACCCACCGAAGGCAACCGCGTAGCCACTGACCAGCCATTGCAGCGTCGTTGTGGCCACGTGCAGGTCATGCTGGATGGACGGCAGCGCGACGTTGACGATGGTGAAATCCAGCACGACCACGAACTGTGCCATCGCCAGCGACAGCAGCAAGGCGAATCCCGGACTGGCTTTTTGGCCGGTTTCCGGAACCTGGCTGTCGTGAGATGACATCTATCAGGCCCCCATCTCGGATCTTCTTTCCAGCACCATACGCCTGGCCATTTCGCTGGCGATCGCTCTGGTTACCATGACGTAGATGAGCGTTGGAAGAACCTACTCCGGCCATCAGGCTAGGTACGAGCTCCGTGATGGGGCGGAGCTGTCCTGCGTGCTGACCTACACCGCAGATCCCGAGCAGCCAGCGATCTGGAAGATCCTGCTGCCCAGCCCTAACGGCACCGAGGACCTCTACGGCACCCAGCAGTTCGCCAGCCCAGACGCGGCGCGGCTCCAGGACTGGCTCACACCCATCGTGGGCAGTGACCATGCCGCCGAGCTAGCCGACGCCGTCGAGGCCGAGCCACCACCACCGGCCGCCTGGAGCCCTCGCTGAGGCCTCGACGCGGACAGTCAGGTTGAAGACTGACGCACCCCAACTTGCCGTTTAACCTCTGATTGATCACGAGGTGCTGGCGACGAGGCCGGGTCACCTGCACCGGTGGCTGCGAGTACCCGATCAAGGTAACAAGACAGGATGATGGTAACTAGCCGTCGGCGCGCGACGGCTGGTTTCCACTGTCTTGCGGGCAGGCCTGCCCGGGCCGTCGGGCGACCCCGCAGGCCAGGGCACCGACGCGTCAGAAGCCGATGGCTTCGCGCAGTAGCAGGACGGTGCTGCGCCCGGGGTGAGGCTCCGCGTTGAGGATGAGCAACCGGTTAATGGCGCTGGGCTGCCCGTAAGCCGCCTGAGCACGGACGTTTTCCAGTGGGAGGCAGTGGTCTTCGACGCGACGTAGCGCGGCGTTCAGGTCGGGCACCACCTTCTGCGACCCTACGATCCAGATCGCGTGCGCGGCGCCGCCGGCGTAGCTCGGCAGCTGGCTTCCGCTACCCGAGGCGGCCACCAGGGAGCCGGTTTCAGTGAGCGCGGCGACGCTGCCCACGACGACGTTGGGGGTGGCCAGCAGTTGCCGGATCTCGTCGGCGTCGGTGACACGGTCCAAGGCCAGCACCCTTGGCCTGATGCTCTGGTAGCGCCCGCTGTCGTTGAGGTCCTCGCCGATGCCAGACAGGCGGAGGGTCTCGCTAGCCGAGGTGAATACGCTGGCGCCCGCGGGAATCAGAGCTTTGATGCGGGTGCGTGCCTCGGCGACATCATCGAGCACTTCGACGGTGAAACCGTGTGCCGTCAGCGCGGCGGCCGCGCGCTCCAATCGCTGCGCGGACGCCGGGTCGGTGAATGACGCCGGTTGCGCGGGCTCCTGCTGGTTGGGCGGGCGCTGTCGGTTGGGCGGGCGCTGTCGGTTGGGCGGGCGCTGAGCCTGCCAGCGGACTGGTGTCGAGGTACCTGACCTCGTAGACCCGCTCGCTGAACTTCCAGCCGCCGTCGGTGCGCTGGTAACGGTCGTGGTAGATGGCGTAGTTCAGCCCCTGGCGGCCGTCACGGGTGCGCGCGAGTTCCTGGAGGTAGGCGCGGCCGGACGCGGTGTCGCCGTCAAGCCGGATCGAGCCCGGATGCGTGGTCTGCACGAAGAACTCCCACTGGTCCTGCAGCCGCTCGCCCCCGGCGCGGATCTCCTCACGGCCGGCCAGTTCGACGGGAATGTTGGGCATCCGCAGCACACCATCGTCGGTGAACAGCGACGCGAGTCGGGCACGGTCGCGCATCATCGCCGCGTCGGTGAACTCGCCGCGCAGCGCCTCGATCTCGACTCGGTCGGCGATCGCCTGAAAATCACTCATTGGTTCCTCCTTATTGCGGGTCAGCAGTACGACGACACGGCCCCATGGGATGTGAGGCGTCACATCCGGGTGCGGTGTCTCGTCAGACTGGGTAAGGCAGCTGCGACCAAGGAAGCGACACAATGAGCACCCCATCTGAACTAGGCGATCCGGGCCTGGACGCGATCATGAGCGAGCGGCGTCAGCTGATCAATCTCGCCTACCGGCTGCTGGGCTCGCTGACCGAGGCCGAGGACGCCGTTCAGGAGACGTACGCCCGCTGGTATGCCATGACCCCGCAGCAACGGCAGGCCATCTCATCCCCTGGTGCCTGGCTGACGACGGTCGCCAGCCGCATCTGCCTGGACCTGCTCCGATCAGCCCGGGTCCGGCGGGAGCGCTACGTAGGCGAATGGATTCCCGAACCGCTGCCCGGTCCCGCGGAACGGGCCAGCGAGCGACCGGACGATCCCGCTGACCGGGTCACCCTGGATGAGTCGGTGAGCATGGCGTTCCTGGTCGTGCTCGAATCGATGACCCCGGCCGAGCGAGTCGCGTTGATCTTGCACGATGTCTTCCGCTACTCCTTCGCCGAGGTGGCCGAGATCACCGGCCGTACGCCCGCCGCGTGCCGGAAGCTGGCCTCGTCGGCTCGCCACCGCGTCCGCGACTCGCAGGCGCCCACGAGTCCGGCAGCCCGGCAGGCCAGCCTCGTCAGGGAGTTCAAGCAGGCGTGGGAAGCGCAGGACATCAACGCCCTCATCGGCCTGCTCGATCCTGACGCCACGGCGATCGCCGACGGCGGCGGCCTCGCTGTCACCTTTATGGACCCCATCGAAGGCGGCCTGCAGATCGCCCACGCCTGGGTCCAAATCGCCAATCTTGCCCCCCGGGGCATAACGATCCTGGAGCGCACGGTCAACGGTCAGCCCGGGCTGGTGGCCCAGCAAGATGGCGTCATCGTGACGGTGTTCGCATTCGACATCGCCGGCGATCGGATCAAGCACATCTGGGCGGTACGCAACCCCGAGAAACTCCGGGCCTGGGGCAGCGTGGCGCGGGGTTAAGGCGGCTACGCTGACCGGCATGACGGGCATCCAGCCGGAGTTGTGGATCGATCGCGCCGCCGTGGCGGTCGCCTTCTACCAGGCGGCTTTCAGCGCGAGGGTCCTTCATCAGGTGGGCGAAGGCAATGACATCGTCGCGCAGCTAGCGATCGGGGACGCCGCTTTCTGGGTTTCATCGGGCGGGTCGGAGGGACCGCGGTTCAGCCCAGGGGCGATCGGCGGCACGACTGGCCGGACCCTGCTGCTGGTTGATGATCCCGACGCGTTGTTCGGGCAGGCGGTCAGGGCCGGTGCCACCGCGGCCTCCGAGATGGCCGACGAGCACGGCTGGCGTCTGGGCCGGATCTTCGACCCATTCGGCCACGAGTGGGAAATCGGCAAGCCGCTAGGTCCCTGGCCACCCCCGGAACAGCCCGGGATCATGCGCTGACGGTACGGACCGAGTTCGCGGCAGCGGACCTTACCTGGTGGGTGCTGCATTACCCAGAAAAGGGGCTCGTCAGAAATTTAGTTGTGGTTCGGCGGAGGCACTCAGCCTGAATGCCGGGCAGCACAGTGATGCGGCTGGTGCACGCGGGCGGATCACCACATACCAGCCACCGGGCGGCGGCCCCGCCTCCCGGATATAACGGAGTCGGAGCACCTCAGCGAGGTGCTCCGACTCCGTTATCCCGGCTCCCGGCTCGCATACGCGGCAAACCGGGCGGCCGGATCCCTCGCCGATCACCGGCAGTGCTCTCGACTCGTCCCCGCCCCGCCTTCACGTCACCACGCCGGTCCCCGGGATGAGCCAGTCCTCGCTAGTCTCGGACGTAATAGCTGGCTTGTACTCCGTCGAAACGGCCGGATTCCCGGCAGCAGCGGCGGAAAGCGCCGGCCAGAACCACACGGGCACAAGTCGTTCCGGCCGAGTTTCTCGACAAGTTCGGTGTCGATGCCGACGATGCGATTGCCTCGCTTCACTCGAGACTCGCTAGAGGGAACCCCCGGCGGCGCTTACTGACTGGTTCAAAAGGATGCTTCGGTGTCCATGATGTCCTCCTCAGGGCAATGAGCAGGATGATCGTAGCCAGCAGGGCGCTGCCGCCGCGAGCCATTTTCCGCCGAGCCGGTCAGCGCAGACCCGCGTCGATCTTCTGGAACAGGGGAGTCACTGCCATGCCCCCCGAACCTAGTCGCTGTCGGCCATCGCCGAGGCCGACGCCGGATCGCGCATCGGCTGAATCGCCGTATCGCCCGGTCGCTTGAACTCGCCTGAAGCGACCCGCCGGCAAACACGCCCAGCGGTCGCACCGGCTGGGAGCCGGGTTGCGCCGACTTGCAGAGCGTCGTCTCGTTCGGCCTGTCCGAGTCGAGTTCCGGTTCGTTGCGCCAAATTCGCCAGGCTCTGGCGGATCCCCAGCACCAAGGCACCCGATCCCCCAGCCGCCGCGGCAAAAACGCCCCAGAACTTCGCCATGCCGGCCGCGTAGGCCGCGGACACATAGATCAGGCCGCCGACCACGGCGAGCAGGAACACAACGGCGTACCAGAAGTGAACCAGCACCTGGCGGGCCAGAAAGCCGACCCGGCGCAGCGACGTGTCCGCCGCCCCGACGTAGGCCTCGGCCGTCAGCAGCGATGAGGGTGCCCGCTCACCACAAAGGAGATCACGCCAGACCGCCCCCTGACGGCGCAACGCCAGCGCGACGCTTCTGCCGTCACGACTCCAGTCGAGCTTGCGGCGCTCGACAAAGGGATCGGCGGCCCAGGCAGACCACGCTTGCAGCGAGCCCCGCACCGCGGTTACCGCGTCATTTCCCAGCATCTCCCCCAGGCCGGCGAGCCAGCCGTCGAGTTCAGCCACCCGGTATGGATTGAGCTGCTGCTGGAAGACCGCCAAGCTGGACGGCAGCCAGGCCGTATCGGACAGAGAGCGCCCGAGGCAGTAGGCATGGCCGAGAAGCGGATCATCCACCGTGAGCTCGATGATCAGCAGCAGGTGAAGGCGAGCGATTGCCTCTTTGAACCCGGCATGCCACTCGCCTGACCGGTGGATGGCGTTGACCGCGTCAAGCTCCGGCTTGTAATCCATCCCGGCCGCGGTGGCAGCAAGGGCCTCCGCGAGCTCACGGATAGCGAGCTCCACACGGTCGGATACCGACAGCTCGCTGACGCTCGGCAAGTGGTCCCCGGCAGAACCGCCGCCACGGTCGATGATGGGACCATAAAGCTGCGCCATCAGCCATCCGGCCCGGAACGCAGCCTGCCCCCGGCTCTGTGGTCCGGGAGCCAGCCCCGCTGAGACAGCGTCTGTCTCAGTCACGAGCTCTCCTCATCAGCGTCATTGCCACGGCTCAGTCTTCCATTCGGGCTATGGCCACCACGCCCGATCGACCGAATTCCAACGCATCACCCGATACGCCGACCGCCGCACCAGGTACAAAAGGTGCATAATCTGCGAGCAGCAGGGCAGTGTTGCGGTCATGGTTGTCTTCATCATCGTGCTGCTGATTATCGGCTTCATCGTCGGCGCGATCGCGCGCCTGCTTATGCCGGGCCGTGACTCGATCGGGGTCATCGGCACCATCGTGGTCGGCATCATCGGTTCCTTCGTAGGCGGATTCCTGCAAAACCTGGTCGAGTATCACTCGGTCAGCGTTCATAGCTTCCACCCCGTCGGCATCATCGGGTCGATCATCGGCGCCTGGGTGCTGCTGCTCCTGCTACGTCTTACCGGACTCGAACCCCGGCGCTAAACACGTTGCCCTAGCGCGGGCCCGCGTTACCCCGCTGGGTGAAGACCCGGCAGAATCTGACGCCATGAGCGTGAACCTCATCCGCAGCACCCGGCTCTTCCCGGGCGCCCCGTACGCGTACGCCGCGGTCACTCATCAGGCCGGACTGATCTTCACCGCGGGCGCCTGCCCGCTCGACGAAAAAGGCCAGGTGACTAGCCCCGACGACATCGGGGCGCAGATGCGGCAAGCGCTCGGGAACCTGCGGACCGCGCTAGATGAGTGCGGCGTGTCGATCCGGAACGTGCTCAAGACGACCGTGTACGTCGCCAGCAGCGACCGCGCCGATCTCGTCGTAGCGTGGAACGAGGTGGCCGCCGCCTTCGGTGATCACGACGTTCCCAGCACGTTGCTCGGCGTCACGGTTCTCGGCTACCCGGGGCAGCTTGTCGAGATCGAGGCGATCGCCGCGGCGGCGTGATTACGTTCCATCCGCCAGCGCCACGCGCATCGACAAGGCACGGGCCACGATAAGCATCCCGGCTACTGGCGCAAGGCCTGCGGCGAGGCTGGACAGGGTGAACAAGGCGAGCCCGAGGGTGAAGATCCTGCGTCGGCCGATTATGTCCGCGGCGCGTCCGCCGACCAGCAGGAAACCGGCAAAAGCCAGCGTGTACGCGCTGGCTACCCACTGCACACCTGGTGCCGAGAAGCCGAGGGACGACCGGATCGTCGCAGTGGCCACGTTGACCACCGCGATGTCGATCACCACCATGAGCTGCCCGATGACGGCTACCTGGGTAATCCAGCGGAGTCGCGCTGCCTCGGCCACGCGCACAGGGTACGAAAGATGCCGTGAGAACATGGCGGCATGACCGACACCGGAACCGTCGTCGCGGTCGCGCAGCTCGCACTCGCCGTCGGCGAACTGGACGCCAACCGCGAGGCAACGAGTGCGGCGGTCGCGGAGGCGGCGCTCGCCGGTGCACAGCTCGTCGTGCTGCCGGAACTATCGGACTCGGGATACGTATTCTCGGACATCGACGAAGCGCGATCGCTCGCGTCGCCGGCGTCGTCTTCCGTGACGCTGCGCCAGTGGCGATCGCTGGCCGCCGTCCATGGCCTGACCATCGTCGGCGGGTTCTGCGAGCTGGGGCCAGACGGCAAGCTGTACAACAGCGCGGCGCTCGTCGACGCCGCTGGCACCAGGACGGTGTACCGCAAGGCACACCTGTGGGACACCGAGAAAGGCATCTTCACGCCCGGCGATGACGCGCCACCGGTGGTGGAGCTGCCGTTCGGCAATGTCGGGCTCATGATCTGCTACGACCTGGAGTTCCCCGAATGGGTGCGGCTCGCCGCGCTGAGCGGCGCTGACCTCATCGCGGCCCCGGTGAACTGGCCGGCATCGGCTGCGCCCGCACCGCCGGGTGAGCGACCCGGTGAGATTGTCGTAGCGCAGGCGGCGGCTTGGTCCAATGGCGTGTTCATCGCGGTCGCTGACCGGTGCGGAACTGAGCGCGGCGTGGACTGGCTCGGCGGCTCGGTCATCTTGCGGAATAACGGCTACCCGGCCGCCGGGCCAGTACCCAAGGACCGCCGGGCCGTAATTACCGCCGCGCTCGATCTGCCGCTCGCGCGGGACAAGCGGACCAGTGAGCGGAACGACGTGTTCACCGACCGGCGCCCGGAGCTGTATGCCCGGCTACGGGATGCCGGATAGCTGGAGCACCGGCGGCCGTCCGTCCCAGTCCTCCAGCGGGGCGCAGTGCCAGACCCATCCGGCCTGGCTGGGCCGTCCCGGCAAGTCGATGCGGCCGTTCGCCCATAGCAGCGCCCGCCAGGGATCGTCACCGGGCTGGTGCCAGGGGAACAACCGGGCAAGAACCCTCCCGGCCAGCGCGGGATCGGGAGCGAATCGAAGTCCCAGGCCACGTGCCGCGTCATCGGTGTGGATCAGCAGTTCATCACAGGCCATAGCGGCGAAACCAGCGGCATCGGCAGCCCCGGCTGGGTGAAAGCCCCGGATGCCGACAGGTGCGGCATCAACGGATGCGGCACAGACCTTCGCCGCGCTGCTCAGGCTCACCACAAGCGCGGCATTAGCAGCATCGGTCCGGACCTTCAGGTCGAAGGCGGCGTCGTCGGCAGCGCCGCCCCACAGGTCAAGCGCGTACCACAGCGGGCCGTTAGCCGCGTGCGCGACAACTGATGCCACGGTGAAGTCCAGGCCAGGAACCGCGACCGTCCAGTCCATCCCGGCAGCCGGTTCGAGGAAACCCCGGCAAGCCGCCTCGGCCGCGAGGATGTCACCGCCGTCAAGTTCGTTACTCACGCGACGGACGCTACCCCCCATTCCGGACAGTCGACTTCCACAATCGAGACAGTGACCATAACGTCGCGAGCGCGTCATTCGCCTTCACCCCGACCCCGACGTGGGTCACGGCCCGAGCCGCTGTGATACGTTTTTCGCTACTGCGAACTAAGGAGGTGAGACCGATCAACGCTGCGACAGGTCGGGACTCCCTCCCCCGCATGGTCTAGGGAGTGCCGAGTAACAGGCATCCTGAAAGGCTCAAAGCCATGCGCTTCACCTCAGCGACGTCATCCGATGGCGTCATGGAACAGCTCTTTACCCTCGGCGAGATACCCGGCGTGCTATGGACGCCGGAAGACGCCGCGGGGGCTCGCCCTCTGATCCTGATGGGTCACGGCGGCGGCCAGAACAAGACGACCCCCGGCATCCTGGCCCGCGCGCGCCGTTTCGTGGCGGAAGGCGGTTTCGCGGTCGCCGCTATCGACACGCCCGGGCACGGCGAACGGCCGCAGGACGATGAGCTCAACCGGATGGCGGGCAAGCTGCGGGCCGCTATGGTCGCGGGCGAGGATCCATCCGCGCCGCTCGCGATCATGCATAGCTACCTAGCCAAGCAAGCCGTCGCGGACTGGCAGACGGTGCTGACAGCGCTCCAGCAACTCGATCACGTCGGCACCGGTCCGGTGGGCTATTGGGGCGTATCGATGGGCTGCGGGCTCGGCGTCCCGTTCATCGCCGCGGAACCTCGGGTGCGCGCCGCGATGCTTGGCCTGCTCGGCGCGACCGACTTGGCCGAGACCGCCGCGCAGATCACCGTGCCGGTCCAGTTCCTGGTTCAGTGGGACGATGAGCGAGTACCAAGAGAACAGAGCCTGGCTTTGTTCGACGCCTTCGCCTCAGCCTGGTAGTTCGCGATGCGCTGGCCGGGATCGACTCTCGGCCAGCGCATCGAGTCCTGTCAAGGAGCCAACGCCTCATGGTCCAGTCGGTCAGAGGTCATCCGGGAGCTCATCGTCAGCGGGTTCTGCGGCGAGACGGCGAGCGAGATCGTCATACCATCCCGTCACCCATCTGCGTAGGTCAGCGATCCTGGACTCGTCGAGTCCGTATTCAGTGAAATCGTCGTCGGGGAAGACGCTGACGCTAGCGAGATGGTCCAGGATCGCTTCCAGGTCAAGGTCCGGGTCATGACGGCGGGCAAGGTTCTCAAAATCGACGTAGGAGAAGGCACTGGCTACGGCATGTAGGTCAATGATGTCGCGGATGACGAAGCGGTCATGCCAGGCGCACGCTTTGTACGGCCATGTGTGGGCACCTGGCGCGAGTTACCGAAGCGGAATCCCATCCGAAACAATATCGAAACAGCTGCTACTCTGGGCAGAAAGGCGTAAACGTTCACTTACCCAGCCTGCAAGCCGTACCCCGTAGATCAGTACGGATGCTGGTCGGCCTCCGGCCCGGGGAATCGGCGTCTGCGGGGGGCCAACTCCTGTTGGCGATCTCTGCGGTTTGCGCAAGTAACGGCCGCGCCCGGCAAGCAACGCCGTGCCAAGGTGGCATCGGGCTAGCGTCGCAGGGCAGGATATGGTCGTTACGTAGAGAGAGACCCTTCGGCAGCAAGGAGGCACGGCCGTGATCGGTTATCGTCCGATGACCGTCGCCGATCTTGGCGCGCATTTGTCCCGGACAGCCGACGACCGGACCCGGTGGAAGCTGGTTTGGGAGTTTCTGGAGGAGTACCGCTGGGAGTCCGGCGATGCTCAGCCGACTCTCCTGCGAGATGAGCCGTCTCCCGTCGGGGACGAGCGCTGGGATGCCCTGCTGGCCGCGGTGGCCGAGCACCTTGCCGCGCAGCATGATCTCGCACCCCCGGGCTGGGCTGAGCTACGAGTGCTGCGCCGACCTTGGTTCCCGGCCGAGCTTCGGGTGCAGCGCGCTGACGCGCTGGTCCGGGCCCCGGCCGCGTTCCGCAAGCATGGAGTTTATCTCTCGGCTTCTGACCTGGAAGCAGCGTGACCGAGCCGGAGAGTGTCCTCCTCGACCGGGCACAGCTTGAACGCGCGTTCACCGCTCTGGGGGACCGACTGGTCCAGCGGGGGATCGTTGCGGACGTGTTCGTGGTTGGCGGCGCGGCGATGGCCCTCGCCTACGACGCCACCCGCGTGACACGGGATGTCGATTCGCTGTTCGTGCCGCACGGCGTCGTCTTTGAGGAAGCCAGGAATGTCGCGCAGGACCTTGGACTGCCTCCCTGGTGGCTCAACGAGCAGGCCAGCGTCTACATTTCAGGCAAAGACGACCCCGCCAAGCGCCGTGTCTTCGACCACCCCGGCCTACGGGTAACAGCCGCATCACCGCGGCACATCTTCGCGATGAAGGCGCTCGCCGCCAGGACCCGTGACATCGACGACCTCCGCCTTCTCGCGGACATCATCGGAGTCGATTCCGCTGAAACCGCGATGCAGATCTGTGCGGAGTTCTTCCCAGACGAGGATCTCTCGCCCCGGGCCGCCGCGATCCTCCAGGAACTCCTCGGCTCATCCTGAGAATGCCGACATAATCCCCACCATGCAAACGATAACGACACATGTTGAGCCAGCTTCCCGCGCTCGGGATTGTCGGCTGTCGCCGCCGACACATCGGCGCCCCGACTTATCAAGCCTTACCAGGGCGTTGGCAAGTTCGTTGGTAAGTTCGGGAATGCTCGGGTAGCCGAGACCGTGTGGAGCTGGTCGCACGGGCCAAGCGACTGCCGATCCCGGACGCTCTGCGCGGAATGGACCTCGCTCCCCGTCACCTCGCCCTGCTGGCCTACCTGCAATACGACGGCCCGCTGACTGTGACCGAGCTAGCGGACCGGCTGGAAGTGGCGCCCACCACCGTCAGCCTGATGGTCGGCGACCTGTCCCGCCGCGGCATCTTGACCCGGCAGGAGGACGACACCGACCGGCGACGCAGAATCGTCGCGATCGCTCCGGCCTACGCGGTCCCGGTCACGGAGTGGCTATCGGGCAGCGCCACCGCCTGGACCGAGGTGCTCGCCGCGCTCACACCCGCGCAGCGCGCAACGATCGTGGCCACGATGCGCGCCTACGAAGCCGCCCTGGAAAAACACGGAAGCACCTGAGCCACGCGCATTGTGCGTACTTTACTGACCTGTCAGTATGGATCCGTGGGTGAGCTGAGCCCAGCCGGACAGCGACTGCTGGAGACGGCGGCAGAGATCTTCTACACCGAGGGCATCAGGGCAACCGGGGTGGACTCGCTGACGGAGCGCGCCGGGGTATCAAAGCCGACCCTGTACTCCCAGTTCGGCTCCAAGGAGAACCTGGTGGCCGCCGTACTGGACCAGCGCCGGGTCCGTCGGCAAGAGGCTCTGACGGCTTATCTCGGCCAGGCTAGCGAATCCGGGGCCGGGCGGCTGCTGGCGGTTTTCGACTGGCTGGCCAGCGGGCACAGCCGGGAGGGATTTCGCGGCTGCCCGTTCACCAACGCCGCGGTGGAACTGCCCGACCCCCGACACCCCGCCCGAACGGTGATCTCGGCGTACAAAGGCTGGCTGCGCGACACACTCGCCGAACTGGCCACAGAGGCCAGGCTTGACCAGCCCGACGAACTGGCCGATGCGCTGCTGCTGCTTATCGACGGCGCGAATGCCCGCGTTGTCGTCACCGGCGACACGACCGCCATGCGCCGCGCCCGGGCGGTGGCGGCCAGACTCATCAGCGGAACATAGGGAGAAGCCATGCGATCGACACTGCGGCCGGGCCTGACCACAAGCCTTGCCTACTACGTACCGCCCAGCCGTACGGTGCCGCACTTGCTGCCAGAGTCACCGGAGTTCGCGGCCCTTCCTGATGTGCTGGCCACCGGCTATCTCGTCGGCATCATTGAGTGGGCCTGCATGCGGGCCGTCAACGAGCACCTAGACGACGGCGAGCAGACCCTTGGCGTCCACGTCGACCTCAGCCACGAGGCTCCCACCCTCCCGGGCAACACGCTGACCGTGACAACCGAACTCGCCGAGGTGGCCGGAAAGCAGCTCACCTTCACCGTCACGGCGGCGGACGACGCGGGAACGGTATGCCAGGGCACTCACCAGCGAGCCATCATCGATCGCACCCGGTTCGACAGCAGGCTCGCCGCCCGCACGGCCGCCGCGGAGAACATCAGCGAGGGTGGGGGGTGACCTCGACAGCGAGTCACGTCGTTATGGTCAATAAAAGAGCGGGAGTGCAGCATCAGCCTGGTCGTCTGCACAGAACGCTATGACGATGACCGAGGCGCGCGCCGCGCTCCCGCAGGTGCTTGACCGGGTGGCGGCTGGCGGGCGAAGAGATCACCATCACCCGCTACGGGAAGCCAGCCGCCGTGATCGTGCTCGACACGACGGCCTTGGTCTATGCCGTGGGCACGGAGCGCAAGTTCCGGGAACCGTGCCAGCGGCTGGGCCTTCGACGCGATTCTCGCCGCGGCGGCACACGCAACCGGCGCCACCGCACTCGTCTCCGCGGACGCCGGGTTCTCCAGCATCCCTGGCGTACGGCACGTCGTGCCCGACGGAGATGGCATCCGTCAACTGCTCGGTGATAACTGACGTCCGGTTTTGATCGTTCTATTAGATTCGACTGACCAATAGATCCTCGATCAGGAGCACCACGATGGCCGATGTCGTTATCTTCCACCACGCGCAGGGCCGGACCACCGGCATTCTCGCCTTCGCGGGCGAGCTGCGCCGGGCCAGGCACACCGTCCACACACCTGACCTGTTTGATGGCCAGACCTTCGCCAGTATCGAGGAGGGAATGCGCCACGCCGAGCAGATCGGCTTCACCGACGAGGTGATCGCGCGCGGCGCCCGCGCGGTCGAGAACTTGCCGACCGGGCTGGTCTATGTCGGCTTCTCACTCGGCGTGCTCCCGGCGCAGATGCTGGCGCAGACCAGGCCAGGGGCGCGCGGGGCTGCGTTCTTCTATTCGTGTGTCCCGGTCTCCGCGTTTGGCGCTCC
>CAVUOU010000026.1:0-20576 GCA_963743085.1 uncultured Actinomycetota bacterium
ACGGCGGCAGACTCGCGGACAATCGTGGTGAGCCTCACGCGAACATAGCCGGTCGCCGCCGGACAGGCAGTCAGCGTCGGAACATTACGCAGGCGCGATACGACGAATTCGCAGAGTGGTATGAGCAGTGGGGCAGTGACATGCCGCCGCTCATCGCCGCACAGGACGGCCTGCTGCCTGCTCTGCCCGGTGACCGGGTGCTGGACGTCGGGTGCGGGCAGGGCAGGATGAGCCGTCATCTGGCCGGCCTGGGGGCTGACGTAACCGGCGTGGACATCTCGGCCGCGATGCTCAGCAGGGCCCGGGCGGCCTGCCCGGCGAACATCACCTACATTCACGCCGACGTCACTGGCCACCTCGCTTGGTGGGACGGACGGCCCTTCGATGGTCCGCCATCTCCGGTACCGACCTACCTGCTGTGGCGGTGCCGGCGCGGGTGATCGGGAGCCTCGCCGGGCCGATCGCTTCAGGGTAGGCGGACGGCAGCTACTGGTCCGCCGGCCAGGCCCGGCGTTCGGTGGACAGCGGATCCGCCCTAGTCTCGGATGACTCAGCGAACAGCATCGTCGAACGTGCCGCCGTCGCAGCGGGCCCCGTCGCAGCAGGCGCTGTCGTGTACGGCGCCCATCCGGGGTCGCCGGACGTGACGAAACGCACCCATGCGCCGTGCACGACCGTGGCCAGGTCCGGTGGCGGATTCGCGCCGACCGCCTCGCGGACACCGGGCTCGTGCAGGTTGTCGAACGCAAACGGGACGTCCAGGCAGTGGAAGGCCTGGCCGGGGATCGCGCCGTCGGCGGACGACCAGCGGAAGTCGTACACCCAGGCGGGTCCGTCCGCGACCGCCGCCAGGTGCTGGGCGGGGGCACGGAACGTGCGGTCGGTGAGGGCCTGGCCGACGATGTCGCACGGCCGGCCGGGAAGGTCCAGGTACGCGTCTACCGAGGCAGCCGGCACGCCAGCCTTCGTCAGGCCCTCCCGCACCATGTCGGCGGTGACCCAGTCGTTGGCCAGCCAGGCCATGTTGAACTCGTTGGCGGTGGCGCCGACGAGCAGCGACACGTCGGAACGGGAGGCCGCCGCGGACAGCGGGCCCGACGTGATGACCGTGCCGTCGGCCCACGGGGCGAACGGGAGCGAGACGCCGCCGCCCAGCGCGGCGAGCACGGTCTCCTTGTCCTTGGCACCGCCCATCGCCCCCATCGACTTGGCCATCAGGGCCTCCTGCGCCTCGATGATCGCCGCGGGCGACAACGCCTCGAAGGCCGCCTTAGTCGGCGAAACGCCCAGCTGCGCGGCCATGGCCTTGGTCACCCGTTGCACGCCGTCGGGAGTGTGCGACAGCTCTGAACCACCGCTCATGCAGATCGCGCCGCGGAACAGGCCGCGTGCGGCGGGAGCGCCGAGCAGCGCGGCGCAGGCGCCGCCCCCCGCGGACTGGCCGGCGATCGTCACCCGCGAGGGGTCGCCGCCAAAAGCGCCGATGTTCTCCTGCACCCACTCGAGCGCCAGGATCCAGTCGCGGACCGCGCGGTTCGCCGGCGCGTCGGGCAGCTCGAGAAAGCCCGAGGCGCCCAGCCGGTAGTTGATGCTGACGAGGACGACACCATCGCGGGCGAACGGCCCGCCGCGATACCACGGCGACGCGTTGCAGCCGCCGAAGTACCCGCCACCGTGAATCCACACGAGAACCGGCAGGCTAGCCGAGAGGTCCGGGGTGAACACGTTCAGGTTGAGCTCGTTGTCGCCAGGAACTATCGGCTCGGGGATCAGCGTGACGCCGCGGTCCGGCTGCGGCGACGTGGCTCCGTAGGACAGGGCGTCTCGCACGCCGTCCCACGAGGGGTGCGGCCGCGGGGCGGAGAACCGTCCCGCCGCGGCCGGCGATTCGGCGTACGGAATGCCAAGGAACCGCAGGGCGTCCTCGTCCCGCGCCCCGCGCAGGCGGCCCTGCGCCGCCTGCGCGATCACTTCATGAGTCACTGTATTAATCTCCCTCAGCTCGCTGGTGTCAGGTGCAGCACGACGACCTCGGCCTGTTCCCCACCGGGGGACGGCGCCTCATACTCGTCGGACGTGGTCGGCCAGCCGGTGACCTGGCTGCTGTTCCACTCCGAGAACAGCACGTTGGAGAACAGCGGGATAGCCGGGACGTCGTTCACCATGATCGACTCGATGCCGTCCTCGGCCTGCTGGCGCGCGGCGCCGGTGGTCGCGGTCGCCCATTCGCCAAGCAGCGCGTCGGCCTGCGGGCTGTTGAAGTACTCGTTGTCGCCGTACGACACCTTCCCGACCGGGCTGTCGAGCGCGCTGTCGAGCAGGCCGAAGTAGGAAGCCCACGGGTCCTCGATCTGGTTGTTAAGCGCACCGCCGATCGTGACCTGGTAGGCGCCGGTTTCCTCCTGCTCGATCCAGGAGTTGACCGCCTCGCCGGACAGCGTCACGGTCGCACCGAGCTGACGCCACTGGTCGGCGACCACCTGGAAGTCGGCCATCACGTCGGTGTACGCGGACGGGCCGACGATCGTGAACGCGAACGGGTGCCCGTTCGGCTCGTACAGCTTGCCGCCCTTGTAGGTGAAGCCGTCGGATTCCAGAAGCGCGCGTGCCGAGGTCAGGTCGGGCGCCCCGTAGTTGCTGCCGCTGTACTGCGGCGCGAGATTGCTCGACTGCTGCGGCAGGATCAGGCCGGTGGGGCTGAGCGCGGCCGGCTGCTCGCCGTACTCGCCGGCGTTGATCACCGACGGCCGGTCGAGCGCCATGCTCATCGCCTGGCGGACCTTCACGTCACCGAACGGGTAGTCGTGCATGTTCATGATCATGTACGCGGTGCGGTACGGCGGGAACGCGTAGAGGCGGTGCGAGGGGTCCTGCGAGCTGTAGACCTGGCTGATGTGCGGCACGAAGTTCCCCGCCCAGTCGATCTCGCCGCTCTCCAGCGCGAGGTTGGCGCTGGTGTTGGAGTCGAACACCGGGTAGTCGAGGTTGGCGACCTTCGGCAGCCCGGGCTGCCAGTAGTGCGGGTTCTTGGTCAGGTCGATGCCGAGCGTGGTGATCGACTTGACCACGTACGGGCCGGTGCCGACCGGCTTCGCGTCGGCGTAATTCGCCGGGTTGCCGACCGTGCTCCAGATGTGCTGCGGCACGACGGGGGTGTCGCCGGCGATGTCGTACAAGTTGACGTATTCGGGCGAGGCGAAGTTCAGCACGACCTCGTGCGCGTTCGGGGTCTGCACCGACGTGACGACGATGTCCTGGGAGTTGATGCCCGGGTACTGCTTCAGCATGTTGAACGTGAACGCGACGTCGGCGCTGGTGAACGGCTTGCCGTCGGACCAGGTGACACCGTGCCTGAGCTGGAAGGTCAGCGTCTTGTCGCCGTGGGAGAACGCGTAGGAGGTGGCCAGCCACGGGATGGGCGCGGCGTTGGCGTCCGCCAGGTTGTACTGCATCAGCGGCTCGTACACCATGCTGCCGGCGCCGAGCAGGGTGGCGGGCGAGGTGCTCAGGAACGGGTTGAAGGTGTCGGCGATCGGCCCGGTCGGGGACGCCTCCACGGTTAGCGTGGTGTTGTTATTCGAGGAACTGCCGGCTGAGCCTGATGCGCCGGAGGAACTACAGGCGGCGGCGAGCAGGGCCACGCTGACGGCGACCACGATGGCCGTCGTCCGCCGGAATCCCGGTGCCGGGCGTCTAAAGCTGCGGTGTCTCATACGGTTTCACCTTCTGGACGGGCGTGCAGCCAGCACGCCGCGAGGGTTGAGTCACTAGTGGCTATCTCGGGTGGGCGTTCGGCGGTGCAGCGAGGAAGAACCTTCGGGCAACGGTCGGCGAAGGCGCAGCTGGGTGTCTGAAGCGGTGCCGTGCCTTGGATAACCGCGCCGGTGCGGCTGGTTTGAGGCAGTGCCACCTGAACCTGGCGGCCGCCCTTGGGTGCGGCCGCTACCAGCAGTTGGGTGTAGGGGTGCTGCGGCGACTCCACGATCTTGGCGGCGTCGCCGCGCTCGACCACCCGCCCCTTGTAGAGGACGACGATGTCGTCGGCGAAGTATCTAGCCGAGGCGATGTCGTGGGTGATGTACAGCATGGCGAGGTTCTGCTCGGCGACCAGGCGCTGGAGCAGGGTCAGGATTTCGACGCGGATCGACACGTCGAGCATCGACACCGGTTCGTCGGCGAGCAGCACCTCCGGGCCGACCGCGAGCGCCGTCGCGATCGCCGCCCGCTGCCGCTGACCACCGGAAAGCTGGTGCGGAAGCTTGTACCTGAAGTCGCTGCCCGGGGTGAGGTTCACCTGGTCGAGCAGGCTCGCGGTGCGGTCGGCGACCTCGGCGCGCGCGCAACGGCGGTGGATGAGCAGCGACCTGGCGATGGTGTAGCCGATCGTGTGCGCAGGGTTCAGCGAGGCGAACGGGTCCTGGAACACCATCTGCACCTGCTGACGATGCTGGCGGGTGACCCGGCGAGGCACCGGGGTACCGTTCAGCGCGATCGTGCCCGCGGTGGGTCGTTCCAGGTAGCCGAGCAGCTTCGCGATCGTCGACTTGCCCGAGCCGCTCTCCCCCACTAGCGCGAGGGTGCGGCCCCTGGCCAGACTCAGCGAAACGTCATCGACGGCACGGAAGCTCCCGTACTGCTTGACCAGGTTGCCCGCCGCCAGGATGCGGTGCTGCCTCACGGGGACCTGCTCGATCGGCACCTTAGACGGCATGGGGGGCTCCCAGGGGCTTGAGGCAGGCGGCGGACCTACCGGTATCCAGCACGGCGAGTTCTGGGGTGGTTCTGGCGCAGTCGTCGAACGCGTACGCGCAGCGCGGCTCGAACGGACAGCCGACCGGGTCGCTGCCGACCGGCGGCGGGGTGGGCGGGCTGCCGCCGATGCTGACCAGCCGCTCGCTGCGCGGCCCGTCCACCGTGGGGAAACTGTGCAGCAGCGCGGCGGTGTAGGGATGCGCCGCCTGGTCGATGAGCGCGGCCACCGGGGCCTGCTCCATCAGCCGGCCCGCGTACATGACCGCGACCCGGTCGGCGAGGTCGAGCAGCAGGGACAGGTCGTGGGTGATGAACAGCACGGCGAAGCCCAGCCGCTGCTGGAGGGCGCGAACCTCGTCCAGGATCTCCCGCTGCACCACGACGTCCAGTGCCGTGGTCGGCTCGTCCATGATGACGATCTCCGGATCCAGCGCGAGTGCCATCGCCAGCATGGTGCGCTGGCGCATACCGCCGGACAACTCGTGCGGGTAACTGCGCAGCCGTGCGGCGCCGACGCCGACCAGGTCGAGCAGCTCGGCGCCGCGCTCGCGGCACTGTGCCTTCGAGGCCTTCTTGTCGTGCGCCCGGATCGCGTCGGTGATCTGAGCCTCGATGCGCAGCACCGGGTTCAGGCTGTTCATCGCGCTCTGGAAGATCATCGACAGCTTGCGCCAGCGGAATTGCCGCAGCTCTTCGCCGGATATTTTCAGAACATCCGTGCGTTCTGCGTCCGGGCGGTAGAGCACCTCGCCGCCGGCGATCCGCGCGTTGCCTGGCAGCAGCCGCGCGACAGCGTGGGCCAGGGTGGACTTACCGCACCCGCTCTCCCCCGCCAGGCCCACCAGTTCGCCGTCGCGCAGGCTGAGGCTGACCTTGCGGACCACCTCGACCTCGCCGCCGGGCACCCGGTAGTTCACCGACAGGTCCCGGATATCCAGCACCGTGCTTCTCATCGCACGCCTCCGTCCCGCAGCCGGGGGTTCAGCCGCTTGTCAAGGGAGAAGTTCAACAGGCCCAGCGCGGTGCCGACCAGCGCGATGCAGATGCCCGGCGGCGCGTACCACCACCAGGCGCCGATAGTGAACGCCTCGGCGTTCTGCGCCCAGTAGAGCATCGTGCCCCAGCTCCAGGCGCTCAGCGAGCCAAGCCCGAGGAAGGCCAGCGATGCCGCGGTCAAGATCGCGAATACGACGGTGAGCAGGAACGAGGAGGCCACGATGCCCAGCTCGTTCGGCATGATTTCCAGCAGGATGATCCTTGGCAGGTTCTCGCCGCGGGCCCTGGCGGCCTTGATGAAGTCGCGCTGGGCAATCGAGAGCGTTTGCGCGCGCAGGATCCGCGCGCCGAACGCCCAGCCGGTGACGCTGATCACCACCGCGACCGACAGCGCGCTCGAGTTCTTCAGGTAGCCGGACAGGACGATGATCAGCGGCAGCGTCGGCAGCACGAGGAAGACGTTGGACAGCAACGACAGGCCCTCGTCGGCGAGCCCGCCGAGGTACCCGCCGGCCAGGCCGACGATGATCGCGAGCGACGTGGCGATCAGCCCGGCGATCAGACCTACCAGCAGCGTGGCGCGGCTGCCGGCCAGCAGCTGGGACAGCACGTCCTGCCCGGTCTGGGTGGTGCCGAGCAGGTGCTGGGCTGACGGTCCCGCGAGGATGTCGTTGGACGTGGCCGACGGGTTGTACGGCGCGATATACGGGCCGATCACCGCCATGAGCACGAAGATCGCGAGCAGGGTCAGTCCGGCCAGCGCCATGCCGCGTGGACGGTTCAGCGGACGTTTCAGCACCCGTGGGCGGCTCATGAGGTCACTCCCTGGCGAATACGCGGGTCGAGCGCGACGTAGAGGGCGTCCGCGAAGAGGTTCGCGACCAGGACCGCGAGCGTGATGACCAGGAAGATGCCCTGCATGAGCGGGTAGTCGTCGTTGGCGACCGCGTTGAACATCTCGAAACCGATCCCTGGATAGGAGAACAGCGTCTCGGTGACGATCGCACCGCTCACCACGAAGCCGAGGGAGAGCGCGAAAGCGGACAGGTTCGGCAGCAGGGCGTTGCGGGCCGCGTACTGGTACATGATGCGGCGCTGCGACAGGCCCTTGGCGACGGCCACCGTGATGTAGTCCTCGGCCATCGTGGTGACGGTCATGTTCCGCATGCCGAGCACCCAGCCGCCGACCGAGCTGACGATGATGGTCGCGGCCGGCAGCGCCGCGTGAGTGAGCACGCTGGACAGGAACGGCCCGTTCCAGCCCGCGACCAGGTCCGGGTTGGCGCCGCCGGCTAGCGGGAACCAATGCAGCTCCGCGCCGAACGCGGTCAGCGCGAGCAGCCCGATCCAGAAGTACGGCATGCTGGACAGGAACATGCTGACCGGCACCATCGTGTCGCTGACCCGTGTGCCGCGCCGCCAGCCGGCGTAGATGCCGGCCATCGTGCCGAGCACGAAGCTGATCACGGTGGAGACCCCGACCAGGCCGATCGTCCACGGCAGGCTGTGGCTGATCTCAGAGCTGACGGTCGACGGGTAATAGGTGATGGACAGGCCGAGGTTCCCGTGCGCGAGCTGGTCCAGGTAGTTCCAGTAGTCGCCGAGCAGTCCCTCATGCGCGTTCAGGCCGAATGTCTTCTCCAGGCTGGCCACCGCCGCCTCGGCGCCCTGTCCCTGGTAGTGGCTCACCAGGGACTGGATCGGGTTCCCGGGCATCAACCTGGGGATGAGGAAGTTGATGGTCAGCGCCGCCCACACCGTCACCAGGTAGAAGCCGATCCGGCGGGCGAAGAACCTCATCTGAGCACGACCTTGTGCCGGAGGTCCGCGTCCGCCGACGACGTGCCGACCCAGGCCTCGACCGGGCCTTGTTCGAGCACCCAGCGACCGCCCACCCAGCGACGCAGCCGGTCTGCGGGGACGTGCAGCACGGCCGGGACCGTCTGCCCTGGCTCGACCTCGACGGAGGCGAACGCCTTCAGCTCGCGGTACTCGCGGTCACCGAGGCGGACGTACAACTGGACGACCTCGCGGCCCGTCCGCGTGCTGGTATTGGTGACCGGGACGGTGACTGTATATCCATCGGCCGCCGGCTCGCCGAGCTCGAACGTGGAATACGACAGTCCGAAGCCGAACGGGAACAGCGGTTCGCTGACGAGCCCGCGATACCCCATCGCGAGGCCCTCGCCGTACACCGCCTTCTCGTCCGTACCCGGGTAGTACGGCCAGGACGGGGCGTCCTGCTCCCGCGCCGGGAACGTGCACGGCAGCTTTCCACCCGGGTTGACCGCGCCGGTCAGCACGTCGGCGAGCGAGTCCCCCAGCTCCTGGCCGGGGTACCACAGCTGCACGATCGCGCCCGCCTGATCCGCCCACGGCATGGCGATCGGGCTGCCCGTGTTGACGACCACCACCGTGCGCGGGTTCGCGGCCGTGACCATGGACACCATTTCGTTCTGATCATCAGTAAGAGAGAGTGTGGTGCGGTCGATCCCTTCGGTCTCCGCGCCGGGCGGGTGCTCCACGATCACCACCGCCGCGTCGGAAGCGACCGCGAGGCGGACGGCATCATCGAGCAGGGTGGGCGGCGCTGGCGGGATCAGGCCCACCTGCAAGCGGAGGAAGTCCGCGCCGGCCAGTGGTTCGTAGTCGACGGTCAGATCGGCCGGCTCATGCGCGCTGAGGTCGGCGTCCGCGCGCAGCGTCTGCTTGCTCAGGTCGAATACCACGTCGCGACCGCCCGGGCCGTCCTGCTCCAGCACGGTCGTGCCGTTGACGGTGAGCGTGGCACGGCCGATGGAGGACAGCGTGAGCGTGTGGCGGCCGCTCTCCGACGGGGCAAGCGTGGCGCGGATCCTGAGCCTCAGGTCCTCGGAGGCATAGCCGTCGAGGACGGGCGCCAGCCAGGACATCGAGAGCGAGGTGGCCGTCTGGGTGGTGATCAGGGTGTCGTCGGCGCGCCGACGGAACTCGATGGTCGCGCCGGGCGTTCCGTCGGGGGTGATGATGGCGGGCTGGCTGATCGTGCGCGGGCGGGCGGCGTCGACCTGGCCGCGGGCGAAGGTAACAGTCGTACCCGGGCCGAGTGCTGCCGCGAGGGCGGTGACTGGGCTGATCACGTGCGGGGGGTTGACCTGGCAGCTGCCGCCGCCCTGCGGCTGACCGGAGTCGGCCCCCGGCCCGATCACGGCGAGGGTGCGGATGGTCTCGGCGGTCAGGGGGAGCGTTCCGGTGTTGCGCAGGAGGACCATGCCGCGGGCCGCGGCGCGGCGGATGAGAGCGGCCAGGTCGTCGTCTGCGTTGGCGTCGATGCCGCCCGCTGGCTCGGTGCCGGTGCTCACGCGGGCCTGGGTGCGTTCCAGCAGGCGGATTACGCGGCGGGCCGAGGTGTCGATCGCCTCCTCGGTGACCTCACCGTCGGCGAGCGCCTTGAGCAGCTTTTCGCCGCGCAGCTGCGACGGACCGGGCATCTCGACGTCCAGGCCGGCGTTCAGCGCGGCGGCCGTGGACTGGGTGGCGAACCAGTCGGACACCACCACGCCGTCCCAGCCCCACTCCTCACGCAGCAGCGTGGTCAGCAGCCAGGGGTGTTCGGTCGCGTAGGTGCCGTTGAGCTTGGGGTAAGCGGCCATCATCGACCATGCGCCGGCGGCGGCGGCCGCTTCGAACGGAACCAGGTACAGCTCGCGCAGCGTTGCGTCGTCCACCTCCGAGCTGGCAACGTGACGGCCGGTCTCCTGCTCGTTGCCGACCAGGTGCTTGACGCAGCACGCGACACCCCTCGATTGCACGCCCGTCACGTAGGCGGTGGTCATCCTGGCGGTCAGTTCGGGGTCCTCGGAGAAGCACTCGAAGTTGCGGCCGCCGAGCGGGTTGCGGTGCAGGTTCACCGTGGGGGCGAGTAGCATGCCGGCGCCCTTGCGGCGGGTCTGCTCTCCGATTGCCCGAGCCACCTCGCTGACCAGGTCGGGGTCCCAGGTGGCCGCCAGCGCGGTCTCGCACGGGAAGCAGGCGGACATCCCGGTGTGGAAGTCCGCTCCCCTGGGGCCGTTCGGGCCGTCGGTCATGACCAGCGGGAGAAGGCCCGTGGACGCAGGCGGGCGAAGTTCCCACGGGCCAGCGCCATAGAGCAGCGATGCCCTGTCTTCAATGGGCAGAGCCTCGATGGTCGGGTCCTTGTCACCAGAGGCCACGTCAGACACTCTTGACTCCTTTCCCACATTTATCACTCAAGTTCACTGAGATACCTACCGAGTACTCGGTAGGCATGAGTATTCTGTGGTCGTACGGGAGCAAACGTCAAGACTGTTAACAAAGAGTGCAAAACAGTCATCTGGCGGTGACATGGCCGTGATGAGCTGATCTACTGCATGCTCTGCTGACCCAGCGGGCGAACGAACGAGAGCGAAGAGCCGACATGACCCAGCCAGTGACAGCAGCGTCCGCGGGCGCCAGTGACGAGGCTCCGCGGAACCGGGGGGCGGAGAGCCGGGACGCGATCTTGCTGGCGGCCAGCCAGTTGTTCGCGCGGCACGGGTACCGCGGAACCTCGCTCGCCTCGATCGCGCAGGCGGCCGGGCTGAGCCAGCCCGGGCTGCTGCACCACTTCCCGTCCAAGCACGCGCTGCTGCTGGCCGTGCTGGCCGGCCGCGACTCCGAGGACGGTCGGCTCTCGTCGCCCAAGCTGCGGGACGAGAGCCTCGGGATCATCGACGGGCTGAGCACGCTGGTCGCCTACAACGAGTCCATCCCGGAGCAGGTCCGGATGTTCTCGATGCTGCTCGGCGAGTCAGTCGCACCCGACCATCCGGCACACGACTACTTCGTCGACAGGTATGCGCGGATACGATCGCGGTTCATCCGGCACCTGAGCGCGGCGCAGTCCCAGGGCAAGCTGGACGCTTCGGTCGACGTGGGCGTGCTGGCCAACGTGCTTATCGCCGTGCTGGACGGACTTCAGTTCCAGTGGCTGCTCGACGACTCGGTCGACATGACGGCCGGCTATGCCCTGCTGGCCTCACTCATCCGCAAGACCAACAGGTGAATGAACGGCGCCGCCGGGGCTTCTTCCCCATGCCTTCCATGATCGGACATCCTTCCGGGGCAGAACCCCTGATGATGGATGTCCGTCAAGGCGGGGCAACCTCACGCAGCTGTGCTACGTCAAGGTAGGTGCGGATCGTCTTGGCCGATTTCCTCTTGGCGAAGGTGAAGGTCCCAGCTGTCGATCATGGGCTGGAATAGGCCGGAATCGAGGTTGCGCGAGTAGCCTTGGCCGATCTTCTTGGGGGAACTCCCCGGACATGCAGCCTCCGTAGACGGAGGCTCGATAAGCGCTGTGCGCACCGAGGGGACGGCGCACCCGGTACCGCCAGGTCGCGTTGCCGCACGTCAGAGATACTTTGAGCCGGTGAGCGGATTCGAACCGCTGACCGTCCGCTTACAAGGAGAATTGCCGAGTCCTCGGAAGTCCACCACAGGCTGCCTGATCAGCTTCGACGCCTCATCACCCAGTTTCGGGCTCCATGGCCAACGCCACCCGTCCACAGCCGTTGTTAGCAGTGCGTTAGCAAGGCCGGAGCCGCTCCCGATGCCTGGCGGCCACGGGCCCTGCCTGCTCACATCACTGTTGACCTGGAGAAATGCTGCTCGTTGGTGTATGGCGCAACGTTGAGCGCTTCAGTGCGGCCAATATCCGGCCAGCTTGTTCCGGTGACCCAAGTCCCCCGAAGAGGTCATCTACCGTCAAGCCTCACTTGACACGTGGCCGGACAGAAGAATCACCTACCATGTAGATTGTTGTCCCACGCCGACGGCGAAGCACCCCTGGTTTGGCCTTCGGGAGGAGAACGATGGCGAAGACGCTCACGGTTCTCATGGCAGTCCTTGTCGGGGGGCTCATTGACCTGGGGAGCTACAGGTTCATGAGTTACCTGCAATCTAATCGTCTTCAGCCGGCCGCTAGTAGTGTTGTGCAGACTGCTCATGATTGCGGTGATCTGGATCGGGGTCCCGGTCGGTGAGTACTACGCATGTTCTTCACGAGCCTCAGTCTCAGCCGGATACCTGGCTGCCTTCTTGTTCTTCATCGCAGGATTCATGCTGGTCGCCTTCTTCGGCGAACGCCGCCAGTACCTTCATGGCCTGCGAAAGCTAGATAAAGAGGATCAACAAGTTGCTGATCCCGCTGATGGCAGTCCGTAGCTATCGAGTCGATGATGTGGTTCCTGCCGCGCTAAGCGCGAGATGCGAACAGTCTTCCTGATACCAACAGCTGCTGCAGGGATTCTGCATCGATTGGGGTCTTGTCGCTCTGCTCCGTCCAACCTGATAGGTGCCAATGGGTTTGCCGGTCGAGATGACTGCTCAAGGGTCTGCGGTGCGGAGCACCGACGCGCCGAAGGCGCGCCCTTGACTGTTATCTTGAGCGGTAAAAGAATCTTCGGCACCGTTGGACGGGCCCCGTACCGATCGGCTCACCGCGCGGTGCCGGAGACCGCGTAATGGCGAGCAACCACATACTCAGGGAAGCGGGGCCAGTCGCCCGGCGTCGGTGTTGCGCCCAGAGCGCTCCCGCGCGGCAGGGCGCGACAGACCGACGCCTCGGGCGCCGACCAGACCCCGGTCATTCCTTGCTGAGGACCGGGTGGTCATGCTCGCACTCAACCACGCATTCCTCTCCGGCACCTCGCGTCTTCAGCTCCCGATCCCATTGCGCGGGCCCGGCCCGCGCGTGGCGTGCCGAAGGCGCGCCCTTGTCGCCCAAGCCGTCAAAGCCGCTGTTTGCACTTCCGTTAGCAAGCCTGCTCGGCAGGACTGAGTCCGTGGACGTTTTCCCTGGTCACAGTGGAGCCGGTGAGCGGATTCGAACCGCTGACCGTCCGCTTACAAGGTCAATCGCGCTAAGCGCTGTGCAGACCTGCAAAAACGGAAGTCACTGACGATCGAAACCACGCTAGGCGGAAGGTGCAGATTCACGCTAGCAGGGGGCGCATGCCGTGTCTATCAGGCGGGATACGCGACCCGTGGTCTCTGGCGACACGCCGAGGTGGCCGGGACCCACCGTCCCTGGAACACGGCGCCGAACAGCCGCATCCAGTACGGCCGCGTCGCCGGGATCTTCGACCATATGGACGTCCTCAGATACGCGGCGGGCATCTGCAAGGATGCCTTCGAGCCCGGAGCAACTAAACGGAGGCTAGTCGAACAGTTCGCAGCCGAGGAGCGCTCGCGCTAACGGTGTCGTCTGAGGCTTAGAGCGGAGGGCGCGGGCGTCGCCCCTGATCGTGACGAATCTGGGGGCGCGGGCGCTCTTGTCGCCGGCCACGACGTCGCGGGCGCGGTTCTCCTGGGCGGTGGGGGTCAGGTTGTCGCGGGCGGCGCGCTTGGCGGAGTGCGCCCACACCGCCCGCCACGAGCCCGGGTGGTTCCCGGCTCCCAGACGGGCCCGGCGCGCACCGCGGGGTTGTTCTCGGTGCTGCGCCCGGCTCGCGGGGTGACGGTGTCGATGATCTGCCCGTCGGTGAACGCGTCCCCGTGCCAGCGGAAGTGCGACTCCAGGTCGACCGGCGCCTTCGTGGCGCGCGAGCCGACGATGAACCGGAGGCCGGCGTCGTCGAGCGCGCGCAGGTTGCCCGCCGACAGCATCCCGGCGTCGGCGACCACGACCATGCTCTCGATCCCGTGCCTGTCCTGGAACTGGCGGATGACCGGCAGGATGGTGGCGGTCTCGGCCTCGAAACAGCCGATCTCGAGGGGAACCCGTGACGGTCGACCAGCAGCCCGACCACGATCTGCGGGTCGACCCGCCGTTCCTTGGAGTACCCGACCTTGCGCAGGCTGTCTTCCTTCTCGGCCTCGAAGTACAAAGTCGTCACGTCATAGGATCGAGGTCGGTTCCACGACCCGGGCGACCACCAAGTCCCGGAACACCGGGTCAACGAGAGCTTCGAACCCGAGAGCGGTGAACACGCCAGACAGCGCGTCGAACAGCACTCGCGAGTCGGTCGAGATGACCTGCGGTGCCGCGACCACCGGACGCCTGCTCACCGGGGCGGCCTCCCCCGCGAAGAGCGCGGGCTGTGCGGGCGTTCCGATCAACCGCGCCTTCGGTGATGCCGACTCGATCCCGAGCCCGAGCTCGCCCTGGTCCGGGTTGTCCAGCAGCTGGCGCGCCCGCTCGACCAGCAGCCCGAGCTCGGCCTCGCTATGCGCCGAGCCAACGTGCGCGACGATCCGCCGCCGCCCGCCGACCGACTCGGCGATCTGCACGGCCGTCGCCCGGGAGGCCGTCCGCACCCGCCGAATCCATGCCACGCACACACCGCAGGGCACAAATTAGTGCCTCAGACAGGCCGGAAAGTAACCATCACCCCAGATCAGCGAGCCGGACTTCGCCAGGGCGCGCCTCCGTGACCAAACTCAGGTCACAGAGGCGATGGGATTCCGTCTCATAAACCTTGATGTACTGACTCGCTAGGTGATCAACGTCTAGTCAGCCGCCCCGAGCAGCCGTCGTTGCGGTTCTGGTGCCGCGACCGCGGCGGGACTGGCGAGCATTCCTCCGCCCAAGACGAATAACCGCGGTAGAGCGAATCAAACAGATCCCGAACCCGCGTCGCCGGCTAGACATAGAAGCCTGGTCGTATCCGCCACGACCGTCCTCGCCCAAGGTCGGCGCAACCCGAATTCCTGCTGTTCCCCAAAATAATCTGCACACATCTATCCGATGAGCACCGCCAGGGAAGCGACCGCTGTCGCTCGAACCTGTCACCGAAAGCGACGGAGGCGATGGCCGTGACCTGCCGCGCGGTGGTGATGATTTCATCGGGAGTTCGATTATGAGGTCGAGAGGAAAGGCCTTCAACCCACGAACGGTCAGCAATCCTCAGAATTGATCAATACGGATCACTTCGCCGGTCTCGGCGGCCTTTCTCGACTAACGTTCTGCCTTATTTGCCATTTTATGTGTTAATCTCTAACCGTCCTGGGGAGGACTGAGGCGGCTCTGGCCGCCCTAGCAAGGGGGACGGCCGTGAGCGTCGTAGAAACCGGAATACCGAGGGTCAACTACGGGCCGGGTCGGCTCCGCAGCGCCAGCAATAAGCGTCGGCACCCAATCTGGCGGCTGCCCAACGTCATCCTCGAGCCACGGGGCACCTTCCAGCCATACGATGACGATTTCCTGAAGAGGCTCGACTGGATCCGCTCGGTTGCCGGCATCTTGCTCACGATTGCCTTGCTGCTCCGTTTCGGCGGGAGCCCTTCCACAGCCTGGCACGAATTCCTGTCCAACTCCGACGGCTGCGACTCCTTCTGCGACACCAACACCTTCTGGGGCTCCTGGCTGACCGCCGTCTTCGTAGCCATCTGGGTCGCCACGGGCGTCCTACTCGCGCTGGGGGTCGTCATCGGCCTGAGCTGCGCGAACCGCTACCGCTGGGTGACGGTGCGGCGCTTGTGGCGGCCGGTGCTTTCGATCATCGGCGGATTCCTCCTCCTATATCTCTCCACCGGGGTCGTCGTCGGCATCGGCCAGGCCGTCCCACTGGGCCCCTCCTATGACGACATAATGAGCGTTGTCTTGGTAGTGGTGGCCGTCTACATGGTGAAGATCCTGCACTTGGCGGCAAAGAACCTGTTCCGCGCCAACGACGTCCACCCACTGCTCGCCCCTCTCGCCACGATCCCCATCGCCTGGGCGGTCGCGATCGTCATGTTCAGCCTCGGCGGGGACGGCGGCGAGCACATCCCGATCTCGCCCAACCTGCACGTGCTCACCTATGTCCTCGCCTACGGCAGCGCGGTCATCGATACCGCGATGGGTCTCATTGCCTGGCGTCGGATGCAGCGAACCAACCCCTGGTACGCCTTCCGCAACGGGCCGGCCCGGCCGGGCGTGCCGCCGCTGCGGCAACCGATGCCAAGGGCCGTCCTTATTACCCTGCTCGTCGCGACGGCCCTAGCGGTCCCGGTGGCGACCGCCTGGGGCAAGGCGGCGCTGCCGGTGTACCGGTCGGTGATGTCGGACTACAACTCCGCCAGCCAGGCCTCTGGCATCGCGAGCACCACGATGATGCCCACGATTGTGAGTTCAATCGCCATCTCGCCCAACGGGACGATGCTCGCCGCCGGCGGTGTCGACGGCTCCGTCACCTTGCAGACGCTCACCGGCCCGGGGGAGTCCGCTTCGACCGCTTACTTCATCGGCGATGGGAGGCAAGGGGCCGAGGTCTTCCAGGTCTCGTTCTCTCCCGATAGCCGCACCCTCGCCGTGGCCGTCCAGGGCACTGTCTACTTCTGGAACGTCGGCGATCCGGCGCACCCGGTGCCGTATCCGCACCCGATCGTCACCGGCACCGACCAAGACCACGCGGCGACCTACTCGCCGAAGGGTGCCCTGCTGGCCGTCGCGGGCTGGGACGGGATCATCCGACTCTGGAACGTCGTCAACCCCGCGCACCCGGTCCTGGTCGGGCAGCACGCCGGTGCCGGGGGCACCGACACGCTGGCCTTCTCACCCGACGGCAAGGTGCTCGCCAGCGGCTACGGCAACGTGCACCTGTGGAATATCTCCGACCCGGCCCGTATCGCCCCGCTCAGCCAGATCCCGGTCGGGGGGGATCAGATCAAGTCCGTGACCTTCTCCCACAACGGCAGGATCCTCGCCGTCGGCTCCGCCTCCACGTTCAGCAACGGCACGGTTGACGGCTTCCCGGTCACCGGCCCCTACGCCAAGGACTACGACCAGGGCTACGACGCCCCGGTCGTCCGGCTTTTCAACGTCTCCGACCCCGGTCGCCCGGCCGAGCTCGGCCCGCCGTTGCTGGCGCCCACGGCTATCCCCAACTTGGAGGACCCCAGCAGCCCGGTCATGAGCCAATTTGTCTTCTCGGTCGCCTTCTCCCCCAACGGCCGCACCCTAGTCGCCGGCACGGACGGCAACGTCGTCTATCGCTGGGACACCACCAACCCGGACAAGCCCTTCTCCCTGGGCCCCCCGCTGACTGGTCCGACCAACTGGGTCACCTCGGTGGCGTTCTCCCCCGACGGCCAGACCCTCGCCGCCGGCAGCTCCGACGGCAGCATCCGGCTCTGGACCGCTCCCGTCTACCGCGCCGGCCACTGACCGGCGCGGCTCCGGCAAGCCTGGTCGCCCGATGAACAGGCCGCCCGCTGGTCGCGCACGAGGGACCCGGAAGATCGCCGCGGAAGCTCGATAAGCGCTGTCCGCGCCGAGCAGACGGCGCCCCAGGTTCCGTCTGGTCACGTTTGCGCATGTCAAGGAGATTGTGAGCCGGTGAGCGGATTCGAACCGCTGACCGTCCGCTTACAAGGACAATCGCGCTAAGCGCTGTACAGACCTGCGAAAACGGAAGTCGCTGACAAGCGAAACCGCGCTAGGCGGAAGGTGCAGTGTCAAACGCTAACAGGGGCCGATGTTCCGCGTCCACCAACCGCCGCTACCGTGGTCGGCGTGGCCATGGCCGCAGCAGTGGTCTCTTATGACCGCGCTTACGAGACGAGCTCGGCGACGCCGCATGGCCGACGACCACGATCGCGTCGGCGAGAGGCCACCTGGACCTGTGAGCTGACCACTCAACATCAGGTGTTTCGAGCAAGGCTCGACGAAAGCGACAAGCTCATGGATCCGCCCCAGCCTGCCGCAAGCGTGGCAAGGTAGGCGCGCACCTTGCTGGCTTTTCGGCTGCGGGTGGCAGATTTGCGCACTAATCCAATCCGTGGCTCGTAGTCTCGTCGGGTGGCGTACGTTCGCACCGTGACCACCGCCCGCACGAGATGGGCGGGTTCGCTGTTCAACGGGCAGTTACTGAGCGTCGTCGAGCGCCTCGGTCATCTGGAAGTCGATGGCGGCGAGCGCGGGCAGGACGGGGCGGAGGGTGGCGCGGATATCCTTCAGCTGCCAGTCCTCGTCGACGTCGTTGTCGGTGATGACGGCCTCCACGTGTTCCAGGACCCGCATGCGCAGGCCCTGCAGGACTCCCGTGAACTGTTCGGCGGCCTTGATCGCCCCGGGTGCCGTAGGTGATGAAGCTGGCTGGCTTGTCGCGCCACTCCCGGTGCAGGTAGTCCAGCGCGTTCTTCAGCACCGCCGGGTAGCCCCAGTTGTACTGCGGGAACACGAACAGGAACCCGTCGTAGGACTGCGCGGTCCGGCTCCAGGCCCTGGTGTGCTCGTGTTTGTAGTCGCCGAGCGCGGCCTTGAGCGGCTCGTCGAGGAAGGGCAGGCCGACCTCGGCCAGGTCGAGCAGCTCGTAGCGGAGCTCGCTGCCTTTTCCGATCCCCTCGCACGCCCACGCCGCGATGCCCGCGCAGATCCGAGTGGGGCGGGTACTGCCGATGACGACTGCGATGCGCTGCTGCCTGGGCATGTCAGGCCTGGACGGCTGGCTTGAGGGTGTCCTGGCACCACTGGCGGAAGCTGGTGGGGGCGGCGAACCCCGGGTCGCGGGGCTCGGCGTCGTAGATTCCGTTGTTCTGCGCCTCGGTCATGGCCGCCATGTCCTGCGCCATCGGCTCGCTCGCGCCGCGCTGCCGCATCGCGGCCTGGCGATCCGCGACCGGGACCTGGCGGTAGCGGACCGTGCGGCCCAGGGTGCCGGAGATGACCCCGGCCATGCCGTCGGGGGTCAGGTTGTCCGGGCTGACCACGGGGACGCTGGCCTGACCGCCCCAGGAGCTGTCGAGCAGGAGCGCGGCGGCGAGGGCGGCGACGTCGCGGGTGGCGACGGCCGGCAGCGGCCGGCCCGCGGCGTTCGCCATGGAGAACGTTCCCTGCTCTTTGATCGCGTGGGCCTGGCGGAGCAGGTTTTCCATGAAAAACGGCAGGGCCAGCGCCCGGTAGGGAGCCCCGGTGCCCTCGATCAGCTTGTCCATGGCCAGCGCGGCAGAAAGCATTCCGGCGTTGCCCTGGTACCCGTGGCCGAGGGTCGTGACGCCTACCACCCTGACTCCCAGGCCCCTGATCGCCTCAATGGCCGAGCGGGTGAAGTCCAGGTAATAGTGTTCGGCGCGGCCGGGGTAGCTGAACGGCGGCGGGGGCACCAGCCAGAACAGCCGGTCAGCGCCCGCGAGCGCCTTCGTGATCGCGCCGGCGTCGCCGTGCGAGCCCGGCACCACCTCAGCGTGGGCGTGCACGCGCGCAGGCAGCCGGGAGGGATCGCGGGCGATCACGCGGACCGCCTCGCCGCTGTCCAGGATGCGGTCCAGGACCTGCCGGCCGATCTCGCCAGTCGGCGTGGTGATGAGAATCATGAGTACCTCCGTGGGAGACGGCTGGCAACGAGAACCCCAGGGCCGCTGCCGGATGGCACCAGCTTGCCGGGCGCGGCGGTGCAGGTGAAGGATCGATCCGGTCGCCATTGGTACCCTGGAGGTATGAATGACCTGGAAGTGCGACAGCTCAGGTATTTCGTCGCGGTCGCGGAGGAACTGCACTTCGGGCGCGCCGCCGTCCGGCTGGGCATGGCGCAGCCCCCGCTGTCCCGCGCGATCCGGGACCTTGAACGGCAGCTCGGCGTGGCGCTACTTGTGCGGACCACCCGGCAGGTCAGGCTCACCTCGGCCGGGGAGGTCCTGCTGCGCGACGCCCGGACGGCCCTTGAGGCGGTCGCCGCCGCCGCCCGCCGCGCCCGGCAGGCGGGCAGTCCGTCGCCGAGGCTGCGAGTCGCGCTCAAGGCCGACGTCGACGGCGGCCTGCTGCCGCAGATCCTCGACGCCTACTGCGCCGACAATGCGGCTCAGCCGCCGGAGCTGGTACTAGGAAGATTCGGCGAGCAACCCAGGGCGCTGCGCGACGGCCTCGCTGACGTAGCACTCCTGCTGTGCCCCTTCGATGACCGCGGCCTGGACAGCGAGCCGCTGCTGACCGAGCCACTGCTGGCCGCCTTGGCCGCCGCTGACCCGCTGGCCGCCCGGACGCAGCTGGCCCTGGCCGACCTGGCCGGCCGCAGGCTCCCCGGCGGGTCCCCGGCAAGCCACGGCCGGCCCGCCGGACCCCGCCGGACCGGCCAGGCGCCACCGGCCTCTAACCTGTCCGAGATCTTCAGCCTCGTCGAGACGGGCAGCGTCGTGTTCTTCGCGCCTACCTCGGTGGCCCGGCGCTATCCGCGACCCGGGATCGCCTACCGGCCGGTCAGCGACCTCCCGGACTCGACACTGGCTGTGGCCTGGCCCCAGGACGCGCGCTCGCCGGCCGTCGCCGCCTTCGTGCGCGCCGCCTGCATGGTCGCAGCCGCCGCGCACGAACGAGCAGACCCCGTAATGCAGAGCGCGGCCACCTGACAACGGCACGACGGCCACCGAACCGGCGGCATGCCCGATGACGCGCGAAACGCCTCCCGCCGCAACCCCGAAGCCGGGCCCTAACCTTGGCGGAGGCAATCCCCAGCCAGTCCAACTGGCTATCGTCAGCGCAGGCCAGCCAGGATAGTCCCGGACTCGCCGACCGCTGCCACCATGCCGTAACAGCCGGTAACCGTGAAGCCGCCAGTGTTCAAGCATCCCGCCCACTGCTCAAGTGCTGGTCAAGTAGGGCAGCGAATGGTCCTCTAGAGCGGTTTCCAACCGGTGCGCACTAATCTTCTGTAAAAGTCAGGCAAAGTAGGCGCACCAGCTGGGTGCACGTGTGTCCCACGCGGAGTCTCGCGCTTATAACGCGAACCGGTGGCACGTGGCCAGCGGAAGCTCGATAAGCGCTATGCACACCGAGCAGACGGCGCACCCAGGGCCGCCTAGTCGCGTTTCCGCATGTCAGGAGTACTGGGAGCCGGTGAGCGGATTCGAACCGCTGACCGTCCGCTTACAAG
>CAVUOU010000027.1:0-19419 GCA_963743085.1 uncultured Actinomycetota bacterium
TGTCCTTCTCCCCCGTGATGCTCCCGATCCCCGGCACCGGCTCTCCGGGGCACGAGGCGGAGAACATCGCGGCGGCGGGCCTCGAGCTGACCGGGGACGAGGAGCGGGCCATCCGCGACGGCGGCTGAGCCGACGGCCCGCCGCCGGGCCGGCGGGCCGGAGCCGTTCCGGGCCCGGATGTAATCTAGGGCTCGTGACTGACACAGCGTACACAGTTGGTGACTATCTGAGACATCGACTAGCGGAGGCGGGTGTCGACCGGGTCTTCGGCGTGCCGGGAGACTACTCGCTCGCGCTGCTCGACTATCTGACCGGTCAGCCGGACATGGCCTGGACCGGGTGCGCGAACGAGCTCAACGCCGGCTACGCCGCCGACGGCTACGCCCGGATGCGCGGCATCGGCGCGTTGTGCACCACCTTCGGGGTCGGCGAGCTCAGCGCCATCAACGCGGTCGCCGGTAGCTTCGCCGAGCACGTGCCGGTGGTGCACATCGTGGGGTCTCCCCCGCTGGGCACCCAGGCCGCCGCCCAGATCGTGCACCACTCGCTCGGGGACGGCGTGTTCACTCATTTCGCCGAGATGTACGAGAAGATCACCTGCGCGCAGGCCGCGCTGACGGTCGCGACCGCGGGCCCCGAGATTGACCGGGTGCTGTCGGCGGTCAGGACCCGGCGGTTGCCGGGCTACCTCCTGATTCCGGCCGATGTCGCCGTCGCCCAGGCCGCGCCGCCGACGGCCCCGCTGCCCGCTCCGGCCGAGTACGCGGACCCGGAGTCGGTGGCGGGTTTCACCGCGGCCGCGCGGCGGCTGCTGGCGACGGCGCCCTCGGTGTCCGATATCGCGGTGCTGAGCGGACTGCTGACCCACCGGTGCGGCGCCGCCGCCGACCTCACCGCCTTGCTCGCGGCCGGCCCGCTGCCGCACGCCACCACGTTGTGGGGCAAGAGCCTGGTCGATGAGACCGATCCCGGTTTCACCGGGATCTACGCCGGGGCGGCGAGCGCGGACGCCGCCCGCCACACAGTCGAGGATGCGGCCGTGCTGATCCTCTCGGGCGTGGAGTTCACGGACCTGACCACAGGGTTTTTCAGCCAGCAGATCATCCGGCCACAGACGATTGAGATCGGCGCCTCGGCCGTGAGCGTCGGAGTGGCGCTGTACTCGCAGGTGCCGCTGCGTACCGCCCTCCGCGTGCTGACATCGCTGGTCGCGGAGCTCTCGTCGGAGCCCGGCCACCCGGTTCGTATCCCTTCGCAGGCGACGCGGGCGGCGGACCTCCCCGCGGCGACGCCGCTGTCCCAGCAGGCGCTCTGGGACCGGGTGGCGCGCTTCCTGCGCCCGGGCGACATCGTGCTGGCCGACCTGGGCACGTCGTTCTTCGGGGCGGCGACCCACCGACTGCCCCGGGATGTCACGTTCATCGGCCAGCCGCTCTGGGCCGCCATCGGCTACACCCTCCCGGCACTGCTCGGAGCGTGCCTGGCCTGCCCGGACCGGCGCGGGATACTGCTCATCGGCGACGGCGCCGCCCAGGTGACCGGGCAGGAGCTGTCGACGATCCTGCGGGCCGGCCTTTCGCCGGTCGTCATCGTGGTCGACAACGACGGCTACACCATCGAGCGGGCCATTCACGGCGCCGAGCAGCCCTACAACGACATCGCCCACTGGGACTGGACGGCCGCGCCGGCGCTGTTCGGCTCCGGCCGGGTCGGCGTGGCCCGCCGTGTCTCCACGGCAGGCGAGCTTGACGAGGCGCTGCGGGAGGCGGACCGCCCCGGCGAGCTCGCGCTGATCCAAGCGGTGGTGCCCCGAATGGACATTCCGCCGCTGCTTGAGAGCATCGCGCGCGCCGCCAGCGCGGCTAACGCTCCCCGGGTCGGGGCGTAATCGTCAGCTCGGAGCGTAGCGCGTAAGTCGGCTTTTCTACGCCGGGCCAAGGCCAGCAGCATCACGGTAGTGATTCCGCCGCATACGAGCATGAGCGCGAAGAACACAAAGCCGAGAACTTTAACGCCAGCGGCAAACGATGCCGCAGCACCGACGAACATCGCGAAACCCACCAGGTACACGCGGTAAACCGGGTGCAGGCCACGTACCGGTGATTTCCGAGACATGATTGGATCCTAGCCCCCGCCTGCCGGAGGCGGTACCGCGAATGTGCCGAGTCATTCGATGCGGGTCGTTGCGGACCAAAGCCCCACCGGCGGGACGGGGCTGGTGTTCTGTTACGCGGGTGTCGAGCGGACGAAGTCGACGACGGTCTGGGCGAATTGCCCGGCCGCATCCACATGGCCGAAGTGACCGCTGTCCTCTAGGACGACGAGCCTGGAATCCGCGATGAGGTCGTGGATCTCCTTTGCCCAGCGCGGCCCGCAGATGAAGTCGTGCTGCCCGACAATGACGAAGGTTGGGGTGGTGATGGAAGACAGGGTCGCCCGATCGTCGATCGTGATGGGTGCCATGCAGTCGTCGAGTCCGGAGATATAAGACCCGTTGACCGCAGCGGCGAACGGCGCGAATTCGTCTTCTCGTGCCCAGTAGTCAGCAAAGTACGCCGGCAACAGCCGGCGGGCAGCGGTGGTGAACGCTTCATCGCTGGCGATCGACGGCACGGATCGCCAGGCGTCGAGGACATCCTCGAGCTTGGGGTTCCCCGCGTTCACGCGCGCGAATGCGTCCAGGTTGGCGGCGGCCTCGGCAAAATGCCCCGGCCCGACCGCAGGCGCGCTTTCATACAGAATTATCCCGGCCAACTGGCCGGGGTAATTCTGCGCGTAGAACTGTGTGACGAACCCGCCGTGCGAATGGCCCATGAGATGGACCCTCGGGACATTCAGGTGCTCGATCAGTCCATTGAGGGCGCGGGCGTACTCTTCGCGCGTGTATCCGTTCGGATGCGTCGCCAGATGACCCGACTTGCCCGTGCCAATCGGTTCCACGTACACCGTGGTCAGGTGTGCCTCAACGGCAGGCATGCGGATGTACTCCCAGGAGAACCCCGGGCCGCCCGGGTGTACCAGGAGCACGGGCCCGGTGCCGCTGACGTGATAACGCTGTGTGAGGCCATCGAGGTCAATCTCGTGCGCGCCTGCTGACAGAGGACTGGTGTCGCTAGTCTTCATGCGATCTGCTCCTTCCAAGGGGCTGTGACACCTGGAAGATGCGGGCCGCGCGCGGAAACTTCGACGGCGCGCCCGTGACGGTAGTCACATGTGTTACGGCACCGGCCGGGCCGGGGCGGGCCTGCCCATGTACTTCAGGACCGGAACGGGGAAGAACAGGCGCAAACGGCTGACCTCGCCGCCCTGCACAGACAGCATCCAGGTCACGGCGGGCGGGCAGTGATCAGGATCATCAGGCGGACTGATCAGCTCATTCTCCCAGATCGTGATGGCGCGGCTGGCGGTCGTGCGGACTAGCCGCTGGCGGATCCCGGCCTCCAGATCCCGGTCCATCGAGCGAAGAAGCAAATCGCGTCCACCATGTTCGCCCATGCCGCCGTACAACTCGACGTTGGCCGACCAGTGATCGGCTACGACGTCGGCAAACCGGCCGTGTACAGCCGCGTCCAGTGTCTCGATGCCCTCTTGGTGCCGGGCAGCGGTGAGCTTCGCCGCGTCATCATGCGCCAACTCCGAAGCGGCTCGCAGGGCTCCCGCCATCTTCGTCCGTGCCTGATTCAGCCGGCTGCTGACCGTTCCGGCAGGTACCCCGGTGGCGGACGCTATCTGTTCATAGGAATTTGTCTCGCTGAAATGCCGGAGCATCAGTGTTAGCTGCAAAGGCTCCGGCAGATCTCCCATCGCCTGCCAGATCCAGTCCCTCAACGCGTGACTGTCGACGACCTGCTCCGGGGTGGGAGAGTTCGCCGGGACGTCAAGGGGATCATCGAGAGGCAGCTCGCCAATTGCCTGCCGCAATCTCATACGGGAAGCGTTACGCGTGACCGTCCGCAACCACGGACCTATTGCGGCGGGATCCCGTACATCACCAATCTGCCGCAGCGCGATCAGGCAGCCGTCCTGAACGGCATCGTCCGCGTCGGAGCTAAACCCGAGCACACCCAGCGCCACGACCCGCATCTCACCCTGGTACCGGGCGAGCAGCAGGCCCAGCGCCGCCGGATCACCGGACTGTGCCCGGACGGTCAGCTCCTCATCGGATGGCGCGTCGTCCACACAGCTTCGCCTTCCCCGCCTGTCATCATGTGAATCCGGCCGAGCCGGTGCTCAGCATGGAGGTCGCCCCGGCCGCCGACCGGCCGGGGCGCGGATTTCGCCGGCTACTGCCAGCATCGGCTAGCCGGATGGGGTGACCCGGCACTCGAGGTTGGTCTCAGGATCCCGCATCCTCCCAGCAGGTGAGAAGACTGATTATGCTGCATCCCCCAGGGGGCCGATTGGTGCCGCGCGGCTGCGGCGGCGGCAACTGGTTCAGCAGGTTCTGCCGGTAGACCAGGATCGTGTACCCGCCGTGGTAATACTCGCCCGCTGGCCGCCCGAACGTCGCGAGCGTCTCGGCGACGGAAATCTCGTCCGAGCTCGCCGGGCGCGCACCGAGCGGGACCTCGGCCACGACGAAGTCCGCGTAGCGCGTCCGGGGGTCATAGCCTGAGGCCTTCGACTGGTACAGCACCCCGCGCACCTTCCCGTGAGGCGCGTAGGACACCAGCATGTCCAGCCGCTCGCCGCTTTCGACGGTCATGAGCTGGGAGTCCCTGGACGCAAGCCCGGTGGTCAGGTGATGGGAGAGCAGCCACCGGACCAGGACCGCCTGCGGGCCCGGCACCGCCGGCTGCGCGGCGCTGTAGAGCAGCGCCGAAACGTCAGCCGGCGAACACTGCCGCGGCCGTCGCCTGCCGGACACGGCCCCGCAGAAAGGGCCCTGTCATCCGCCCGGCGAGGGCGGCGCCGAGGGGGAGGACCGCCGCCATCTCCCTGGCCTCGTAGCCCGTGCCGAACGACACTCCCGGTGAGTTGCTGAGCGCGTACGCGGCCACAGTGCAGGCGATCGACACAACGAGCACTTGCCCGACCAGGCCCAGTCGGCGCAGCCGGGCCAGAGCGACCGCGAACGCCGCCACTGCCACGGCTAGCCCGGCGCAATGCACCGCGGCAAAGAAGGTCGCGGGCGCGCCCGAGATCCCGGCGAAGTCTGCCCCGTACAGCTGCGCCACTCCGAGCGCCGTCAGCTTCAGGTGCACCGGCAGCAGGCTCAGCGCGGAAGGATCGGCCGGTACCGGGTACTGGACATACCCCTGGTTCATCCTGATCAGCGTGGTGACGACCCACGCCACCACGGCGGAGGCGACCGCTACAGCAGCGAGGGACGCTTCGAACCAGGCACCCGCGCGCCGCGAACCGGCCGCCGCCCGGACGGCGCACACGACCGTAAGCGGGAGCACCGCGGCCAGTAGCCCCTCCCGGTCGGCCACCTGCACCCACGCGAGCAGCACCCCCGTGAACGCCACCACATACCACCGCCGGGGCGCCCGGTCCAGCACCAGCCATCCCAACAGCAGCGGCACCTCCGTGCCGACGTGATCCGGCGACAGCAACAGGACGAACGCGCCGTACCCGAGCTGCGGCGCCAGCAAGATGCCCACGGTGACCAGGGCTCGGGCCAGCCCCTGGCCACCCCGGGCGCGCCCGCGCGCCAGCAGTCCCGCCAGCAGCACGAGCAGCGTGTAGGTGACCGCCGCGGCCGTGTGCACTACAGCCATCCCCACGGACAGGGACCGGCCGGCCGAGCGCACCACCTCGATTGCGGCGTACTCCCACAGCTCCGTGGTATAGAACGAGACGTCCGTCAGCGTCCAGCCGCGCAACAGCAAGTTCCCACGCAGCATGTCCTGCGCTTGGAGCGCGTTCGCCGGGCCGTCGGAGTTGGGCGGCACCGTCCAGGACACGCGGAAATAGCACCAGGCCAGCCCGGCCACGACCAAGACCGCCGCCACGACCGCCACGGCCGCGGACAAGGCAGAACACCGCGTCGCACGAGTTTCACCCTCGTCCCCGCGTTTGCCGTCTTCCCCCTGAAGCCTCGCTTGCTCGGCTATCGGAGTGCCGCGCCGCGCCGGCTGAGCGCGGGGCTGCAGCTGCGCCAGTATTCTCATGCCACGCACCTTCCGCGCGGGCTGAACCGAGCCGCGACGGTTGCAGAGGAGCAGCCGGTACTAGGGTTACTGTCGGCCGTGCTGGCGGCAGCCTTAAGAGCCACCGCGCGGTACTTCTCGGTTTCAGCCTCGAATTGCCTCTACGGGAACATCCCGGTCACCCGTTCCCTGAACCGCGCTAACGCTATCCGGTTTCGTTAATAGAGTCACAGACATTACGATGATGGGGCGGCCCAAGGCCGAATTGACGCTTTCTGATGACGAGCGAGCCACTCTCCAAAGGTGGGCGCGCCGGGCAAAATCATCACCGATCCTGGCACTGCGGGCAAGAATAATCCTTACCTGCGCGGAAGGCCGCGACAATAAGGAAATCGCCGCGTTGCTTCGTTTCATGAGGATACGGTCGGAAAGTGGCGCAGGCGCTCTATTGACAAGCGCCTGGACGGGTGGCCGATGAGCCGCGCCGCGGACGCGTACCCACAATTACTGACGAGCAGGTGGGAAACGTCGCGGTCGATACATTGGAGGAGCTCCGGATGACGCGGCCAATTGGTCCCCGGCATCCATGGCGAAGGATTTCCACCTTAAGCCGCATGTGGCCGATACGATCAAACTGCCCCCACGGCCCTTCCTTCATCGAGAAGATCCACGATGCCGTGGGTTTGCACCTGAATCCGCCCGAGCACGCGGTTGTACTGCGCATGGACAAGAATTCCCAGGTGCCTGGTTATCCGGGTAACGAACATGAGGTACCGCGCCGCCCAAGCCCGACGTCATCACAAGCGACCTTGGCGCCGTCGCAGAACTCCTTGGCCGCATGTTCAACGAGGTCTGCCTGGACTAAGCGGGGCGGCGGCGTCTGACGACCTGACTATGCCGTCGCGGCACTGAATCCTTTGCGTCCCTCGCGCCGACTTCCCAGGGTCGGCCCCGACCCGGTTGAGCGCTGGGATCCCAGCAGGCCAGGGCGCACATCTACCTCCGGGCGCACCTGCGATGGGATCCGTCCCAGCAGCCCCGGACACTGGCCGGAGCCCGGCGGACCTTTCCCGGGCCCGCGTATTCGCGAGCGGCCGCACCTCGCGGGCACTGCTGGGCACCTGCCGGGGCGATTGAGTCCGCTGGACGGGCAGGCCTGGCGGCCGGGGGAAGCCGGTGGCGGAGGACAAGGTTGGCTGCGGGGCTCGTTCCTGCGGCTATCGCGCTGCGTCACTCCGCAGGTTTCCGATCGCTGGTCTAGACCAATTCCCGGGTTTTTGATAAGCCGCCGCAGGCCCACCATCCGACGGCAAACCGGGCACGGGGAGAGGACCGGGGGTTTATAAAACCCCAGGTCAGTACGGGTGCACCGCCAGGGACTTGAACCCCGAACCCGCGGATTAACATCCGCTTCTCTGTTCGTTTATTCTCTCTGAACTGCACATCGTCGTCACTTGTTCAGGCGGCCGCCCCGGTGTTGAAGGTAGGCCAGCAGACCTCGGTCCGCCACGTGTTCTCGTCGGTGGTGTCCTGACGGCCGACGAGGTAGTACTCCCGGATCGGGCCGTCCACCTGCAGCGCGTGGCTTGCCACGTAGGCGGCTAGCGCCCCGTAGGCCAGGTCGACGTCGGCGAGTGAGCCGGGGTGCACGATGACCGCGAGCTCGGCGGCCGGCACGACGACCGGTTCGACCCGGCCTAGCCGCTGGATCTCGGTCGCCGTCGGGACGAAGACGGTGGCCTGCCCGCGCTCGTCCGCGAACAGTTCCCCCGCGTAGATCCCGCCGGCCGGGCCGGACGCGCGCACGCCGAGCGCGTCGAGCGTGGCGTGCAGTTCGCCGAGCGCGCCCAGGTACCAGGGCACCAGGTCGTCCATCGAGATGACGGCTGTGACGGCTGCCGCCGCCATCGCGCCAACCCGGCGCTGGCTGACCGCTGCGACGGCGGACGGGCGGGCCAGCAGGTCGCGCAGCGACGCCACCGCGGACTGCGTGCGGGCCAGGTTCTGTTCCAGGCTCGCCAGGTGCGCGGAGATGAGCTCGTTGCGCGTGCGCAGGTCAGGAGCCTCCAGCACGGCGTGAATCTCGTCCAGCGGCATGTCCAGGTCCCGGAAACGGCGGATGACCTGGGCCGTCGGGATCTGGTCGGTCGTGTACCGCCGGTACCCGGTGTCCACGTCGACGTCGGCCGGCACGAGGAGCCCGACGCGGTGATAGTGGCGCAGCGTCTTGACGCTCAGATGCGTGGCGCATGAGAAGTTGCCGATGGTCAGGGCGGCTGGCATCTGCCCAGTATGAACCCTCCCACTAGGGGAGGGTCAAAGTCGCCAGTCGCTATTGACCCTCCCGTTAGGGCACCGCCGAACGTAGAGGCAGTCGGCCGCTGAGCCTGCTGGACACGAATAACGAGCACGGCCTGGTCACCGAGATGTGCTGGCCGGTGCTTTCGACGAGAGGAGCAAGGGAATCATGACGAACCGGCTGTTTGCAGTGACCTTCGACTGCGCGGACGCCGCTGCGGTCGGCGGGTTCTGGGCGCGGGCGCTCGGCCAGGAGCTGGACCCGGGCGCGGGCAGGGAGTTCGCCTCCATCGGGCTGCACGACTCCGGCCGGACCGAGCCGCGCTGGTGCTTCGCCCAGGTCCCCGAAGGCAAGACGGCGAAGAACCGGATGCACCCGGACCTGATCACCGCCGACCTCGAGGCAGAGGTCGGCCGGCTGATCGGCCTCGGCGCGAGCCGCAAGGAGGACGTAAAGATGGGCAGCATGCGCTGGACCACCCTCCTGGATCCGGAAGGCAACGAGTTCGACGTGATCGCCGAGGCAGCGTAGCAGCGCCGCGGTCACGGGAAGCCACCAGGCCCGCACGGGGTCGACAGCCAAGGAACTGCCTCCTGAGGCAGTCTCGCTGGCCCGCGGGAACTACCAGGGCCTGCCCGCCCGGACAGGCCCCATCAGAAGGAAGCAATCATGACCAGCACTGTGAACCTGTTTTTCGCATCCGTGAACATCGGCTGCGCCGATCCCGCCGGCCTGGCGGACTTCTGGGGGAAGGTCCTAGGCCGCCCGGCCACCCCGGGCGTGACGGCCCCCGAGGTCATGACGGTCGGCACCACCGACCCGCAGAGCCGCCCTCAGATGGTCTTCCACCCGGCCCCTGAGGCCGAGAGGGTCATTGGCGGGTTCGTTCCCACCCTGCTCACCGAGCACCACGACGAGGAAACCAAGCGGCTGACCGGCCTGGGCGCCAAGCTGGTCAACGAGGCCTATCTCCCGCCGATCCGCCTCACCATATTCGCCGACCCGGAGGGCAACCGGTTCCAACTGGCGACCGTTAAGCCCGAGTAGTTGCCGGGCACGAGTAGTGGCTCAGGGCCGCACTGATGAGTCCGGGCCGGCCGCCGCCTATATCAGGCGGCCGCCGAGCCCGAGCTCATTAGCCGCGGGACCCGCGCGTGACCCATGAATGCCCCATCCGCGCCCCACAACGATGAAACAACTGGTCCGCATCAGGACGTGCGTTCGACCTGCGGTCGCGCGCCGACCGGGCACGCGTGTACGAGATCGTCCTGCAGGAAGGAAGGCCCGCCGACATCCTCGCCTACGTCGACGGGGCGCTGCTCGCCGACTTGTGGGACGACCTCGTCCTCCCGCGAGCGGTCCGGTCCGCGTGGGCGCCGCTGGTCTCGGCGTCCGGCGAGGCGGAGGGGTGATGACGGGCGACGGCCCTGTCGAGGTGCTCGCCGGGGCGATCGGACCTCGCTCATGCCGCGTGGCGGCGAGCGGCCATCCCCGTTCGGTCCGTTAGGATGTGCTGATGCCTCAACGCCCCCTGCTGCCGCGATCTGCGCCGGCTGCCTCGGGGGTGTCGTCCCCCGCGATCAGTGCACTGCTGGACAGGCTCGAGGAGAAATCCATCGAGTGCCACTCGCTCATGGTCGTGCGTCGCGGGCAGGTTGTCGCTGAGGGCTGGTGGGCGCCGTACTCGGCCGATCGCCCGCACCTTCTGTACTCGCTGACCAAATCGTTCACCTCGATCGCCGTGGGGCTGGCGATCGCCGATGGGCTGCTCTCGCTCGACGATCGCGTGGCGGACGTGCTGCCCGACCATGTTCCGGCCGGCATCTCAGAGCAGGGACGACGCATCAGCGTTCACCATCTGCTGTCCATGACAGCCGGGCACAGCGCGGACAGTCTCGCCGAGGCCTGGCAGCTGGAACCGGGCGATCTGGTGAAGGGCTTCCTGCGCCTGCCTTTCGCCACGGCCGAGGGAACGCGGCACGCCTACGACAATTCGGCCGCCTTCATCCTGGCCCGCATGGTGGAACGGGTCGCCGGCTGCGGGCTTGCGGAGTTCCTCGACAAGCGGCTCTTCACCCCGATGGGCATCGACGACGCCGAATGGGACCGGGTGGGAAGCGGCGCTGCCTTCGGATTCCACGGACTGCACCTCAGGACCGAGGCTGTCGCCGCCTTCGGTGAGCTGCTGCTGCGCGGCGGCCTATGGGGCGGCGAGCAGCCGGTCCCGCGTGAGTGGGTGGAACTTGCGACCAGACGGCACATCGACAGCCGGCATTACGCGGAGGAGGCGGACCGGGCCGACTTCCTGTGTGGTTACGGCTACCAGTTCTGGATTTCACGCCACGGTTTTCACGGTTACGGCGCCTTCGGCCAGCACTGCGTGGTCGTCCCGTCGCACGATCTCGTGGTCGCCCTGACCTCTGCCCAGCAAGAGGTCCAGCAGGCTCAGGACGTGCTCGACGCCATCTGGGAGTGCCTGCTGCCCGGCATCGGCCACCCGGGAAGCACGCGCGACGACGAGATCCTGGCCGACCGGCTGCGGGGACTGTCTCTCGCGCTGGTGCCAGGCTCGGCCGGCCCGGAGCGTTCCGTGACCGCGACGCTCGACGCCTCCGCCGAGGGCTCGGCCCTGCCCGACGGCACCGCGGTGACCGTCGGGCCCGCCGACGGTGCATGGCTCATACGATTCGGGTCGCTCCCCGAGATCGAGGCGGGCCGCGGCGAATGGCGTGAAAGCTCACCGCTCGGCCGCCCTGTCTGCGCGAGTGGTGCCTGGCAGGGCAGCACGTTCGTCGCCGATCTTTACATCGTCACAACCCCGCACCATGTCCGGCTTGCGGTCGACGCCGACGCGGGGACAGCGGTCGCGACGTGGTGCACCATCCCCCTGACCAGCCCGGATCTGGTATTGCACCTGCGGTCGCCGCTGATGACACGACCAGACGTCGCGTAGATGACGGCGTACGCCGTGCGGAACACCTTCGAGTCGATGATCCCGGCCCGAGTACCTCGGGAGCGGGCGCCGGTCACCCCGGGCAGCCGCATCGGCGGCGGGCTGGCGCGGAAGCAGGCCAGCAGCAGGTGAAGGTGAGCGCATTCTGCGGTGGTCCCGTCAAGGTGCTCGCCACGGGGCATGAGGGTCATTGAAGCATCCGAAAGCAAGAGGGGTCGGTGACCCGTTCGCACCACCGCTGCGTGTCCCGATGGCGGTGGCTGTCATGGCGTCTAGCGGTTTGCACGCCATGCAAACCGCGCATGCGGTCCGTCACCGTGGCGCTACCATGAGCCGCAGCGAAAGGGCGGTGACACGATCCCGTGAACGAGCTGCTGACCCGGCTGTGGCGGCTCGGGAAGCCGCTCCAGTGGCGGTTCCTGTGGCTTGTGCACGCCAAGTTCATCTGCGGCATCACCGGCGTCGTCCGCGACGACCACGGCCGCGTCCTCCTGCTGCGCCACCGGCTCTGGCCGCCCGGCCGTCAGTGGGGCTTGCCCACTGGCTACGCCAACAAAGGCGAACGCCATGAGGACACGATCGCCCGCGAGGTCCGCGAGGAAACCGGGCTCACTGTCGAGGTCGGTCGGCTAGTGAAGGTCCGCAGCGGGTTCCAGTAGAGGATCGAGGTCTAGTATGAGGCCGTCCTCGTCGGCGGACTCGACGGCCTGACACTCGACCCGAAAGAAGTCCTCGAAGCGCGGCTGTTCAGCCCCGGCGATCTGCCAGACTGCATGCCCGAAGCGCATCGCGAACTCGCCGCCAGCCGGTTCCGCGACGAAGGACAGGCCAAGGAGCGCTTTCGCCCCTAAGTCTGGCGATGGAGTTGCCATGGCGAGGTTGGTCGAACGGGAGCTGGTCGCCTAGCCTGACCAGCGGCGCCTCGGCGAACGGGTGGACCGGCCACAGCCCTACGCGCAGCAGCGGCGGCGACGCACTCGGCGGCCAGCAAGGTGATTCCGCCGGCCATCGCGGGCGGGGCGATCTGATCATCGCCGTAGGGAAGCGCGGCGCGGGCGGCCGGGCCGCGCCAGGGCAGGTCGAAGTTCTCCGTCTTGCCGACGGCGGCCCCGGCTCATCGCGGCCCACCGGCACCCAAGCCGCGCGCCCGGGCAGGCCCCGCCTGGCTGATCCAGATGATGTCAGCCGCTGCGGTGACTAGGGGGCATGGCGGCACATTGCCGCGCCCGCATCAGCTTCACTTACTAGTATCCCTCCGGATCGCGTTGAGTGCGGGGTTGTTCCATCCTGCCTTTTGCAACAGCACGCCACGCACCGGAAGCTGTGTCCGCGAATGCTCCTCGCCAGCGTCAACCGGCAACCCCGTGACCAGCGGCGCCCGGCCGTGGGCCGTCCCTGGCGCACACAGCGCCCGTGCCTCGCCCGGGAGCGGGCACAGACGTAAGTGCCCAGCGGACTCGCCGCTCCGAGCGCCGGCCAGAAGGATCGGCACACCACGGTGCCGAGGCTGCCGAGTCGGTGCGTTCAGTCATCTTCTCGTCGCCTTTCTCGCCGTTCGCTGCGCGTAACCTGCCGTCGGGCGGGGCGCGAGCGGGATGTACGTGCTCATACTGTCGACGGCCCGGGCGACCGGGCATCGCCCGGTTAACGTGATTCGCTGCGACCTGGTTGCCGGTAGGCTCAGCTGACTGGTGGCAGCTCACGCCGATCGTGCGATGCGCGGCCACCCGCCGTCCGGCGATGCTCGTCTCGTGGGTCGGCCGATACGAAGGTGCCCGGGAATCATCAGCTGATCAGCTCTTTTCCAGCTGCGTCGGCGTGTTCAGGTTCGTCGGCTCAGCGGAAGCGGTGGAAGCTTCGACCGGTGTCTCGGCCCGCTGGCGTTCGACCGACGGCAGTACCCAGTGGCGCCAGCGGGCGACAAGGTAGAGAACGCCGCCAATGGCGGTGCCGCCGGCCAGCCCCGCTTCCGGATGCTGAAGGCGGTAGGCGACGATCATGACCGCGGCGCTCGCCGCGGCGCAGGTCGCGGTCAGGGTGTTGCCGCCGAAAATCTGCGGTACGCGCCTAAGCACCACGACGTCGCGGATCGCGCCGCCGCCCAACGCGCTGACCACGCCGAGCAGGACGGCCGAGAAGGGGTTGATTCCCACGGTGGCCGCCTTCTCCGTGCCGGTCACGGCCCATGCCCCGATAGTGGCAGCCTCGGCTACCTGGGCAAGAATGCGCCAGGCGGCCCCGCGGGGAGAGGCGAAACACAAAACGGCACCGGCCGCGAATGCGGCGGCGGGGTTCCAGGGATTGGCGATGCTGGCGGGGACCCCGTCCTGCAAAAGGACGTCACGGAGCAGGCCGCCGCCCAGGCCGGTGATGATAGCGCAGGACAGGACGCCAACAGCATCTAGCCCGCGGCGGCGAGCGGCGGTGCTGCCGGCGAGGGCCGCGCAGGTGATAGCGACGAGGTTGAGGGTCTGGTAAACGGTGGCGGCGCTTGACATCGCGGCGAGCCTCCTGGGGCCGGGGGCGCCGCCAGGGCGAGTCCGGGCGGGGGTCGGGGGGGTAGCCCGCGTCTTGCCCTGGCAGCGGCTGCCGGGGTCCGCGCCCGGCCTCTCGGGTGCGGGTGCCGGCGGTGAGGGTGGGTTAGCGCTGGCCGACGGGGGTGGGTTCAACGACGATTTCGATGGTGCCGGCTGCGGTGTTGTAGACGTACCCGCTGACCATGATGTTGGGGGATAGCTGTGGCGCGGTGAGCAGGGTGTGGACGTCGGCGCGGACGGTGGCGGCGGGGTCGGTGGCCGGCAGCCAGGCCAGTTCGGCTTCGACGTAGCCGCCGCGGGCGGCGAAGCCGCTGCGCAGTTCCGGGTCGGCCAGAAGCGTCGAGCCGCAGTCGGTGTGGTGGATGACGGCCAGCTCCCACCAGGGCCCGTCGGGGGTCTTGGTTTCCGTCAGGTAGCTGATGTAGGCGACGTCGCGCAGCACGGCCGGGGTGACCCGGCCGCCGATCGTGCGCTGCACGGTCGCGTCGCCGAGGTCGACGCCGAGGAAGCCGGCGGGCTCGGTGCGCGAGTCGATGCAGGTGATGATGTAGGACAGCTGGCTGGGCAGCCACGGGATCTGCGGGTTCTTCGCCACGGCGTCGGTGGCGGCGAATGCCTTGTTCCGGTCCAGCAGCGTTGCGAGGGACATGAGGGTACCTTTCGGTCGATGAGATTTTGCTGGTGATGACCGCCGGGCCGAGCGGGTCCGGGCAGTGTTCCGGTCAGCGTCCTGGCAGGTTCTTCAGCGGTGCGGAGCGGCGTTCCAGGAGGTCGGCGTAGGTGGTGCCGAGCAGGTTCGTGGCGATCGTGGTTTCGGCGGCGGCGGCGTGCGCCGGGTCGCGCAGGTCTTCGGTGAGCAGCAAGCCGGACATGGTGACGACGACGTCGAGGTCGGGGTGCGCGCGGAGGACTTCGTCGCGGCCGCGCAGGATGGAGTCCGGGTCGGTGACGTCGATGCGGACGGTGTCGATGCCGTCTTAGGGCTGGGGGTTGCGGCCCCTCCGGGCTGGCGGTTCTAATTTCACTGGCTGAAGTGCCTGTAGGAGGTTCGTTTTAGGAACGGAGGCTGCGGAGGCCGGTGCGGATTTCGCTGATCAGGATGTCGGGCTGTTCCAGGGCGGCGAAGTGGCCGCCCTTGTCGGCTTCGCCGTAGTGGATCAGGTTGCTGTAGGTGTCTTCGATCCAGCTTCGGGGCAGGCGCGGGATGTCTTTCGGGAAGACGGTCACGGCGACGGGGAGCGTGAGCTTGGGCCGGCGAAGGTGCCCGATTTGTTCTCCCAGTAGATGCGGGCGGATGAGGCCGCGCTGTTGGTGTACCAGTAGAGGGATATCGCGTCGAGGATGTCGTCGGTGCTGAGGGCGTCCTCGGCGAGCCCGTGGTTGTCGGTCTTGGACTGGAATTTGTCGTAGATCCAGGCTGCCTGGCCGGCGGGGGAGTCGGCCAGGGCGATTCCGATGGTCTGCGGCTTGGTGCCCTGGAGGTGGCTGGCGCCGCCGAGGTCGCCGGCGTAGAGGGCGAGGGTCTGCACGGCGCGCCGCTGCTCGGGCGACAGCCTGTCGGGTATCTGCGCGGGGAAGGCGTACTGGGTGTTGAGGTGGATGCCGAGCAGCCCCTCGGGCCGCATGGCCCCCAGGGCGGTGGTGACGACGGCGCCCCAGTCGCCGCCCTGGGCGGCCCATCGGGGGTAGCCGAGGCGCTTCATCAGCTCCGCCCACGCGCTTGCGATGCGGGATACGGTCCACCCGGTCCCTGCGGGCTTGTGGGAGAACCCGAACCCGGGCAGCGACGGGACGACGACGTCGAAGGAGTCGGCGGCGTCTGCCCCGAACGAGAACCGGGTCGGTCAGCGGGGCGATCAGCTTCAGGAACTCGACGATCGAGCCCGGCCACCCGTGCGTGAGTATCAGCGGCATCGCGCCGGGATTGGAGGACCTGACGTGGATGAAGTGGATGTCGAGCCCGTCGATCTCGGTCAGGAACTGGGGGAGGCGGTTGAGCTCGGACTCGAGGCGCCGCCAGTCGTAGCCGCGCTCCCAGTAGCCGATTAGCGATCTGGCGTTCTCCGCGCGGACGCCCTGCGACCAGTCGCCCACCGTTTCCGGGTCCGGCCATCGCGTTCTGGCCAGCCGCTGCTTCAGGTCGTCGATCTCGGAGTCGGAGACCGCGACGGTGAACGGGCGGACGAGGGTCGAGGGCGCGGGCGTCGGTGCGGTCATTGGCTTGCTCTCCTGAACTCGTGCTTCACGGTGCGGCGATCCGCCGCGCGCCGATGCGCAAATGCGCATCGCTGTGCCGTCTACTTCATTGCCCGGGGGCTGATGGCGCTGGTCAGGCGGCGGCCTTCTGGGTTGTGTTGTCCTTGACGAATCGGGCGGCCCGGTTGAGGGCGGCGTCGCCTTCGTCGAGGAGGGCGGCGAAGGCCTGGAAGACGTGCGGGACGCCGGGGGTGATGTCCAGGATGACGGCCACGTCGTCGGCGGCGGCCCTGGCGGCCAGGCGGGTGGCGTCGTCGAGGAGGACCTCGTGCGAGCCGGCCTGGATCAGCAGCGGCGGGAGCCCGGACAGGTCGGCGAAGACGGGGCTGACCAGGGGGTCGGCCGGGTCGGCGCCGGCCAGGTAGTCCGCCGCCCGGGCGCGGATGGCGCGGGCGGTGATGGCCGGGTCGGCGTGCGCCTTGCCGGCGTAGCTGCCGCCGGACGCGGTGAGGTCGGTCATCGGGGACAGCAGCAGGGCCGCCGCGGGCATGATCAGGCCGTGGGCCTGGCCGGCGATGAGGAGCTCGATGGCGAGGTTGCCGCCGGCCGACTCGCCCGACACGACGACGGGATCGGCGCCGGGCTGCCCGGCCAGGGCGCGGTAGGCGGCCGTGACGTCGTGGAGCGCGGCGGGGTAGGGGTGCTCGGGCGCGAGCCGGTAGTCGACCGAGACGGCGCGCATGCCGGTCTTGCGGGCCAGGGCGGACGCCAGCCCCACGGATCCGGCCGCGGAGCCGAGGGCGAAGCCGCCGCCGTGGATGTGGAAGATGGTGCAGGCCGGCCCGGCGCCGGCGATGTCGATGAAGACCACCGGGACGCCGCCCAGCTCGCCGGGCGTCACGCGGACGTCCGCCGGCAGGGGCTGCGCGGTGAGCATCTGCTCCAGCAGGGGGCGCTGGGCGTCCACGTCCCCGCCGAGGTCGAACGGGGCGTCGCGGAGGATCTGGTCGATCATGTCGCGCTGCTGGGCGGTCATCGCCGTTCCTTTCATCGTGGCGGGCCCGGGGCGGGTGCCCCGGCCGGCCCGGGTTACGTGATTCAGGGCCCATGACCGATCACCGATGGCGGCCGGAGCCGGTCCTGCGATTGAGGCCGGTCCGGTGACGGCCCGGGAATCGCGGGTCAGTAGGCCTGCGCCGGCGCGATCGCCGGACCGGCGAGGATGTGCTGGCTGACGAACGCTCGCCGCGGGCCGGGCCGACATCAAGCTCCACTACGCGGGACGTGGCCTGGGCGCATGATCAGATCGGTGCGCCGCCACTGACGAGCAACTGCTGTCCGCTGATCCAGCGGGCCAGCTTGCCGGTGAAGAACTCAACTGCGTCCGCGATATCTTCGACCGATCCCATGCGCGAGCCGATGGGGCTGGCGTTCTGCACGAGCGGGCGAAGCGGGTCGTCGGCCTTGCTTTCGGTGAAGTAGCCTGCGCCGTCTGTCGCGGTCGGGATGACTGCATTGACTGTGACCCCTCGCTCGCCGATTTCCTGGGCGAGTATTGCGACAAGGAAGCTCGCGGGCAGCTTGCTCGACGTGTAGAGACCGAAGCCGGGCTGTGGCCGGAGCGTGGAACTGGATCCGATGTAGATGATCGAGCCGCCGCTGTCGACCATGCGCCCTGCCTTCTGCAGCGTGAAGAACGCGCCTTTGGCATTGACGTTGAACATGCGGTCGTATTCGGCTTCCGTGACCTCCAGCACAGGGCCGAGGCCCTCGTCGAGGCCGGCGTTCGCCACGACGATGTCAAGGCCACCGAACTGGCTCCGCGCCGCGTCCAGGAGCGCCTCGGTCTCGTTGGGCCTTGACATGTCGGCGCGGATGCCGATCGCGCGGGAGCCTGCGGCCTCGATCGCCGCGACCGTCGCGGAGGCGCCGGATGAGTCCCGCGAGTAATTGACTACGACGCTTGCGCCGAGCCGGCCCAGGCGGATCGCGATCGCCTGCCCGATGCCGCGGCTGGCGCCGGTGACGACTGCGACCTGGCCCTTGAGATCCGACATACCTGGTTCCTCCTTTTTGGCGTCCCGCAGCCTTCGCCCGGGACCGGGACCGATACCGGACGGGGTCGCCGGTGACCGGACCCTTGTCGTTCATGTGCATGGGTGGTGCACGTTCCTGTTGGCCCGTTGCGGGAAGGCAGGCTTACCCAGCGGGCCTGGCGCGGGCCGCTGGTCTCAGGCGCCGGCGCCGCCGTCGACCGGCAAGATCGCGCCGGTCACGTACGAGGCCCGGTCGCTGAGCAGCCACGCGGCCGCCTCGGCGATCTGCCCGGGCTCGGCCATCCGGCCAAGCGGGATCGTTGCGGTAATCCGCTTGACGGTGCCGGGAGTCGCCGCTTCCCAGGTGTCGATCATCTCCGTGGCGGTGCCGCCGGGGGTGATGCCGTTCACCCGGATGCCCTCACCGGCCCAGTTCACCGCGGCGGTCTCGGTGAGGCTGTTGAGCGCTCGCTTCATGGCGCCGTAGGCGGGCTGGGCGGGGTTCGCTCGGCGGCTGCCGATGCTGGAGGTGTTGACGATCGCCCCGCCGCCATTGCGCCGCATGAGCGCGGCCTCGGCGGTCATGGCGGTCCATTGCGCGCGGAAGTTGACGGCGAACTGCTCGTCGATGTCCTCGTCGCTGGTGGTGTCGACCGGGCCGAACTGCTGCTGGGGGACCGCGCCGTTGTTGAAGGCGCCATCCAGCCGTCCGTGCAGCTTTTCGACGCGGTCGACCGCGGCGCGGATGCTCGCGCGGTCGGCGAGGTCCAGGGTGACGGCGTCCGCAGTGCCGCCGCCGGCGCGGATCTCCTTGGTGATGCGTTCGAGGTCGTCCGTGCCGCGGGCGGCGAGCACGACGGCGGCGCCCTCCCGGGCGAAGAGTCGGGCTGCGGCCGCGCCGATGCCGCGGCTGGCGCCGGTGATGAACACGACCTTGCCGGCGAGCAGACCGATGGGTGCGGTAGTGGTCATGTTTTCCATAACCACAATGTGACGTGCGTGCGCGTCCATCGGCAAGCGGCAGGACGGCCTGTGGTCGATAGAATCCGGCCTACGTGGGCCGCCCCGGCAACTTTAGAGGCACTTGCTTGCCGACATGATTAACACCAGATTCCCCTGGCGTGAGTAGTAGTTTCCTCGAATTCCTCGGGCGGAACATATCCGCAGGCAGAGTGCAGCCTTTCCCGGTTATACCAGGCAACCCATTCCAGGGTCGCGAGCATGACATCGGCTGTCCCCGCCCACGGGCCCTCCCGCTCGATCAGCTCCTTCTCGTAAAGGCTGTTCAGCGATTCCGCTGCAG
>CAVUOU010000028.1:0-164838 GCA_963743085.1 uncultured Actinomycetota bacterium
GTCCAGCACCTTCGTTCGGTTGCGTATTGTTCTTCGAGCGGCTGGAAGAGGCGCTGGCGGACACGATGGGGTTCCGGCTGGACACCCCGTGGTCCCGGCTGCCGAAGAAGGTGCAGGAGGCGCTGCTGCGTGGTCACGACAGCCAGGTGCACGTGCAGTACCGCAACCGGTACGGGCGCGAGCGGTCGTACTACACGAACTTCGAAGGCGTGATCCCGTTCGTCGAGCGGCGGCATTCCGAGGCCGAGAGCGACTCCACCCGGGAGAAGTTCGAGGGCTACATGCGGGAAGTGCCGTGTCCGACGTGCCACGGCACCCGGCTGAAGCCGGTCAGCCTGGCCGTCACCATCGACGACAAGTCGATCGCGGCGCTGTGCGCGATGCCGATCGGCGTGCTGGCCAAGCAACTGCTCAGCCTGGAACTGTCGGACCGGGACATGCAGATCGCGCGGCTGATCATGAAGGAGGTCAACGCGCGCCTGGGGTTCCTGCTGGATGTCGGGCTGGATTACCTTTCCTTGGACCGGGCGTCGGCGACGCTGGCCGGCGGTGAGGCGCAGCGGATCCGGCTGGCGACGCAGATCGGTTCTGGGCTGGTCGGGGTACTGTACGTGCTGGACGAGCCCTCGATCGGGCTGCACCAGCGCGACAACCACCGGCTGCTCGAGACGCTGCTGCGGCTCAAGCACATGGGCAACACGCTGATCGTCGTCGAGCACGACGAGGACACCATCCGCGCGGCCGACTGGGTAGTGGACATCGGTCCGGGCGCGGGGGAGCACGGCGGGCACGTCGTGGTGTCGGGGCCAGTCTCCGAGTTGCTGGCCAGTGAGGAGTCGCTGACCGGTGCCTACCTTTCCGGCCGTTCCACGATCACACTTCCTTCAAAACGGCGCAAGCCGGTCAAGGGCCGGGAACTGACTGTCAAGGGTGCGACAGAGCACAACCTGCAGAACATCGACGTCTCGTTCCCCCTCGGGTGCTTCATCGCGGTCACCGGTGTCTCGGGCTCCGGGAAGTCCACCCTGGTGAATGACATCCTGTACCGGTCGCTGGCGCGTGAGCTGCACCATGCGAAGACCGTTCCCGGTAAGCACGTGCGGGTGAACGGGATGCAGCACGTTGACAAGGTTGTCCACGTTGATCAAGCTCCGATCGGCCGGACGCCGCGGTCCAACCCGGCGACCTACACCGGGGTGTTCGACCACGTCAGGAAGCTGTTCGCGGCGACCACCGAGGCGAAGGTCCGCGGGTACCAGCAGGGCCGGTTCTCGTTCAACGTCAAGGGCGGCCGATGCGAGGCCTGCTCGGGCGACGGGACCATCAAGATCGAGATGCAGTTCCTGCCTGACGTGTACGTGCCCTGCGAGGTGTGCCACGGCGCGCGGTACAACACCGACACGCTGCAGGTGCACTACAAGGGGAAGTCGATCGCCGAGGTGCTGGACATGCCGATCGAGGAGGCCTCCGCGTTCTTCGAGGCGGTTCCGGCGATCCACCGGCACCTGAGCACCCTGGTGGATGTGGGGCTCGGGTACGTGCGGCTGGGGCAACCCGCCACCACGCTGTCCGGCGGCGAGGCCCAGCGCGTCAAACTGGCCTCTGAGCTGCAGCGACGGTCGACCGGCCGGACGATCTACGTGCTCGACGAGCCCACCACCGGGCTGCACTTCGAGGACATCCGCAAGCTGCTCGGGGTGCTCACGAGCCTGGTGGAGAAGGGCAACACCGTCGTGGTGATCGAGCACAACCTGGACGTGATCAAGTCCGCCGATTGGTTGATTGACATGGGCCCCGAAGGCGGCACCGGCGGCGGCACGGTGGTGGCGGTCGGTTCCCCCGAGCAAGTAGCGAAGTCAGAAAAATCCTACACCGGCCAGTTCCTCAAGCCGCTGCTAGCCCGCTGAGCGCCCTGAGCGCCCTGAGCGCCCTGAGCGCCCTGAGGGGCGCGGTCGATGTGACATCGACCGCGCTCTATGCCGGTCGATGTCACATCGACCGGCGCTAGGATCTGGCTGGTGGAGATTGTGACGGGGGCGGGACCCGCACTGGTAGAGGTGGCGGGTCCCGATGAGCCGCGGTTCCTGATGGTGCTGACCCACGGGGCGGGCGGAACGCCGCAGACGTCGGACGTGCTCGCGGCGCGGGACGCGGCGTTGTCGCTCGGCGGGTCGGTGGCGCTGGTCACCCAGCCTTACCGGGTGAAGGGCGCGCGGGCACCCGGGTCGGCGGTGAAACAGGACGCGGCCTGGGTAGAGATCGTAGCGGCACTGCGGGCCGGGCGCGACGTTCATCTGGTGCAGGGAGGACGGTCGAACGGGGCGCGGGTGGTTTGCCGGACCGCGGCGGCGACTGGCGCGCGAGGGGTGCTAGCGCTGGCGTTCCCACTGCACCCGCCCGGGCATCCAGAACGGTCGCGGGCGGGGGAGTTGCGTCAGGCGAGGGACGCCGGGGCGGACGTCCTCGTACTCAACGGGCAAAACGACCCGTTCGGGGTGCCGGAATCGGGGGATGCCGACCGGGTTGTGGTCCTTGCTGGGCAAACACATGCCCTGTCGAAGGAGCCCGGCGTCATCTCGACGGAGGTAGTCAGCTGGCTGCGGGAGGCTGTGCTTCCCCCAGATGGCAGCTGACTTTCAGGCGGCCGGAACGTCGGTCGGCCGGTGCGGCGCGACCGTGGCGCCGTCCGGAAGTAGCTCACCCGTGTCGTCGAACACGACGACACCGTTGCAGAGCAGGCTCCAGCCCTGCTCCGGGTGACTGATAATCGTGTGGGCAGCCTCTCGGTCCGGCGCCGTAGCGTCCGGGCACCGAGGCTTGTGCTGGCACATGTCAGTGCCTCCTCGTGGAACTTGTGCTGGACTAGACCATAGTTTGCCGCAGCCCAGCCCAGCCGCGTTATGGCTCATCGTGATCGTTTCCCCTATGGCAGTTTGTAGCTTTCCGCCGGAAAGCCCCGTCACCGGTAGTAGTACCCCCGGTTCGAGTGGCCTAGACCACTTACCTACACTGTGCCTCTTAGGGACAGGTCCGCGCAAGGACAATCGGCCGGCGCGGCGCGGGGACTTCTGGTTAGCGTACCGGTTGGCCGGTGACCGGGTCGCTACTATTGAAGACGCGGGATCATCGCGAACGGTTCACTTCGGTTGGCCGACCATTTGAGTTCAGTAGCGAACCCGCTCCTGTTCGTGACCAATGCCTGCTCGCGGCGCTGTCGGCTGGCCGGTCCATGGGAACTATTTTCCGGTGCGTGCCTGAGCGCGCGGCCATTCAACCTTAGGCAGTGTGCCGCTCCTGCAGGCCTGCTCGGCGGACTGGACCGTTGTCGAGTCCCGGCTGATGCCAGCGCTGGCGTCGACGACGATCATCCCGCTGGCGGACGGGTCAGGAAAGTCGCGGACGCCGTGCGAGCGCATGCACGCTGCATAGCTCACCCCGGCGGCGGTCGCTGGTGAGTTCGCGCAGGCCGTGGCGAGCAGGGTGAGGCCGCTGGCGGCGACCACGACCGCCGCGCTCGCCAGCACCCGGCTGCGGGGGCCGTCCCTATGGGCAGCCGCGCCGACCAGAGAGAGCGCACGGCGCGGCGATAGCCGGGGTGCGAGCCAGGTCGCGGCGTCATCAGGGCTCAGCTGCCCGGCGCCGAGAGCCTCCACCACCACGGCGGCGGCGCCGGGCGGGTCCAGGTCCGCGAGCCAGCCGTTGAGCGACAGGTACTGGAGCCCCGACGCGACCGCTACCTCTGCGCCGCGGCGCGGGAACGGCGGGTGGTTGAGCAGGGCCAGGATCAACCCGGTCGCGGCCGTCGCGGCGGCGTCGCGGGCCGTGCCGGCGGCGTCGCGGGCCGTGCCGACTGCTCGCGCGGTCGTCGAGGTCGTCGAGGCTTCGGCCAGGGCCGTTCCCGCGGCCTCGATGTCGATCTGGACGAGTGCCGCGTCGGTTCCGATGCCGAGGACCTCTCCGGCGATGACGATGAGGTCGGCGACATCGAGTTCGGTCATGACTGGTCGTCTCGGAGCAGGTCGAGCAGGCGCTGATGCCGGGCCACGTTGTCCTCGAGCATCCGCCGGAACCGCTTGTCGCGGCGGCGCGTCTCGACCAGCTCGGCGATTGCCTCACGTGCGACGTCGGACACCGATCGGCCCTCCACCTCGGCGACGGCCGCCAGTCGCTCGGCCAGCGCGGGATCGAGGCGCAGCACCATGTTCTTGGTCGGGGTCCGGCCGTCACCCGCGGTCTGGGAATCTGTCATAGTGATATCATGATATCTAGATCTCAAATCATCGGCAACGGTGGGCACGGGCCGCTCGCGTTCATTCCTAGCCCGCCGTTCAGCGGCGTGCACGTCGGACCGTTGTTCATCCATGTCTACGGGTTGATGTACGTGGTTGGGATCGCGCTGGCGGTGTACATCACCGCCCGGCGATGGGAGGCGGTAGGTGGTGACCGCCAGCTTGTGTCCGACACCGTGGTGTGGGTGGTGCCGGTGGGGATCATCGGCGCGCGGCTCTATTTCGACCTAACTACTCCGTTTGATATCACGCCACACACCTGGTGGGGACCGCTGGCCATCTGGAAGGGCGGTCTCGGGGTCTGGGGCGGGATAGCCGCGGGCGCCGCCGTGGGAGTGTGGCGGGTGCGCCGGGCCGGAGCCGACGTCGGCTTGTTCATGAACGCGGCGGCCCCCGCTTTGCTCGTCGCCCAGGCGATCGGCCGGATCGGCAATTACTTCAACCAGGAACTGTTCGGCAAACCGAGCACTCTGCCGTGGGCGGTGGAGATCAGCCAGGCGGCCAGGATCAACTCCGGGATACCCGCCGCCGACCTCAAGTACAGCACCTTCCAGCCGTCGTTCCTGTATGAGTTGATCTTCGACCTGGCTTGGGCCGCGGTACTTGTCTGGCTCGGCCATCACCGGCGGATCAAGCGCCAGGGCCTGTTCGCGCTCTACGTGGCGGGATACTCCGGATACCGGATCTTCGAGGAGACGATTCGGATCGACTCCTCGGCTCATTTTCTGGGGCTGAGGCTTAACTTCTTCATCGCGCTCGTGATGACGATCATCGGGTTGACGTGGTTCGTCATCGCCCAGCGCCGGGACGATCCCCAGCTGCAAGAGGCGCGGCCGGCGACGGATCGGCCGGCGACGGATCGGCGGACGGCGAGGAGCCGGTGGTCAGACCGTTGGCTGACGCGGAACTTCGGGAATGTGGTTCAGCCGGTGGTTCTCCCGGAGCGTGAGCAGCCGCTCCGCCTCGGCGGTGAGCCGGTGGATCTCCGGCTTGGCCTTGGCCTTGCGGGCGAAGATCCGGTCGTCGTAGCCCCGGGCGCCGATCGCGGCCCGCTGCGCGGCGTAGGCCGAGTACACGGCGTTGGTGAGGGCGGTGTCCAGCGCCATGGCCGCGCGGTGCAGCTCGGTGACGTCGGCGCGGCGGGCCTCGGTGGCACGGAGCTCCTGGTTAGCGGAGTCCACCGTCGTCATCAGCTCGTCGAACTTCCCGGCCAGGGCCACGTCCGTCTCATACCTTTCCTGGGCTTCGGGGGTGGCCTTGTGCGTGAGCATGGTCGCGCTGCCTTTCGACGATCGCTGAACGGGTGCATCCGTAGGGTACGCGATTCCCGCGGCCCAGCCCCGGGCGGGGTACCGCCCGGGGCCGTGGCGGGCTACGCGAGGCTGGCGGCCCAGCTCTCGTGCAGCGCCGCATATTCGCCGCCGCCGCCAAGCAGGTCCGCGGGGGAGCCGTCCTCGATGATCTCGCCGTCGCGGAGCACCAGCACCCGGTCGGCGATCGCGACGGTGGATAGCCGGTGGGCGATGATCACCGCGGTCCGCCCGGTGAGCACGGTCCGTAGCGCGGACTGCACGAGGCGCTCGCCCGGGATATCCAGCAGCGCGGTGGCCTCATCGAGCACCAGCACGCCCGGAGCCGCCAGGAAGGCCCTGGCGAACGAGATGAGCTGGCGCTGCCCAGCCGACAGCCGACCGCCGCGCTTGCCCACCTTGGTCTGGTACCCGGACGGCAACGCGGCGATGAAGGCGTGGGCGCCGATCGCCCTGGCCGCCTGCTCGACCTCGGAATCGGAGGCCGCCGGGCGGCCGAGCCGGATGTTGTCCGCCACGGACCCGTCGAACAGGAAGTTCTCCTGGGTGATCAGCACGACCTCGCCGCGCAGCTCCGAGTCGGCCAGGTCACGCAGGTCCGTCTCGTCCAGCAGCACCCGTCCGTCCAGCGGATCGTAGAACCGGGCCATCAGCCGGGCGATCGTCGTCTTGCCCGCGCCGGTCTCGCCGACCAGGGCGACCGTCTGGCCCGCCGGTATGTCCAGCTCCAGGTCCGGCAGCACCACCGCGTCCCGGTAGCCGAACCGGACGGCGTCGAATTGCACCCGGCGGCCGGTGAGGCCGCCTTCGGCGGCGGGCAGCGCCACCGGCGAGGACGGCTCGGCCACCGCTGGCTCCTCTTCCAGCACGCCGGAGATCTTCTCCAGCGCCGACGCGGCGCCCTGGAAGGAGTTGTAGAACTGCGCCACGTCCTGCAGCGGGTCGAAGAACCGCTGCAGGTACAGCAGGAAGGTGGCGAGCACGCCGACCTTGATGTTGCCGTCGATGACCAGCAGGCCACCATAGAACAGCACGACGCCGATGATGACGTTGCCGGTCATCGCGATCGACGGGCCGTAGATCGCGATCAGCCGGGACGCCCAGCGGGTGGCCCCCGCGTAATCTTCGGTGATCTCATCGAAGATCTGCTCATTCCTGCTCTCCCGGCGGAACGCCTGGACCGCCCTGATCCCGCCGAAGGTCTCCACGAAGTGCACGATCAGCAGGGCGTTCGTCTCCCGGATGCGCCGGTACGCCAGCGCCGACTTTCGCCGGAACCAGTTCGTCACCCAGCCGAGCGGTATGAACCCGGCCAGCACCACCAGGGCCAGTTGCCAGTCCAGCAGCAGCATGCCGGTGCCGACCAGCAGCAGCGTCAGCGCCGCCGAGATCAGTGAGTCAAGGCCCTCCTCGAACAGCGAGGAGATCGCCTCGATATCCGAGGTCTGCCGGGAGATCACCCGTCCGGAGGTGTACTTCTCGTGGAACGCCACCGGCAGCGCGAGACAGTGCCGGTACAGCCGTCGCCGCAGGTCATACACGACGGCCTGGCCCACCTCCCCGGTTTTCGCGACGAAGAGCCGGGTCGTGATGGCCTGCACGACCACCGTCACCATGAACGCGACCGCGATCCACAGCAGCGGCCCCAGGTCATCGTTATGCACCAGCGGGGGGATTCCGTTGTCGATCGCGACGCCGACCAGCCAGGGACCGGCGAGCGCGGCCAGCGAGGCGATCGTGATGGCCACCCCGATCACGATCAGGCCCTTACGGTACGGGCGCAGCAGATCCGACTGGAGCCTGCGGCTGCGCCGCCGCAGCAGCGCGTCGAGACCGGCGCTGACCTGGTCGACTTCCTCGGTGGCGATGCCCCGCCACTGGGCCGGGGGTGTTGTCGTGGTGGTCATGCGCTCACCTCTTCTTCCATCGTCATCAGCGCCGCGTAGTGCGGGCGGGACCGCAGCAGATCGTGGTGGGTTCCCACGGCGGTGATCACGCCGTCCTCGAGCAGCGCGACGCGGTCGCCGAGCGCCACGGTGGATGGCCGGTGCGCGACAAGCAGCGCCGTGACACCGTGCAGGATGCCGCGCAGCGCGTGGGTCACCTTCTCCTCGGTGTGCACGTCGAGCGCGGACAACGGGTCGTCGAGCACCAGCACCGACGGCCGTGACAGGATCGCGCGGGCGAGCGCTACCCGCTGGCGCTGCCCGCCGGACAGCGCCATGCCCTGCTCGCCGATCCTGGTGTCTAGCCCCCAGGGCAGCTCGTAGGCGAACCTGGCCTGCGCGGCGGACAGCGCGGCCTCGATCTCCTCGTCGGTGGCGTCCGGCGCGCCGAACGTGACGTTCTCCCGCACGCTCGCGGAGAACAAGGTGGCCTCCTCGAACGCGCAGCCCACCGCGGAGCGCAGCTCATCGAGCGGCATGTCGCGCACGTCGTTGCCGTCCACCGCGATGTGGCCGGAGGTGACGTCCGCGAGCCTGGGCACGAGCTGCAGCAGCGTGGTCTTGCCGCACCCGGTCGATCCGGTCAGCACGAGCGTCTCACCCGGTTCCAGCTCCAGCGTCACGTCGCGGAGCACGGGCTGCGCGCTGCCCGGATAGCTGAACGCGACGTGCTCGAACAGCAGAGAGCCCCGGCGTTCCTGGTGCGCGGCGCCGGCGGAGGCGATCGTCGGCGCGGTATCGAGGATCTCGAGCACGCGCTGCGCCGCGGTCGACGCCTCTTCACCGGAGGCGAGGATGTAGCCGAAGGCCTCGACTGGCCACACCAGCTGCAGGGCCAGGGTGATGAAGGCGACCAGGCCGCCCAGGGTCAGCGCGTGGTGCTGGACGGCGATCGCGCCGAGGACGAAGATGAGGCCGATCACCGCGTTCGGCACCAGGTCGAGTACCGCCCAGAACTTGCCGAGCAGCTGCGCCTTGGCCACCTCGGTGACCCGGATCTTCTCGGCCTGCGCGTCATGCAGGGCGGCCGACTCGCGGCGCCGGCCGAGTGCCTTCAGCACCCGGACACCCACCGCGGCTTCCTCGATGATGGTGGCCAGGTCGCCCTGCTGATCCTGCACTCGCCTGGCCAGCACCTTGTAGCGGCGCTCGAAGCGGGTACAGAAGACGAGCACCGGGGCGAACGCGCAGCCGGTGATCAAGCCGAGCCACCAGTTCAGGTCGATGAGCAGCGTGATCACCGCGAAGAAGGTCATGATCGAGATGATCAGGAACACGATGCCGAAGCCGGCGAACCGGCGGATCGACGACAGGTCGCTGGTCGCGCGGGACAGCAGCTGGCCGGACTGCCACTGGTCGTGGAAGCCGGGCTCCAGGCTCTGCAGGTGGGCGTACAGGTCGCCGCGGATGGTCTTCTCCATGTCCGCGACCGAGTTGCCCTGTACCCAGCGCCGGATGACGTTGAGTATGGCGGCGGCGGCACCGAGTGCGATCGCCGCAACGCCGAGGGGGATGAGCAGGCTCTTGTCATGATGGTCGATGGCGCCGTCGATGACCGCTTTGGTGAGCAGCGGCACGACGATCTCGGCGGCGGTGGACAGGAACGCGGCGACCAGCATGACGATGAGCTGGACGCGGTAAGGACGTAGGTAACCCCGTAGCCGCCACAACGCTGATACGGGACGGGCCGGCTCGGACCTGGCGAGGAGAGGTTGGGGAGGCACTTTGCGGAGCGTAACTCCGCACGCAAGAAGTTGTCACCTGAATTTTGCGGGGCCGTCCCCGGGCCGTCCCGGGGCCGTCCCGGAAGAAAACTGTCCGCGTGTCGTTACGCGACGTAGCCATCTCCTGCTGTTAGCGTGAGGCCACGAGTTCATCGCAGAGGTTCATCGCTTGCGGAGGATGGTGAATGACCCAAAGCCGGTCCGGTCAGTATCTGGCTGGCATGTGCATCGCTGGGCTGGGCGTATGCGCGGGCGGTTGGCTAGTGGTCACCGCATTCATCTCCGCTGGTCAAGTATCCGCAACCACAGGAGGGAAGTGGGATAACGCGGCAGTGACCATCCTCGCGACCGGGGCAGGGCTGGCCCTGGTTGCCGCAGTCACGTTCGCCTGCTGGGCGAAGGCGTGGCGACGAGAGCTGCGCGCCGATGGAGTGCTTTTCGGTGAGGCGAGGCGGAGATCCCGCCGGGCCGCCCGCCGTCAGGACCGTCAGGCAGCGCGCGAGGCCAGGCTGAAGGCCGTCGTCGCACGCCGGGAAGCTCGTCAGGCTCGTCGGGAGGCCCGCGCCATGGGTAAGCGCGAGCGGGCCATCCAGACGGAGCAGGCAGAAGCACCCAGGATGAACGTGAACCTTGGAACGACACAGCCGGACGAACCGGCCGGGGCCTTTCCCGTGCCAGGCTTCGCCGAGGAACCCGAGGGTGTCCGGCCGCCGAACGCGGACCGCGTCCTCGCGCAGCTTCGTGACTTGCTCGGACCGCTGATCACCGCGCTCGACGTGGAGACCGCGGCGGAGTCCGGGCCCGCCGTACCGGCACCCCGTGCATCTGAGCCCCGTGCATCTGAGGCGTTCGAGTCGCGCGCGCCTGAGGCGCCGCGCGCTCACCAGGAGCGCGCCAGTGGTGATCTCGTGGCGGTCTGCGCCGACGGGGTCATCTCATATGACGCCGAGGAGGCATGGTGACCAAGGCTGGTTTCAGCGGAATCGTCGCCGTCTTCTTTATTGGTCTTTGGCTGGTCGCAGCACCGTTCGTGCTGCGCTTTCAGCCCGCGGGGGCTCGCTGGGTCCTCGCCACGCAGGCGTCCGTCGTCGTTGGCGGCCTGCTCGCGGTGACCGCGTTCGCCGCCTTCTTCCTCACCCTCGCGCTGCACGTCCGCGCGCTCTACGACTCCCGCTCTTAACTCTTTGCATCCGGGGCCCGTCTGGTATCAAGTTGACCTTCGGGCGTGTCGCGCGATCGCGTCTGTTCTATCCCGGATGGCACCAGTTATGGGCATTCGAGGTACTCGCGCCCAACGCCGTCGCCTGCCGATTGCTCGAACTGTCCGTAGAATCTGCTGCTATAGCAGCAGATTCTACGGACAGTTGTTCGACTTGACGCCCGGTTCGTATCGGTGTCGTCCTGAGGAATCTGGCGCATCGTAGCCATCTCGGGCCTGCGACATGCCACAGAGGCATCTTGTTTCCAGACGCGCCCCGGCAGTCGCGCCCGCCGCACCAGCATCCGTACGGCCACCGCCAGCAAGCCCCGTGGCTCAGCGGACGGTTACCTGGACCTGGGGGTAACCGCTCGCGCCGTTCGGCACGACTTGGGCCTGGACCGCTGTCTGGGTGTAACCCGTGGCGTCGGTGGCCCTGGCCTCGAGTAGATGAGTACCGGGCGTGGCGTCCCAGCGGTACTCCCACTGGCGCCAGGTGTCGATCCCCGGCACCGACGCCAGAGTAGCTACGTGCCACGCTCCGCTGTCTACCCGTACCTCTACCGCGTCGATGCCCTTGTGCTGTGCCCACGCGACGCCCGCGACCGTGACCGTGCCCGCGGACAGGGTGTTGTTGCCTGTCGGCACGTCGATGCGGGACTCGGTCTTGATCGGTGCCTGCTGTGACCAGCCCCGCTGCACCCAGTACGCGCTGTTGGTGGCCCAGGTGCTTACCTCGATGTCGGTGACCCACTTGCACGCCGACACATACCCGTACAGGCCAGGCACGACCAGCCGGGCGGGGAAGCCGTGCTCGACCGGGAGGGCCGTGCCGTTCATGGCCACCGCGACCAGCGCGTCCCGGCCGTCCATCACCACCTCCAGCGGCGTGCCCGAGGTGAATCCATCGGTCGACGTGCACAGCAGCTGGTCCGCCCCCGCCAGCGGTCCGGCCTGGCGCAGCAGGGACGCCAGTGACGCGCCGAGCCATTTGGCGTTCCCTATATAAGGGCCGCCGACCGGGTTGGACACGCAGCACAGCGTGATCCAGTCCTCGATCAGTGGGCGGCGCAGCAGTTCATTGAAGGACAGCGTGATCTCCTGGCGCACCATCCCGTGAATCCTGAGCTGCCAGTTCGAGGGGTCTACTTGCGGGAGGAGCAGGGCGGTGTCGACACGGTAGAAATTGTTGTCAGGCGTAATAAAAGGACTTATCCCCGGGACGTTCAGCTGGACGCCGGCCGGCAGTGGCGGAGTGGTCACCGAGGGGCGGGGGAAACGGATGGCGGTCCGTGCCGCGCTCACGTTTGTGCGGGTCGCGAGCTCGCGGCCCACGAGCGTGGCCACCGCCGCCCCAGCGACCGCCACGCCCGAGCTGACCAGGAAATCCCGCCGGATAGGCGCGTCCGTCTGCGAGCCGAACACGATGCGCGACTCGTCCGGCGCCGCCGGGCGGGCGAGTCGGAGCAGCCGACGGAGGGTGAGCGCGCCCGCCCCGGCGGCCAGCAGCGTCGGGACCACATAGGACGGCGACGCCGTGGGCCTGGTCAGCGCCGCCGCCAGCCCGATGGCGCCGAAAACGCCCAGCCCCACATAGCCGAAACGCGCCCCCCAGCGCACCGCCAGCGTTCCGATCACCGCGGCGGCGATGAGCAGCACGACGATGACCCCGCTGAGCAGCGCCGTCTTGTCGTTGGTTCCGAAGACCGTGATCGCCCAGTCCTTGACCGGCGTGGGGGTCAGGTCGATGGCGGACTGCCCGACGGCGATGACGGGGGAGGACTGCGGAATCGTAAATCCCGCGACAAGCTGGCCTACACCGGCGGCGACGGCGCCGGTCGACACGCCAGCGATTACCCCCCTCACACGGTTCCCCACGGTGACGACGGTACCCGGTGAACCTGGGGAAAGCTCCGGTCGAACATTGCCCCGCGATTACGGCTAGTGTGGGTGTCGTGAAAGCATCGCCCGAGGCGCAGCTGCGCCTGCTTGATCTCGCCGCGCTGGACACCGAGCTTGGCCGCCTGGATCACCGGCGGCGATCGCTGCCTGAGCTCGCGGAGCTCGCTGCGCTGAACGCTCAGTCGGGGGTGACCGGCGACGAGCTGGTCGGGGCGGAGACCGAGCTGGCCGACCTGGATACCGAGCAGACCCGCGCGGAGCGGGATGTGGAGCAGGTCCGCACCCGGATCGAGCGCGACCGGCAGCGGCTGGACGCTGGTCAGGTGTCGTCGGCGAAGGAGCTGGAGTCGCTGCAGGGCGAGATCCAGTCTTTGCTGCGCCGCCAGGGCGACCTGGAAGAGGTCGTGCTGGAGCTGATGGAGCGACGCGAGTCCCTTGAGACACGCAGGGACTCGCTGACCAAGACCAGGGACGAGCTGGCGTCCTCGGCCGCCGCGGTGACGGCTAGGCGCGATGCGGCGCTGGGGGAGATCGACGAGCAGGCGGCCAAGGCGTCGGCCTCGCGGGCATCGCTCGCTGCTGAGGAGTCAACGGAACTGCTCGCCTTGTACGACAAGCTCCGCCAGCAGCACGGCGGGCTGGGCGCCGCCGCGTTGCGGCACGGCCGGTGCCAGGGCTGCAACCTGTCGCTGAACAGCAGTGACCTGGCTGTCATCAGGGCGGCCGCCCCCGACGAGGTGCTCCGCTGCGAGGAGTGCCGCCGCATCCTGGTGCGTACCCCAGAGTCAGGCGTGTAGCGTGCCGGGGGCCTGGAGACCCGCGAGCGGCACGCCGACGGTGACGTTGCTGCTGCGGCACGGGCAGACCCCCTATTCGACGGACCGGCGATTCGCGGGCATCGGAGACATCGGGCTCACCGAGGCGGGCGTGGCCCAGGCCGCCGCGGCGGCCGGGCGGCTGGGAAAGCTCGGGACCGTGGACGCGATCGTGACCTCGCCGCTGCGGCGGGCCAGGCTCACCGCGGCCGCGGTCGAGGACTCGTGCGGCACACCGCTGGCGGTGGAGGACGGGTTCGCCGAGACCGACTTTGGCGACTGGGAAGGGCTGACGTTCGCGGAGGCGTCCGCCCGGGACGCCGCCGGGGTCGAGGCCTGGCTAGCGTCACCCGAGGTGGCGCCCCCGGGCGGGGAGTCGTTCACCGCCGTCCAGGCTCGCGTGCTGGACGGGCTTTCCCGGGTGCTGGAAACCTACCGGGGCAAGACTGTGGTGGTAGTGAGCCACGTCACCCCGATCAAGATTTTGCTCGCGCACGGGCTGGGGGCGCCGCTATCGTCGCTGCACCGGATGTTTCTCGACACCGCCTGCCTGAGCAGGGTGGACTGGTATCCGGACGGACCCGCCGTCGTTCGATCACTCAACGACACCGCGCACCTGTCGTAGGCGATAAGCTTTCCCCTCGTGGCGGACGTTAAAACCGGACAGCTCACAACTGCCGGACAGCTGAGCGCTCCGGGCGCCTTCGAGACCGGCGTTACGGTCGTTCCAGAGGCACCCAAGGTGCCCGATGGCTCGCTGGGCCAGTACGCGCTCGAACACAACCTGATCCCGTCGGGGACGCGCCCGACCCTGGTCAGGTATCTCAAGATGATCTGGTCGCGGCGGCACTTCATCATCGGCTACGCGACCGCCCGGAACATCTCGATGTACACCGAGGCCAAGCTGGGCCAGATCTGGCAGGTGCTGACGCCGCTGCTCAACGCGTTGGTCTATTACCTGATCTTCGGGTTCATCTTCCAGGCGGATCGCGGCGTCGCGAACTACATCCCCTTCCTGGTCTGCGGCGTGTTCATCTTCGCGTTCACCGAGCGGTCGATCGTGACCAACGCGAACGTGATGCGGGTCAACCTGCCGCTGATCCGCGCCCTGTACTTCCCGCGGGCGAGCCTGCCGCTGGCGTACGTGATCGTCGAGCTTGAGCAGACCATGCTGTCGCTGATCGTGCTGGCCGCGATCATGCTCGGATTCGGCGAGCCGCTGACCTGGTACTGGTTCCTGATGGTGCCGGTCATGCTGCTGCAGACCATGTTCAACATCGGGGCGGCGCTGCTGGTGGCCCGGATGGCCGGGGCGGTGCAGGACGTCGGTGAGCTGATCCCGTTCCTGCTGCGGATCGCCCGGTACTTCTGCGGCGTCATGTACATGGTCACCACGCTGGCGCCGGTGTACAACCGGCCCTGGCTCGAGCGGGTCCTTATTCTGAACCCTGCCGCCGTGTACATCTCGCTGGCCCGCGTGGCGCTGATGAAGACCTATCGTCAGGACGCTCCGGGTAACGCCCCGTACAGTGCCAAGGCCTGCGCGCTCTTCCGTGGCGACGAGGACGGCACCCATCTGGTGAACGGGGTCAAGGTCTCCAACGCCATCTTGCAGGCCAACTGCCACGCGGTGGTCACCAACCCGCAGCTGTGGATCGCGGCGGTCGGCTGGGCCGTGGCCGCCTTGATCGTCGGCGGGGTGTTCTTCTGGCGGGCCGAGCACGTGTACGGCCGAGGGTAGCCAGACGCTGGCGGAGGGGCCCAAGCCCCTCAAGGCACCCAAGCCACTTGAGCCCCGCAAGCTTAGGCTCCCTCACCCCGCCGATGGCCCACCGCTGGCGGGATAGCCCCAGCGATGGGACATCCATGGGGGTTGGAAGCGACCGGGGTGGCCGCGGCGGGGAAGACGGGGAATCTGCTGGCCAGTGCGGGTGTCGTGGATGCGATGCTTGCGGCATACGCGGCATACGCGGCATACGCGGCGTACGATGGCACGGTGTTTGAAGACGCGGTGCTTGAAGACGCGGTGCTTAAAGAACGGCTGCGTACCGGGCTCGCCGCCGGCGGTGAGGAAGGACCCGTGACCGAGGAGGTGTCCTGGCCGGTGACCGACCCGCGAGTGGACGTTCCGGGGGACCGGCGATGAGCGGCGTCAAGGCCACGATCCAGTCCGCCGTCGCCGGATACGCGCAGGCGGCGATCGGGCTGTCCCGCGCGCTGCACGCCGAGCCGGAGATCGCCTGGCAGGAGGTCAAGTCCTCGGCCCGGGTGGCGGCCTCGCTGGCCGATGCCGGGTTCAAGGTCGAGGCGCCGTATTGCGGGATGGCGACCGCGTTTCGCGCTGAATATGGCTCAGGCCCGCTGCACATCACATTGTGCGCCGAATACGACGCGCTGCCCGGCATCGGGCACGCCTGCGGGCACAACCTGATCGCGTCGATCACCACCACGGCGGCCGTCGCGCTGACCGGGCTGGCCGACGACCTCGGGATCACCGTGGTCGTGCTCGGCACCCCCGCCGAAGAGGGTGGCGGCGGCAAGGTCGCGATGATCGAGGCGGGCGCTTTCGACGACGCGCACGCCGCCATGATGGTCCATCCCGGCCCAGTTGACGTGATCCGCGCGAACCCGTACGCGGTGTCCCACCTGCGAATCGGCTACTCAGGCGAGGCCGCGCACGCCGCCGCCTACCCCGAGCTAGGTCGCAACGCCGCCGACGCGTTCACGATCGCGCAGGTCGCCATCGGCCTGCTCCGCCAGCAGCTCCCCAGCACCGCCAGGGTGCACGGCATCGTCACCAGCGGCGGCGCCGCGCCGAACATCATCCCGGAGTCCACCGAGGGCCGCTGGTACGTCCGGGCGTCCACGACGCAGGAGCTCAACGGCCTCGAGGTGAAGGTGCGGCGGTGTTTCGAGGCGGGCGCGCTGGCCGCCGGGTGCGAGGTCACCATCGAGGAGGAATCCCCGAGGTACGCGGAATTCCGCACCGACGAGGGCCTGTCCGCCAGCTACCAGCGAAACGCGGTCGAACTAGGCCGGGTATTCACCGACCCAGCCGATCGCGTCGCCTCGATGGCGCGGGCTTCCACCGACATGGGCAACGTGTCGCAGATAGTGCCCGCGATTCACCCCTACGTGGGTATCGGCTCGCTGCCGGCCGTCAACCACCAGGCCGGCTTCGCCGCCCACACCATCACCCCGCTAGCCGAACGCGCCCTGCTCGAGTCCGCGACCGCCCTGGCCTGGACCGTGGTCGACGCCGCCACCGACCACGACCTCCGGTACCGCCTGCTGACCCGCTAGCTCGCTAACCGTCAACCGGCTAAACGCGACGGCGGTGTCCCCGGCCTCCGGCCCCGGGGACACCGCCGTCGCGGAATGCTGGTTAGCCGAGGTTGAGCTCGACCTGGCCGACGACGTAGTCGGTGTTCACGTCGTTGTTCTCGACACCGGTGAACAGGACCTTGATGGCCGAGCCGGAGTCAGAGGACGGGACCGTGTAGCTGTGCTCGGTGTAGCCGGAGTTGGCGTTGAGGTTGGTGAACGTGGCGATCGTGGTGCCGGCGACCTGGATGGTGAAGGAGCCGTTGGTACCGCTGGTGTCGTCGCTGTCGATGTGCAGCCACACCTCGAGCGTGCCGGAGCAGCCGGATGGCAGCGTCACCGACTGGGAGAGCGTGTCGGTGTGCGGGTCGCCGTAGCCGTCGAGCCAGGCGTCGTAGTTGCTGCCGCTGATCGGGTCCTCGCCGCTGGACGCCCACTCGCCGATGACACCGGACGAGGCGGTCCAGTCCTTCGAGCCACTGGCGAAGTTCGGGTTCCCCACGACGTCCCCGGTTGAGGTACAGCTACTCGACGAGGAGCTGATCGTCCAGGTGAAGGAGGCGGAACCCGACGCGCCCGTGGTGTCCTCGGCGGTAACGGTCACGCTGTAGGTGCCCGCCGCCGACGGCGTGCCGGAGATCAGGCCGGAACTGGAGCTGATCGACAGGCCGGTCGGCAAGCCGGTGGCGCTGTAGGTCAGCGTCTGGCCGGAGGCCGAGTCGGTCGCGGCGATCTGCAGTGACGCGGCGGTGCCGGTAGTGCCGGTCTGGCTGCCCGGGTTCGTCACCGTCACCGTGTTGCCGGTGCTGGTGCTACCGCTCTTCAAGCCGGTGATGCCGTCCGGGGTCCCGATGCCGGTCGGACCGTCGTAGCCGGTCTCCGCGGTGCACAGGTAGTCCGGGCTGCAGCTGCCGTCGCTGCCGCTGGTGACGTCGTAGAAGTCGCTGGTGTGGGTGTAGATGTCGTCGGCTGGAGTATCACCGGGGTTGTCGGCGAGGGCGTACATGGCGGCGAGCATCGGAGAGGAGGCGCTGGTGCCGCCGACCTCGATCCACCCGCCGTTGTCGTTCGAGGTGTCGTAGACCGCGAGGCCAGTGTCGGGGTCGGCGTCGGCCGCGGTGTCGTTGTCGATCCGCTTGGAGCAGCCGGACGGCAGGTCGAGCGCGGTCTGCCAGGACGGCTCCGGCTCGTACGCCGAGCAGCCAGAACCGGTGCCCTCGCCGCCGCCGTCGTTCCACACCGATTCGGTCCAGCCGCGCGAGTTCGAGGCCGTGCTCAGACTGGTGCCGCCGACCGAGACGACGTTCGGCGAGGTCGCCGGGTAGATCACGCCATAGTCGGAGTCGCCCGCGGAGGCGGTGATGACGTCGCCTGGGTGGTCGAAGTACTCGGAGTCGTAGGTGGTGTCGGTTGAGGACTCGCTCCCACCCCAGGAGTTGGAGACGTAGCCGGCCAGGCTAGCCGCGGTGTTCTCCGCGATGTACAGGCCGTCGCCGCTGTCGTTGTCCGCCTCGACTAGGACGATGTTGCACTCGGGGCAGATCGAGGAGACCATGTCCAGGTCGAGTGACTCCTCAAGGGTCCAGTCGTCGTCGGCGGGAGCCTCGGACGGCAGCGGGGAGGTCTCGCCCTCCTGGTTGACCTTCTCGAAGCTCGGAACAGTGGGCAGGCCCGCGGCCGAGCGGTAGGCGGCCAGGTCGCTCGCTGCCGTCGGGTCGTCGTACGCGTCGACGAGCGCCACCGTTTCCCCGGAACCGTCCGAGGCGGAGGCCGAGGTCAGGTCGTATGCCGACTGCAGCTGCGAGGGCCCGTAACCATAGCCGGAAGGTACGGCGTCCGGCGTGGAACTCGCCGCCAACGGGTGGATGCCGTCGCGCTTGAGAGCGAAGCAGGAATTCTTGCCGACCACGATCACTGCGCTGCAGGCATGGCTGAAACCGGAGTTCGCCGATGTCCGTGTAGGTTGTGAGGCGTGCGCGTCGTGTGTCGCCTCCGAGGCGATCAGACGATTGGCCGCCGAGGGCGTCGGTGTCGCGGCGCTGGCCGTCGCCACCGCGCTGAGAGAGAGCGCGGTGCCGAGCGCTCCCACGGTCGCGAGGCACGCCAATGCGCGCAAACGGTCACTGAGTCTCACTGTCGGTAGTCACCTCTCGGATGGTGGCGGTCAGCACCGATTGGGTGTGACCGCGTGGGGTGGGTGGGGGTGGTGGCCGTCCAGAGGCGCGCGGGATCACCATCGGGCTTCTGAGCCGGCCATGCCGATGCCGGAGGTTTTTCGACGCAGGGGAGCGTCGGCAAGAAGTTACCATTCGGTATGGTGAATTTCTAGGAGAGATCTCGTTATTTTCTGATCGTTTACACAGATACCGATGTGCGGCATATGTTCCGGTGCTGGTCAGCTCCTGATATCCGACGGTAATGTCGCAACCGCTCCGGGTTACCGAGACTCCAGTAGCGATTATCTTCTGATGGGGTGCGAGTGCCTGCCCGTGACACCGAGTCCAGCGGCACGCAAGCGATGCGTCAGCGGGTCACCCGAGACTTGGTGCGAACGCACCGAGGAAAGGGAGTCACATGACGAAGATCAAGGTACGCAAGCTGGAGAAGCTCGAGGCCACCAAGGTCGTGCCCTGCAAGCTGCCTTAGTCGCAGACGGCATCGGCTTCCGCCGCCGCGATCCTCCGGCGGCGGCGGAAGCCGGCCAGCAAACGGTGCCGGTGCTGGCCCCAGAAAGCGCGGACGAACAGCGCTTGGATCATGGCGGTGACGAGGATGAACACCGAACCGTCAGCGACCGGCCCTACGCTGACCGCGCGCACGCCGGCCGAGATCTCCGCGACGGCTGTGCGGATTCCGGTGACGGCGATCGGAAGCTGGTAACCGGCGAAGAACACCAGGGTCAGCGTGCTGCCAGCGAGTACCAGCGCGGCGTAGGCCTTGACTGGGCGGCGTTCATGCGCCGGGAGCGAGACCGTGGGGTCCTCGAAGAGCCGGCGGAACCGGTACCTGAGGTAATCCATCGAATCGGCGTACAGGTTCTTGCAGCGGGTGAGTTCCTGGATGACGTAGTACACGTCCGTGCGCATGTAGAACGCGAACTGCTCGGCCACGCCCAGCAGCAGGACCATACGCAACTGACCGAGCATGGCGTGCCCCGTGCCGGTCGGCGGGGCTATGGCTTCAGCGAACGAGAGCGCGGAGAACGCGGCCAGGTCGAAGGACATTCCGGCCAGGTACACGCGTATCCGGACCCGGCGTTCGGCCAGCCACAGCCCCGGAACGGCGGTTTGCGCGACGAGGAAGACGAGCCGGGTACTCAGACCGAACCACGCGTCGATTCCGGCGGCGCGTGCCGCCGCGAGATGCCAGAACTCGTGTAGTGCCACGAGCGGTATGAACGCCGCGACCCAGATCAACAGGTCCAGGCCAGGGCTTTGGGTGACGAAGAACCCCCGGTAGCTGGGGAATCCGGTGCGGAAGGCGGAGATCGCGAGCCCCGACGCGATGATCGCCCCGACCCCGCACTCGGCCGGCCAGCGAAACACCCAGGCCACGTGACGCGGCTTGAGCCAGCGCAGGTTCGGCGGGCGGGCCGGTGGCTCTTCGACGGGCTGGCCGTCGACCGCCGCGACGAAGCCGAGATCGAGCAGGGTGGCGACGAAGTTGGCCGCGTCTATGTCCTCGGCATACGCGAGGTCGGCGCGTTTCTTCGCCTCGGCGACGCTCTCACCTTCCTCGAGCGTGCGCAGGAACGTGACCGCCACGGCGGGCAGCGCGACAAAATCTCCTGTCGAGGGCCGCCCGACGATCCATTCGTCATCTTCGCCGCGATAGGACAGCGCGTGCAGCCGAACCACTCCAGCGGCCGGTCCTGTTTCCGTCACCGCGCGAGCATTCCACCGCAGCCCACCGGGCAGTCCGGCCGGGGACCAGTCGCCAGGTAGTGCTGTTGCTCGTAGTCCATGACGAACCTGGTGAGCTCCCGGCCCGCGGTCTGCACCGGCAGCCCAGTCAGCAGGCTGATGGTCTCGAGCGCGAGATAGTGCCCGGCGATCTGAGCCACCGGAGCGATGATCGCCGCGGGCCCGCTGTCCGCGTACGAGACACTGCGCGCCGCCACCCCCGAGTCCTTGCGGCGGTCCTGGGAATAGCTCAGATGACAGGCATAACACGAGGTGCGGCCCGGGATGAAGCACGCGGTGGTGAACAGGGGACCGGCGTACCCGGCGGTCAGGAACGGGACTCCCGTCGAGTATGCGGCCTCGTTCGTCCATAGCTTGATCACGTCGAGGGGCTTGTCGGCGCACAGCACGATGGCGTCGCAGTCGGCCGCGGCCTTCAGCACCGCCTCGGGACCGTCGAGCAGCAGGTCAGCTCCGGTGACCTCGATATCACTATTGAGCGAACGCAGGTAGGCGACGGCCGCGTCGTTCTTGCGCTCGCCGACCACCGCCTCGCTGTACAGCAGCTGGCGGTTGAGGTTCGACAGCTCGACCGTGTCATGGTCGACGCAGTGCAGCTGGCCGACTCCGGACGCGGCCAGGCTCGCGGCCACGGCCGAGCCCACGCCGCCGAGACCGAGCACCACGACTCGGCTGGCCTTCAGCCTGGCCTGCAGGTCCAGGCCGCTGACTTTCGGATCGGTGTTCAGCGTGCTCAGGAACTCGGTTCCGCGGCTGTACCGGTCTAGGTCGCGCTCGGTCAGCGCCGCCGGAACCACCGGATCCGCGTCCTGGACCCAGCCGGAATCGATCAGGAAAGCGATCATCTCCCGTACTTCCGCCTCGTCGGTCGCGCCGGGATGCTTGGCGGTGACCTCGGCGGCCAGTTGCGCGATTGTCTGGGTCCCATCCATCCGCTCGCAGATTGACCACAGCACGCCGGAATCCTCGACCAGTTCGGTGGCTGGGCCGTACATGCCGTGCCCGATCCAGATGGCGCCGTCCGGCCGCAGCTGCGGCCGCTGTGCGGATTTGATCAGTGGCAGTCTCATCTGTCCTCGTGATGATCGGTGCCGGCCGGGACGAGCGTCCCGGCCGGCGTTGGTCATCGGCTTAGTTGTGCGACCCAGCCGAGTAGGTCTTAGTTGCCTCGATCTTGTCGAGAGTGCGGACCTTGATCTTGGTCATGGCACAACCTTTCGTCGTCGGGTTGAGTGACTAGTCAACCTTGGCGGGGTGTCCTGGCGGATCGCTGGCGGATCGCTGGCGGTTGGCTGGCGGATGGCTTGCGCACTGAACTCAGCGCCGGAGTATCAGACAGAATCCGGCCCGGGGGACCGGTATCGCCAGCACGATCTCATCCGGGCGTACGCGAACGAGCGCGCCCAGGACGAACTGGCTCACGCTGAACGCTCGGCGGCGGCACACCGGATCGTCACCTGGTTTCTGTGGGGAGCCGATAGCGCCAACGCCGCCGCGGAACGCATGCGCCGGCGGCTGGACGCCAGCGAGCGGACCGGCACGGCCCTGGATTTCGCCGACGCGACGGATGCCTTCGAATGGCTGAGCGCCGAGCGGCTGAACCTGATGGCGGCCGTCGGGATGGCCGCCGATTATGAGCACAATGACGTCGCCTGGCAGTTGCCGTGGCTGCTTGAGGAGTTCTTCATCAGCCGTCTTCATCTGGCCGACTGGACCAGCTCATGCACGGTCGGCCTCTCAAGCGCCCGCCGGGCGGGCGATGCCGGGGCCGAGGCCCGGATGCTCGGTGTGCTGGCCAATAGCCACTACAAGATGGGCGACGCCGCGCAATCCATCGACTGCCGCACGCAAGCACTCGAGGTGTACCGCCGGTCGGGGGACCGGCGAGCGGAAGCGAACGCGACGGCGAGTCTCGGGATGACCCATCTGCTCGCTGGTGACATCACCGGCGCGATCACGTGGGGCGAGAGAGCCGTTCCGATGGTCAGGGCGGAGAGCACAGCGTACGCGCTGTCGTCGGCGCTCAACTCGCTGGGCAGCGCCTATCACGAGGCGGGCAGGTACGACGACGCGATCAGGGTCTTCACTGGTTCGCTGGACGCCGCCCGGGAGGCGGGCAGCCGGCTGGCCGAGGCCGCGACGCTCGACGAACTAGCCCTGACACTGCACCGGTGCGGCAAGCTCACCGAGGCGATCGGCTACATGCGCCAGGCACTAGACCTGTCCCAGCAACTGGCCGATGCACAGGGGGAAGCGGACATCCTCCAGCACCTGGCCGCCGTTCTGGACGATGCCGGTGAGCCCGCGGAAGCACAGACCTGCCGGGAACGCTCGCAGGCAATCCACGCCGACCTGACCCACTTGGCGCCCGCTGGCGGCTGCTCTACTGTCAGGACGTGGCCGGGACCCCAGGGATGACGTGGCTGACAGAGTGCTCGGCCGTGGCGCTCGTCGAGGCTCTGCGGGTCGTGGCGCCTGAGCTGAGCGGATACCCGGTGACGGTTCCCGGCCCGGCCGGCAAACAGGACCCGCAGTGGCACGCGGGCTGCGAGCCCCTCGGCGACCGGTTCTTCGTTAAATTCGCCTGGTCGCGTCCTGCCGCGCTCCACCTGGCGCATGAGATCAGCATCCTGACCGCGCTCGCGCGCGAATCCGCGATCCCGTTCCTGCCCGAGGTCGTCGCCAGCAGCACCACCCGGCCACCGGCCAGCGCGCCGAGGCCGCTGTCGGCACGCTCACCGGCGCGCAGCTGCCGCCGACGGTCACGACCGCGACCTTGCGCGACCGGTTCGGGACGTGGATCCGGCCGGATCAGCGCCGCACCGTCATCCGCTGGTGCGACTGGGCCGACGCCGTGCTCGCCTCGCCTGCCCCGGCCGTGCTCGTGCACGGCGACCTGCACGGCGACAACCAGGTGTGGGACCACGACGAGCTCCGGCTGGTGGTGGACTTCGCGACCGTCGGAACCGCCGAGCCCGAGTACGAGCTGCGCAGCTTTCCCGGTCCCGGGATGGGTCCCGGACTGGAGCTGCTGACCGCGGTCATGCGTCACTACCAGCAGGTCACCGGACGGCAGCTGTCGGCCGCCCGGATCATGGCCTGGAATCTGCGCCAGGCCCTCGGGGACGCGCTGTGGCACAGCGAAGCCGGAATCCCGCTGAACGACCACCGCACACCACCGCAGTGGGTCGACGACCTGGCCGCGCGCTTCAGCGCACTCGGCATCGACCCCGAGGTGCCACCCGCAGCTGACTGACGATCGCTGGCAGCACCGCCGCCACGAAAATTATCGCGGTCATAACGGCGCGAGCGCGGGCCTTGGGCAACCAGCTCGGCCGCAAGGTCTGGCCAATCGCGATTGATCGCGCCCAGGATCATCGGCGCGATCGTGTTGTCCTCGATGCGCCGCGGTGCTTCCGCTGTCGTGGCTAGGGGCGGCAGACCCGTTCTAGCAGTTCGCGCAGCGTGCGCTGTTCAGCGGGAGCGAGGCCGCTGATCGAGGCCAGCGCGACGCGTTCGCCCTCGGCCGCCGCCGTGGTCAGCTCCCGGGCGCCCGCCTCGGTCAACCGCAGCAGCGTGACCCGGCGGTCCGCCGGGTGCGAATGGCGGGTCACCAGACCGCGGGCCTGCATGCCGTCGGTGATGTCGGTGACCGTGCGGGGAGCGACGTGCAGGATCTCGCTGATCTCCCGCATGGAACGGTCGCCATCGCCCAGCGCGGTGAGCAGCTTGAGCCCGGGCAAGGACAGGCCGTGCGTGCGGAGCGCCGCGTCGGCGGTGGTCCTGATCCGGTGCGCGGCGTGAATGATCGCGTCCACGGTGTCGCTTCCGGTCCCGACCATCTTCGCCACCCCCGTCAGATAGTGAGTATCCTCATTATACGCATCCTCATGATCCGGGGAGGGACCAGTGCGGATCAGGCCGAGCGAGAAGGCCGCGGTTGCCGTGGTGTTCGTCGCCTCCATTTTCATGAGCGCGCTCGACACGACCATCGTGAACGTCGCATTGCCGGACATCGGCCGGTCGTTCTCGGTCCTGCCCACCGCGGTCGATGGCATCTCCATCGGGTACATGGTCAGCCTGGCGGTGTTCATGCCCGCGTCAGGCTGGCTCGGCGACCGGTTCGGCGGAAAGCGGGTGCTGCTGACGGCGACGGTAATCTTCACAATCGCCTCGGCCCTGTGCGGACTGGCGTCGAGCGTGGGAGAACTCGACGCGTTCCGCGTGCTGCAGGGGATCGGTGGCGGGATGATGGCGCCGGTCGGCATGGCCATGCTTTTCCGCGTCTTCCCGCAAGAAGAACGGATGCGGGTCACGGCGATACTCACCGTCCCGACCGCGCTCGCCCCGGCCGCCGGGCCCGTCCTCGGAGGATTGCTGGTCAGCGAGCTGTCCTGGCGGTGGGTGTTCTTCGTGAACCTGCCGGTCGGCGTGGCGACGGTGGTGTTCGGTGCCCTGTTCCTGCGCCACGATCCGCAGCACAGCCCAGGCGGCTTCGACCTGGCGGGCTTCGCGACGGCCGGCACCGGGCTCGGGCTTCTCATGTACGGCGTCTCCGAGGGACCCAATTCCGGCTGGGGGTCACCAATCATCCTTGGCTGCGTGGTCGCGGGAGGGATCCTTCTCGTCGTTATGGTCAAGGTTGAAATGCGAAGTGCGGCGCCGATGGTGGCCGTGCGGGTGCTGGGTAACCGGCTGTTCCGCAATGGCACGATCGCGGTTGTCCTGATGACGGCCGCGTTCCTCGGGACGCTTTATGCCATGTCGCTGTACCTGCAAGACGGCAAGGGGCTGGGAGCGCTGGCATCCGGGCTCACGATCTTCCCCGAGGCGGTGGGCGTCTCGGCCGGCTCGATGCTCGCCAGCCGTGTGCTCTACCCCCGCCTCGGCCCTCGCCGGCACACCGCCGCCGGCCTGATCAACATCGCGGTGGCCATCGGTTTGCTCGCGCTGCTCAGCCCGGGAGCCAGCCTGTGGTGGACCCGGCTGTTCATGTTCTTCGTTGGCGTCGGGATGGGCCAGGTCATGCTCGCGACCCAGACCGCCTCGTTCGCGACGATCTCGGCCAAGGCGACCGGCCGGGCATCGACATTGTTCCAGGCGATGCGGCAGATGGGCGGCGCGGTCGGAGTCGCTCTGCTCACCACGGTCATCGCGCTGGCCGGGCCGACCCACCTGGTGAACGGGCACCTGGCGGCCAATCTCACCGCCTACCGGCTCGCGCTCGGCGCCGCGGCCGTGTGCTGCCTGGCGGGCCTGCCCTTCGCGCTCGCGATCAGGGACAGCGACGCGGCCGCCACGATCCCAGTCCGCCTTAGGAAGACAGCAGTTCCAGGTCGCCCGACGTGATGCTGGCGGTCACCCGGTGGGTCGCGGTGCCGGCCTGGGGGACGTCGATCGCTACGTTTCCCCCGGCGACTTGCTGCGTGACCTGGTACGTCGCGTCGACGGGTAGCCGCAGCGTGCTTTGCGCGGACATGAGCGTGATGCTTACCAGCGAGGGCGCCGCGTCGAAGCTGGCGCTGAGCGTGCCCGACGTGATGGTCGCGACCAGCGCTGAGGCCCGCAGGCCGGTCGCCGTTACCTGGACGCTGGTCGCCGCGATGCTGACCGGGCCGCCCAGGCCAGACAGCGTTAGCTGGGCCGAGGACTGGCGCAGGGCGATCGCGTCGGTGATGGGCATGACCAGCCGGTAGTCCTCGCTGCACGGGCTGGCCGGGGCGCACCGGTAGGACAGCAGCAAGACGTGGGTGCCCCGGTCGAGCCGGGTCACCGCGACCGGGGCGCGCCCCGTCCAGCGCAGCTGGCCGGTCAGGCTCACCCGGGTCGTATCGGCACCGACAACGGACAGGGTTCCCGGGACGCCCTGGAAGCTGACCGCGGTGGCCTGGGCGGCGGTTACCGACACCTGCTGGATGTCACGGCTCGTTCCGTGCGTCGGTGCCAGTGTCGGTGCCGGCGCTGAAACCGCTGGCCCTGGGTGCATCCCGATCAGGGCGGCGGTCACGCCGAGGACGGCCAGTGCGCAGGCCGCGACGACGAGGATCGTCCGCGCTCGCGGTGACCTCCGCCGGGCGACCGCTACGTCGGGCGCGGGTGGTTTGGGGGACGGGAGCGAATCACTGCCCGTCTGGACATATTGCGTGGTTTTCGCCGTTACGTCCTTGGCCAGCGTGAACGACAGCTCCTTACGGGCGATGCTGGTGGCCAGTTCGGCGATCGTGGCGGCGGCTGGGTCCCGGAATTGCGTGAAGCCGATGTTGGGCGCCGCGCACCAGGTACAGAACCACAGCGCATGCCAGCCATGCGGCAGGGCGACGTAACTTACCTCCCGGCAATTCGCGCATCGCCGCAGGTAGTATCCGCGGCCGCAGCTGTCACAATGCCAGTGCGTGTTGCCGAAATCGGATGACTCGCTGCTGACGCCGCAGTCCGGACAAGCTACCGTCGCGGCTGTCTCGGTCACTCTCGTATGCTGACATGTTGGCAGGTTGTGCGGTTTACGGGCGCGCGCCCGTTATCGGGCCGTAATTGTTGGTTCGAGGGTCGTGAAGGCCGACCCTGGTGCGTGCGGTCCCGGCACTGCCGTGTCAGCATGTCGTTATGGTGGATTCGCGTGCGGGCCAGCCCGCTTCGAGCGCTGACCTGGCGGACGTGGCGAAGCTCGTCACCGCCTACTACACGGTGCACCCTGACCCCGGTGATCCCGCCCAGCGGGTGTCGTTCGGTACGTCGGGCCACCGGGGTTCCGCGTTCACGGCGACGTTCAACGAGGATCACATCCTCGCCACCACCCAGGCGATCTGCGACTACCGGGCCAGACATGGAATCGATGGGCCGCTCTACCTGGGCGCGGACACGCACGCGCTGTCCGAGCCCGCTCAGGTCACCGCGCTCGAGGTGCTCGCCGCCAACGACGTCACGGTGATGGTCGACGCGCGTGGCGGATACACGCCCACGCCGTCGGTCTCCCGGGCGATCCTGGCGCACAACGCGTCCGGTGACGGTCCGCGGGCCGACGGGATCGTGGTCACGCCCTCGCACAACCCGCCACCGGACGGCGGTTTCAAGTACAACCCGCCGGACGGCGGCCCGGCCGCCGCCGTCGTCACGCGCGAGATCCAGGACCGGGCCAATGACCTGCTCGGCAGCGGGCTGAAAGGGGTACGGCGGGTTCCTTACGCGCAGGCCGCGGTGAAGTTCGACTTCCTCGGCGAGTATGTCGCGGCCCTGGAGAACGTGGTCGACCTCGCCGCGATCAGGGATGCCGAGGTGCGTATCGGCGCGGACCCGCTCGGCGGGGCGAGCGTGGCGTACTGGGGTGAGATCGGGGAGCGCTACGGCCTGGACCTTACCGTCGTCAACCCGGAGGTCGACCAGACGTTCCGGTTCATGACCCTGGACTGGGACGGCAAGATCCGGATGGACTGCTCATCCCCGTACGCGATGGCCAGCCTGATCCGCCGTCAGCATGAGTTCAACATCGCGACCGGGAACGACACCGACGCGGACCGGCACGGCATCGTCACGCCCGACGCGGGACTGCTCAACCCCAACCACTACCTCGCGGTCGCCATCGAGTACCTGTACCAGCACCGGGATCGCTGGCCAGCCGGAGCGGCCGTCGGCAAGACGCTCGTCAGTTCCTCGATGATCGACCGGGTCACCGCCGGGCTGGGCCGCTCGCTGCTCGAAGTTCCGGTCGGGTTCAAGTGGTTCGTGCCCGGGCTGCTGGATGGCTCGGTGGCCTTCGGCGGCGAGGAGAGCGCTGGCGCGTCGTTCCTGCAGCTCGACGGTTCGGTGTGGACGACCGATAAGGACGGGATCATCCTGGCGCTGCTCGCCTCGGAGATCACGGCGGTCACCGGGCAAACGCCGTCGCAGCTTTACCGGCGTCTCACTGATCGCTACGGGGATCCCGTTTACGCCCGGATCGACACCGCCGCTACCCGCGAGCAGAAGGCGGCGCTGGCCAAGCTCTCCCCGGAGCAGGTGCCAGCCGGCGAGCTGGCGGGGGAGAAGATCACCGCGGTGCTGACGAACGCCCCGGGTAACGATGCTCCGATTGGCGGCCTGAAGGTGGTCGCCGAGTCTGGCTGGTTCGCCGCCCGCCCGTCCGGGACCGAAGACGTCTACAAGCTCTACGCCGAGTCCTTCCGCGGTCCTGACCACCTCGCCGCCATCCAGGAGCAAGCGCGGGCGATCATCGCCGACGCTATCGGGTTACTGGGCTTACGGAACCCTGGCGATGCCCGCGAGCACCCGGTCGGGTCGCTTGCGGGACGGTACGGGATCGCTCCAGCCGGGGCGGATCCGCCGGGCGTCGGCGAGCCCTGGCGGCAAGATGTCCAGGTCCGCGAAGAACGAAGCGAACTGCGCCGACGTGTGGTTGTACATCGTGGTGAACCCGCTCGCGTTGTAGGTCTCGTAGAACGTAGCCGCCAACGGGCCCTTACCCGACGCGATCGTGGCGAGCAGGTAGCTGCCCGGCGCCACAGCCGACATGTAACGCCTGACCACGCTGGCTGCCTCGCCGGGGGAGAAGAAGTGCAGGACCATGCCCAGCGCCACGCACACCGGCTTGTTCAGGTCGATCACCGAGGTCAGTTCGGGATTGCCCAGAATCGCGTCGCGGTCGCGCAGGTCTCCGGCGACAACCGCCACCTGATCGTCGTGAATCGCGAGCAACGCCCTCAGATGCGAGATCACGACCGGGTCGTTATCGATGTAGGCGACCGTGGCCTCCGGGTTGGCCGCCCGTGCTGTTTCGTGCGTGTTCGGAGCGGTTGGCAGCCCCGCGCCCAGGTCGATGAACTGAGGGACGCCCTGCCCCGCCAGCCAGGTGACGGCCCGTCCGACGAAGCGCCTGCTCTCCGGGACGGTCTCGGCGATCGGGGGATAGATCGCCAGCAGCTTCTCCGCGACCACCCGGTCCGCCGCGAAGTTGTCCTTGCCACCGAGAAGGTAATCGTAAACGCGAGCGATGGCAGGAGTCCTGGCGTCGAAGGCGGTCACATTCGCCATCATAAGTCCCTGATCAAGGCCGGGCCGTCGAGTGGATAACGTATACGGCGCAGGGCTGGCTGATGTCGGCCAGGTGACTTGGGCCGTTGCCTAACGGTCCGGTAGCAAGTGGTGACGACGGCGGCGCGGCGCGGGACGATGTTGGGAGGCGGAACCCGGTCGGTCGACGGGGTGAGGAATGCGGGGTGTGATGAGCGGGCTGGTTGTCGACGACTCGGGTTTTGAGCTGCTGGCCGGTGATGCTCGAGTCGGGCCTCGGCGGTCTGTCGGACCGGATGACGTCGCGTTTCTGACCGGGCTGGAGTCCCGGTATGTGGAGGCCGTACAGGCGGGTGCCGATGCTGGGATGTTCGCTGGTCTTGGGCGGGAACTGTTCGGGTGGCTGGAGGGCGATCAGGGGCAGCTGAGCGGGCTGCTGGACCGGGTGAGCGCGCCGGTGGTGTTTGAGGTGCGAGGGCCGCGGTCGCCATCGGATGCGGCGTGGGCGGTGCTGCGGGCCCCGTTTGAGCTGCTGGCCCCGCCGGGTGGCGGGTTCCTGGCTGAGGATGAGCTGGCCCGGTTCTGCGTGGCCCGGCGGCTGGGCCCGGTAACGGAGCCGCCAGGACTGGATGGGTACCGGCTCGGGCTGGCGTTCATGGCGTCGTCGCCGCGAGGTGCGGGGGAGCTGGACTTCGAGGCCGAGGAGGCGGCGATCCTCGCGGCCATCGGCGAGGGGCGCGTTGACCTGGTGGTGGAGGACACCGGCGACCCTGAGCAGCTGGCGGACCGGCTGGCCGGGCTGGGCGGGATGCCCGCGGTGCACCTGTCGTGTCACGGGCTGAACAATTGGGCGCGGCGGCCGGGTCAGGCGGGTGTTCCGGTGCTGCTGATGGAAGACGACGAAGGCGGCCCCCTGCCGACGACCGCCGGTGAGCTGGTGCGGCTGCTGTCGCCCGGGCCCAGACTGGTATTCGTGTCGGCGTGCCTGACCGCGACCGGGGGTGACAGGCTGGTGGCGCATTCGCTGGCGACCGCGCTGGTCACGGCTGGGGTGCCAGCAGTGATCGGCTGGGGCGGGTCGGTGGATGACCGGGCGGCCACGATCTTCGCCGGGCAGCTGTACCAGGGGCTAGCAGGACAGGTAGACCTTGCGGTGGCGACCGGGGATGCCCGCCGGGTCCTGCTGCGATCACGCAATCCCGTCGTGCGGGCGGACTGGCACCTGGCCCGGCTATGGCTGGGCGCGGCCGGCGGCGGCCCGCTCGTCGGCGGCGTGCGGAAACGCTCCCTGGTGACCGCCACCCACGGCACCAAGACCTTCCTGGACCGCAAACGCCAAGTACCGGTCGCGGCGGCGGACATGTTCGTCGGTCGGCGCCCCGAACTCCAGCAAGCCCTGCGAGCCCTGCGGTCTGGGGACCGGGCGGGGGTGCTGTTGCACGGGCAGGGACGGCTCGGCAAATCTAGCCTGGCTGCCAGGATCGCCGACCGGTGCTCCGATTATGCGGTCGCGGTGGTGTTCGGTGATTACGGGGCACTGGCCATCCTGGACACGGTCGCCGCCGCCGTCCGTACCGACCAGGTTGCCCGGGAACTGATCGAGTCACGGCTGACGCAAGTACGCGAGCGGCCGGAGGCGATCGAAGGGCTGCTGGTCGACCTGCTGGCCGGGCCGTGCGCCCAAGCGGGCGGGGCGGGCGACCACTGCTGCTGGTCATCGATGACCTCGAGCAGATCCTGGTCGCCGACCCCAGCGGGCCGCACCGACTGGTATCCGCCCATGCTGAGGTGCTGGCTTGCGTGCTGCGTGCGTTCGACCCGGCTGAGACCGATAGCCGGCTGCTGATCACCAGCCGATTCACCTTCGCCCTCAACGGGCTGCAGAGCCGGCTGGAGGACGTGCAGTTGCGGCCGCTGTCCAGCGTCGGACAGATCAAGTTGCAGCGCCGCCAGCAAGCACAAGCTCCGGCCGAGCTTCAGAAGGGACGAGCCGAACTGGCCGCCCGCGCGGTAGCGGTCAGCCGGGGCAACCCAGGGCTGCAAGACCTGATCGTCTCGCGGCTGGTGTACGGGGAGCAGGTGGAGGCGGAACGGGCCGAGGCCGCGGTGGCGAGCATGGAGGACTACCTCTGCCAAGGTGATCTGTCGGCCGATGGCCAGGTGCGGGAGTTCCTGGAGAACCTGGCCCTCGACGCCCTCTTGCGTGAGGTAGCCGCGGCGGACCTCGCGCTGCTGCGGGCTGTCACCCTGTTCAGCCTGCCGGTTCCCGAACCGGTGATCACCGTGCTAGCCGGGCAGACGGGGGGCTCGGCGGACCGGTTGCGGGGTCTAGGGCTGCTCGTGCCCTACCCCGACTTGCATGACCCCGGCGTCCTGGCGCTCGCCGCTGACCCGCTTACCACAGGGCGCATCGAGCCGCTCAGCGCGCAGGAGCGGGCGGTGCTGGCCGTTGTGACCGTCGGCCTGCTGCTGCGAGCCTGGGGCGGGCCCGGCCCGGGTCGGTCCGACGATCTGAACCTGCAGCTAGCCCGGATCGCCCTGCTCGCCGGTGACCCCGAGGTCACCGCCGCGTCCGCCGCCAGTGCCGTTACCGCCCTTCGCGGCGGCCCGGCCGCTGATGCGTTCCAGCTCGGCCAGGATGCGGTCGCGCTGCTGGACCGAGATGGCCGCGCGGTCCCGCTGGATCTGCTACGCCGAACGGCCGATGCCGCCTTCACCAGCGGTGACGGCAAGGTCAGCGAGGACCTGCTGAGCCGGGCAATGCAGCAGGCAGAAGCCGACGGCGGGGATCCGCTGGGCCAGGCTCGGGTCATCGCCGAACAAGGTCGCCGCCTGATCACCAGAGGCGAACCGGGCCAAGCTGAGCAACTGCTCCGACGTGCCTCGCAGCTGTTCACCGCCACCGGATCCGAAGTTGAGGCAGCGGTCGCGATGGGCATGATCGCCGATGTCGCCTACCGGCGTGGTGATTATGATGAGGCGTTGCGGATCCGTCGCGACGTTCAGCTGCCGGTCTATGAGCGGCTCGGGGACACCCGCTCCACCGCTATCACCTGGGGAATGATCGCGGATATCGCCTATATGCGCGGCGATTACGACGAGGCAGCTGAGCTGCAGCGTAAGCGGCTGGAAGTAAACAGGCAACTCGGCGATCTCGACGGGATCGCCGCGGCTCAGTGGGGCCTAGCCCAGATCGACCTTGCGCGCCAGGACGTCCAGGCAGCCCTCCCGCGGCTCATCGAGTCGTTCCAGATCTTCGGCCGCCTGCAGCGGCCTGACGGCATCGTCGCCGTAGGTGCGACGCTCGGCCAGCTGCTGGCCGGCCACTACGCCGGTCCCGCCCGCGGGGTACTCGGCGACGCCCTGACGGCTGCCACCAAGCTCGGCTGGACCGACGAGATCCAGCAGATTAACGAGCTGCTGGCCACGTTGCCCCGGGCACCGGAGGAACCATGATCGGTGCTATCGGTAGCCTCGCTTGAGCAGGTACTTGGCCCCTGCCTCGAAGCCCTCGGGGCTGAGCAGCTCGAAGCCGAAGGCGTCGGCGAGCCGGTCAGTCGTGTTGAACGCGGCGCAGACCGCCAGCGCGTCCTCGACCTGCTGGGGGGAGACGCCCGCGGACAAGACTTCCCGCATGTCCTCGGCGCTCACGTTTCCCTCCCTGGTCAGCTTGCCGAGCATCCGCAGCGTGGCTCGGAGCCCGTCCTCGACCGGGGCCGATTCCAGGTCGGCCAGCACCGCTTGAACCTTCGCGCCGTCCTGGTATGCCTGCCCCGCGGTCGCGGTGTGCGCGCCGACGCAGAACGCGGACTCGTTCACCTTCGACACGTAGGCCGCCATCAGCTCTCGGTCGGCTACCGACCAGGCGGAAGGCCCGCGCATCGCCTCGTGGGTGAACTCTTTCGCCCGGCCGCCGTAGAAGTCGGGGCGGTAGAAGACCAGCTTGGCGGCGTCCGGTAGTGAGCGTCCGGAGAACACCCGGATGACCACGAACAGCAACTTGGTCCCGGGGCGGTAACCGCGGTTGAGGATGTCAAGTCGCATTGCCCGGCCTCTCCGTTGAAGTCGCTTCGGCCAGGGCGGCCAGTCCCGCTTCATACAGCCGGGCGGACTGGCCGACCGCGGCGCATGTCACCAGCTCGAAGAGCTGGTCCTCGCTGAACCCCGAAGCCTTTGCCACGGCGAAGTCCGCGTCGGTGACCTGCGTCGGGGTCGTGGTGACCTTTCCGATCAGGTCGCGCAAGGGGAGGGGGACGTCGGCGTTGCTGAAAGCGTGGGCTCGCTGCTCCTTGTCTGCGTGGCCCGCTCCGTTCAGGACGCGATCCACCAAGGCTTGGAACGCTGCTCGCTTCTTGTCCTCATCCGCCACGGTGCTCCCTCTCCAGCTCGGCCTTATTTACCCAACGATAGGCGCGGAGCCGCCCCGAGATGTCAGAGTCGTGAACCAGGATCAGCGGAAAGGACACCGGATGGGCTCTGGCCACCAGGATGATGCGGCTAGCCGTTCCGGCTGGTCGGAGTTGCCCACTTGCCACCCAGATGATGTGTCGGTCACGGTGCGCTGGGAACGTGATGGCGGCCGTCTGCGCGGGCAGGTGATCGTTGAGAACGTCAGCAGCCGAGCGTGTCGGCTGCCGGGCAAGCCCGGGATCACGCCACTGGGGCTAGACGGCAGGCCACTACCGGTCGATACCGTGATCACCTTGGAGCTGAGGCTTCCCGGGTATGTGATCGTGCCGCCGGGCCAGCGGGCCGCCGCGCCGGTGAGCTGGGCTGGATGGGACGGGGCGGGGGCCTCGTCTCGGGCTCAAGTCACCTGGGATGGCGGCACGGCAATTGCCTCGGTGTTTGGCCCGGTGCAGCCAGCCGCCGCGGGGCCGCCCTGCAACATTGCCTCGTCGTGGTTTCGCCTGCTCTAAGCGGCAGCGATGTGTCCCCTCCTAGTGCTGCCTGAGCGGAGTTCTCTTACTTGGCAGCTAAGGCTGTGCCGGTCATCCCGCCTGGTGTGGCATCAGGTGACGAGTCAGGATGGTGGTAACTAGCCGTCTTCCCGCGATGGATAGTTTCCACTGTCTTGCCGGCAGGCCTTGTCAAGGGCCGACCGCCAAGGCATCTCGCTCACGAGACACTAGGCGTTCTTGCGGGCCACCCCGCCGCAGATGGCGGCGCGGGTTGACTTCTGCCCTTCTGCCGCTCGCCAAGAGCGCACGCGCGTGCGCGAGCATCATCGGGTAATTGTCCACGTACACGACTCGCGAATCCGGCGCGATTCGCCTGGACGACCTGATGCGGGTTGCCTTTCGTGGCCGCCGCCCGTATCAAGCCGCCACGCCGGACATACCCGAATCAACCAGCCGTCAGGCAACAAACTGGGACTCTAGTACTAGAGCCGCACATATCGGAAGTGTTATCGTGGCATGCGCATACGATTAAGACGAGGAGCGAGCCCACATGAGCAGTCGAATCCAAATCGCAAAAGAATATTACAGCGCCTTCGCCAGGGGTGACCGTCACTTTATTGAGGAACACTTGGCGGACAATTTTACTTTTTCCGCTCCACCAGATCCACACTTGGACCGTGCAGGGTATTTTGAACGTTGCTGGCCTGGCGCAGGAAAAGGCGGAGTGATCGAATTTATTCGACTCATCGAGTCCGGCGATGAAGTCGTCATCACATACGAGGCAGGACGACCGAATGGCAGCAAGAGCGTGAACACCGAAATTCTGACCTTCGACAGTGACAAGCTCCGCCGAGCAGAAGTTTATTTTGGCTGGAGTACCGACTAGCTCGTGCACTTGCAGCAGCCAACCAACATCCGCTTGGATGTCCCTAGCTTGGGACGCTTGGACGCACTTTGAATGCCGGCCCTGAGCGCTTCCGTTCCCGCGTTCGCCTCAGACAGCCTGACCGGTCCACCGCGTGTGTGCACAACCCGACTTGCAACGGTCATAAAGTCATCGGGCAATGTGCACGTTGTAGATAAATCGAAGGCGCCGACCGCGTCGGTCCCTAGAATTCGGCCCGCTGCCCTGCGCTTATGCTGGCGGTACCACACCCGGCCCCACCAGGCCGCCACGAAACTGAAGAAGGCAAGACACGCCGTGTTCGCTTCAGGCTGGAACGGCCTCCAGTCAATGGGCGGTCAGCTGCTCGAGAAGGTCCCGGAGCCTCATGAGGTCGGCCGCCGGCATGTCGCGCAGCGGAGATGGCGGGCGGGCGATGATGTCCTGGGCTGTTGTCACGGCCTCGCGGCCGCGGGGCGTCAGCTCCACCGGTTTGCGTCTGCGGTCGTGATCGTCCTGCGTGCGCGCGAGCAGCCCAAGGGCCTGCAGTTCGTTCGCGATGATCGTCGCGTAAGGCGGGTCGATGCCGATTCGCTGGGCGAGGTCGGCCAGGGTCAGCGGGCCGTCGGCCAGGCTCAGCAGCGCCTTGACCCGGCCGGTGCCACGGCCGAGGTCGAGTGCCTGGCGTAGCTCGTCGGTCGGGTCGTAACGGTGCACGAAGTCGGACATGATTTCCCAGATCGATCTCGCGAGATCGGGGGCGGGGCTCGCCGGGGGCTGGGTTGACGGGTACATGTGCGTGCTGCCTCCGAGAGCTGGCCCTTGATAATACTGATAATATTATAACTATAATAAACAACCGGAAGGAGTCCCGATGCTCGAAAAGATCTCGCCACCTGCCTCGTCGGCTCGCGACCAGCACGACGGCCCGGCTGACTACCTCACGTCGCTCCTGGCCACCGCCCCGGCCGACGTGAAGAAGCGGCTCGCGGAGATCGGCGACTTCGTGATCAACGAGCAGAACCTGACCGAGATGCGTGCCCGGCAAATCCGCGACCCGGGCACGCCCTCAGACGCCGTTCGAGCACATCGACCAGCTCGTCCCAGGAGCACCCGGAGACCCGGACGTTCCGGTGCGGCTGCACCGCGAGCGGGGCGCCACCGAACTCCGGCCCTGCCTGATCTCGATCCACGGCGGGGGATACGTGGTCGGCTCGCATCTCGGCGATGACGGCCGTTTCGACCGGTGGTCACCCGACCTGCGGTGCGCCGGGATCTCGGTCGGCTACCGTCTCGCCCCCGAGACACCGTTCCCCGGTCCGCTGGAGGACTGCTACGCGGCCCTGCGCTGGGCCTACGAGAACTCGCGTGATCTCGGCATCGACCGCGACCGGATCGGGATCATCGGCGGCAGTGCGGGCGGCGGGCTAGCCGCCGGACTCGCCCTGCTGGCCCGTGACCGCGCCGAGATCCCGGTTGCCTTCCAGGTGCTGAGCTACCCGATGCTCGACGACCGGATGCTCACCCGGTCAGGACAGGCGGGCGCGCCCCTGTGGGGGCCGGAGACCAATCAGTTCGGCTGGCGCTGCTACCTAGGCGGGCTGAGTGACATCCCGGGCCACGCCGTTCCGGCGCGGGCCAGGGACCTGACGGGCTTGCCGCCGGCGTTCATCACGGTCGGCAATCTCGACGGTCTCCTGGATGAGGACATCGACTACGCCCGGCGGCTGATCATGGCCGACGTCCCAACCGACCTGCACGTCTTCGCCGACGGACCGCACGCCTTCGACAGCCTGATGCCCGGCACCGCGATCGCGATACGAGCCCGCCAGGTACTCGAAGACTGGCTCCAGGGCCGCCTGCACCCCGCCGACGAGACCGTCAGCTGAACTTCGTCTGCGGGCGCTCCTGGAGCTCACCATCGACGTACAGGTCGACTTTCTCGCTGTAGAAGCATGCCAGCCCGGCGACCTTCTGGCTCTCCGGCAACGGGGTGCGGTACATCCACACGATGTCCTGGTGGACCTCGCGTCCGGTGTCCACCGACCAGTAGCTCGCGGTGCCCTTGTACGGGCAGTGGCTCTTTGTGTCCGAGGGACGGAGCAGGTCCGTCCTGACATCGGACAGCGGCAGGTAATACCGCGGGGGCAGGCGCGTCTCGAAGAGGATGTGCGGACGTGGCGAATCCGCGACCGTGACGCCGTCGATCTCAACGCGGACGTGGCGGGAACTGGCCAGGATGTCGACGCGGGTGTACGGGTCACGCGGATGGGTGTAGACCGGCTCGTCCTCCTCGAGCCACTCGTCCATCGCGGACCAGTCGAAGCGGACCATGCCCCGCAGCTTGTCGATCGGCGAGTCCGGGTAGCTTCTCGCCGCCCCGGCCGCCACCGCTCCGTTCTCCACGTGCACGTCGTAGCTGACGGCGTCGTCGGCCTGGCCACTGCGGACGAGCTCAGCCCGGACGTCGGCGGCCGGGAAGTAGTACGCGGGGTAGTAGGGCACCTCCCAGACCAGCAGCGGACGCTTCGTGTCGGCCACGAGCTGGCCCGCCAGGTAAGCTCGCACCCGCTTCCGGCCGGGCTCTACATGCACCTTGCTCACGGTGTTCCTCTCAGAAGCCGGGGAAGACCTGGCGTAGCAGTTCCAGGTCGACGTCACCCGTCGTCGCGACGCCGTCGGGTGTGTACTGAGGCGTGAGCCGGCCCGCGACCAGCCGCAGCCAAGCCTCGGCCGGAAGAGCGAGCGTGCCGTCGGGCCGCTCGGGCACATCGAAGTCCACGCTGATCGGTGCTTGCAGGCGTAGCGCGAAGACCGACTCTGGCTCGGTGGTTGTGACCTGGACGCTCAACTCACGCCCGTCGAGCGCGTCGGCCTTGCCGATCCAGCCGATCAGGTTGGGTTCCCCGTGCAGCAGGGCCACCGTGGCGTCCGGGGCCAGCGTGGCGTGCTCATCGGAACCGACGCGGACGTCCCACGAGTGCTGGGCGAACTCGCTGAGCCGCAACCGCGCGGCCGTCTCCAGGTCGATAGGCGCCGGCAGGAAGCCCAAGTCGATGCGGAGATTCTCGCGAGTGCCGGCGTCCAGCGACTCGTAAAGCGCGAGCAACGCCTGGTTCGCCTCCAGGTAGGCATCGGCCCGCTCCGGCCGGCTCATGGCGTTCCACTTGTCCCAGACGGCGTGGTTGAAATCAGAGCCCGGGTTCGGCTCGCCGTCGAGGGCGGCCTGCAGGCCTGCCCGCCCGATCTCGGCACCACTGCCCAGATGGCTGAGTACCTGCGAGATGTCCCATTCGCAGGAGCCCGACGAATGGGCCAGATCGTCGTCGCTGAACCCGGACACCAGTCCGGCGAGGGTGTCGTGCCCGCTACGCAGCGCGGCGATAACCGTGTCGGCGCTCATACCATCTCCAAAGGTTGATTGAATCCGGCCCAAATATATAAGGGCTGGTGGACGAGACCGGCGCGACCCGGACGTAGATCGTCCGCAATCGCACGTACTCTGCCGGGCATGGCTATCGCACGCTTCCCGAGCATCGTCATCGACTGCCCCGATCCGGGCGCCCTGGCGGCCTTCTACGGCGCACTGCTGGACTGGAAGACCGAAGTCCGCGCCGACTGGGCTGAGGTCCGCGCGGATTACGGCCAGTGCATCACCTTCCAGCAGGTTGAGTCCTACACCCCGCCTCGATGGCCGGGCCAGGAACTGCCTCAGCAGATGCATCTCGACGTGATCGTCGACGACCTGGACGCCGCCGAGGCCGCGGTGCTCGAGCTCGGCGCGACCAAGCACGAGCACCAGCCAGGAACGACTTTCCGGGTCTTCCTGGATCCGGCCGGACATCCCTTCTGCCTGTGCACGCAGTGACGCCTCCGTTACGAGCCGATCGTCACCTCGCCGGTGTTGGAAGTGGCCTCCGCCGTGGTGACGGTGACCGTCGCGGTTGAGCCGGGCACGACGTAATATTCGTCGCCGGGACCCGACGGCGACGGTACCGTGAACGTGATTTCGTTGTCGCTCCAGCTGTCCAGGCTGAAGGTGGCGACGTCCGGTGGTGCCCCCCAGTTCGTGCCGTCGTCGCTGAACGTGATGTAGCTGGACCCTTGGGTAGCACCGAAGTTCACGCCGGTGACCGTCACGACCTGCCCAGTGGACGCGGTAGATGGTGAAACCGTCGTTATGGTCGGCGTTGGTGTTTGCTGCGTGGTTACGGTCGCTGGTTGCCCGGTCGCCGCGTCGGTGTATGACGCGGCCGCCGAGAGCGTGGCCGTCTGCGGGCCGGATCCCGAAGGGGCCGTCACCGACCAGGAGCCGGTTAGCGATGACCCGGCGGCCAGGCTCGCCGCCGTGGTCGGCGTGGCGGGCGTCACCGTCCAGCCGGACGGCGCGTTCAGCGACAGGCTGATTCCGTTGACGGCTCCCGGCCCGCTGTTGGTGAGAGTGGTGCTCACCGTCGTGGTCGCACCGGAAGTGGTCACCAGGCTGTCGGCCGGGCTGATCGTGAGCTGAGTGGCCGCTGGCTCGGCGACTTGCACCGGCGTCCCGCCGACCTGGGTGACCGTGGCGGAAGAACCCACCGGAACCGAGCCGAGCGGCACCTGCAGCGTGTGGGTCGCGGCGGAGTAACTCCAGCCGGACACCGGGCGCCCGTCGACCAGCACCGAGTGAGGGCTGCTCACGTCCACGAGGTCGACCGTGTAGCGTCGGCTGGCCGGCGCGCCGGGGTAGGAACCGCGGGCCGGCCCGATGACGACGCGTGGAGGTGCCGGTCGCCGAGCGGTAGCTGATCGGGGTGTCGGTGTACTGGCCATGCTGGTATCCCAAGCCGGTGCCCGCGTCGTCGTACATCGTGTACTGGCCGCTGCCTCCGGCGAATACGCGCAGCGTCAGCGGCGCGGATCCGGCGGTCGCGGCGTGCCCGGACGACGTCTGCAGCGGCACGATGCCGCCGGCCTTGACGAACACCGGCATCCGGTTCAGCGGGACCGAGAGCGTCTGGGTGGACGGTCCGGTGAAGGTGGCGCCGGTGAACCAGTCCGTCCACCGGCCCGGCGGGAACCAGACGGTGGTGGTCGCGACGTTGCCCGGCGTCGTCACCGGCGCGACCAGCATGTCCGTGCCCAGCAGGTACTCGGTCGGGTGGTCGTAGGCCGCGGCCTGGTCCGGGTAGTCCAGGTACAGCGCCTGGGTCATCGGCAGCCCGGTAGACGGACGCCTGCTCGCGCGAGCGTGTACAGGTAGGGCACCAGGGACTCGCGCAGCTGCAGGAACGGGTCGCCGGTCGCCTGGGTGGTGGCGTCGTACTCCCAGGGCAGCCGCGGGTTCTGGCCGGCGTTCGAGTGCTCGCGCATGATCGGCTGGAAGGTGCCGAGCTGAAGCCAGCGCAGGTAAAGGTCGTCCGGGTCGTTCGGCGGTGCCGGACGGCGGACCGAGGAACCCGCCGATGTCGTCGCTGACGTACGGCACGCCGATGCTGCCCTCGTCGGAGGCGAGCTGCGCCTCCGTGGCGAGCGTGTTCCACGTGCTCCAGGTGTCGCCGGTGAAGGCGATGGCCGAGCGGTGGTCGGCCCACGGCGCCGGCCGGGTAGGTGCCGGCCATCGAGTCCTGCAGCGACGCGCCGATCCGGGCCAGCACGAAGCCGCGCTGCCCGGCGTTGACCAGGTCCTGCGCGTACAGGTGGTTGATCCAGCTGTCTGGGGTGACGCCGGGCATGGACACGTCGCTGCCGTCGCAGCACCAGTCCAGCCACCAGAAGGAGACACCCTGGTCCTGGATCGGCTGCTGCAGCGCGAAGTTCGACTCGGCCTGCGAGATCTGGCTCCAGTCCCACACCGCGCACGGCCCGGCGTTGCAGCTCGACGACGCCAGCGTGCCCCCGGCGATCGCCTGCGCCTGCGCGTACTGCGGGTCGTTCGTCGAGACGCTGGAGTGGATGTTCAGCGTGACGTGGATGCCCTGCGACTTGGCCCAGGCCAGGAACGCCTGCGGGTCGGGGAACAGCGCGGGGTTCCACTCCCAGCCGTCCCACTGGTTCGGGCGTCTTCCAGTCGGTGTCGACCGACAGCGTGTCCAGCGACACGCCGTTGGCCTTGAACTCGGGCAGCAGCTGGTTCTCGTAGTCGGCGGTCGTGTACGGGTAGTACCGGGAGAACCAGTTGCCGAACACGTACTCGGGCAGCAGCGGCGCCGGGCCCGGTCAGCGCGGCCAGGTCGTCGCAGCGCGGCGGCGTAGTTCTCGCCGTAGCCGAACAGGTAGCCGTCCTGCACGTCGCCCGCCGGGCGCGGCGCGATCCAGCCGCTGGACGTCCACACCGCGGTCTGGGTGTCGTCGAGCAGGTACCAGCCCGGAGCGTGTCGAGCAGCCCCTGCGCCATGGACGGGATGTTGGCGTCGCAGGTGGTGTTCGGACTCGCGTGCCGCTGCACGACGGCGTCGACGTGTAGGTGCCGTTGGCGCTGTCGAACGACCGGAGGTAGCCGCCGAGCGGCCCGGCGGGCAGCACCGGGGCGGCGGTCGCGCCGGGGGCGGTGACGCTGATGTCGTCGACGTTCACGTTGCAGTCGTCCCCGGTCGCGCAGTCGACCGCGACGGTGTTCGTGACCCGCCTGCAGGGTCACCGGCTCGGTGACCGTGGACCAGTCGTCCCAGCTCGAGGTCGGCGGCAGCGTCACCTGGGTCGCGGTGCCGTTGACGACCAGGGTCATGGTGCGCGGCGCCGGACCGCCGATCGCGCCGATGTAGTTGGAGTAGCGGATGGTGACCGTGGCCGCTCCGGCGGGCGCGCCGAGCACCTGCCAGGACGCGTCGTCGCCGGGGTTGCTGTAGCCGGCGATGAACCCGGCCGGGCTGACGTACCCGTTGTGGTTGGTCGCCAGCGCGGCGCCGCCGCTCAGCGTGGCCGCACCGGACTGGCACACCTGGCCGTACGTGCACTCCCACTCCCAGGCGGGATCGACCGCTGGAAGTCCCGTCGGCGGTCTGCCCAGCAGCTGCATCTGCGTGTTCGCCGGGGTGAACGCCCCGGAGCCGAGCTGGTAGCGCAGCACCATCCCGCTGGTCCTGATGGTCAGCCAGCCGTCGCTGCGGCTGACGGTGTACGGCGGGCACCGGGAGGTTGCGGTCGAGCACGTTGAACGTCGGCTGGTCGAGGAAGTTCGCCGTCCGGCGAGTACTCCAGCCGGATCACGTCCGGGGCGAGCACCTCGAACCGCGCGTCGCCCGCGACCACGGTCGCGTTCTGCTTGGCCTTGCCGTCGGCCATGTCGATCTTCGTGGACAGGTTGACCGGTGAGGTGTCGGTGGTGGCGGTCCCGGTCTGCGCGCCCGCGGCGTGGGTCGCGGCTGGAAGCAGCGACAGCGCGGCGATGGCGAGGGTGCCAAGGACGATGGGGATTCTGCGTGGCCGGTGCCGAGTAGTGCGAAGCAGGTTCATGTGTGTTCCCGGGAGTAGGGAGTCCTGCTTACGACGTTAAATCCGACAAGCATCAACAAAAAGTTAAAAGCTCCGTCTTGCCGTTAACGATTCAGAAAAGCCACAGCTTCGCTCCAGATATTGCAGACCGGGCGGGTGCCCGGTACGTTCCGCGTGGTGCGAGCGCCACGTAAGAGCATTCCAGTGACCATAACGGCGGTGCTGGCATGACACAATGCACCGAGATCAGACGCTGAGGATGGAGGTCCTGGCCATGACGGACTGGACAGAATCGCAGGTCACCACCAAGATCAGCCCGCGTACGGTTCAGGAGACCGTCACCCGGCTGACGGAACTGCTTGGCGCGCGCGGCATGAAGGTTTTCGGTGTGATCGACCAGAGCGCGGCAGCGGGGGAGGCCGGACTGAAGCTGCGCCCGACCACGCTCGTGCTGTTCGGTAACCCGGCGGCCGGCACGCCAGTGATGGACGCGGTTCCGCTGGCCGCTCTCGACCTGCCGCTCAAGGTGCTGATCTGGGCGGATGGTGACCAGACGAAGGTCAGCTACTATTCGCCCGCCGCGCTGGCGGCGCGCTACGAGCTGAGCGATGAGCTCGCGGCGAAGATAGCCGGCGTTGACCCGCTGACCGACGCCCTGGTCGCCTCCTAGCCGATCTTACCGAGTCCCGGCCAGGCCAGCCTGAGCGAGCCACTGAATTGCGACCGCCGGAATGCTGCCTTGGTCGGGGAAAACCTTCTCGTCCATGCTCCGCAGACTGGCCATCGTCAGTCTGGCTGAGACCGCGTTGAGCGCGTCAATGATGGTGCGGTTGACGCCAGGCCGGTAGACGAGCGGCACGATGTTCCCGGTGGTGAACAGGTGCTTGGGATCGGTGAGCTGCACCAGGTGGTCCTTCTTGACGGCCGGATCGGTGGTGAAGATGTCGGCGACCCGAACCTTCCCGGTCACCAACGCCGACAGGGTTTGCGGCCCCGAGTCGTCGAGAACCTGGAAATCCTCGAACGTCAGGCCGTAGACCGAATGCAGTCCCAGCAGGCCTTGCTCACGCTGCTGGAACTCCGATGGGCCGCCGATCGCCATGCCGCTGGCGACTCGCCGCAGGTCCGCGATCGACACCAGGTGGTACTTGGTCGCCGTCGCTTGGGTGACGGTCACCGAGTCCTGGTCCTGGGCGGGCGCCGGGTTGAGGATCGTCAGGGTCGGTGGCAGCCCGGTCCGCAGCGCCGCGTCGACCTGGCTGGTGGTGACCGCCGTGCTGGCCGGGTTCACGCAGGTAGCCAGCAGTGCGCCGTTGTACTCGGGGACGATGGTGATCTGGCCGGAGCGCACCTCGGGGTAGTAAACCTCCCGGGAGGAAAGTCCCGACTCGATAGTCACCGGCACATGCCTGGCCTGCAGCGCGTCGGCGTAGATCTGCGCGACCAGTTGGCTCTCCGGGAAATCCCCCGAGCCGATCACCACCCCGCTGCTGGCCGGTTCCGTGCTGGCCACACCGCATTGCGGCGTCACCGCCGCCCGGCCGAAGGCGCTCGTCCGGGCGATGAAGAACGTCGCGGCAACGAGTATGACCGCCGCCGCGACCCCTAGGATCCGGGCGCGCCAGGACCAGCGGGCGAGTGCCGGCGACGTAGCGGGCCGCGGGAATCGCTCGATGGGCTCCGGCAGGTAAGCGGCGTTGCGCGTGAGGCCGAAATCCTCGGCGGTGTCGGTGCCCCAGTGGTTGGGCTCGGGAAGGTCGGCGCGGTGCAGCCTGGCCCGCAGGTGCGTGTAGAGCATGTGCAGCGTGAGCGTGGCCGGGGCGCCGGGTATCCCGGTCCGGATCAACTCGAGCAGCTCGCCAGTGAACGACGTGCAGGCCAGCGGCTGTTCATCGGGTGGCGGCACGTGCGCGGCGTGGTCGCTCGCGGCGATCACATAAGCGCCGCGGATATCGCCGAAATCCACCGGACTCGACAGTGCCTGGATCGCCCGGCCCGAGTAGCAGCAGTCCAGGATGACCACCTTGATCCGGGCCGGGCTGTCGATCAGCGCTGACCGGACGAAGCGGTACTCGAGACCGGTGACGTCGGGATCGTCGAGTGCGGTGTCGGTGAGGGCAAGACACAGCTCGCCTTGCGGTGTGATGATCCCGTGGCCCACGAAGTACACGATGAGCACGTCCGTGGTTTCCCGCGCCCACCGGCGCAGGTCGGTAATCAGCCGCGGCCGGTGCTGCTGGTTGAGCAGCACCTCCACCTGCTCTTCCGGCCAGCCGCACAACCGCTCATCGACCAGGATTTCCTTGACACCGTTGAGGCTGTTCCTGGCCGCCCGGAGCTGGTGGAATCTCTTGTCGTGATAAACAGCGGTCCCGATCAGGATCGCCTTGGAGCGGGGATAGTCAGGGAGACTGACGCTCATCGCGGGTCCCGAGGACTTCGTGCAGCAGCGGCATGACGTCACTTTCCTTGACTTGGCGGGCCTCGAGCGTGACGCTGCCCGTTTGCGAGGTCACGGTGATCTTCACGCCGGGCCGCCGGGTTTGCAGCCAGGTGGTCAGCGACCTGGCGAGCGTGGCGCCGGCGCCGCCGGAACCCAGGGTGACCGCGAGGAGTTCGAACGCTGCGCCGAGCTCGGTCTCCGCTGGCTGATGCGGGACGGGGCGGATGGCGCCGGCCAGGCCGCGCTCACCGCGTAGCCAATCGTGCAGGGAGACGAATTCCGCGGCGGCATCGCCCTGGGAGATCCGGATTTCCGCCTCCATCGGGTGCCTCCTTGGCATTCGTGCACCTATTTATGCCAGCATTCTGATTGCCCAGGGCCAACGAGATGCGCCCAGGCTGCCGTCAACGAAACCCGCTCAGGGGGAAACCGCCCAGCACAAGACTAATCCTTTACGCGGTCACGCGTGAAGGGTTGTCTCCTCTCTGGGGGGTGAGGTTTCCGATCGTTCTCGCGAGGAAGATGATGAGAACCCATCGTCACCACGACGCGCTCTGTATCGCGGATAACTCGAGCTCGTAAGTCCGTCGACACCACGTGGTCAGCTAAGAACCGGAGAGGATTTCGGGTGCAAATAGGGGTCATCATCGCATCTTGCATTGTTGGCGGAATCTGTGGTGCCGTAGCCGTCACCTTGCGAGCGCGGAAGAAGTAGCATGCCTGACGGCGCGGGAGAGGGCGGGGGAACATGAGCAGCGAATTGACGGGCTGGGCGCAGCAGTGGTCACGATCACGAATACGCACATTTGTAGCGGCGGGAGCGCTGGTCGCCCAGATTCTCTTGGTTCTCGGCTACTACTTCCTCGCCGCGCACCGGCACGAGGGATCGCTGCTCCTCGCGGGCGTCGGCGTGGTGGGCCTTATCTACTGGTTCACCATGATCACGATGACCCGAGGGCGCGGGAAGGCGTGACCCGCCGGTGGCAGCGCCGCGGTCTTTCACGCTCGGGGTGCGATCGTCAGCGCCTACCTTGTTTACGGCGTGCCGGGCGACGAGCGCCGCTTCCGTGGTGGCCGCGATCGGGAGGCGTCTGGCGGGTCCCGCCGGGTTTTGCGCTCGCGGGGACGGACGTCCGCTGGCTTCGCATTGACGGTGTTCCGCGTACTAGGACGACGAGAGCGTACAGCAGCACGAGCGTCACTCCATCGAAGAACAGGCCCCCGATGATCGTCGCGATCGCCGTGCCTTCGCCACCGGTGAGATTGCGTCCGTAGTCCCACGCCCAGAGCGGGTCGCGGACACTGATCGGCTGACCGAGTGGCACCTGGCTGCTCCAGGTGACGTGTGCGCCGCTTTTGGAAAGGTAGCCTTCGGTTACCACGTGACAGCCGCCGTTCCTCGGCATGTCGTTGCAGGACTGACCATAGGAGACCGGGGTGAAGGTGTCCTGGCTCTCCGCGCCGACCACATATCCCCACGCGTTCACTTGGGCAGGCAGCAGACCCACGGTGAGACCAGTCATCGCGACGAGCATGACGATGGCGAACCAATAGCTGCCATGGTGGTGTGGCGGGTAGCGGTGCGCGTGCGCGTACAGCGGGTAATGCGAAACGCGGCCCTTCGCGCTTACCTGAGTAGCCACGTCGGCGCGGTGAATGCGTGATGTATCGACGATTACGACAACCAGTCCGGCTAGGGCCAGAGCGAGTAGCACGAAGACCGGGATAAGGCTGAGGGTTTCCGCCGTCCCGGTGAGGCTCTCGAACAGGCTTGCGTCGATCCCCGCATACACCAGGAGGCCAATCGCGCTGCCTACCGCCACCCAGGCCCACCCGCGTCGCCGGTGATGCAGTACGACGAGTTTGGCAACGCCCGGTGAGGCGCCGGTATCCCGTCGTGCTGGCGCTTGCGGCATCGGGCTTCTCCTCGCTTGAAATGCGCGGTCTCCCTCGCATTCGCCCATGGTGTATGCACAGGTCCTGGCCAGGCAAGGCTTACCGTCAGGCTGCGTCGCTATCGTAACGCTCAGGCCGTTGACGGGAGCTGGAGGGCTCGCTCATGCTGATCCGCGCGGTCTGCCCCGCCGGGATAACCGGAACGACCTCATCTCGAGCTAATGATTAAGGTTCGCGCGTCATGGTAGTTCCAGAGCTAGGAACAAGCGGGCGGACGAGAAGAGATGTGAAATGGCCGAAGGTACTCAGGGGTCTCAAGAGGCACCGTCACCGGACGGATGGGCACCGTGGGGCACGCGGCGGCGAATGCGGATCATGGCGTTCGTCGGCCCGCTGATGGCCACCGTGTTGCTGGCACTCGGTATTTACTCTCTGCTGACCGGACGGCACAACGGGCCGTCCCTGACGGTAATCGGCGGAATCCTAGCCGTCGTGTGGATCGTCGCTATTCCGTTGTCCCGTCGTCGCGGGAAAATTTAGGTCCGAGGTGCGCTAGTGATAATTATTCCTGTACCCGCGGGTGTACGGGCAGTTCACCTCAAGGGGTGAAATCGGATTGGTGAGTGTGGATGAGCTATAACAGCGGGCGGCTTTCCGCCGCCGACAGACGGACGGTCAGAAAGGCGATCGCCGAAGGGCGACCGGTCACGGATCCGCGTCTGGAGCCTTACGCTGTGGCTCGGATCCGGAAGGCGAAGGTCTACAGCGAGCGCATGGGGCGCAAGTTCGAATCGACCGCCCGGCGACGACGGATACCTTTCCTCGTCATGGCGGTTCTGGGGGGCGCCGTGCTGTGGACCGGCCTCAAGTCGTTCAATGCGGTCAACGTCGCCATCGGGATCGCTGACCTGGTCCTGGCCATTTCGTTCCTCATGCTCGAACCCTTCGCGAAGCGAAGCACCCAGCGGCTCATCACCAAAACAACGCACGCGGACCGCGTCCAGGCTGGCGAACATACAGAGGATTGAGCACGCTGTCGTCTGGCTCTCCGAGATCCCGCAGCACCTGCCAGCGGACAGCGGGGTCGCCGTCGAGCAGCCAGCCGATCACGCTCACGACCGCAGACTACCGGGCGGCGCACTATTCGACCGAGTATGTCCCCAGGTGCGCGCCTGCACGGGACGCTATGGCAAGCCCATGGATGACCCACCACTGGTGCCATAGCGCCATCGATGACCCATGGGTGGGGTTGCGGAATGGGCGACATATAGGGATAAAGCGGGGAAGGGGGGATATTTCGGGTGGCGTGGTGCGGGTGCGGGTGGCGTGGTGCGGGTGGTGCGGGTGGTGCGGGTGGTGCGGGTGCGGGTGCGCGGGGGCTATTGGGCGGCGGGGTACTGGCTGGGGAGCGGGCTAGGTGACGGCTGCTGGGTAGGTCTTTGGGGATGGGGCGCGGGCGTTTCGGTGGTCGCCGGTGACTAGGCAGGCGAGGGTGGCTAGGGCCCAGACGGTGCCGGTGTCGGGGCGGGGCTGGGAGAGCAGGCGCTCGGCCGCCGGGCGGCTGACGGTCTCGAACAGGGGGGCCGCGGACAGGATGTAGTCGCGGAAGAAGCCGGCGATTTCCGGGCCGTGGTCGCGACGCCAGTCAAAGACCTTCGGGCTGCCGGATTTACCGGCGTACGGAATGTCCAGGAGGTCGGGGCGGAGCTCGGCGGTGGCGTCGTGGGTTAGCTGGCCGGTGACACGCTGCGCGATCGGGACCGCGCGGGCGGCGGCGACCACCGCGTCGGAAAACAGCGGCTGGACGAGTTCCTGCCGGAGCAGGTAGGCCTGCCGGGCGGCGGCGGACCAGCGGCCCGCTCGGTTGATCAGATAGAAGTCGTCGAGCGCGGTGAGCGGGCCGCGGCGGAGCAAAGCCGCCGATGAACCCAGCGACGAAAGATAAGTGGCGGCCGGGCCGGGGCGGAGCAGGCGGACGCGGCGGGCGGTCATCCGGCGCAGCAACTCCGCGGAAGCGGCGAACTGCCGGAGCGCGGGCGACACCACCACTCGCGCGGTGTCCGTGGGAAGTGCTGCTATAGCAGCACTTCCCACGGACGGCCGAGCCCGGCGACGACCGCCCACCACCTCGGCGTAGCCGCCGCGGAGGATCTCGCCGCCGTGGCCGCCGACCGAGGTCGTGTCGGAGAATCGGGGATCGGGGTAACCGACGTTCTCGAACGCGGAGATCAGGCCGTCACCGACCAGAACCGCCGACCGGATCCGGTGCAGCGGATCGGCCGTCTCACTGGGGGCGACGGGAGTAGCGACAACATGCTCGATGCCGAGGCGGGACGCGATCAAACCGGCGATCTCGACGTCCGGGTGGGTGTCGAAGCCGTGCGTGCGGGCGCGGAACGGGACGCCCGCGACGGCCAGCGCCGCCGCGACCAGGCGGCTGTCCTTGCCGCCGGTCAGCGACAGCTCGACGGGGGAGTCGGCCTTCGTCAGCGGCTGCACGGCCTCCACCAGGGCCGACGCCACCGAGCCGGTGGCGGACGAGGCCACAGCACCAGGGAGCGCGCGGACACCCCGGAAAGCCGTCGTCGAGCCGAGGGGGTACCCCACGTTCAGCAACTGGGCGACCAGCAGCGGGTCGATAACATCCAGCCGGCCAGCGGCCGCCGCCCACATGGCCCGGTCGGACAGCACGACGCAGTCGCCAACGGAAGCCTGGTAGACCGGATCGACGCGCGCGATGCCCAGGCGGGCTTGGAAAGCGTCGTTATGGACAACGATTGTTCCGGAGTGCGACTGAGTCACCTCGCCTACGGCGGGCCAGGTGAGCAGCGCGGCGCCGCCCCCGGGCGCACGCCAGGCGACCGCGGGCGGGCCGGGGACCGGCATGACGGCGGGCGGCACGGCGAGCGCCGCCGCGACGACGGCGTCACATGACGGGCCGCTGACCGCTAGCGTCAGGTACACCGCAGCAACGACTCCCAGGCCCGCGCGACCGAGGTGAACTCGAACGACGCGGCCGCCTGGTCGTGCGCCTCGTCACCAGCCTTGCGCCAGGCGTCGTCATCCCCGTGGTTCCCGGAAGCACCGAGCGACGCGATATACGCGGCCATCTCGATAGGCGAGTCGTGGATCCAGCGCTTGTCGTAGATGGTGTCCGCGCCCGGCCAGTGCCGGATCACCGGAACGGCGCGCGACGACATCCCCTCGGCGGGCGAGACGTGGAACGACTCGTCGTCGCTGGTAGACAACACGAAACCGACCCGGCGCAGCCAGGACGCGACGTCGGGCCCGGCGTCATCGAAGACCACCGCATCGCGCAGCAGCGCCGACCGCTGGACGCGGCGCAGCGCCTGCTCGTAATGCTCGCGCTCGGCCGGGTTCTTCCAGACCCACCACAGTTCCCACGGCATCTTGGACTTCACGAACAGCTGGTACCGCTCGTCGTCGCGCCGCAGTTCCTCAAGCACGTCGAGGGCCAGGTCAAGCCGCTTGCGGGACGGTACCATGCTGATGAAGCCCAGGTGGAACCGCGCGCCGTCCAGCTTCGGGCGGTCCAGTTGCAGCACGTCGAGCGGGTTCGGGATCGTGACCACCTTGTCGGACGGCCAGCCGGTGTGCTCCCTGGTCAGCTGCGCGTAGTGGTCGCTGACGCAGACCACGCGCTCCACGTTGCCGATCTTCACCTGGCTCGGGTAGTGCGAGTACAGCTCGAACCTGTGCAGGTGGACGACCACCCGGGTGCCGCGGGGTGCGTGCCGGGAGTACCAGACCGCGTTCGGCCCGGACCACTCGCACAGGACCACGTCGGCCCACTCCGCGAGTTCCTTCGACTTCCTGACGTCATGCTCACCGAGCGCCGCCCACTGGTCGACCCGGATCTCGATGCCGGGGCGTAGCCGTAGGTAATTGACCAGTGGAGTAAAAAACTTCAGATCGTGCCCGGCGACGACCACTTTCAAGCCCGGGCCGGACGTCGAGGCCGAGGGGACCGCCCGGTCCAGGTAGACGCGGAGCCGCTCCGCCGCGCGCTCCATCGTGAAGCCGGCCGCGGCCGTCGCGGTCCGGTCCGCCGCCAGGCGAAACAAGTCGGGTGACGCCGCCACGGCGGCGGCCGCGTCGGCGACGTCATCGGAGGACGCGGCGAACAGCGGGTAGTCCGCGCCGAGCAGTGCCTCGTGCATCGGGGTCCGGTTCAGGATCACCGGCAGCCCGAGCGCGCCGAACTCGAGCACCTTGGTGGACAGCTCGAGCGAGGCGTCCATCGCCGGGTCCCGCCAGCTCAGCCCGATGTCGCAGGACGCCGCGATCCGCATCGCCTCGCCGCGCGGCTTCCCGCCGTGCCACACCACACCGTCGTGATTCTCACCGTCCGGTGTCCCCAGCGCGCCGCGCATCCGGGCCTGGTAGCCGGGATCGGACGGGTCGTTGTGCACCTTGTCACCGACCATGTGCACCTCGGCGGTGATACCGCGTTTGGCCGCCACGGCGGGCAACTGGGTCATCTCGAAGGTGTTCCACATCGGCGCGAACTTGCCGGTGTAGACGAGCTTCAGCGGGGTCCCGGCCGGTGTGCCGGGACGCCGGATGCCCTCGGACGGCGGCAGCGTCGGCGGGAACAGCACGCACTTGCCGCAGGCCTCGGCGATGCTGCCTTCCAGGAAGCAGCGCAGTTCCTCGGTCTGGCACAGCAGGTACCGCGACGCCTTCGCGATCACCGTAAGGTCATCGGCGCCGGAGGGTGTCAGCGCCGGCACCGACTGCGGCACGTCGGTCAGGTAAGACCACAGCCTGCCATCAAAACGTCCGTCGGCGGCGGCCGTCGAGACCAGCGCGCGGCCGCGCAGTACGACCAAGTCGAATTTCTCGGTCTGGTCAAGCCGAGCGAGCGTGTCCACCGCGGTCGCCACCGAGAGGTTCGCCTCGGGATCGGCGCCTGGCAGCTTCTCCGCGTGCGGGCTGCGGATGGTGACCGCGTTCCAGCGGCCGCAGCGGCTCGAGCAGCCGCTCGGTGCGGATCGGTGCCTTCAGCAGCAGCGTGACGTCGCATCCGGCGGTAGCGAGTGCCTGACTCACCGATTGCAGCCAGATGGCGGAGCCGTCGAGCAAGTTCAGGTCGACGTCTCCGTAGACGAGGGCGCGTGGCATGGCGGGCGTCACTCCTCGGTGATCGTGAAAAACCGGCTGCCAGTGGGGAACCCGGCGGTGAGCAGCTCACGGCGGCCCAGCGCTAGGTGATCCACCGAGTCGCTGTAGGTGAAATCGCCCGCGCCGGTGCCCACCGCGTCGGCCCGCGAGCACTCACGGGCGACCGCGAGATCGAGCAGGTAGGTGGCGGCGACCGGGGCGGTCAGGCTTGTCCCCCCGACCAACCGGCCCCGACCGACCTCCCAGGTCCAGGGCGCTACCCACGCTGCCGTCGCGTAGGGCGCCGGGTTGACGTCGGCCGGGACGACGCGGACGCCGATGCCCCGGTCGGTGAGCGGGTTCAGCGCCGCGGCGGCGCCGGGATCGTCGGAGGCCAAGATGACCTCGGCGGGCTGCAGCCGCTGCCGCAGCACCGAGGTCGCGAGATCGGCGGCCTGCCAGTCCTGCGCCAGTACGGCGATCTGGCGGCCCGCGACGATCGCGGAGCCCAGCCCGGCCGCCGACGCGAGCGTGGCCAGCCGGGCCGCGGTGGCGTGGGTCAGGAAGATATCCCGCAGCGACTCGCGTACCGCGGCGGGTGACGGCGCGCCCGCCGCCCGGGCCGCCTCGATGTCTTCCCGCAGCTTTCTGGGGTCCCCGGCATACGGGGCGAGTTCGATGACCTTCGCGCCGCAGGCCGCTTGCTCGCGTGCGGCGGCGGCGTCCGCCGCGACGAACAGCGCGTGCCGCCGGTAGAACTCGGGCAGCCCGCGCCAGGATCGCGGCGCCGCCACGCTGACCAGGTCGCTGGTGATGGCGTCCAGCAGCGAACGGGTCGTCGCGGACTCGCGCGGGTCCCGGCCGCCGGCGTACACCGGGTCAGTGTCGCGATCGGGCTTGGTGCCGATCGGGTTGAAGCTGGCCAGCTGCACGCCGAGCCCGTCGTCGGTCACCACGTCGCACGAGCCGGCGATCCAGTCCATCGACGGGAGCAGGTGCGGTGGCACGTTCCTGACGAACACCACCGGCTTGCCGAGCGACCTGGCCATCACGATCATCCTGGCCAGCCGGCGTCCGCGGTCGGTGCCCGCCGGGTCGGCCGCGTACGCCCACGGGGCGCCGCCGAGCAGTGCCGCCGCCTCGATGATCACCAGGTCAGCCCCGGTGGACTCGAGCAGCACGTCCGCGTCGTGCGGCAGCAGCGGCGCCGTCACGGCGTCCGGGGCCAGCGTCGCCGCGCCGCGGGCGGTGAGCGCGCCGGCCACCACGAGGCCGAGTTCGGGCACGTCGGCGCGACCCGGCACGGTCAGCGCGGACAGGAACCGCTCACCGGCGCCCGCCAGGTCCGCGAGCTGCGCCGCCGCGAGCTTGACGGCCAGCTCCGCGCCGTCCCGGCCGCCGCCGCGTTCCTTCCACAGTTTCAGCAGGTCACGGGGGAGCTGCGCGCCGCGTGGCCATGGCCGCTTGGCCGCGTTGACCAAGGCCTTGCCCAGCTGCTGGGTGATGGATCCCTCGAGCGCGGCCAGCCGTGCCTCGGTCATCGCCAGCTGCAGCCGGGTATCACGCAGCGTCCGAGACAGCCGCTCCCGTTCGGCTATCAGGCCGGCCTGCTCAAGATCGTCGTCGTCGGCAGCCGGCGTCTCCGGGCCGCCCATCGTCAGGTCGGTCATGCGATCCAGTCCTTGATGATTTTCGCGATCCGGGGGCCGGACTTGCCGTCCCACAGCGGCGGAAGCTCGCCATCGTACGGTCCGGCGTCGCAGGCCGCCAGCACTTCGGCCGTCAGATTGTCCATCGTCACCAGTTTATTGCTGCCGCTACTGATGGTGATCGGTCGTTCGGTGTTTGGCCGCAGTGTCAGGCACGGAACCCGCAGCAGGGTGGTTTCCTCCTGCACCCCGCCGGAGTCGGTGACCACGGCGGCGGCGCCGCGCACCAGCCCCATGAACTCCAGGTAGCCGAGCGGGTCGATGACGTGGATTCCGGGATGCTCGGTGAGGCCCGCGGCTTCCAGCGTCTTCCGGCCCCGTGGATGCAGCGGGATCACCACGTCGATCTGCTTGGCCACGTCATGCAGCGCCTTGACTAGCCGCGCGGCGATCTCCGGGTCATCCACGTTGGCGGGCCGGTGCAGTGTGGCGGCGACGTACCGGCCGTATGTGTTCTTCGCCGTCTCGGCGTCGAACTTGTCGAGGTTCTTCAGCAGCGTGTCGATCATCGGGTTGCCGACGAAGTGCACGGCGCTGACGGGCCGGCCCTCGTTGGCGAGGTAGCCGATTGCCTCGGGGGAGGTGGCGAACAGCAGGTCGGCCAGCTGGTCGGTCAGGCGCCGGTTGATCTCTTCCGGCATCGTGTTGTCGAAACTCCGCAGCCCGGCCTCGACGTGGGCGACCGGAAGGTGCAGTTTCGCGGCGGCGAGACCGGCGGCGATCGTGGAGTTCACGTCGCCGTACAGCACCGTGATGGCTGGAGGGTTTTTGGTGAATTCCTCCTCCATCCCGATCATGATCTCGGCGGTCTGCTTGGCGTGGCTGCCAGATCCGACGCCCAGGTTCACGTCCGGCTCGGGCAGGCCGAGCTGGGTGAAGAAGATGTCCGACATGCGTTCGTCGTAATGCTGGCCGGTATGCACCACACGCTGTGGCAGGCCGGACGCGGCGAGTGCGGAGATCACCGGCGCCGCCTTGACGAAATTCGGCCGCGCGCCGAGCACATGGGTGACGGTCGTGTGCAAAGCCTTCCCTCTTCCCGCTACTATCTGCCGCCGTGACTGTACAGCGAATCCGGGCCTTGACGCTCGCGGCCTCGGTGGCATTCCGGCACATCGCCGACGATCCCGTTCGGGCGGTCGTGCTCGCCGCGCGGGCCACACCGGCCCCGCTGCGCGGACTCGTCCGCCTGGCCGGGCCGTACGGCCGTGCCGCCGCGGCGTGGACCGCGGGGGAGCGCCGTGCCGCGCTCGCCTCCTTGGAGGCTCGCCCGGCCGAGCTCGCGGCGTTCAGCTTGGCGGTGGACCAGCCCCAGGTTGCCAGGTCGGCGCTCACACGCCTCCCGGACGGCCATCGCGCCGGACCACTGCTCGCCGCACGCCTCGCGCGCCGTGAGGGTCAGCTTACCGACGTCTTTGCGGCGGAACGACGCTTGCTCGATCCCTCGTTCTACACGCTCCCCACCGGGCCGGGCGTGTCGGGCGTGTCGGGCCGGGTGCTGCACATCGTCACCGACGCGCTGCCTACCACGAACGCGGGCTACACCGTCCGCACCCAGGAGATCGCGCTGGCCCAGCGTTCTCTGGGCCTGGACCCGCACGTGGTGACGCGGGTCGGGTTCCCGGTGACCAGCGGCGTGCTGGACGCCAGGCCACTGGTCACGGTCGACGAGGTGCCGTACCACCGGCTGCTGCCCTGGATCCTGCCGCGGGGGGCGGACGCTCTCGCTTCCCGGCATCTGGAACTGGCGTCCCGGCTGGTCGGGTCGCTGCAGCCCGCGGTGCTGCACGCCGCGAGCAACTACGTCAACGGGATGATCGGCGTGGCGTTGCGGGAGCGGTACACGCTGCCGCTGGTGTATGAAGTCCGCGGCTTCTGGGAGGACACCTGGCTGTCCCGGCATCCCGGGCTCGAGGACACGCTGCGCGGCAGCGAGGTGTACCGGCGCACCAGGGAGCTGGAGACGCTCGCGATGGTCGAGGCCGACCTGGTGGTCACCCTCGGCGAGGCGATGAAGGCGGAGATCGTGTCCCGGGGTATTTCGCCGGACCGGATTCTGCTGGCGCCGAACGGGGTGTCTGGTTCGTTTTTGCAGCCGTTGCCGTCGGGGGAGGCGCTGCGGGCGTCGCTGGGGATCGGGCCGTCGGATTTTGTCGTCGGGGAGGTCTCCAGCCTGTTCGGCTACGAGGGCATCGGGACGCTGCTGGAAGCGGCCGCACTGCTCGGTTCGTCCCGCGACTCCGGCGGCTCCGGCACCTCCGACGGCCGCGGTGCCTCCGGTGCCTCCGGTGCCTCCGGTGCCTCCGGTGCCTCCCGCGCCTCCGGTGCGGACAAATCCGAAAAATCCGTCAAAGTGGTGATCGTGGGGGATGGGCCGGAGCGGGCAGCGCTGGAGCGCCAGGCGGCAGAACTCGGTGTTGACGCCATCTTCACCGGGCGGGTACCGCCGGGCCGGGTCCGCGAGTATCACGCCATCCTCGATGTGTTCGTGGTTCCTCGTACGCCGGATCGAGTATGCCAGCTGGTGACGCCGCTTAAGCCGGTCGAGGCGATGGCCAGCGGACTGCCCGTCGTGGTCAGCGACGTGGCGGCGCTCGCCGAGATCGTCACCGATGGTGAGACGGGTCTGCTCAGCCCGCCGCTGGACGCGGCGGCGCTCGCGGACCGGCTGCGGACCCTGCAGGCCGACCCGGCGTTGCGCTCGCGTCTGGGGGGTGCCGCTAGGGAGTGGGCCGGGCGCGAGAGGACCTGGGAGCTCGACGCGGAACGGTACCGCGCGGCATACACACGCCTGGGCGCTGTATAGCGGCATTGGTGGCAAGATAGTGGAAACTAACCGTCGCGGGGCGACGGTTAGTTTCCACTATCACCGGAAGCGGTGCAGGTGGGTGAGCAGTGGCGGAGGCGGCCGGTCCAGCCATGCTTACGCAGGGCGCCAGCGACCTCGGCGGCGGCGCCGCAAGGCGACCAGCGGACACGGCGCCAGCCGTACCGCAGCGTGACCGCGCCATCGCTGACGACCGCCGCGTTGTCACGATCAACGTCGGCCTGACGCCTGTCGTCGGGATGGTCCGCCCGACCGTCCAACTCCACGATCACCCCGTAGGCTTCGTAGTACCGGTCGCGGTAACCGGTCGTGCCGCCCGGCTTCAGATAGGGCACCTGACGGTTTGATCGCGGCAGCCCGTGCGCGCGCTCGACGTCGTGGTCGTAGCGACGCTCCAGCGGCGACTGAGTACCCTCGGTAGCCTCGGTGATCAGGTTGTCGATGTCGTCCCGGCCGCGCACCCGCGAGCGACGCGCCATGGCTGCCCGCAGGGACTCCGGGCTGACATTTCCCTTGCTGAGACCGCGGGTGATCCATCCGCACAGGTCGTCCTCGTTCGCCGCGATCTGGACCAGGTCAAGCACCGTGTTGGGCGGGTCCGTGATGGGCAGCCAGCCGGGCGGGAACAGCGCGGGATCCGGCAGGTATTTCGACCGGTGCACCTGCACCCCGGGAACTGGCCGCAACCGCTGGTCTAGCGGAATGCTGACATGGAGGGTTCGCTCCGGCCTGCGCAGCATGCCATGCAACTCCGCGGCGGATTCGTGGCTGAGCACCGCGCGCTCACCGGCCCACAGCACCACGGCCCATAGTCGCGCGAGTCGCGGCGTGGACCCAGTGAACAGCGCGTACACGCCGGGGTATATCCGTTGCCAGCGACCCGACCGCGCCTTCGACGTGATCGCCCCATCCGACATACCCGCGCTGAGTGCCTGGTGCCGGGACACCACCCCCTCTTGTCTGGCCGCTATGTCGCGAAGTTCCCCCGGAATGTCGCTGCTCATGCCCACTATCATGCTGATCGCCACTGACGTTTCAGGGACAGTGGAAAATAGCCATCTCGCGGAGAGCAATTTTCCGTTATGACAGGCTGGCCGCAGGAGGCCCTACGATGGAGGGTCAGCGAAGGGCAGGACCGTGGGAGGAAGCGTGAAAGTGCTGGTGATCGGGCTGGGCTACGTGGGCCTGCCGCTTGCCCAGGAGGCCACACGGCGCGGGCTTGACGTGACGGGCTTCGATATCAGCCCGCGCACCGTCGACGGCCTGAACGCGGGCCGGTCTCACGTGGATGACCTGAGCGATGACGACATCGCGTCGATGCTGGCGACGGGCTTCCGCGCCACGTCCGACCTGGCCGAGGCCGGCGACCCCGACGTGATCGTGATCTGCGTCCCGACCCCGCTGTCGGAATCCGACGGGCCGGACCTGACCGCGGTGCGGGCGGCCACCGAGACGGCCGGCAAGCTGGTCCGCCAGGGCAGCACGGTGATCCTGGAGTCCACCACCTACCCGGGTACCACCGAAGAGATCGTCCGCCCGATGCTGGAGACGGTCTCCGGGCTGACCGCCGGGACCGGGTTCTCCCTCGCGTTCTCCCCGGAGCGGATCGACCCAGGCAACGGGGTCTACGGCATCCGCAACACGCCGAAGGTCGTTGGCGGGATCACGCCGGACTGCACCGAAGCGGCGGCGGCGTTCTACTCGCAGGTGTGCGACACGGTGGTGAAGGCGGCATCGGCTCGGGAGGCCGAGATGGCCAAGCTGCTGGAGAACACCTACCGGCACGTGAACATCGCGCTGGTGAACGAGATGGCGGTGTTCTGCCACGAGCTGGGCATCGATCTGTGGGACTCGATCCGCTGCGCGGCCACCAAGCCGTTCGGGTTCCAGGCGTTCTACCCGGGGCCCGGCGTTGGCGGGCACTGCATCCCGATCGACCCGAACTACCTGTCCTACAAGGTCAGGGCCGAGCTGTCCTACCCGTTCCGGTTCGTGGAGCTGGCCCAGGAGATCAACAGCCGGATGCCGTCGTACGTGGTTGACCGGGGCGCCGAGCTGCTCAACCGGGACGCCAAGGCGATGAACGGCGCGCGGGTGCTGCTGCTCGGTGTCACCTACAAGAAGAACATCGCCGACCAGCGCGAATCCCCGGCGCGGCCGATCGCCCGCAAGCTGCTGGCCCGCGGTGCGGTGCTGTCGTATCACGACCCGCACGTGTCGTCCTGGTCGTTGGACGATGTTTCGGTGCCCCGGGCGGCTTCGCCGGACGCCGAGGCCGACCTGGTGATCCTGCTGCAGGCGCACGACGCCTATGACGTGCCCGCGCTGGCTACGAAGGCGCGGCTGTTCTTGGATACCCGGGGCGTGCTTGAGGGCGAGACGTCCCGCACCATCGAGGTTCTGTAGGCGGCGGCGATGCGGGTCCTCGTGTGCACGGTGGTGCACCATCCCGCCGATGCCCGGATCTATTACCGGGAGATCCGGGCACTGCTCGACGCCGGGCACGACGTCACCTACATCGCGCCGTTCGACTCTTCCTTCACCGCCTCCGGTGTCACCGCGGTCCCGATACCCCGGGCGGCCGGGCGGCGGCGGCTCACGGCGCTGCGGGCCGCACGGTCGGCGCTGCGCCGTGAGGCGCCGTCCGCTGACATCGTGCTGATCCACGACCCGGAGCTGCTGCTCGTGCTGCCGCCCAGGCGGAACCGGCCACCGGTGGTGTGGGACGTACACGAGGACACCGCGGCGGCGCTGACCACCAAGGCGTGGCTGCCCTCGTTCCTGCGGCCGACGGCGGCCGGGGGAGTGATCTCGGCCGAACGGCTGGCCGAACGCCGGCTGCACCTGATCCTGGCCGAGACGGGTTATCAATCGCGGTTCCGCCGCCAGCACCCGGTGGTCCCCAATGTGACCTACGTGCCTCCGTCGGTGGCACCGGTCGCGCAGCCGTTGCGTGTCGTGTACGTCGGGCATCTGTCCCCGGACCGTGGCGTGCCGGAGATGATCTCGCTCGGTGCGCTGCTCCGGCCGCGCGGGATCGAAGTGCACCTGACCGGTCCGGCGGACGCGCAGGCCCGTGCCGCCATCGAGGCGGCTGACTCCGTCGTCTGGCATGGGTTCGTGCCGAACGACGAGGCCATGCTCCTGGTCGACGGAGCGCTCGCCGGGCTGTCCCTGCTGCGCGACGAGGCGAACTTCCGGCACTCGATGCCCACCAAGGTGGTCGAGTACATGGCCCGCGGTGTCCCGGTGATCACCACCCCGCTGCCGCTGGCCGTCGGGCTGGTCGAATCGGCTGACTGCGGCTTCGTCGTCCCCTTCGAGGACCCGGAAGCGGCCCGCGACGCGGTGCTGCGCCTGGCTTCGGATCCAGACTTGCGCGTCAAGATGGGCACCCGGGGCCACGAGGCCGCGGAGCGAACCCACGACTGGCCGGAGTACGCCCGCGCGTTCGTCACCCAACTAGAGCAGTGGGCGCGGTAACTCTTCCCGCCAGTAGCGGTACCGGCCCCATGGATGACCCATCGGTGGGCCTCTGCCGCCATCGGTGGCCCATCGCTGGGGTCGGCGCGACGGCTGCGGAATCGCTCGGGGCGGAGGCGTCACCCAGTCCTAGCTCGCTGTGCCGGAGTCAGCGAGGCCGTGGGTGTAGGCGTAGTGGACGGCCTGGGCGCGGTCGGTGACGCCGGTCTTGGCGAAGATGTTGTTGATGTGGGTCTTCACGGTTGACTGGCTAACGACGAGGGCGGCGGCGATCTGGGCGTTGGTGCGGCCGGTCGCGATGAGGGACAGGACCTGGGCCTCGCGCGTAGTCAGGCCGTCGGGCAACGGCCGGGAGGGGACGGCATCCGGGCCGGCCCCGGCCGCGGCGACGAGACGGGCCCGGACGGCGGGGTCGAGGATCGACTGCCCCTCGGCCGCCGCGTGCAGGGCGCGGGCGATCTGCTCCCGGGTGGCGTCCTTGGTCAGGTAGCCGAGGGCCCCGGCCCGGAGGGCCGCCAGGATCGAGTCGTCGTCGGCGTAGGTGGTGAGCACCACGACGGCGGTGGCGGGATAGTCCCGCAGGATCTGGCGGGTGGCCGCCACCCCGTCGAGCCGGGGCATCCGCAGGTCCATCAGCACGACCTGCGGCCGGTGCCGGCCCACCAGGGCCACGGCCTGCTCGCCGTCGGCGGCGGCACCGACGACCTCCACTCCGGGCAGAACGCTCAGCGAGGTCACCAGGCCCTCGCGCACCACCCGCTGGTCGTCGGCCACCACAACGCGCACCGTGGCGTTCTCTTCGCTCATCGCGGTCCCTCGCTCATCCTGGCATCGTCAGCTCGACGACCCAGTCGCCCCCGTCCGGGCCGGCCTGCAGGCTACCCCCGAGCAGTTCCGCTCGCTCAGTGAGCCCGGTCAGCCCGTACCCGCCGCCGGTGGCGGCCAGCGGCGCACCGGGATCGGGGTCGGCGGCAGGGGCATCCGGCGGAGCGCCGTTGACGACCCGCAGGGCCGTCGTCTGCTCATCGAAAGAACAGCGTCACGGCCACCATGGCTCCCGGGGCGTGCTTGCGGGCGTTGGTTAGCGCTTCCTGGGCCGTGCGGTAGACGGCGAGGCTGACGTCGGCGGCGAGTCGGCGGGGGGTGCCGCGCACCTCGTAGCTGACCTGTCCGCGCCGGCCGTCGCCGATGGCGAGCGCGGACAGCGCCTCGGGCAGGTCGACCGGGTCGGTTCGCAGAGCCGTGATGGCCTGCCGGGCCTCCTCCAGTCCCTTGACGGCCAGCTGGCGCGCGCCCCCGACCAGGTGGCGGCCTCCGGCGGGGTCGTTGCCTTCGCCAAGCAGGGCGTCGGCCGCGTCGAGCTGGATCACCAGGCCGCCCAGGGTGTGGGCCAGGATGTCGTGGATCTCCCGCGCGATGCGCGTGCGCTCGTCCAGCACCTGTGCTCGGATGTGTTCCTGCTCGGCCCGCCGCGTCTGGGCGGCGGCCAGTTCGGCCTCCTCGGCCCGCAGCCGGTACTGGCTGCGCCACAGCCCGGCGAGCAGGCCGCCCACGACCGACGCGCAGGCGCCGAGCAGGGAGAAACCCGGGGAGGTCACGACCAGCGAGCCCGCCCCCAGGGTAACGAGCCCGCAGGCCGCCACCCAGGCACCTTCCAGCACGGTGAACGAGCTGCCGGCCATGACGCCGATCGCCAGCGGCAGCGCCGCGGCGGCGGTGTTAGGGCTGACCAGGGCGGCCAAGCAGGCTCCCACCATCCCGACGATCAGGACCGGCACCCGGATCCACGGGCCTACCCGCTCGGCGGGCAGCCAGGCGATCCATGTCAGTGCGGCCAAGACGCTGCCCACCAGCAGGACGAGGTGCCTGCCGCTGAGACCGGGCGCGGGATGGCCGAGCGAGAGGTCGGCAAGCAGCAACCCGGCCAGGCAGGTGCGCGCTAGCCACATCCACCTGCGCCAGTCGAACCGGCGTGCCGGTGTGCCCGCGTTCACCAGTTTCTCCCTCCGGCGTGTTCGCCCCATTGTTCCCATCCGCGTGCGCGGCTATGCGCTCAGCGGCTGCCACCGGAACGCCGTCGGCCGCTGTCGCGGCGCCCCCGGTCCTCGAGATCCCGCCGCTCAGGGCCTTCTTACCGGCGATGACGAGGGCGATGGCCGCTGCCGAGGGAATACCTAGGTGCTCTAGCAGGTGAATCAGGACAATCATGGCCCGACTTCCTTCTCTCTTGCTCTCCTGGGCCGCAACTCAGCTGGGGCCAGTTACCGGGGGGTGCTCACCGCCATGGCCGAGGTGACCGCCCCGGCAGCGGAGCGGCGTGTGGCGCGCCGGCCGCGGGCGCCCAGCAGCACGCTGCGGGCCAGCGCCATGGCGATGGCCATGAAGATCACCGCATCGGTCAGACCGGCGGCGCTCAGCTGGTGGGCAACAAGGAACTGCCCCAGAGAGCGGGAGAACCAGTGCTCGCTGCCGTAGATGAACATGAGTCGGCCGGCGAAGATCACGGCCCAGAACGCGGCGTAGCCAAACCCGGCCCGGCTGATCGCGCGGTCGCGCACGCCCTTCCTGCTCTTGACGGGCTCGTATCCGACCGAGATGAACAGATGGGCGGCCAGGCCCAGCAGGATCCCGGCCCCGGCGCCGATGGCCTCCAGGGTGAGGTTGTGACCGGAGGTCGGCACGCTGGACAGGTACGCGCCGACGACGGCAGCGGCGGTGATCAGCGGGCGCAGCACCCGGAACCAGCCGATCTTCCGGCGGCCGAGGTCGGCCTCCAGCACGACTGCGAGCACGACCAGGTTGAGAATCCAGACACTGGCTGGCATTGACGTCTCCTTTAGATAGGAACTGGTGACGTCTTCCAGCCTCGCCATTTGACCTCTTGGGCACATCGGGTCACGGGTGGGTCATCGGGTGGAGCCGGGTGGACAGCGACCGGGCGTCCTCCACCCCCCGCTCTCCCGCGCTGAGAAAGTTACGGGTCTGGCGACGGCCCAAAGTCAAGTCTGTCAGCATATGCTGACGTGTATGGAACCTGTACTCGATATCGCCCGGGGCGCCGCCAGCACCGATCCTGATGTCGGGCTCCGCGCAGTGGCGTCCCTGCGAGTGCTCACCGAGCGGCTGGAGATCCTCCAGGTCGAGAACGCGCGGAAGCTCGGGTGGTCCTGGCAGGACATCGCGGAGCGGCTCGGTGTCACCAAGCAGACCGTGCACCGCAAGCACGGCAAGCGGATCGGGAGCCGGTAATGGCCGGGGATACCCGCACCTCGCTCGCCCGCGCCCTGGGGCACGCAAGCAGGCTCACCCGCCGCTACGTCAGCGGCGAGCATCTCATGACCGTCCTGGTCTCCGCCGTTCACGCAGGACGCGGCCCTCGGCCTGCGCGCGCTGTCCTGCACTCCTGCGGTGTCACGATCGAAGACGTCGCGGAGGAGATCGCCCGTCGTGCCGGACCGGGAGCAATCCTGTTCGCCGGCCTGGACCGGGACGCGCTGGCCGCTATCGGGATCGATCTGGACGCCGTACGCGCCAGGATCGGGTCGTCTTTCGGGCCGGAAGCCCTCACGCAGGTTGTCCGCCGAGAGCCTCGCCCGCCCGGGCGCAAAGGCGGCGCGAGCGCGCTGGTGCTGCTCCGGCGCGCTCACCCGGACATCTTCGATGATGCGCTCCGGGCAGTGATCAACAAGGCGAAGCAGCGGAACGCCGCCGACGCCAGCTAACGATCTCGCGTGCGGAAGTCGCGGAAGGAGTGAGGCCGAGTGGTCCGGCCTGGTCACAAGCGGCGGGCGCGGCGCAGCGGCGGGCGGATGAACTCGTACAGGAACGATCCCGTCTTGAGCAGTGGATGCTCGAACGGCCGGTAGTCGGCCGCGGGTTCGAGGCGGGGGAGCAGGTCCGGGCGGAGCCAGCCGACGTAACGCCGCGCCCGGCGCACGTGCAGCGGGTCGGAGGCGATCTTGATCGCGTCGTACTTCTCGGCGAGCGGCAGGCTGAAGGCGATGTTCTCCCAGGTCGTCCTGGCCCGCTCCTCCAAGACGATCCGGTCCGCGGGCACCCCAAGCACGTCGCGGGTGAAGTCGGCCATCGTCTGGGCCTCGCCGCGGGCGCCGCTCATGATCAACGTTGATGAACGTTGCGGGTCCATCGAGCGGACCGCGATCTCGCACCGCCAGCGCTGTATCGGATGCGGCTGGCCGTCCGGACGTGATTTGTACCCGAGCACGATGATCGCCTCGGTGGATTGATCACCGGATCCGCGGTACTTACTGCCCGCCGCCCAGCGGTGCGCGGCATCCGCCGCGGCCGCCAATAGTGCCAAACCGCCGATCGCGGTCACCAGTGCCCGAGCCCTCACTAGCCGCAGCGTAGCCGATTGATATCACCTGAGTCGCCCCGTACATGGATAGGATCAAGCCCGTGCTACGGATCGAGGGACTGACCGGGCGACTGCGGAACGTGATCGAACGTAACCCCTGGTTCTCGCTCGCGTTGCTAGCCGGATTCTTCCTGCGGCTGCTCGCGATGGTCGGGTACCCGGGCGCGTTGTGGTTCGCCGGTGACTCCTACGTGTACATCGGCGCGGCGCTGCGCCCGACCCCGGACGCGTCCAAGCCGACCGGGTACTCGCTGTTCCTCCGGTTGCTGCTGCCGTTCCACAGCTTCACGCTGGTGACGCTGGTCCAGCACCTGATGGGGCTGGCCGTCGCGGTGATGATCTACGTGCTGCTCCGCCGCTATGGTGTCTCGAAGAAGTGGGCCACGATCGCGACGCTGCCGCAGCTCCTCGACGGCTTCGTCGTCGAGGACGAGCACATGATCATGGCTGAGGCAATCGCCATGTTCTGCCTGCTGCTGGCCACGCTCCTGCTGCTGTGGACTACCCAGACGAGGTGGTGGGTCGCGCTGATCGCCGGCCTGCTGGTCGGCTACACGGCGATCGCCTACCCGACCGACATCGTGGTCATCGGGCTGTTCCCGCTGTTCATCCTGATCCGGTCGCTGCGGACCTACGGCTGGAAGAGACTCCAGGGCTGGCTGGTCACGGTGGCGGTCTCGGTCGGCTGCCTGGCACCCGTGGTCGGCTACGTGGCCTGGTTCCACTCCTATGCCGGGGTCTGGAGCATCAGCAACGCCCAGGGGTTCTACCTATGGGGGCGGGTCTCCTCGTTCGCTGACTGCGCGGAGATCAAGGCGCCGGCCAACCTGATGAAGTACTGCCCGACCGAGCCGTACAAGGACCGCACCGCGCCGGGCCAGTTCATCTGGTTCGCCCCGCAAGTCCACCAGGACATGAACAGCGTCCGTGGGCCGGTCAGCGCCGAGGGGGACAAGCTCCTCACCGAGTTCGACATCGACGCGATCAAGTCCCAGCCGTTCGGCTACCTGAAGGCGGTCACCAAGGGCGTGCTGATGGCGTTCGAGTGGCCGATGAAGAGCTACCCGGGCGCTGGCACCACCTACTATTACGACTTCCACACGCATTACGTCACGTCGACGTACAGCGTGCTGCCGCCGAAGAACCAGGAGTGGATTCCGCCCCTGACCACCGCCGATTCCGCGTACAACGACTGGCTGAACTACGGGCACCAGGACCCCGGCGTGGTGGTCAAGCCCGTCGCGGTGGTGATCCTCGGGTACGAACGGGCCGTTAACACGCTGGGGCCGCTGTTCGCGATCATCCTCATCGTGGGGCTGGGCGGGGTGCTGACCATCACCCGGCGGCCGTGGAGGTTGCGGTGGCGCCGCCGCCAGGGGAGCATGTTCCCGTGGTTCACCGCGGTGGCGCTGCTCATCTTCCCGATCGCCTCGGCCGACTTCGACTACCGGTACCTGCTCCCGTCCATCGCGTTCGGCTGCCTCGCGGCCGGCCTGAGCTTCGCGCCGTTCCGGGCTAAGCTCGAGCCTTCTGACACCGGGACGGAGATCGCCGAGAAGGCGAAGTCTGCCAGGGCGATGTGACGCGTCGTTATGGTCCGCTCCTTGCATGGATAAGATCAAGCCCGTGCTACAGATCGAGGGGTTGACCGGTCGACTGCGGAACGTGATTGAACGTAACCGCTGGTTCTCGCTCGCGCTGCTCGCTGGATTCCTGCTGCGGCTGCTGGCGATGATCGGGTATCCTGGCGCGCTGTGGTTCGCCGGTGACTCCTACGTTTACGTGGGCGCGGCGCTGCGGCCGCAGCCGAACCTGTCCAAGTCGACCGGGTACTCGCTGTTCCTCCGGTTGCTGCTGCCGTTCCACAGCTTCACGCTGGTGACGCTGGTCCAGCACCTGATGGGGCTGGCCGTCGCGGTGATGATCTACGCGCTGGCTCGCCGCTACGGTGTCTCGAAGAAGTGGGCCACGATCGCGACCCTGCCGCAGCTCCTCGACGGGTACATCATCGAGGATGAGCACCTGATTATGGCCGAGGCGGTGTTCACGTTCTGCCTGCTGCTGGCCACACTCCTGCTGCTGTGGACCACCAGGACCAAGTGGTGGGTCGGGCTGATCGCCGGCTTGCTCGTCGGCTATGCGATCATCGACCGGACCGAGGGTCTGCCGATGCTCGTGATTGTCCCGCTGTTCGTGCTGATCAAGGAACTGCGCGCCCTCGGCTGGCGGAAACTCCAGGGCTGGCTGGTCACCATCGCGGTCGCGGTCGGCTGCCTGGCACCGGTCGGGGCGTACGCGGCCTGGTTTCATGACAGCACCGGGTCTTGGGGACTCACCAGGTCAACCGGGTTCTACGTGTGGGGACGGGTCTCCCCGTTCGCGGTCTGCTCGGAAATCCACGCGTCCGCCGACGTGATGAAGGTCTGCCCGGCCGATCCGGTGACCAAGCGCTCCGCGCCGGGGAACTACATCTGGCACGCTTCGGTGCTGCAGAGCCAGCAGGCCTATATCAACACCATCGGCGGGTCGGTCAGCGTCGCCGGGAACAGCCTGCTGACCAAGTTCGACATCGCCGCGATCGAAGCCCAGCCGTTCGACTACCTCAAGGCGGTCGTCAAGGGCGTGCTGATGTCCGTCGAGTTCCCGCGGCAAAACTACCCAGGCGCCGGCACCGTGTACTACTACGACTTCCACATCCACTACGTGACGTCCAAGTACAACATGTTGCCGCCGAACAATCCGGACCATGAATGGATCCATGGCGGTACGGCGTACTCCGATTGGCTCAGCTACGGGCACCAGGATCCGGGCGTGGTGATCAAGCCGGTCGCGGTCCTCATCCTTGGATACCAGCGGATTTTCTATACATGGGGACCGCTGTTCGGCCTGATCATGATCATGGGTCTTGGGGGAGTGCTCACCATCCAGCGCCGCCAAGACCGGTCGCGCTGGGCGCTGCGGCTGCGCTGGCAGCGGCGTTCCGGCAGCATGTTTCCCTGGATAGCCGCCGTCGTGCTGCTGGTGTCTCCGATCGCCCTAGCCGACTTCGACTACCGGTACCTGATCCCGGTCATCCCGTTTGCCTGCCTGGCCGCCGGACTTGGCTTCGCCCCGGTGCGCGCGAAGCCCGAGCCATCCGCCCCGGCGGCGGGCACCGGAACCGCTGAGGAGGCGGAGCCGGCCAGAGCGATGTTACGTTTGCCGCATGGCCGACGGAATCTCGCTGACTTTCGACCAGGCGCGGCGACTCGCCGTGCGGTCGCCGCGTCTGGCGGGATCCGTCGCTGGCGGGCTGCGCGACGTGCTCCGGTCGCTGCGCTGCCTGCAGCTCGACCCGGTGAACACCGTCGCCCGCAGTCACCTGCTCGTACTCTGGTCACGGCTCGGCGCCTTCTCCCGAGCGGAACTGGACGCTCTGCTGTGGGAAGAACGCTGGCTATTCGAGTACTGGGCGCACGCCGCGTCCATCGTGCTGACCGAGGACTACGAGCTGCACCGGCCGATGATGCTCGCCTACCCTTCGGAACTGGCAAAGCCCGACTGGCTCGCGGCCAACGAGTCGTTCCGGTCGTACCTGGTGGAGCTGCTCGGGACGTCCGGCCCGCTGGCGATGGAGGCGATCGAGGACCGGTCGGTGGCGCCGTGGACATCGACCGGCTGGACCAACGGCCGGAACGCGGAGCAGATGCTCAACATCCTCTGGAAGCAGGGCGTGGTCACGGTCGCCCGGCGGGATGGGCTGCGCCGCTTCTGGACGCTCGCGCCGTCGGTTCCTGACGGCGGATCGGCGCCGGGCGAGGCCGTCTCGCGAGCCGCCGAGCTGGCACTGCTCGCGCTCGGCGTGGCGCGCGAGCGTGACATCGTGCGGCATTTCATCTACGGGCGCTACCCCGGACTGGAGCTCGCCGCCTGCCCCTGGGCGTCCGCAGTGAGTGTAGAAGGAGGATCAGAACGATGGTGGGTTCATCGGTCGGCCTCATCTGTCACCGGGACCGGACGGCGCGGCTGTGGGGATTCGGTTACCGCAGCGCGCCCGCGTCCACCGGTCCGGCCATTGCCGCGTCGCTAGAGTCGCTCGCGGCCTTTGCTGGCGGTCACGCGGTCCGAGTCACCGGTCCAGTGCCCGCGATCTGGGCGGAAGCCTTGCTGTGAGCGGGCGCGCCGACGGCCCGGACGTCGCGGTCTGTACGGACGCCGACGTCATCGCCGCCGTGCACTGGGCCACTGTCACGGTCGCCTACCGGCCGTACTTTCCTGATAGCTCGCCGCTCGCGTACGCGTCGTTGCGCGCCATCTGGGTGAAGCGCTTGGCTGATCCAACTGCGGTCGGCCTGGTCGCCTCCCGCTACGGCCGCCCGGTAGGGGCCGTAATGGCACGCGGTGATCCGGAGTTCCCTGGTGGTCAGATTGTCGCTCTGCATGTGCTTCCGGCGTTGTGGGGACAGGGGATCGGGACTGCCCTGCACGACGTGGCGCTCGAGGTGCTGGGCGCCGCGAGATACCGAGTTGCCGGCCTCTGGGTGATCGACGCGAACGAGCGGGCGCGTCGCATGTACGAACGGCGTGGCTGGGTGCTTCAGGCCGGAATAACCCAGGTTGCGGACGGCGTCACCGAGGTGCGTTACCGTCGCGACCTGTCGGAGCCGCGCGGGTCCGTAGGTTCCGGTGCGAAAAGCGATATTGTTGACGGTGGGTGAGTCGGCCGGGCGGTCGCGCCGGGCCTTCGGGCCCGGTGAGGAAGGTCCGGGCTCCACAGGGCAGGGTGGTCGGTAACACCGACCCGGGGTGACCCGCGGGACAGTGCCACAGAAAGTAAACCGCCCCGCGCCTACCCGGCGCGAGGTAAGGGTGAAACGGTGGTGTAAGAGACCACCAGCGCCACAGGTGACTGCGGCGGCTTGGTAAACCCCACCCGGAGCAAGGTCAAGAAGGGGAACCACGGTTTGGTTCTCCGCGCGTGCGTTTGAGGACGGCCCGTCCGATGCTCGCGGGTAGACCGCACGAGGCTGTCGGCAACGGCAGTCCTAGATGGATGATCGTCGGCCCGCGCAAGCGGGTGCACAGAACCCGGCCTACAGGCCGACTCACCCGCTCCGAGCCGCTCTGACTTGCAACGGAACATTGCTCAGATGGTTACGGGTGCACTCTGAGTCTTTACAACGCCGGTCGGCTGCCGCGAAGGTGTTCATCAAGGTGTCGCGCTTGAGCCGCGGGGAGGGGTCACGGGGCCGCGCCGGATTTGACAACGCGGGGACCCCTCGCGGCGGCTCCCATCGGGCTGATACCGGCGGCCTGAGATGCCGCCCGATCGCGGGCAAGCGTACGAGCAGCCGTCCCCGTGTCAAATTCGCCACTCTGTTCGATAAGATGTCAGCGCACCGTCGCCACTTCTGTCCCTGTTTGATGATTAGGCGTAAATCAAATCAGAGACGTGCAACAGTAACTACGCCGTTGGGAGTTCTGCTTAATTCATCTCGCGAGGATCTAGCTGCGAAGCTAGACTCGCACCCAGCTCGGTCGGAGCGAGGGAAGCGCGACGACCCGTACATCCCAAAACAAAATTGCTCGACACTAATAAAACTAATGCGGGAGTAGCGGCGAATATGGCCCTTCGCAGAGAAATCAAGACACCGCGGACAAAAGAGCCAAATCGCTGAAAGATAGCGAGCGAACTCGCGTGACAACGCAAGATCCGGAAGATAAAAAAGTTGTGGTAACAATTAAGGCAGGTGATGCCGAAGCGGACCTTCCCAATGACTTGCGGGATGCCAATTCTAAGGAAATCCAAAATGTCTGAATGGCGATACACGACCCCTTTGTTTCAGTCGATCTCTTTCGGCGATACGCTGATATTTCGGCAGAATCTTCCGACCCTGACGGGCAGGCTCTAGCTACCGGAATTCGAGATTACATAAATGGCAAACGCCGCTTCGTAACAGCTTTTCACTTCTGGGGTTGAACTGAACTCATCTTTTTCTGGGCGCCCTGCTTACCTCGGAATTTATACCAATAATTCCACCTCATGAGTCACATCTTAACGATGCACTTGCTATACTAGGATTTCTCGCTATGACTCTCGTAGTTAATTGTTACTTTGCGTACAAATCTGGTTCGATTTACATCATCTCGCGTAAGGAAAATGAAGTTCACGGCATTAGCAGTGAGATGCGGAGACAGCTGGCGATCGCCTTGGCTGGTGCAATTATTTGTGCTTTGATCATAGGTCTGGCCGGCCTGTGGGCTGGCCTTTACGTGCATCATTAATAAGAGCATTATCGTAAATCGAAACCTTCAATTTACCACCCGACCTGACACTTAAGCGTCAGCACCCGCCCTTCTGTGGCAGCAGCAAATGGCAGCGTCACCTCTGAGATGCAGCAGCAAAGTGCAGCAGCCACCTTGCCCGGCATCAACCTTGATAGAACTTGATATGCTTATGACCTGCATCAGTGACCGTATACTGGGAGACGCGGGCAGTGCGGCGGCCGGAGCAAAGCCGGCCCAGCCTTCCCCCCGCGACGCAGGCGGAAGCAGCCGCGTATCCTCGTCGGCGTGATGCAAGCGCCGGATAGACCCGCGAAGGCCGACTGACGTCAGGTACTGAGTGCGTCGAGCTGGCGCTGGACGCGTTCGGCGTCCTCGGCGCGGCCTTGGCTCTGGTAGAACTCGAGCGCTTGCCGCCACACGGCGCGGGCGCGCTCATACTGGCCCAGTGCGGCGTAGGGGTGGCCGAGACTGTCGAGAGTATCGGCGCAGCGGTAGACGTCGCCGAGGCCGCGGAGCAGGCTGAGTGCCTGCTGGTAGCGTTCGATGGCTAGGTCGTGGTGACCGGTACGGTGTTCGATGTAGCCGAGGCTGTCCAGGTAGTTCGCACGGCCGTCGGAACTGCCGCCGTGTTCACACAGGGCAAGAGCGGCTTCGCAGTGGGTGCGGGCGGTTTCGTAGTCGCCGAGATGGGCGGCAGACCAGCCCACCGCGTTGAGCGCGTCGGCCTGCCACACCGGCTGGTTGAGGTCGAGGCAGAGTCCGAGGGCGCATCTGGCGTGGTACAAGGCTTGCCGATAGTCACCCCTCTCTTCCCAGGCGCGCTGGAACGCGAAATGCGTGTGAGCTTGGTCGGCGGGGTTGTGGTGCTTTTCGGCTAGGGCGAGAGCGTGGTTGAGGTTTTCGATCGCCTCCTCGTGCTGCCCCACCTCGGCTAGCGAGTTGCCGAGGTGCAGATGGGCGCGGACGCGCGTGGTGGAGCCGGGCAGGTGGCCGGCGGAGTCGACCGCGGACCGCCATACCGCGATCTGGTCGTCAAGGCGTCCTTGGCGGCGGTAGTAGTTGGTCAGTGTCCAGGCCAGTTGCCAGACGACGCTGTGCCACGCGTAGTCGGCGGCGGTGCGCTGGGCGGCCAGCACATTCGCGTGCTCGGCGTCGAACCAGGCCATCACCGCCGGCACGTCGGGTAGCGGGCTGGGCCGAGTCCCGCCGGCGGCCGGGTCGAGCTCGATGAGCGGGCGGTTCGGGTTCATGAGGCGGTCGGCGGCGTGGGCGGTGTGCAGGTAGAAGTCGCATACTCGCCGCAGCGCAGCCTCCCGTTCGGTGCCGCTCTCATGGGCGCGGGCCTCGTCGGCCGCGTAGGCGCGGAGCAGGTCGTGGAAGCTGAACCGGCCGGGGGCGTGCTCGCTGAGCAGGTGAGACCGGGTCAGCTCCTGCAGGACGCGGCGGGCGGCGGCGGGTTCCAGGCCGGTGAGGCTGGCCGCCGCGTCGAGGCTGATGTCCGGGCCGAAATGCAGGCCCAGCAGCCGGAACATATGAGCGGCTTGCGGGTCGAGGGTGCGCTGGGACCAGGAGAAGACCGCGCTCACGTCCGCCGCGGTGTCCCCCATCGACAGGGCATCCAGCCGCCGGCGGGTGTCGCGCAGTTCATCGACAAGCTCGGCCAGCGGCTGCGCCGGGTTCAGGGCGGCGCGGGCGGCGGCGATGTTCAGCGCCAGCGGCAGCCGGGCACACAAGCTGATCAGCTCGGTGGCCGTGCGCCCGGCGGAAAGGACCCGCCCGCTGCCGAGGCGGCGGATCAGCAGGTCCCGTGCTTCGGGCTCGGTGAGCAGGTCCAGCGTCAGCGGGACGGCGCCGTCCAGGGCGACCAGCCCGCCGAGCTGGTCGCGGCTGGTGATGACCACCAGGCAGCCGGGCACGCCCGGCAGCAGCGGGCGTACCTGCCCGGCGTCGCGGGCATTGTCCAGCAGTATCAGCATACGGCGGCCGACGAGGCGGGACCGGTAGAGCGCTGCCTGCCCGTCCGGGTCGGCCGGAATGCGGTCCGGTGATACCTCCAGCGCCTCCAGGAACCGCCCGATCGCGTCAGCCGGCGCCATCGGCACCGACGGGTCGAAACCGCGCAGATTGACATACAGCTGCCCGTCAGGGAAACGCGGCGCCACCTGGTGCGCCCAGTGCACCGCCAGCGCGGTCTTGCCGATCCCGGCGCTGCCGCTGATCGCGGAGATCACCACCGGGCCACCCGCCCCGGCGTGGCGGGGCAGCAGTTGCGACAGCACCTGGAGCTCGGTCTCCCGGCCCACGAAATGCCCGGCTGCCGCCGGCAGCTGCCGCGGAACGGCCACCGGACCAGCCACCACCGGAGAGACGGGGGTGAGCAGCTCAGTGTCTCCGGCCAGGATGCGCTCGTGCAGCTTCCGCAGCTCGGGCCCGGGCTCGATGCCCAGCTCCTCGATCAGCACCCGGCGCGCGTCCTGATAAGCAGTCAGCGCCTCGGCTTGGCGCCCGGCGCCGGCCAGCGCGACCATCAGCTGCCCGTGGAAGCGCTCCCGCAACGGGTGCTCACCGGCCAGTGCCCGCAGCTCGGGAACGAGCTGATCGCGGCGGCCCAGCCGCAGGTCAGCCTCGATGCGCCACTCCAGCGCCTGCACCCGCGCCTGCTCCAGCTGCGGCACCCAGGCATCGCGCAGCGCCTGGCAGGGCACGTCGGCCAGCGGCGTGCCCTGCCACAGGGCCAGCGCCCCGGTCGCGGCGGCCGAAGCACCGGCCCACGCCTGCTCCCCGATCGCGGCGCCGGAACTGCGGCACAGTTCCTGGAACTCCAGCACGTCCAGCTCCGCGCCGGCCACCCGGATCAGATAGCCCGGATCACGCGCCACGATGCGGTCCCCGGCATCGGGTTCCAGCGCGCGGCGCAGCCGCAGCACATGACCACGGAGCGTAGTCGCCACCGCGGCGGGGGGCACACCGTCCCACACGGCGTCGGCCAGCGCGTCAGCCGAGACCGGCTTATTGGCCTGCAGCAACAAGGCAGCCAGCAGTACCCGCAGACGCGCGCCGCCGATGGGTGTGCGCTCACCTGCATCGCGTATCAGCGCCAGCGGACCCAGCAGCACAAACCGCACGCCGCGATGCTATCGGACCTGATCAAACAGTGAGACGATGACCTATTCACTCCCTGAGCGCGGCGCTGGCGCCGACCCTGCATCGAGCTTCTCAGCAACTGCGGCCCAGTCCACCGGCGGCAGCCCATCAGCCTTACCCAGATTGATGATCTCCATGAACTATCCCTTCATCGTCCAGTGGACATCGTGGCTAATAGCCGCTCGGTGGATGATTCCGTAATTAGTCCCCATACGGGCAATAATGCCGAGTATGGAAGCGACCCGGGGGCTAGGTATGGGCAGCCAGCGCGCGCGCCCCGTTGTGATTCTCGCCGACGACGACGACGCGATCACATCCAATCTGGCTCCGTTCCTCGAACGGGCCGGGCTTGTCGTACATGTCGCCTCGGATGGCGAGGCCGCGTTGGAACTCGTGGAGCGGCTTGACCCGGACGGCTGCGTACTCGACGTTTTGATGCCTCGGGTCGACGGGCGGGAGGTACTGCGCCGCTTGCGCGGCGACGGCCGCTGGCTGCCTGTAGTGCTGCTAACGCAGGTAGGTGAATCCGCCGAGCGCGCGATCGCCCTGGATGAAGGGGCTGACGATTACCTCAACAAGCCCTTTGACCCGTATGAGCTGCTGGCGCGGTTGCGCGCGGTCCTGCGCCGCGCGCGGCCCGGTCGCAGGCCGCTGTCCGCGTCGCCGACTCTGCGCGCCGGCGACCTGCGGATGGACCGGATTTCGCGCCGGGCCTGGCTCAGGGATGCGGAACTGATGCTCACGCCGAAGGCGATGCTGTTGCTGGACTACCTGCTCACTCACCCGGACGAGCTCATGACACGCGACCGGCTGCTCGAGGTGCTGTGGGGGTTCGATTTTCCGGTCGGAACACGCGCCGTGGACAACCGGATCGCTGAATTGCGACGAGCGCTCGGCGACGATCCCTTGCACCCGGAGTGGATAGCGACCGTCCCCGGCCAGGGATACCGGTTTGTCGCGCGGGTGGACGAGGTGCGATGAAAGGATTGGCGTCCACTGCGCCGCGGCTCCTTGTCCCGGTGCTGGCGGGCACGGCTCTCGGCGTCGTCCTGCAGTTCACAGAGCCTGAGACCCGGCTGTATGCCGCCGTGTCGCCCGCCCTGCTGGCCGGCATGGTCGGCCTGCTCGGCACCCTGATCCTGGCGGGCGTCACCCTGGTCCGGCGACGGGCCGCCGCTGCCGCCGAAGCGGCGGTACGCGACACGGTGACCAGGGCGGCCGAGGACCGGCTGCGTTTCCTGATGCGGCTAGATCACGAGCTGAAGAACCCGCTGACCGCTATCCGCGCCGGACTGGCGAACATCGAACACGCTGGGGCCGCCTCCACGGCGGCCTTCACCGCGGAGGACTCCCCTGACGCCGCCGTGGCGAGCGTGTCAGCGCAGGCCAACCGGATCACCCGGCTGCTCGGCGACCTGCGCAAGCTGGCGGACCTGGAGACCCGGGTGATCGAAGCCGCACCGGTCGACCTGCCCGATCTGCTGAGCGAGGTGAGCGAGGCCGTCGCGGCGATCCCGGCGGCGAGCGAGCGGGTCATCCGGGTGAACGTGCCGCGGGCACCGTGGCCGCTACCGCTCATCGAAGGTGATCGGGACCTGCTATTCATCGCGTTGCAGAACCTGGTCGCCAACGCGGTCAAGTTCTCGGCGCCCGGCGACACGGTTGAGGTACGCGCCGGCGAGGATGGCAGCTGGGTGCTGTTGGAGGTGGCCGACACTGGGACCGGGATACCGGAGGATGAGATCGGGGAAGTGTGGCAAGAACTCGCCCGTGGCCGTGCCGCGCGCAGCCTTCCCGGTACCGGTATCGGGCTCGCCCTTGTCCGCGTCATCGCCGTCCGCCACGGCGGCCAGGTCGCGATCCGCAGCCGCGACGGCCAGGGCACCGTGGTCAGTATCCGCCTCCCCGTACAGGACCGTGGCGGAACCATGCTCCCTGTCGCAGATCCGCGACACCACCGCGGTCCCCGCGGGAAGGTACCCGTCTAGGTTTGGGCTGACAGCGACAAGCACACTGGGTGAAGGGCATCCGTTGAACATGCGCCGCCGCACAGCCATCGCCGTGACTATCTGCGCCGCCGGGCTGTCTCTGACCGCCTGCACCGCCGGAATCACCACCGCCAGCCCGACGACGTCCCCTTCGCCGACCGCGAGCCGCACCGGGTCCTCGCCGACCGCGTCTCCCTCGCACCCGGCCTCGCCCTCATCCAGCGCGGCCAGCACGGTTCGCGTGAACGCGCCGATTGGCAGCTTCCCGATTCCGCAGGGAGCGCAGGTGGCGTACAACATCTCCTGCGCCAAGCAGATCGGCATAGCGGTTAGCCCGGTCACCCCGTCCCAGTCGTCAGCCTTCTACGCCACGGCGCTTCCCCGGGCCGGTTACAAGATCGAGAGCGACATCGCCTCCAACGCCGGGGCGGCCCAGGGCTTGACGGAGATCGAGTTCAGTGGTCACGGCTATACGGGCACGATCATCACCATAACCAATCTCGGCGCGGCGGCTTCCGCGGGTTCTTCTTCCGTTACCCTGCCCAGCAACATGACCAAGAACGTCGCGGAGATCATCATGTTTGCGAACGGCACGCCGACAACATACTTGTGCCCGAGCTGACGGAACCGCAATTGCGGCTGCCGGGCTACCCAGCGCGAACGTGGCCCATTCTCACGGCTAGGGCAACGTTTCAAAATAAGGTGATTTTCCGGCCTGTCGCAGGTGGCTTGCGTGCTAGGGGTGCGTCGCCGCGTTTCCAGCGTTCTTCCGGCCGGGGCACCCGGGGGATACGTGGTGCAGGGTCCGGGTGAGGCTGATGTTGCCTGTCCGGCTCGCCCGGCGGTGCTATCGGTGGCCCATCGCTGGCGCCATAGCACCAGCGATGGGCCACCGCTGGGGCTGGCGCCGCGAACCAGGCCCGCACAGCTGGCCGGTATACGGTGTTTGCCCCAGTGTGCGCTTCACGGGCGCGACACGCCGCAAACTCATGTTGCTCTGGAACGTTGCCTAGGACCGTGAGAATGGGCCACGCACGCGGGCCGACGCCTCCTATCTACCAGGCAGCGCTGCATGCCTCGCTGGTGGCGTCTTGTACACAGGCGCGGGCAAGTTCGCCAGTCCCGTCGGCGATGGACGGGGAGAAGGCGTATTGCTGCCAGGACGTGTTGGTCGAGGAGTAGGTCGGTGTGGCCTGCTCCCAGGTACTGCCGTTGTCCGTGGACGACTCAAGCCATGCGGTGCAGGCAAGTACCCCGCCCTGTTCCCACAAAGTCAGGTTGACCTGAGAGGTGCTGGCCTTGGACGGGGTGCTGCTACTCACATATGCCCAGCACTGGTTACCGCCACTGCCAATGCTCGCGGGCTGCTGGTGCTGGGCGTAATACACCGAGGTGGCGTCGCTGGCGGGCAGCGCGCTGCTCGCGGCGAGCGTCACCGGAGTGCTGCAAATAGGCGTGGCTCCCGCCGGGACCGGAATCTCGATGCAGGACCGGATGCTCGTCCCCGGTCCGGCGTAGTAGTTGGCGGTCTTGTACCACGCCGCATTGCTGAGCGCTTGTCCTCCTGGCACGCTCTGCTCCGGCGACACATCTGTCCAGGCCCCGCCGTTCACCGAGCTCTCCAACCAGCTAATGCATGCCTCCGCCAGGGTGTTCGCCACTATGGCGGATACGTAGGACGGGCTGCCGTCGGAAGCCGCTGCCGACAGGAGCGTCGCCGTGCACTCGGTGCCGTTAGGCCCCAGCGTCCCGGCGTTCTGCAATACCTCGTACCGCACCCCGCTCGTCGTCGCGGCCAGCGCGGGGACGGAGCCTCCGGCGACGAGCACGCCCGCCACGCCAATGGCGGCCGCAGCTATCATGCACCGTTGGATAATGCGCATTTCGCACCCTTTTCGTCAATCGGGGGGATCGTTACATGAATTGCCCCGTTATCCCCGGCATCCACTGCCAGTTCAAAACCTAGGCGGCCACCTTGCCGAGGGAATCGCGGCGATGTCGCGGATCTGCGACAGCTGACGCGGTTCCAGCACGGCCTGATGCCGGATGCCGCGCCTTGGTCCTGCCCTCGCTTCGTGGCGACGGCGGGGCAGGACGGTCGGCTTAGAAGCTGAGTGAATAGCCGTACCAGACGCCGTTGACCTTGATAAGTGGGTTGAGCGCGTAGGCGTTGCTGTTCGACGTACCCGAATTCGCCGTCTCTTTCCACAGGCTGGCGAACGACTTGCCGCTGTCGAAGATCGCGGCCGGGTCGGTGTTGGTGGAGCACTTCGACGGCGTCGCGTTCGCCGCGCACACGCTGCCCGTGCTGCCGATGAGCGCCTTGTCGCCGTCGACCGCCGTGTACGGGATGACGATATTCTTGAAGACGGGCATCTCGGACTTGAGGACAGCCGCCGATACCGAGCCCATCTCGGACTTGCAGCCGGCCTGCTGGGACGGCTCGATGACCGAGCACATTTCGACGAAATGCCCCGACTGCAGGTCCTTCACCTCAGTCAGAAAAGTTCCGGCCGGAGATCCGTCGCCCGCCGTCGCGCTGCTCGAGTCGGTTACAGTCACCCCAGGCCCGAGTGTCTTGACCCACGCTGGCTGCGTGTTCGTCGGTGACGGCGCGGCGGTCGCGGTGGATCCGCCTGCCGCGGCGGGGTCGCCGCTCGTGGAACTAGAGCCGCACCCTGCCGCCAGGAGGGCGACGAAGACGCCGCACACGGCCAGCCCGTTTCTTCTCTTATTCAAGGGGTTCCTCTCGCGTTTAATCGGCCGGGAGTCGTGGCGAAAATGGCCCGAAATCTCCCAGTATCCACTGCCGGTCCCAAACTAGCGGGTCACCTTCCCGCCGGGATCACGGCGCTGTCGCCGATCGGCGACAGCGGGCGCGGTTCCGGCACGGTCGGGAAGAAGTGACATTTGGCGCCAAAGATCCTTCAGCAGATCGCGGCAGGTGTAGTGACTGAACCGGGGCCGTCGACTCTTGTGCTGATGTTCTTCGACGTCCTCGCGGGCTCTGCCAACCGGCTCGAGATATTGACAGGCAAGCTGTGGTTCTCTACCAGACGGTCAAGGGCGGGCCGCCGAACCACAACATCCTGATGTTCGTGGCCGGGAACCTGATGTCCCAGGGCCGCTGGTACTACGCGCTCAGCGAGGAGGAGTTCTCCCCCTCCGACATGACCAGCGCGGCAGACCAGCTCACGATCCCGATCATGCAGCCCACCGCGTCGTACGAGACGATCGGCCAGACTCACCCAACCATTTTCATGAACACCATCATGTTCCATAACGGCGAGTGGTGGCTGTATTACGGTGCCGGGGACAACGTCATCGCGTTGGCCACCTCACCGCTACGCAGCGAGGACACGGTGGCGCAGTACGACAACTTCACGTCCACCAGCTTCGAGAACGGCCAGCGAATGCCCGACTGGGCCAGCGTGGCCGATACCGATCCGGGCGGGGGCGCAGTCAGCAACGTCACCAGTCCCGGAGCGATGGTCATGTACCAGGAGGAAGCTCATTCCGGGGACGGCTCGCTCAGCTACTCCGGCACCGCCACTGGCGCCGCGCAGGATTACGCCTACATGAAGGTGTTCGACCTCAGCTCCGCCCCGGTCACGGTCACCTCCCATGACACGATCTCCTACTGGATCTATCCCGAGGACGAGGCGGCCACCTGCGAGTCGGTGGACATGGTCTTCACCGACGGTACGGCGTTGCGGAACCTCGGCGTGACCGACGAGCGCGGCGGCCCGCTCACCCCGTCCGGGCAGTGCGGCACGCTGGCTATCGACCAGTGGAACCTGGTCACCGCCGATATCGGCAGCGTCTCGGCCGGGAAGCAGATCAGCCGTATTGACATCGGCTTCGACAGCCCCGGCGCGTCCGGCAGCTTCCAGGGCTACATCGACGATGTCTCACTCCAGCAACAGTCTGGCCTGCTGTCGGTGCCGGCGACGGCGGTGCCCGGGTCCGCGGTGACGGCCACGGCGACCTTCGCCAACACGACCGGGCGCACGATCACCGGCCTGAAGCCGTCCCTCCAGGTGCCCGCCGGCTGGCCGGCCGGGACGCTGACCTCGAGCGTCCCGGGTGCCCTGGCGGCCGGGCAGCAGGCCACCCTGACCTGGAAGGTCACCGTCCCCGCGAATGCCAGTTCCGGGGTGTCGGAGCTCACCGCTGACCTGTCCTACGATCAGTCGGGCCAGACCGGGAGCTTCACGGCGTCGGCCACCTTCTCCGTCCCCTACGCCTCGCTGGGATCGGCGTTCAACAACGTCGGCATCGTCGACGACTCCAGCACGGTGGCGGCGAACCTCGGCGGCGGCACCGGCGCCTACTCGGCGCAGGCACTGGCCGCGCAGGGCCTCACCCCCGGCGCCCAGCTCACCTCGCAGGGGCTGACCTACACCTGGCCGAACGTGGCCGCCGGAACCATGGACAACGTCGAATGTGACGGGCAGACCGCCGCGGTTTCCGGGACCGGCAGCGCGCTGGGAGTGCTCGGGTCGGCGTACTACGGGCCGCTCGACGGGCAGATCGTCCTGCACTACACCGACGGCAGCACGCAGACGACCACGCTGGGGCTCAGCGACTGGACCCTGAACGCGAGTGCGTCCACCCCCAGCTACGGCAACGCGATCGTGGCCACGATGCCCTACCGTGACCTCGACTCGGGCAGCCAGGACTCCACGGCCAACTACCTGTTCTCCGAGCAGGTCCCGCTGGCCGCGGGGAAGACCCTGGCCTCGGTGACGCTGCCGGGCACGCCAAGCAAGGGAGCCGAGGATGTGTTCGCGCTTACGGTCGGCACGTCCGCGAGCTAACCGCATCCGAGCGTGCGAGAGAGGATCGCGGCTATCACTTGATCGAGGAGTTTCCTGGCATCGATGGGGATCGCGCCGGATGCGCGTAGCTGGGCCTGATATCCGGGCAGGAAGCGGCGCAGATGCTCGCGGGTGTCCCCGATGCGGCCCCAGTCATTGTCCTGGCGCGTGTCTATGCGTGCCAGCATGGTGGGCTCGTCGATCTCCAGCAGGAAGATGTGAGTGAAGCGATCGGCGAGCTCGAGTTCGTTGGCCGCGCCGCCGCAGACATACAGCGTCGCTGGTGCGGCGGCGCGGATCAGTTCGTCTAGGCGGGCTGGGTCCCAGGCCCAGCTGTGCTCGGACAACCAGGCAAGGTCAGGTGCTTCAGGCTCTTCCACGATGTTGCCGTCACGGTCAACGGTCCGGGCTAGCAAAGGGTCGTCGTCGGAATCAATGGCTACCAGGCCCCGGCGGGCAAGCACGGCGGCGATCGTGGTCTTCCCGGCGCCAGAACAGCCGGTGATTAGCACGGCGCTCATCGGTGTCCATGGTTGGCCAGTCCAAATGTCGGCGCAACCGAATTTTTACCGGGGGAGGCGTCAGGCGGCGCGGCGGTGGACCAGCCAGACGGTCGTGACGATGAGCAGAGCTGACAGCGCGAGCAGCCAGCCGCCCTCGATCCACTGGAAGGGCCAGAACCGGCTGGCCGGCTGGTAGCTGGTCCACTGCGTATAGCCGTGCTGAGCCAGGCACTGTGCGAATCCGTTCGGCCCGGCCGCCTTCTGTGGTGACAGGGAAGAGCAGAACTGGTTGAGGAGGTTGGTGGGGGGATTGCCGGCGAAGGCGAACCGGCCATCCTTGGTCGACCACTGGCTGATGACCCACGCCGTGCTGGTGCCGGGGTTGAAGTTGGTGTTAGTGACCAGAGGTGTCAGGTAGCGCTCGCGCAGGAAGCCCGCGGTCGCGAAGGCGAGCCCAGCGTAGACGGTCAGGGTGGCGACGATGGCGGGGACGACCCGGCGGATGAGCATGCCGGCCAGCGCGCCGATCGTGAAGGCGGCCACCGTCCAGGCGGAGAACGTGACCTCGCGCAGGCTGAACAGGGTAACGAGCGGGGAGGTCTGGTAAACGGCCTGGTTGCCGGTTCCGAACTCCGGCTGGAAATACCAGGACACCAGCATGCCGAATGCGCACCCGGCGGCGGCCAGCACGACCGCGAGCAGTACCAGCTTGGCCAGCGCCCAGCGCCACCGCCCGAAGCCCTGGGTCCAGGCGTACCGGAAGGTGCCCGTCTCCAGCTCTCTGGCCAGCACTGGCGCCCCTACGAACGCCCCGATCAATGCGGGCACCAGCTGCAGGAGGACGCCCCCCGGACCCTTATCCCCCATGAAGTTGCTCGTGGCGGTGGCGTCGAAGGTGCCGATCAGGCTCTGGCAGGCGAGAGAGCTGGCCGGGTGGCAGGCGGCCGCGGCGGCGTAGGCCTGGTGCAGCGGCATGCCGGTGATCCACAGCCATATCGCCAGCGCGCCAAGCAGCACGGCCGCACCGGCCAGCGCGATCCGGTGCTGCCGCCAGGTGACCCCGGCCATCCGCCGCCACGGCACCGGCCGCAGGCTGGCGTCGTCTTGGTTGTCCGGGCGGGCGGCCCTGGTCAGCGCGGTCATCGCGTCACCGCCGACGGGCTCTCGCGCAGGTAGGCCATGGCGAGTTCCTCCAGGCTGGCCTGGCCGTGGGCGGCGAGCAGGTCACCGACCTCCCCGGCCAGCCGCACCTGACCCCGGGCCAGCAGGATGAGGTAGCCAGCCACCCGTTCCAGTTCGGTGAGCACGTGCGAGGACAGCAGCACCGACACCCCGTCGGCGGCCGCGGCCGCCAGGACCGTGGCCATGAAGTCGTGCCGGGCGACCGGGTCGAGCATCGCCACCGGCTCATCCAGCACCAGCAGCCGCGGTCGGCGGGCCAGCGCCAGGGTCAGCGCGAGCTGCGCCTGCTGCCCGCCGGACAGCTTCCCCGCCTTGCGCTTTAGCGGGATACCGAGTTCGTTCAGCCGAGCCTGGGCGTAGGGTTGGTCGAAGCGCCGGTTCAGGCTGCGGGTGATGTAGATCATGTCCGCGACCGGCAGGGTCTTGTACAGCGGCGTGTCCTGGGCCACGAACGCGATCCCATCGAGCGCGGCCGGGGATCCGGCCGGCCTGCCGTCCAGCACCGTCACGGTACCTGCCGACGGCACCGACAGGCCTACCGCCAGGTTCAGCAGTGTGCTCTTGCCGGCCCCGTTCGGCCCGACCAGCGCCGTCACCCGCCCGGCGGGGATCTCCAGCGTGCATTCGCGCAGCGCCCAGCTACGCCCGTAGCGCTTACCCAGGCCACTGGCCTCCACGACGTTCATCGATCTCCTCCATGCAGAAATCCGTTGTGTCCGCCGCCCACTGTGACTGGATCCCAGCCCGGTTGTCTGCGGCCGCGAGTACGAACCGGTTCATCCGCAAGTCTGAATCTGGGTCGACTCACGTCTGATGCGTATGGCCTGGCTGGGCGCTACCTTCGGATGCATGCAGGCAGTTCGGCGCTTCGCGGACAGTGACCCGAGCATGATCGTGGATGCCGGGATGGCTATCGTCGCGGTCGGCCTGACCGCCGCGGCCGCGTGGGGGCCGCGCGGCCTGATCGGCGGCACCACGATCGCCGGGCCTTTGTGGCTGCGGGCGCTGCTGCCCCTGCTCATCGGCGCACCGCTGGTGCTGCGTCGCCGCGCTCCGCTGCTGGTGTGGACCGCGATCTGGGCGGTCATAGCGCTGCAATCCCTCCTCGCCCAGGGCCGGTACGCCAAATCGCTGGACTTTGAGTTTGGCCCGCATCCCGACACACCCGTAGCCTTCACGTTCGCGCTGTTGGCCGCCGCCTACGCGCTGGGCGCGTACGCCAGCTTGCGCCGCGCGGCCGTTGGCCTGATCCTCGCCGTCCCGGTCGTGGACGAGATCAGCCATCACGGCGGGCTCGGACTGGCCCTCAATACGAGTGGCAGCGGGACGAGCGTGCCTAAGGCCTTGCTGCAGCTTGCGGCGTTCTGCCTGGTTGGCGTTCTGGTTCGCGCCCGCAGGCAGGCCATATGGATGGCCGCGCGGAGCGCGACGCGGCAGCGCCAGGCCGAGCAGGCCGTGGCGGCCGAGCGGGCCCGGATCGCCCGGGAACTGCACGACATCATTGCTCACCACCTCAGCGTGGTCGTGCTGCACGCCGCCGGCGCGCGGGCCTTGGGCGGGGCGGACCCGGCGACCCTCGAGGAAATCGAGCACAGCGGACGGCAGGCCCTGAACGAAACCCGCCGCCTGTTCGGCGTGCTCCGGGACCCGGATGAGGAGACCGGTCGCGTTCCGCAGCCGGGCATCAGCGAGCTGCCGACGCTGGCCGACCGCCTCCGCGCCGCGGGCCTGGAAGTAAGCCTGTCCATCGACGGTGACCACACGGCCCTGCCGCCGGCGGTGACCGTGTCCGCCTACCGCATCGTCCAGGAGGCGCTGACCAACGTGCTCAAGCACGCGGGCGCGGCCCGCGCCGAGGTGAGCGTCGGCTGCGCGGAAGGCGCGGTGACCATCGAGGTCACCGACGATGGCCCCGGGAACCCGGCGCCTCTGGCAGTGAAGGGGGCAGGGGAGGTGGGTGGGGGCCAGGGGCTGGCGGGCATGCGCGAACGGGTCGCGCTGTTCGGTGGTGACCTGCGAGCCGGCCCGCGACCCGGCGGCGGGTTCACCGTCTGTGCCCGGTTGCCGATCGGCGAGCCGGCATGATCAGCGTCCTGATCGCCGACGACCAGGACCTGATCCGCAAGGGCCTGCGGATGCTGCTGGAAGCCGAGCCAGATCTCCACGTCGTCGGCGAGGCCGGCGACGGCAGTCAGGCACTGGCCCAGGCACGCCGCCTGGATCCGGACGTTATCTTGATGGACGTCCGGATGCCCGGACTCGACGGGATCCAGGCAACCGCCCAGCTAGCCGAGGGTGGCAGCAGGGCGAAGATCCTCATGCTGACCACCTTCAACCTCGACGAGTACGTCTACCACGCCATGAAAGCAGGAGCCAGCGGATTCCTGCTCAAGGACGCCACCCGCGAGCAGCTGACCGGCGCCATCCGCGCGGCCTGCGCCGGCGAGACGCTGCTCGCCCCCGCGATCACCCGCCGTCTGATCGAAGACTTCTGCCGCGGCCCGGCACCCGGCACCCCGGCCGACAGCGCCGCAGGTAGCCTGAGCGAGCGGGAACGCGAGGTGGTGCGGCTTATCGCGGCCGGGCTGTCGAACGCCGAGATCGCGGCCAGCCTCTACCTCAGCGAGGCCACCATCAAAAGCCACATCACCCGTATCCTGGCCAGACTCGGCCTGCGCGATCGCGTGCAAATCGCCGTCTACGCCTACGAACACGCCATCGTCCGGCCCGGCCACGGCACTCCGCCAGCCGACCGGAAAGCCTGACAACCACGGTCGGTGTGAGGGCGCCACGGGCCGTTCCCAACGGGCGTGGCTGTCATCGGACGATGCAGGAAATACGCCGCGACTGTTCAGTATTGTGGTGGTTCGCGACGGGGAGCGGACGTTACCGTGGAGCAGCAGACCTATCGTTACGCGCGGTCTTCCCGGGTGTGGCAGCCCGGCGAGAGTGGCGAGGCGTTCATGCTGGCGACCTCGGGCGGCTCGGGCCCGGCTGGTGCGCTGGCGAATCCGTGGTTCTTCGACGGCTTCGCGGGTCATTCCGAGCAGGTCGCGGCGGCCTTGCTGCTGTGCGCTCGGGTTGCTCGGACCAGGTTCTACCTGCCACCGGGTGCGCGGAGCGGGGGACTGGCCGATCCCGTGGTCACCTGCGACGGGGACCGGCTGCGGTTCGAGTCGTTTTCCTCCTGCTGCGGGCTGTACGCACGGCTGGACCTGCTCGGGGAGTCGCTGGACGGCGCAGTGCTGGGCCGGGGGACCACCAACGTGGACTTCGGATCACCGATAAGGCAGGCGCTGGCGGGGGTGGGCGGCCTCGATCCGCTGCGGCTGAGCGTGGGCGCCGATGAACTGGTGCTCCAGACGATGGACGGCACCATGACGGAGCGCCGGGTCGAGCTACCGCAACGCTGGCTGAAGGGACTGGCCGAGGTACAGCTCGCGGCGAGCCGGATGACGCTGGCCGCTGAGCTTCCTGGCCCCGCCGCCCGGTCGTTCCTGCGCGGACTGCCGCGGACCTGGCGCGGGCCCGGCTGAGCGGTGCCAACGGCTGGCACGATCCGCCTGTCACCATCGGCAGGGCCCGGCGCGGTGTGCGTGTCAGGTCCGGACCGGCTCCGCGTCGCCGAGCCGCTGACCAGGTTCGTTACCGGGCTACGGGTGTACGCCAACGCTGCCACGGAAGGGTCGCCGTCGTCCAGTGCCGGGGAGCTGGGGTTGCGCGGCGCCAGGTTCGTGCTGGTGCTCAGCCCCGAGGTGAACCGGGGCTTTTCCGGCGAGGGCGGTGTGCTGGCCAGCTTGGCTGATGACCCTGCGGCGGAAGACGCCGGCCTGATCGCCGGGCTGCTGGCCTGGGATCCGCGTATCGAACCGGGAGAGCTGACGGCGGGTCTGCCCTCCGAGCGGGCGCCCATGCGCTTGACTGGCTCGGGGCCGCGGGGCGGGTCGGCTATGACCTGACCGAACACTGCTTCTTCCACCGAGAACTGCCGTACAGCCCTGCTGCCATGGTGGGCATGCACCCGCGACTGCGAGACGCTCGTGACTTGGTGGCGGCGGGTGCGGTCATTCTTGAGGCCGACGGCGCGACCGTGGTGAGCAAGGGCACCCGGTACCGGGTGCGGACCGGCCCCGCGGGCGACGCGCGTTGCACCTGCCCGTGGTGGGGCAAGCACCGCGGCGGGCGCGGTCCGTGCAAGCACGCCCTCGCCGCGGAAATAGCCAGGGGAGTGGCTCGTGCATGACCGCCACGGGTGAATCGCTCGGCGCCGCGATCGACGGCAACGACCCAGCGCGCGTCGCCGAACTGCTGCTGGCCGCCGATGAAGCCGGACGCCGCGGTTGCGACAGTCTGGTGCGACAGCACCTGAGAGACGCCAGGAAAGAAGCGGGGCGGCTGCTGCGCGATCACCATGGCCAGTTGGCCGCGCTCGGCCTGGCCGTACTGGGCACTGCGCGCAGTCCGGTGGCGGCCGCCGAGATGCTCAACGAGATCGACGTTTCCAGTGTGCGGCCGTTGGCGTGTGATCCCATCGCGGCTATCCCCGGGCTGCTCAGCCGGGGAGCACGCGACACCCACCAAGTGCTGACGGTGGCGGCCAATGTGGCCGCGAGGCTCGGCATACGCGGACACATCGACGGGCTGACCGAAGCCGCCGACGGTCCCAAGGCCAGCCGCCTGCGCACCGAAGCCCGCCGCCTACGGGAAGTCTTGACCACGACGCACATGTGATGGTCTAGCTATAAGCATGCGGGAGGGTATCGCGTCGACCACCGGGGCGATCGCGGACTTTCCGGCACCGAAACAGCTGGCGATGCTGGTTGATGTGGCAGCAAAGCCTGCCTCATCCCGGGGGATGGTCGCGGTGGCGTGAAAGTCGGGTGGCTGCGGGCGCGGGCGCGCCGAGGCCAAGCGGTGTTGCTGATGTTCGTGGTGCTACCGGTTCTGTAGCTGCTGGTGTGATCCACTGAATGGTGCCCCATTGCTGGTGGGTGCTGCACTATCGAGGTTCTTTTCTGGATAGTGCAGCACCCACCAGGTAAGGTCCGCTGCCGCGCACCAAGTTGAGGGCGGGACTTTCCGCTCAGAGCCTGGCCAGTGCCACATCAACCATGATCAGCTGGCCCGCCTAGGCAGCTCATGCCGCGGGCCGTTCCGGAACGGCCCGCGGCGTCACTCGTCATGAGGTGGGCGTGATCCACCACTCGTGATCCGGGGTGCCGTTGTCCTGCCACTGCAGGGTGAGCTGTCCCGGGCTGGTGCTCGCGTCGTTTACGCCGAGCAGCAGGCCGCTGCCCGCGTTCGCGAGTTCGTAGGTCCCGATACCGGTGGGAACCAGCTGCCATTCCTGGTCAGCGGCGCCGTCGGCGGCCTCGATGTCGCCGTTGGCGCCTTCGGTGGTGCTGGCGCCTTGGATACCGAGCAGCAGGCCGCTTCCCACCTGCTCGATGTTGTAGTAGCCGGTGCCGGTGGGCACGAACTTCCATTCCTGGTCGGACGCGTTGTCGGGTTCGGCTTGGTCGGCGAGGGTGCCCGCGGTGGTCGCCGCGTTCACCGTGTCCAGGTTGATCTCGCTGTTCAGGTTGGAGATCGTGTAGATCGAGCCCGCCTTGACCAGGGACGCGGGCGTCAGGGTCCAGTCCTGGGCAGCGGGGGAGAGGCCGACCTGACCATTCCTTCCGCTGGCCAGGGCCAGGCCTGTCGCCTTGTTGACCAGGATGTAGTGATTCCCGCTCGCCCTCAGCTGCCACAGCTCGCTGTCACCGCCGTCGTACCGCAGCTGGACGACCGAGGTCGTGGAGTCGGGGTCGGATCCCAGGAGCAGGCCGGAGGCGTCGTTGATCACCTCGTAGTATCCGGTTCCGGTGCTGACCAGGTCCCACAGCTGGTCTTGGGCGGCGCTTGGATTGGCCAGGGTCGCGGGGGCACCGGCGTCCGCCGTTATGTCGGAAATGGTCAGCGCCTGGCCGCTGCCAGAACCGATGCGGTACGTGCCGTCCAGGCCGGGCGCGTTCTGACCGGCCGGGGTCACGAGTACGTGGTACCCGTAGGCGGCGTTCATACCGGCCACCGGCACGGTCACCGTGCCGTCAGTGACGGGCAGATCACCGTTGAAGATCGTCCCGGGTCCTTCTACCGCGGTGGTCCGGCCGTCGGACGCCACATCTTGGAGGACCACGTGGGCGGTCTGGGCATCCCCGAATCCCGAGAGACTACTGAGTCCGTTGATCGTGACCTGCGAGGACCCAGTGCCGCCTCCGAAGATGACGCTCACCAGATTCTGGCTCCTGTTCACCGACGCGGCTCCGTCGATGCCGGTCTGCGCGGGCGGCACCGTGTTGACCATCTCACCGGTCATGTCGCCGTACCACTTGTAGAGCCACCAGCCTCCGTTGGGCAGGCCGCCGGTTCCCGTCAGCAGGTCGCCCAGCGTGCCGTAGTCGTTCCAGAACGCGAGGTCGGCGGCCGCCACCCCGGCCCGCTCGAACTTGGCGATGTAGCCGACGAGGCTGCCAGGGGCGCCGACCTCGCCGGTCTCGGCGTACTCCTCGATCACGATCGGCCGCGGGGAGATGCCGAGGCTCGCCTCCATCGACTTCATCGCGGCGACATCGGCGGCGATGGACGACTGCCCGCCGAGCTCGTGCCAGCTGATGATGTCGGGGAGCGCGTTGTTCGCCTTCGCGTATTCCAGGAACGATTCCATGTAGGAGGCGTCGAAGTACGACAGGCTCGGGCCGTCGATCGGGATGTTCGGGTCTAGCGATCTGACCTCGTCGTAGGTCCTCACCCACCCTTGGTTGAAGCTCACCCCCGAGGCGGTGGGCCAGGTCCAGTCCGGCTCGTTCCAGAGGGCGTAGGCCTCGATGTTCTTGTCGCCGGACGCCTCGATCGCCTTGACTTGCGTGTCGACCGCGCTCAGCCAGTTGCTCCAGCTCACCCACTGATAGGGGAAGTCGGAGTACCAGTCGGGCGCGCGGACGATCACCTTCGCGCCGTCCCTGGCGGCCTTCGGAGCCACCACGAGGGCGTCGCCCGCGGGCTCGAACTGGCCGTTGGGGAGCTGGTGGCCGCCGGGCGCCATTTGCACGAACGTGTTGGGATGCAGCGGCGTGACGTACTCGTCGGACGGCGTCAGGTCATCGGCCAGCCCGTACAGGGCGCCCGAGGCGACGTGGGTGACCGGGCGCAGACCAGCATTCGCGTCGACCACGAGGGTGTTGGATGCCGGCACGGCATCCGATGATGAGACGGCTGCCGTCTGGTTAGTCCGGGAGGCCGCCGTGGCTGGCGGCGAACTACCCGGGACGAGTGCCAGCGCCGCGCCCGCCACCACCGCCAGGGCCGTGCTGCCGAGGGCGATCAGCCTGCCGTGTCGCAAGAAATGGATGCGTGCATTGGGCATCGTTGCCTCCACAAGTATCAACGTGGACAACTGCGGACACTACATCCGGCTAGCGGGTCGGACAATAGCCGATTTGATCGAACCGGTTCGATTCCCTGACGGAGCTACTTGACCATGGGCGGCGCTAGCATGCCAAAAATCCAGCTCAAGCGGCTAGTCTTAGACCTAGCGCGTCCGACGTTAGGACTCGAACCGGTTCGACTGGAGGCGTACGACGGTGGCGACTATCGAGGACGTAGCTCGCCACGCGGGTGTCTCGCGCAGCACCGTCTCCTACGCGCTGTCCGGCAAGCGGACCATCTCGCGGGAGACCCGTGAGCGCATCGAAGCGTCGATCGCGGAGCTCGGATTTACGCCGAACGCGGGCGCACGAGCGCTGGCCACGTCCCAGAAGATGGTCATCGGGCTGTTCGTGCAGTTCTTCGAGTACGAGTTCTCGCCAGCGATGCTGCAGTACGTCTTGCCGATCTCGAACGCGGCGCGTGAAGCGGGCTACGACATCCTCATGGTGAGCGAGGCCGACGGCGCGCACGCGGTTGAGCGGATCTCGAGTTCGGAGATGGTCGACGGCGTCGTACTGCTGAACGTCGCCCACGAAGATCCACGGCTGCCGGTGATGCGGAGAATGCGGCAACCAGGGTCGATGGTGGGCCTGCCGAGCAGCACCGAGGGGTTCGACGTCTTCGACCTGGACTTCGCCGCGTCCGGCCGCATTCTCGTCGATCATCTCGCCGAGCGCGGCCACCGCGAGCTCATCCTCATCACCCCCCATGAGCACGTCTCCGAACGCGGCGGGGCGTACGCGTGGCGCTTCAGCGACGCGGCGCTGCGGCAGGCCGCCAGCTACGGCATCCGGGTCCGCTCCTACTTCGGTGAGACGCAGCAACCCGCGGTTAACCAGCAGCTCAACGAGATTCTCGACGCACGGGACGGAACGGCGCTGATCGTGCACAACGACGCCGTCATCGCCGCGTTGCCGTCGGTTCTGTCCTCTCGCGGCGTGGTGGTGCCGGACGACCTCTCGGTCGTGGGGATCTTCTCGGAAGACTTCGGCCGGATGTTCTCGCTGCCGTACACGGCGGTCGAGAGCTCCCCGGACAAGCTAGGGCGCTTGGCCGTCCGGGCCCTGGTCCGGCGCATGCAGAACCCGCAGGATGCCGGTGTTCCCAGAGTTGAGCTCATCACGCCCACCATCACCGACCGGGGAAGCACCCGCTAGGGATTTCGCGTCGGCATGATGCGAGACCGCCGTTATGAAAAATATGTAGTTACTCGCGGTGGAGCACCGCTGCGAGCGCTCGCCCCAGTGCGGCTCGCGAGTCCGCCGCGCTGGCCGGGGCGGTGACGCGACGCCAGGCGATGTATCCGTCGGGTCGGACGAGTAGGCAGCCGTCTTCCGCGATCTCGCTGGCGCGGTACCAGTCTCCGTAGGTATCGCGAGCCTGCTGCGAGCCGATCGTCACGATCTTCAGCGGGATGCCGAGCTGGTCGGCGCAGGCACGGGCCGCGGCTTCCCACCTGGTGCCGGACAGGCCGGTGACGAGGGTGAACTCGCCGTTTCCCGCTAGGTCGAGAGTGGAGATCGTGGTGCCGGCGGCGGTGACCAGCCAGGCGTGCGGGAGTTTGGCTCCGGGGCGGGTTGTGGCTTGGTAGTACAGCTCCGGGTCGCGCGTCCAGGTCTCGGCGGGAGCGCCATCGTCGATGACGGCGCCAGAGACGTAGCGCTGATTGAGTTCCACGCCGTGGGCGTTGAACTCGTAGTTCTTCAGCTCCATCGCCAGGTCGAGCTCACGGCGGCGCTTGGCCCCGGCGGAATCCTGAGTCCGGCAGGCGGCCAGGGCACGGGTGATGCCGTCGGCATCGCTGCCGCCACCGATGCCAAGCGCCTGGAATACGGGGCCGAACTGGTCACGGCTGAGATTGGCGCGGTCGACGACCTGCTTGCCGATAGGGGCGCGTTCCGCGGTGTAGGTCTCCAGCAGCCCGGCGCCTGCCTGACCCCGGATGACCATGGCAAGCTTCCAGGCCAGGTTGTAGGCGTCCTGCACTGAGGTGTTGGACCCCAGGCCGTTGGACGGCGGATGACGGTGCACCGCGTCGCCGGCGCAAAAGACCCGTCCGTCCGAGTAGCGGGTGGCGTAGCTGTGGTTAACGGTCCACAGGTCGATCGACGTGATCTGTACGTCTAGTGTGTCGTCGCCGACGAGGTCATGCACAATGCGGCGGGCCTCCGCCTCGTCCACCTCCGGCGGCGGCTGCTCGATGTCGTACCCCCACACCAGCAGCCACTCGTGCCATGGACGGACCATGCGCACCAGCCCCATGCCGATGCCGCCGGTCTCCGCTCCGGGGCGCATCACCCAGTACAAGACGCTTGGCCGGTGCGCCACGTACCGGCTGAGGTCGGCGCGGAAGACAATGTTCATGCTGCCGGCCTTACCCTCCTGCCCGGCGATGGGCAGGCCGATCTGCTCGGCAACGCGGCTGCGACCTCCGTCCGCGCCGATAAGGTAGCGGGCGCGGAGGGTGAAATCGTCGCCCCGCACCCGGTCACGCAGATGGGCGGTCACGCCGTCGTCGTCCTGCTCCAGGCGAATGAACTCGGTGCCGAAACGGACGGCAGCGCCACGCTCGGCGGCGGTCGCGACCAGAATCGGCTCCAGGTAGGTCTGCGGCAAGTCGATCATCGGGCACGGGCTCGCGGCCGCGTACTCGGTAAGCCGGTCAGCCCCAGTGCCCCACGTACGGATTCTCGCGATCTCCTCACCCGCGATGGAGGTGCAGAACACGGTGTCGCCCATCAAGCGCTGCGGAGTGCCGACGGCGAGTGCCTTGTCCTCGATGCCCAGGTCGCGGAGCACCTCCAGGGCCCGCTGGTTGGTGATGTGGGCCCGCGGGGTGTTGGCCGTCCAGCCGTACTTGTTGATCATGGTGGTTCTGATGCCGTACGTGGCCAGCAGCGCGGCGGCCGTGGCACCCGCGGGCCCGCTGCCGACGACGAGGACGTCAGTGTCGTAGCTGGTGCTGCTGTTCATGGGGCTCAAGTATCGGCACGGCCCACCCAAATGTCCTGCATGAACTGGCCAGATGGCTGCACGAAACGCGCGGTGACCTCAGCCGTCGCGGCGCAGCGCCGCCGGAGTGGTGCCCAGGTGGGTACGCAGCACGCGGGTGAGATGCTCCTGATGGCTGAAGCCGCAGCCGGCGGCGATGTCCGCGATGGACAGCGTGCTGGTACGCAGCAGCCGTGCCGCCTGCTCCACGCGTAGCCGCAGGAGGTAGCGGTGCGGTGGCTGCCCGGTGCGGGCCTTGAAAGCGCGGGCGAACTGGCTCACGCTGAGGCCGGCCGCCACGGCGAGTGCCTCCAGGGGCAGCGGATCGGGCAGGCGGGCGTCCATGAGCTCCCGCACCGCCGCGAACTGCTGGTCGGTCAGCCCGGCCGAGCCGGTACGCGCGGCCGCCACGCCACGTCCGGCGCTGTGCCGTCGGGCCAGGTGAACGGCGGTGGTGACGGCGAGCTGGTCGGCGTAGGTGCGGCTGATCGGCTCACCATCCCGAACGACACCGTCCAAGGCCAGGATCAGCTGTTCCAGTAGGGGATCGGTGACGCCGAACTCTTCCGCGAGCTGTACCGTCCCGTGCTCTTCGCCGGCCCGCTGCAACGCCTCGTCTGAGAGGTAGAGGTGGATGGTGGAGAGCTGGCCGCCGAGTTCCACATCCAGCAGCGTCTGCGCTGGGTGCAGGAAGAGCCCGCCGGGCGGCACCGTCGCGACCTTGGTCAGTCCGCGTCGTCCGCGACGTACCGTGACCGGACCGTCGAGATGCAAGATCATCACGTGGCTGGGGGCGGCGTCAAAGGCCATCCGGTAGGGCCGCTCGTTTTGCGCGGACAGGTAGAGGTCTTCCCAGCCCAGGCCGGCGCTTGTCCGCACCGGGCGTACCCATGATTGCCGCAGGATACCGAGGGTGTCCTGGACCCCCAGCTCTCGCATTAGCTCCAGACCTCCTCCGGCGGCGTCGCCGTCCTGCCTATCCAGGATGGCCTTGCCGGGATCGCCCGCGCAAGACCCGGCTTCAGTCCTTCAGCTTCAGTCCTTCAGCTTCAGTCCCTCAGCTTCAGTCCTTCAGCTTCCGGCGAGCCTCGTCGGCGAGTTCGTGGATCTGCTCCTCGGTTTTCTCCAGGCTGGCCTCGGCCTGTGCGGTGCGCTCGGCGGCTCGCCGCTCTGCCCTGGTCACCCTTGGTCCGGCGTGCGACGGCCGTGTCCTGCGGAAAAGCCCCATGATCTTTATCCTCTCCCAGCCTGCCGTCCAGCGACGGAACGCTGGCGTAGCTACCCGCATCCAGCTTCTTCATGTCTAGTTGGTGCAGGTCGTCTCTGGGCCCGGCGATCCGAATATTGATAACAGCAAGAAGCGGAGCTGTCGTGGACCGGTGCTGGGGGACAGGAGGACTGACGGGTCAAGACCAACGCCGACGGGGGCGCGGGCCGCGCTAGAGGTCCGGTCAGCAGGGCGGTTGATGGACGTCGTCGGCGAAACGGCCGATGAGCCGGGCTAGTTCCCGTTGTTCGGCGGGGGGCCAGTCGGCCAGCAACGCGGCGAGCCACCGGTGGCGCGCGATCCGGAACTGGGTGAGGACCCGGCGTCCTTCGGCGGTGAGCTGCAGCCGGGATGCCCGTGCGTCGTCGGCGTCCTTGGCCCGGCCGACCAGGCCCAGCCGTTCAAGCTGCTGGGCCTTGCGCGTGACGGCGGGCGTGTCGATGGATAGCCGTGCCGCCACCTCGGTAACCCTGAGGCTGCAATTCTCGTCCGACAGTACGTACAAGACGGCCAGCCCAGCCTGGTCGATGTCGACTCCCGCCTGCCGGGTGAGCTCTTCGTGCAGCTTCAGCTGCCGCAGCCGCCGGGCCAGTGAGTGCAGAGCGGATTCGATCGCGGTGATGGCCTCGTCGTCGGCCGTCGCCGCACCGTCGTCCGCGGTCGCCGCACCGTCAGGCGCTTCGCTGCGCTGCATGGTGTCCAAGCTAACACAGTGTTTGCGTGACGCAGGCAAATATCCGGGCGGCAGCCGGCCGTTGCTGGTCAGTGCTGCACTACCCATTGAAGAGTCGGGTTGGTGCAGCACTGACCAGCAACGGCACCGTCGGGTCGGCCTCCCACATGCACCACCAGTCCCAGCAGCAGCACCCGCCCCGGGTCGCTGGGCGCAGCAGCGGATCCCAGCCCGCGGACACGCGCAGCCACGCCAAGAAACTGATAACAGCAAGAAGCGCAAAGCGCTAGGAGGTACAGCGGGGGACATCAAGCAGGCTGACAGGTCAAAGCGTCATCAGCAGGAACGGGGCCGGTTAAGACGGCGGGGCTAAGACAGGGGCGGTCGCTTGGAGGGCGGGGACGGTCTCGCTGGTGACGAGGCCTTGCTCGCCGGTGAGTCCGTCGATGACGCCAAACGCGGTGGCGATCCGTTCCGGGGTATCCACGACCACCGTGACGGCGGGGACCCGGCGGCCGAGTTGCATGAGCCGGTCGCCGTGCGGCTCATGGTCGCCGTGGAATCCCCAGACGCCGCGCAGCGTGGTGGCGCCGGCGATCCCGGCGCCGCGGAGCTGGCGGACGATCGTGCGGTGGATGGGCTGGCCATCGCACAACGCCGCTTCTGACGTATAGACCATGAGCTTGTGCCACAGCGGCATGCCGCTCGCGTCGGTGCCGGGCAGCGCCGATGGGATGGCGAGGCGGCTCCCGTCGCGCTTGCAGATGCTGATCCGCTCCAGGGTCAGCAGCGGCCGGCGCAGCAGTGCGCCTAGCTCGGGCAGTACCCGGCTGATCTGCTCGCCGGATCCGACGGAGATGACCATCATCGGGGTTTCGGTGTTGCGGCCGAAGAACGCGGCCCGCTGCCGCTGGCCGTGGGCGGTGCCGTCGACGCCGAGCAGCACGGTGGCGCCGGCGATGCCACGGCGGTGCAGCAGGTCGCAGACGGCGAGGTAAGCCGGGACCCGGTAAACGCGCTCTTGGCGTCCCAGGTAGATCGTCAGCTTGGTGGCCTCGTGCAGTTCGCGTGGCAGATCGACCTCGCCGGTCAGCATCCGCGCGCGCTCCAAGGTGACCAGCCCGCTGCTGGTCAGGTGCACTGACTCGTCGAGGATCGCCTCGATGCGGGACCTGGTATCGACGGCGACCGCGACCAGCGGCAGGTCCTCGGACAGGCTCAGCGACCGGTCCGTGCGGGGCTGGTGCTTGCGGCCGAAGCCCTCGGTCCCGCGCATCAGGATGCTGGTCGTGATCTCGCGACGTCCGTACAGCCCCAGCAGGGCGTCGGCGGTGAAACCGTCACGGGTGCGCTGACGTTCGCCGAAGTAGCTGGTGAGCTTGAGGCAATCCTCGTTCACAGCTGCGCTCCGATCAGGCGGCCGAGCGCGGCGGCGGCGACGCCGAGCACCAGGCTGACGACCACGTTGAGAACGGCCTTGCGGAACTGCCGCTCCTCGGCCAGCCGCTGGGTTTCCAGCATCCAGGTGGAGAACGTCGTGTACGAGCCGACGGCGGCGGTCCCGGCCAGCAGCGCCTGGTCGTGGCCGAGCGCGAGCCCCGTTATGAAGCCGAGGACCACCGCGCCGGAGATGTTGATCGCCAGGGTGCCGAACGGGAAGTCCCGGCCGGTCACGTTGGCCACTGTCCCGTCGACGAAGAACCGGACCACCGAGCCCGTTCCGCCGATCAGCATGACCGCGACCCACAGCAAGATGCTCATCGTCGCACCCGCACTCTGCGGGCCACCGCGGTGGCCAGATGAATCGCCGCGTACCCGAGGACAACGCTGGCGGCGGTGTAGCCGGCGGCAAGTCCCCAGGCGTGCGCGCTGAGCATCTTCAGGATCTCAACCTGCATCGTGGAGAACGTGGACAGCCCCCCGCACAGCCCCGTTCCCAGCAGCGGCCGGCGATAGCTGGACAGCGGCAGCCGTTCCTGCAGGCGGGTCACGAAGTAACCGAGCAGGAACGCCGCCACGATGTTGACCGCGAACGTCGGCCACGGCCAGGACGTGGCCGCCTGCGGAAACGCGTTGGCCAGTGCGGCGCGCAGCAGGGTCCCGATCGCCCCGCCCGCGAAGATGGCCGCGACCTCGCGCCTATCGGCCCGTGGCAGCACCCGCTTGGAGCGTTGCGGGGGACCGGTGGGCCGGACATCGCCCGCGGGCAGCGGTGGTATCACGAGGTCAGCGGGAATTTCCGGCACGCTGAGGACTCCTTGTCACGGTAAAATCCGGAGGACAGAAGCCATCAGTCGCTGCGTTGCGGCGGTTCGGGAGGTTTCGACCCCCACACCAGAGCGTCATCTGGATGCCTCCGAGCTTACCGGTGCCTGTGTGCTGCCAGGGACTCAGAGTAGTGAGAGGGTCGACTAGCCTGGCGAGATGGTCAGAATCCCGGCAGAATACTTGATCAGGCCTGCTCGTTCCGGCGTGCTGCGCGTCCGGGCCTACGTGTCGGCCGACGCCGGCGACGGTGACCTGACCGCGCTGCGGGTGCTGGTGACCGCGGACGTGCTGACGCGGGCGGCTGAGCTGGCCAAGCTGCAGGGGCTGCCCGAGTGGATCATCAGCGGGGAACCGGCCACCGTGGAGCACGCCGCCGCCGCGCTGAACGTTCGTCAGCCGCTGGCGGCTAGCACCGACGGCGCCGAGGCCGACATCCACGTGGCCGCGGCCGATGCCCTCCCGGGCGATACTCGCGGCGCGCTGATCGTACCCGTCGCCCGCGCCAGCCTGCGGAGCGAAAACGAACACGACCCGCTCGCGATCCGGCTGGCGCTGCTGTCCATCCCGCACGGTCAGCCAGTCGAGCTTACCGACGCGGAGCTGACCAGCGCCCAGGCCGCCATCGGCGGCTGGCGACGGCGGGTGGCCGTATGGGCGGAGTCATCGTCCAAGCCGATCCCGGAGGACTTCGCCGCGGACATCCTGACTGCCTTCGCCGACCTGGACACGGTGGCGGTGCTCACCCTGATGGACGACCTGGCTTCCGACGGGGACCTGCCGCCGGGCGCGAAGTTCGAAGCCTTCCTGTTCGCCGATCGCGTCCTCGCCCTGGAGCTGGAGTCTGGCATCGGCCAGCTGCCCTGAGCCCACCGCCGCGAGCCTAAGGCCCAGATAACAGGGCTTGCGATTCAGGCGAGGCGCGGGAGACAATGAAGACCTGGCGATGAAGCTCGCCATAACCGCGTGGTCCGCCGCGCTGATGGCTTCTACCCAAACCCTGAGTCCAGGGTGCGCACGGGTAGGAGGCAGCCGATGGACGAGCCGGTGGAACCACCAGGCAATGATCAGCGGGTCGCACGGTGAGCGCGGCCGTCCCGATCCCGGTCATCCAGCTTCTGCAGGTTCTCACCATCGCTCTCGCCGCGCCCGGCGTGACGGGCGTGATCGCGAAGGTCGAGGCCAGGCTGCAGGGCCGCCGGGGACCGCGGGTTCGGCAGCCGTACTACGACCTGACCAAGCTGACGCGCAAGGAAGCGCTCGCTCCGGAGCAGGCGAGCTGGTTCTTCCTCGCCGCGCCGCTGGTCGCGGTGGCGGCTTACCTGACGATCCCGCTGCTTATCCCGGTGCTGACCACGTACGGGCTGCCGCTCGGCTACATGGGCGACATCCTCGGCGGCGGGTTCATGCTGTCGCTGGCCAGCTTCGTGGTCGCGGTGGCCGCGCTGGAGACCGGCAGCCCTTACGCGCAGCTCGGCTCGAGCCGGACGAAGACGTTCTCCGCGATCGGCGAGCCGGTGGTGCTGTTCGTGGTGTTCACCGTCGCGCTGCTAACCGGCACCGACCTGCCGTACGCGCTGGCCGCGACGGTACGGTCCAGCGCCGGGGAGATCCTGCGGCCCGCGCACCTGCTGGCGTCGGCCGCGTTGTTCATGGTGATCTTGCAGGAGACCGGCCGGATCCCGGTGGAGACCCACACCGGGACGAACGAGTTCGGGATGATCGAAGAGGCCAGGTCCTTCGAGCACTCGGGTCCGTATCTCGCGCTGCTGAAGTGGGGCAGCGAGCTGAAGCAGCTCATCTTGTTCACGATCCTGGCCGACGTGTTCGTCGTGCCATGGGGCCTGGCGTCGACGCAGCAATTGGGCGCCGTGCTGCTGGCGATCGTGGCGCTGCTGGCCAAGGCGGCCGCGATCGGCGTCGTCGTGGCGATCATCGACGACTCGTTCGCCAAACTGCGCCTGTTCAAGATCACCGAGTACGCGTCGGCCGCGTTCCTGCTGGCGGTGCTCGGCGTGTGCACGCTCTTCCTCGGAGGCGGCTGATGAGCTCACCCGGTGTCTACAGCGGCGTGGTGGACGTTTTCGCCGCGCTGATGCTGCTGATCGAGTTCGGGATGCTGCGCCAGGCGCTGGTCCGGGACCAGGTGCGGTTGTACATGGCGCAGTCGGCGCTGATCTCGGTCCTCGCGATCGTCATCGCGGCGGACCGGGGCCTGCCGGATCTGTACGCGCTCGCCGCCTTGTCGGCGGTGCTCAAGGTGGTGGCCGTGCCGCTGGTGCTGCGCCGCCTGCTCCCCAGCCCGGCCAGCGACGAGACGCCGGGCGTCGCCGCCAGCCACACACTGAGCCCGGCCAGCGCGGTGCTAGTCGGGATCGGCCTCGCCGCGTTCGGCTTCTTCACCTTCGGATCCCTGGGCATCCATACCCCCGATGCGCCGGCGACCGCCCTGGCCATCGCGGGCGCGATGGTCTTCGTCTCCTTCGGGCTGATGATCGTGCGCCGGGACGTCGCGTCCCAGGCCATCGGGTTCTTCTCGCTGGAGAACGCGATCTCACTGTCGGCGCTGGTAGTGGCAGCCGGACTGCCGCTGCTGCTCGAAACGGCGTTCCTGTTCGACCTGCTGCTAGCGGTCGTCGTGTTCGGGATGCTGATCCGGGCGCACCACGCCCGTTCGGAATCGCTGTCGACCGCCGACCTGACCAGGCTACGCGGATGATCGGCGTCATCCTGGCCATCTTGATCATCCCGCTGGCCGCCGGGCTGGTGTCGTTCCGCGCGCCGTCCCGGGTTGCGGCGGGGATCACCGTCGCCTCGGGGATCTCGTGCTTCGGGCTCGTGCTGGCGCTGATCCCGGACACCGCGCACCGGACGCTGAACTACCTGTCGTACCTGCGGGTCGACGCGATCAGCGTGATTTTCCTGCTCGCGACCGGCTTCCTGTACGCGGCGGTGGCGGTGTACGCGGTCGGCTATCTCAAGACCCACCACGACAAGAAGTACAAGCGCCGCTTCTACCTCGGACTGAACGTGTTCGCGTGGGCGATGCTCGCCGCGCCGCTGATGGGCAGCCTCGCCCTGCTGTGGATCGCGATAGAGGTGACCACGGTGGTCTCCGCGCTGCTGGTTGCGATCGAAAATACCGACAGAGCCGCTGAGGCAGCGTGGAAGTACGTGCTGATCGCCTCGGCCGGGCTGGGCCTGGGCCTGCTCGGCACGATCTTCGCCTACTACGCCGGGGCGCAGGTCCTCGGCGCGCACTCCGACCTCGCGATCCAGCCGTTGCTGCAGGCCGGTGCCCGGCTCCCGAAGACGCCGGTGCGGCTCGCGTTCCTGCTGGCTGTCCTTGGTTACGGAACAAAGGTCGGCCTGTTCCCGGTGCACACCTGGCTTCCCGACGCGCACTCCGAGGCGCCGACGCCGGTGTCGGCGCTGCTGTCCGGTGCGCTGCTGGCGACCAGCTTTTACGCCATCCTGCGCTTCTACCAGGTCGCCGTCGTCGCGCTGGGCAGCCAGTTCCCCCGGACCACGCTGCTGGTATTCGGGATCGCGTCGCTGCTGCTGGCCGCGCTGCAGGTGTTCGGCCAGCGGGACATCAAGCGTTTCCTGGCGTACTCCAGCGTCGAGCACATGGGCATCCTCGCGATCGGCCTGTCGTTCGGTGCGCCGATCGCGCTGGCCGGGGTGCTGCTGCACGTCATGGCGCACGCGGCCGCCAAGGGAAACGCGTTCATGGGCGCCGGGGTCTTCACCATCAAGTACCGGACCAAACAGATGGCGACAATGCGGGACGGCCTGCGGTTGCTGCCGTGGAGCGGCCCGCTGTTCCTGCTGGCGATACTAGCTCTGTCGGCTTTTCCGCCATTCGGCATCTTCCGCAGCGAGTTCCAGATCGTCGCCGGAGGACTGTCGAGCGGCAACTACACGGCCGCCGCGATCCTGGTGGTCCTGGTGACGGTCGCGTTCTTCGGGCTGATCGGCTCGGCCACCAGCGTGCTCCTGGCGCCCGCCCGGACGAATTCAGCGGTGCCGTCCAGCGTTACGACGAGCGGCGAGCCGAGCGCCTGGATGGTGATCCCGGTGCTGGCCGGGCTGGCGGTCCTGGTGCTGCTGGGCGTGCACCCGCCGGGCGAACTGACGAGCCTGATAACTCACGCGGTGGGAGAACTCTCATGAACGTCACGACCACCGATCCGGGCGTGCTGGCGCTGTGGGAATCGCTGGAGTCCAGGATCGCCGACGGCGACCGGTTCGCGGGCTTGTTCGCGGCCCACCGGAACGGCGCCGTCGTACTATCCGCCCAGGTGGCGGCGCCTGGGGGCATCGACACGCTCGAGGTGGCGCTGCCGCCGGGCACCACGAGCTATCCGGCGCTGTCCACCCGGCTGGGCGCCGCGTTCTGGTACGAGCGGGTGATCCATGACGAGACCGGGATCATCCCCGACGGGCATCCCCGGCTCGCGCCGCTCATCATGCCGGGTGACCCGCTGCCCAGGCACGTGGCCGGGTACGGCCTGTTCACGATCCCGCACGGTCCTGTCCGCTCCGGCGTGCTGGAGTCCATCGAGTACCTGGTGGAGACGCCGGGCGAGGCGATCCCGCACCTGAACCTGCGGATCTTCTACAAACACCGCGGCATCACCGGCCGGTTCACCGGTCTGACCTCGGCCGACGGCGTGCTGCTAGCCGAGCGGACCGAGGGCATCGCCTCGGTCGCGCACGCGCTCGCCTTCTGCCACGCGGTCGAAGCGATCGCCGGCTGCGAGATCCCGCGCGAGGCCGCGCTGATCCGGGTGGTGCACGCCGAACTGGAACGGATCGCCAACCACCTCGATGTCGCGGTCCGGCTGACCGACGCGGCGGGCCTGACGGTCGCCAACGCCCGGTTCGCGCTGCACAAAGAACGAGTGATGCGCGTGGTCAGCGGGTTGTGCGGCAGCCGCTTCGGCCGCGGCGTGGTAGTCCCAGGCGGCGTCCGCGGCCGTCCACCGGAAGGCATCACCGACGTGGCGGCCAGGCTGGAAAAACAGGTCACGAAGGACGCGGAAATGCTGATGGGCACGTCCTCGTTCCTCGACCGGCTACGCGGCACCGGCCCGTTGCTCCCGGACCGGGCCCGCGAACACGGCGCGCTCGGCCCCGTCGGCAAAGCCTCAGGCTACGACGACGACGCCCGCCGCGTCCGCCCCTACGACGGCTACCCGCTGCTCCCGCCCGTACCCGCCAGCGAACGTTCCGGCGCCGACGCACTGGCCCGGCTCCGGACCCGCTGGGACGAGGTTGCACAAGCTTTCCGTCTCATCCAGCGGGCCACCTTTCAGCTATCAAAACGGCGCGAGCCGATCCTCCGGGTTCCCTGCGATCCAACCGACGGGCGGGCGGTCGGCTGGACCGAGGCACCGCAGGGCGAGGTGCTCTACGACGTGACCATCGAGGCGGGCCGGATCACCGTCGGCCAGCCGCGATCGGCTTCGTTTCACAACCTGGTGCTGATGCATCAGGTGTTCGCCGGGGACATCCTGACCGACTTCCCGTTCATCGAGGCCAGCTTCGGCCTGTCGGTCGGGGGAGCGGCGCTGTGAGCAGCATCTGGGTACTACGTGGGCTGCGCGACAAGGTGGTGACGACCAAGTGGCCGCGCCGCCCCGACGAGTACGCGGATTCCTGGCGGGGGCCTGCGACCGTCCGCGCCGCGTATGCTCCGCCGATCGTCGGCTCCGCAAATACCCCGACGCCGGATATTTCCGGAAATGTGGGTGGGGTGGGCGGCGGGGAGGGTCCGGGTGTCGACCTGGCCGAGCTGTGCCCGACGGGGGCGATCGACGATTCGGATGGCCGGGTGCGGCTGGATCAGGGTCGGTGCATCCTGTGCGGGCGGTGCGTGGCGGCGCGACCCGACGTGTTCGCTTGGTCCATGGGCTCCACGGAGCCGGACGCGGTGGCGCTGACCAGGGAGGCACTCGTCGTCCCGCCGTTGCCGGAGACCGACGAGGCGATAGCGGCGGTGCGGGCCAGTCTGGCCGAACGAACCGCGGCGCTGCGCCGCAGCGTGCACATCCGGCACGTGGACGCGGGCTCGGATGGCAGCGAGGAGTGGGAGATCCAGGCACTGCTCGGCCCGGTCTACGACATCGCCCGCCTCGGGTTCTTCTTCACCGCTAGCCCACGCCATGCCGACGTGCTGCTGGTCACCGGGGCTGGCGTACCCGGGATAGCCGGGCCGCTGCGCACCACCTACGAGGGAATGCCGGACCCGAAGGTGGTGATCGCCGTCGGTACCGACGCGGTGAGCGGCGGGTTGCTGGCGGACCGGGCGACCGGAGTGGACGGCATCGTGCCGGTGGACGTGTGGGTTCCGGGGAGTCCGCCACCGCCGTTTTGGATACTCAATGCTTTGCTGATCGCGACTGGGAAGCTGGCGTACGGCGGGAAGGTGGCACGGTGAGCGCGCTGCTGGCCGCCGGAATGATCCTGCTGGCCGCGGCGGCCGGCGTCGGGCTGGTGGCCAGACGGCCCGGGTGGGTGCGCGGCGCGCCGTACACGCTGGGCGCGGCCGGGTCCGCGTGCCTGGCGGTCGCGGGCGGGTTCGCGCTGGCGGGCCGCACGGTCCGGCTGGACGTGTCGGGGTGGCTCGGCCAGCCGTACGGTCAGGGGCCGGTTCCCGGCCTGGCCGCGGACCGGCTGTCCGGCTTGTTCCTGGTGATGGCGCTGGGCGCGGCGGTCCCGGTGTCGGTGGTGTGCGCGAGCTGGGCGTCCAGGCCCGGTAGTCCGGCTACCCGGATGCTGGCCGCGGGATACGCGCTGGCGCTGGGCGCGGCCGTCGTGATCATGACGGCGGAGGACGCGTTCACCGCGCTGTTCGGCTGGGAGGCGCTCACCGTCGCGTTCTACCTGCTGACCGGGGCGAATCGCGCGGAGCCTGACCGGGCGGGCGCGGCGCGGATCACGGTCGCGTTCGGGAAGGTTAGCGGGGCGGCGCTGCTGGCCGGACTGCTGCTGCTGGCCGCGAAGGCGAACTCGATCAGCTTCGTATCGTTCGGGCACGTTCCCGGCGGGGCCGCCCGGACCACCGCGCTGGTGCTGCTGCTGGCCGGGTTCGCGGTCAAGGCGGGCCTGGTGCCTTTCCAGGTCTGGATGCCGCGCGGTTACGCGGCCGCGCCCGGCCCGCTCCGCGCGGTGATGGCCGGCGTCTGCGTCAACGTCGCCTTCTACGGCATGTGGCGGGTGCTGGCGCTGTTCGGCCATCCGCCTGAGTGGCTGGCCGGCGTCATGCTGCTGCTCGGTGCCGCCTCCGCCTTGCTGGGCATCGCGCACGCCGCCGTGCAGAACCGGCTGTCGCGGGTCATCGCCTACTCCAGCGTGGAGAACAGCGGGCTGATCATCACCGGGTTCGGCGTCGCGCTGACCGGCGCGGCGATGGGGGACCGGCGGCTGGTCGCCGTGGGGCTGCTGGCCGCCACGTTGCAGATGGTCGCGCACACGGCGGCGAAGTCGCTGCTGTTCAGTTCCGCCGCTGGCCTGGGCGGAGACGATCTGGAGCAGTTGCGCGGCGCGGGACGTCGGTCGCCGTGGAGCGGATTCGGGCTCGCGGTGGGCTCGGTGACGCTGGCCGGGCTGCCGCCGACGGCGGGATTCGTATCGGAGTGGTTCCTGCTGGAATCGTTGATGCAGCAGTTCCGGGTGACGTCACTCGGCGGCCGTCTGACGCTGGCGCTGGCCGGGGCGGCGGTGGCGCTGACCGCCGGTTTCGCCGGGGTGACGTTCGTGCGGCTCGTCGGCATGATCGTGCTGGGTCAGGGGGGCGAGCGCAGCAGTGAGTTCGGCTGGGCCGGGCGGATCGCGATAGCCGTGCTGGCACTGTGCCCGCTGGCGATCGCCGCGGTCACCCCGCTGGAGATCCGGGTGATCGCCGCTGGGCTGTCGCCCGTCGTGCCGACCGCGCTCACCCTGGGAGCGCTGAAGTCGCCGTGGGTGCTGCAGCCGGTGTACTCCGGGTTCTCGATCCTGTCGCCGTCCTGGTTGTGGATCGAGATACCGCTGATGTTCGGCCTGGTCGCGCTGCTCGCGCTTGGGATGTCGCGGGGGCGGATGCTACGGGTGCGGCGGGTTCCCGCGTGGAAGTCGGCGACGATCGGGGTCGATGGCGCCGACTCCTACACCGCGTTCGGCTACGCGAACCCGACTCGCCGGGTGCTGGCTAGCGTGCTGCACACCCGCGCCGAGGTCATCGCGGACGGGGACTCGGTGCCGCACCTGCGGTACGACTCGGACGTGGTCGAGGTAGTGGAAAGCTGGCTCTACCGGCCCGCGGCGCGGCTGTTCGCGGGGCTAGTGATGGCGGCGAAACGGCTGCAGTCCGGCAGGCTAGACGCCTACCTGCTGTACATGCTGATCGCGTTGGTCGCGGTAGTCGCCGTGGTCACGGCCCTCGCTTGAACCGGGCGCCCCGGCGCGGCAGCGGGGAGTGGGTGGGTTCCGGTACCGCGCCGGGGCGTGCTCGGTGCTGATTACTGCACGGTGCTGATTTACTGCACGATGATCAGGCCGGTGTTCTGCGGGAAGATCGGGTCGTTGTAGTAGTACTCGCCCGCGGTGCCGAAAGTAAACGTAAAAGACTGACCCGGCATGAGAACTCCGGTGTCAAATTCGTACTCGAAGAACGACACCGCCCCATGCGCGTAGGAATTGCCGGCCGGGTTGATGAACGTCACGGTTGTGCCAACGGGGATCGTTAGCGCCTGCGGTGCCATGGCGTTCTGCGCGACGGTGCTTTCGGCTGTGCCGGGAGCACCTGTTGAGGTGTTCCAGATCCGGCCGAGGGTTACGGTGTTGCTTGCCGCGGCTCCGGTCACCGGGGTGGCGGTGATCGGGTTGCGCGTAGGCGGTGGGGTCGGCGTGGCGGCCTGCGGTACCGTGCCGCCGAGCTTGAACGCCCACAGGTTGTCGCCGTACGGAGTGGCGTTGCCGACGGGTTCCCATTCGCCGCCCGCGAAGATCGCGATGTACTGCTCGCCGTCGACCTCGTAGCTGATCGGGCACGTATTCGCCCCGGCGCCGCACTGCCAGGACCACAGATCGTCGCCGGTCTCGTCGTCCAGCGCGGCCAGGGTGCCGTCCGGCCGGCCCTGGAAGATCAGCCGGCCCGCGGTGGTGAGCACGCCGGTGCCAAGCGAGAGCCACCACTGGCTCGGCTTGCGCCAGACGACGGTGTTCGTCCGCGGATCCATCGCGGCGAGGCCGCCGCCGAGATACTCGCCGTAGGGACGAGCGGTGTTCACCCGGCCGTCGAGGGCGTTGGAATAGGCCGTGCCGATGAGGCTGTAGCCGACGTAGACGTAGCCGGTGTCCGGGCTGAATGAGTCGTAGGCCCAGTTGCCGCCGCCGACCGCGCCCGGGAAGACGATGGTCGCGCGGTCCCAGGCGGGGGTGAACAGCGGGCCCTGCGGATAGAAGGGCACCGCCCTGCTGGCGTCGCCGTCGCTAGGGTATTGCTGCGGGACGAACGAATCGCCGGCCGGGAACGGCTGGGTTGGCCAGGTGAGCTGCCGCGGGTCCTGCGGGACGGCGCGTTCCTCGACGCCCTGCACCGGGTCGCCGGTCACGCGGTCCAGGACGTAGAACATGCCCGCCTTGCTGCCGTATACGACGACCTTGCGCAGGCCGCCGTCGATCTCAAGGTTGGCCAGGATCGGCGCCATCACGTTGTCGCAGTCCCACAGGTCATGGTGGACGGACTGGAAGTGCCAGCGCCGGATGCCGGTCTTGAGGTCGAGGGCGACCAGCGTGTTGGCGAACAGGTTCTGGCCCTCCCGGGTAGATCCGTCGGTCCGGGGATAGGGGTTGCCGAAGGTCCAGTACAGCAGCCCAAGGTCGGGGTCGATGGCGGGGTGCACCCACGGAACCGCGCCGCCGGACTCCCAGGAGTCCCCGGCCCAGGTGTCGTTGCCGTACTCACCGGTGGCCGGGCAGCTCCAGAATGTCCAGGCGATCGCCCCGGTCGCGGCGTCGAGCGCGTAACCGTGCCCGCGCGCACCGGAGGTGCTGCCGTTCATCCCGATGTAGATCAGGCCGTCGAAGTAGGTGACGGCGGCCGCGAGAACGCCTGGGCTCAGTCCGCCGTCCGTCTCGTTGAGCAGCGGCGTCTGCCAGACGATCGCTCCTGTCTTCTGGTCGAGCGCGTAGGCGGTGTTCGCCCCCGAGGTGGAGAACACCAGGCCCTGGCCGAGTCCGACGCCGCGCATGTCCGTGGTCGCATCCGGATTTCCGACGGCGGTCTTCCAGATGATCTCGCCGGTCTTGCCGTTGACGGCGAAGACGTTCTGCTGAGTGCTCTGCACGTACAGCACGCCATCCTGCGCGACCACCGTGCTCTCCTGGTACTGGGCCGTGCTGCCGCCCTCCAGGTGGGTGAGCCACGCCCCGCCGAGCTGTTTGATGTTCGCCCGGTTGACCTGGTTCAGGGTGGAGTAGTTCTTGTTCCCCAGGTCGCCGCCCACCTTCGGGAAGTCCGCGCCGGTCAGACCCATGCTCTTCGGCTGGGCCGGTACCGGCCCAGCCAGGCCGGGGGACGCGGTCGTGGCCGCCTCCGCGGTCGCGCTGGATGCCAGGACGACGGCACCCGCGGTTGTTGCGGCACTCCTGGTCAGGAACTTGCGTCTATCCACCGGGAAACCTCCTCGGTCCACTAGATGGATCGATCGAACCATTTAATGGACTAAAGCTAGCCGTGCGGCAGGTTCGTTGCAAGACCCCTTGTGTGGATAGGAGCGCTATGCCTACAGTTGCGTGAACCAGTTAGCGGATCAATTGATCCACTATGCGGACCAAAGGAGGTCGGCATGAGAAAGCGAACGCTGCTGGCCACGGTCGTCGCGCTCGTCACCACCGCGTCTCTTGGGTTCGGTGCGGGTGCGATGGCCTCGGCGCGGGGCGCTCCACCGGACAACGGCTACACGACCAACGGCTACACGGATCTGGGATCGTTCCCCGAGCCGCAGGTGTGCCACGGCACCGACCCGGCGTGCTACCACGACTGGGGCAACTTCGATCCGGCGAAGAACGGCTATCACCTGCTCGTGTACACGTACACGAACGGGCCACGGCACGCTGACCTCGGACCCGCGCTGGGGCCGGGGCTGGACCCGACGCTGACGGCCGCCAACGTGGTGCAGAACTCCATCATCCAGATGGGCAAGGAAAACGGGTTCAGCGTGGACTGGACTGAGGATGAGACCGTCTTCGACAACCCCGCGACGCTGTTCAAGTACAACGCGATCTTGTTCTTCACCTCGCGCGACGTCCTTGACGACGCCGGGCAGACGGCCCTGCGGGTCTACATCGAAGGCGGCGGGGCGTTCATCGGCGTGCACAACGCCTTCGGCACCAACTACAACTGGGATTGGTTCCGCGGCCTGCTCGGCGGCGCCGAACTCTACGATCACGCGGCAGAGCAGACCGGTACGGTCGACGTCCTCGATCCTGACGACGCCTCGACCGAAGGGTTGCCGCGGACCTGGACCGGCGAAGACGAGTGGTACAACCTGGTGCCTGAACCGGAAGGCGTGCGGTTCTTGGCCTCGGTTGACGACAGCACGTTGAAACAGGGCCAGACGGGTTATTACGGCGATCCCGGCATGGGAGCGTTCCACCCGGTGACCTGGTGTCAGTACTACGACGGCGGGAAGGCATGGCTGACCACACTCGGCCACGACGCGGGGGACTGGGAGACCGGCTCGACCTTCCCCGGCGCGCAGTACTTCCAGAAGATGGTGCTCGGCGGCATCGAAAGCGCCATGGGCATGAAACCGTTCTGCCAGGGACCCAGCCAGTCGCACAGCAGCTGACGACCTGACGGCCGCCCCGGCCACCGGGATCCGTCCTGGTGGCCGCGGCGCTGCGCCGCGAGGTGCCCAGTGGCCACATCCGGTCACACCGGTAGTGCCCAGACATCCTGTTTCGTAGCATCTGCCGTGACGGCATCGCGAAATGAGACGGGGCACTGAGGATGCGTGGATTCTGGCGTGGTCGGGGCAGGCTCGTTGCCTGCCTGGGGGCGGTCGTCTTTCTGCTGGCCGGATTGGGTACCGTCGCGGCGGCGGCACCTCGTTTCGGCGGTGCCCCTCAGGCGCCGGACCAGCTCCAGGTCAACCTCATGACCAAGCCGCTCGCGGTCGAGGCATCATCCGGCGTCAGGTTCTCGTGGGTGACCCGCGACCTGCGTACCGGGGAAAGCCAGAGCGCGTACGAGATACGGCTCGCGACTAGCCCGCACGGCCTAGGCTCCGGCGGCGTGTCCTGGGATTCCGGCCGGGTGGTCAGCAGCAGCCCGTGGGGAAGTTACGACGGCCCCGCGTTGCGGGACGCGACCCGGTACTGGTGGACCGTTCGCACGTACGACGCGCAGGGTCACCCGGGAGCGTGGGCCGCGCCCGCCGAGTTCGGCACCGCCCTTGGCTCGGTATGGGACGCGGAGCCGATCTGGTCCCAGTCCAGGTTCCCGCTGTCGCAGTGGACGAACTACACGATAACCACTGCCTTCACGATCAACGAGAACGCGGCCAGCATCTTCTTCCGCTCCAACGGGACGGACAACGGCTACCTGTGGCAGTTCCGCTCCGACACCGACATCCTCAAGGTGCATGTCGAGGTCGACGGGACGTTCACGGTGCTCAAGGAGGTGCCGCTGCCGATCGCCCTGCACGACGGCACCACCTACGACGTCACGATCCAGGTTTTCGGCTCGACCATCACCACCTGGCTGGACGGCCAGCAGGTGGACGTCACCACCGACAGCACGTACTCCAGCGGCCTGGTCGGCGTGCGCAGCGGCGGTTCCGAGAACGCTTCCTTCAGCTCGCTGGCGGTGACCGCGCAGGGCGGGACGGTGCTGTGGCAGAGCCAGGACGGCTCTAATGCGGGCGACCTGACCTGCGTCACGCCGGGCACCGGCGAGTTCACGGTGCCGCAGTCCGCGTTCTGCGTGCTCTCGCAGAACAGCGGCTGGGCGTTCCTGCGAGGTGACGTGTCGATCGCCCGCCAGCCCATCCTGTCGGCGACGGTCTACGCGACCGGCGAGTCGACCGAGCCGGCGCTGCAATACGTGTTCCGGCTCTCGCTGAACGGCGGCGTCCTCGGCGTCGGTCCGACCCGAGATCCCAACGCCGCCACTTCATCGGAGTACTCCGCCTGGGACGTGACCAGGGCGCTGCGGCCCGGCACTAACACGTTCGGGGCGCTCGCCTACACGACGCAGACCCAGGCCTTCCAGATGGAACTCGTCGTTCAGTATCAAGACGGCAGCACGCAGGCGTGGGGGAGCGGGCCGGACTGGCAGGCGATGGACGGCGGCGAGGTCTACCCGTGGGCGGGCAGCATCGGCACCGCATACTACTCGGCGCCGGTGGAGGATCTCGACGCCGAGCAATACCCGTTCGGGTTCGACACACCAGGGTTCCAGGCGACCGGAGCCGGGTGGGCGGCGGCGGCGGTGAAGTCGGCCATCACCGGTCTGGTCCCCACCCAGACCGCCAACGTGCAACTCGTCACCCACAAACCGGTGAAGATCACCGACCTCGGGTCGGGGGATTACCTGCTGGACTTCGGCACCACGCAGGTCGGCGGGCTCCGCCTGACCCTGGCTGGCACGGCTGGCCAGCAGGTGACGATCCAGGACGGAGAGGTGCTCTCCAGCCCCACCAGCGTGCAATACCACCTGAACACCGGCAACGTGTACAGCGATACCTGGACGCTGCGAAACGGACCGCAGACCCTGCAGTTCTGGGGCTACCGCGTGTTCCGCTACGTGGAGGTGATTGGCGCGCCGCAGCCGCTGACCGACGCCAACACCGCCGCGGTCGCCCTGGTGTACCCCGACCAGCCGTCGCTGTCGTCGATGACCACGAGCAACCCGCAGCTCAACGAGGTCTGGCAGTTCACGAAGAACACCATCGAAGACCTCAACGTCGACCTGTACATGGACTCCCCGACCCGGGAGCGGGCCGCCAACGACGAGGGCGACGAGTACATCCACCAGCAGTCGCAGGCCGCCGTCGACGGTGACAGCGCGCTGGGCTCGTACTCGCTGCAGTTCGCGCTGGCCTACATGGCCGCCACGCCCACCTCGATCACCGAGTACCGGCAGCTCGCGCCGGTCGCCGCGCTCGCCTCCTACTGGCAGACCGGCGACGACGGGGCGCTGGCTGGCCTGTATCCGCAGCTCCAGGAGATGCTGCTGACCAAGTGGCTCGGGTCGGACGGGCTGATCAACATGCCCATCACCGACCTGGCTGGCATATCGGTCCCTGGCGTCCCGACCACCCTCGTGGACTGGCCGACCAGTGAACAGGACGGTTTCGTCTTCTCCACCCAGAACACCGTGGTCAATGAGTTCGCCTACGCGGCCTACTCGGCGATGGCCCAGATCGCGACGGCGCTCGGCTACACCTCTGACGCGCAGAACTACCAGCAGATCGCCACCGCCATGAAGGCCGCCATCCAGAGCGACCTGTACGACCCGGCCACCGGGGCTTTCCGCGATGGCGTGGGCATCAGCCACGAGGCCATCCAGTCCAGCGTGTACGCGGTGGCACTCGGCCTGGCCAGCCCCGCGCAGGCGAAGACCGCGGCGGCGTACATCGCCGGGCGCGGCATGGCGTGCAGCGTCTACTGCGCGGCGTACCTGCTGGAGGCGCTCTACGACGGCGGCCAGCCGCAGGCGGCGCTCAATCTGCTGACCGCCGACGACGAGACCAGCTGGCTGCACATGATCGACCTCGGCGCGGGCTCGACCATGGAAGCCTGGGACCCCTCGCTCAAGTCCAACCTCAGCTACTCGCACCCGTGGGCCACCGGACCCGCCTTCGTCGTGCCCGAGTACCTGTTCGGCGTGTCGGCACTCACCCCCGGCTGGGGCAGCATCATGATCCACCCGCAGCCGGGCAACCTGGCCACCGGATCGCTGCGGGTGCCCACCGCGCGCGGCGAGGTCAGCGTCGCGTTCCGGCAATCCAGCGGTCAGTTCACCGCGAACATCGACGTTCCCACGACCGCGACCGCGCAGGTTTCGCTACCGGGGATGAGCGTCGGCTCAACGGTCTGGGTCAACGGCAGGCCGCGGTCCGCCGTCGCCGACGGCGGCCTGGCCGTGGTCAGCGTCGGCTCCGGCACGTATCAGGTCCGGGTGGCGTCCTAGGGGTCGAGCTCGCAGCTTACGAGTGAACCCGCGCCGGAGGCCCGGTCCGTCGTCATGGCCGTCCCGCCCATTTCTATGGCGCAACTGATCTTGGCCGCCCACTGTACCGAGTCGGCTACCGGGGCCGGCTGCCCAATTTCCATCTAGAGCCCCAGGTACACAGCGCGGATCCGAGCGTTGCCGCTTAGTTCCGCGGACGAACCGGACAGCGCGACCTCGCCGTTCTCCAGGACGAGACAGTCGGTGGTGGTCTCGAAGGTGAGCATGGCGTTCTGCTCGACCAGGAGCAGGCTCAGGCCGTCGTCGCGCAATCGCCGCAAGGTCTCACCGATGGTCTCGACGAGCTTGGGTGACAGCCCCATGGACGGCTCATCGAGCAGCAGCAGGACCGGCTTCGCCATCAGTGCCCGGCCGATGGCGAGCATCTGCTGCTGCCCGCCGGACAGCGCGCCGGCCAGCCGGCCGCGCATCTCGCCGAGCACGGGGAACAGGTCGTAAATCGAGGTGAGGGTATCTTTGGTCTCGCTGTTCCAGCGCCGGGCGTACGCGCCGAGCAGGAGGTTCTTCTCCACGCTGAGCCCCTGGAACACATGCCTTCCCTCTGGTACGTAGCCGATGCCGAGCCGCACCATGTCGCGGGCGTGAACCTTAGCCAGGTCCCGCTCACCGAACCGGACGGAGCCGGCCGCCCGCGGCACCAGGCCCATGAGGGCGCGCAGCGTTGAGGTCTTGCCGGCGCCGTTCGCGCCGATCAAGCCAACCGACTGCCCCGGTCCCACGGTCAAGCTGACCGACCGCACGGCGGAAACACCGCCGTACCGGACAGCTAGGTCGCTGACGGCCAGCGTCTGCCCGCTGGGCTCACTCATGGCGCCTCCGTTGCCTGCCGGGCCGGGAACTCCGATGGGGCGGGCATCGCGGACTTGCCGAGGTAGGCCTCCAGGACCGCCGGGTCGATCGCGACCTCGGCCGGAAGGCCCTCCGCGATCACGGTCCCGCTGTCCAGCACGACGATCCGCTCGCACAGTGACATCACCAGACCCATGTTGTGCTCGATGAGGACGACTGTGACGCCGCTGTCCCTGATCGAGCGGATGATGGTGGCGAGCTGAGCCCGCTCCTCACCGTTCAGGCCGGCGGCCGGTTCGTCGAGCAGCAGCAGCCGGGGGGAGCTCGCCATCGCGCGCGCTATCTCCAGCCGCCGCTGGATGCCGTACGCGAGCACGCCCGGGAGATCGTCGCCGAACTGAGTCAGGCCGAACGTGCCCAGCAACTCCGCCGCCCGGCGCCGCAGCGACCGGTCATGCCGCCATACCCCCGCCGGCCAGCAGATGTACCGCCAGCTCCACCAGGTGCGGGTACGGTCCAGGGAGACCAGCAGGTTGTCGGTCACGGTCAGCTCGCCGAACAGCCGCAGGTGCTGGAACGTGCGGGCGACACCGAGCTGGGAGATCCTGGGTGGCCGGGCGCCGGAGATCACCTGTCCGTCCAGGGTCACCGTGCCGGCCGACGGCCGGTAGAGGCCGCTGATCACGTTGAATAGCGTGGTCTTGCCAGACCCGTTAGGGCCGACGATGCCGAGGATCTCGCCGGACCGGACGCTGAGCGACACATCCTCGATGGCGACGACACCGCGGAACCGCTTGACCAGGTGCGAGACCTCCAGGAGGGTCCCAGCGGCAGCGGCGGGCGCGGCGGGCAGCGCCTGGAACGGCTCGAGCGCCGAGCCGGCCGCGCCGGAGCCGCGCCGCCGGCGGTACCAGGTGCGGGCCCGGGCCGGGATGCCGACCAGCCCGGTCGGCGCGAACACGACGACGGCGACCACCACGAGCCCGTAGCCAAGCTGGGCGTCGGCGGCGAGGTTGATGAGCTCCTGCTGGACCACGGTCAGGGCGATCGCCCCGATCACGCATCCCCACAGCGACCGGCGCCCGCCGATGATGACCATGGCCAGCAGCAGGAACATGTCGGCGGTGCTGAATGTCTCGGGTGCGATGTAGTGGATCAGCCCGGCGTAAAGTACGCCCGCCGCGCCGCCGTAGACGCTGGCCAGGACGAAGGCGATCATCCGCAGCGTCCGGATCTCCACGCCCGCCGCGCCGGCGGCCAGCGGGTCGTCGCGCATGGCCCGCATCCGCCGTCCCAGCGGGGTGCGGACGACGAACAGGCCGAACGCCAGCCCGCCCGCCAGCACGATGAGCTCAAGATAGTAATAGAGGTACTGACTGCTCAGGTTGATTCCGAACAGCGGCGGCGTCGGGATGCCGGAGATCCCTGAGTCACCTCCGGTGACCGGCGCGTTCGTGATCCAGTCGGTGAACGCGACGGCCAGGGCGAGGGTGACGATGCCCAGGTAGTGCGACTGAACCCGCAGCGCGGGCGTTCCGACCACCACGCCCATCGCAGCGGTGGCGACCATGGCCAGCACCGCCGCCGTCCAGAAGCCGAAGCCGTCGTGCGTGGTGAAGATGGCGGTCGCGTACGCGCCGACGCCGAAGAACGCGATCTGGGCCAGGTTCACCTGCCCGGCGATGCCCATCACCAGGCCCATGCCGATCGCCAGCAGTGCGAAGAGCAACGCGGTGTCGGCGACGCTGATCCAGTAGATGTTCAGCCGGTACGGCAGCAGCCACGCCAGCACCGCGAGCACGACGAGTCCGGCGGCCCGGCGGCGGCCGGGCGACCAGGAAAATGCGCCGTTCACGCCCGGTTCACCGTCCTCTCTCCGAAGATCCCGGTCGGCCGGATCATCACCAGCACGGTGAACACCACGAACGTGACCAGGTCGGAGTAGCCCTGGAACGCCTGGGCGGCGAAAGAGCCGATGATCCCGATGCCGAGCCCGCCGACGACGGCCCCCGGGATGCTGCCGAATCCGCCGAGGATCGCCGCGGCGAACCCGTCGATGCCAAGCGAGTCGCCCATCGTCGGGGTGACGTACAGCATCGGCCCGATGAGCGCCCCGGCCAGCGCGGCCAGCGCGGCGCCGATGGCGAAGGCGATGGCGTTGGACCTGCCCACGTTGATGCCGGACGCGGTGGCCGCCTCGTGGTCCATGGCCACCGCTTGCATGGCGGTGCCTTGCTTGGTGCGCTGCAGGAACAGCGTCAGGATCGCCATGGCGATCGCGGTCACCACGATGACCAGGATGTTGTAGCCGGGAATACGGACGCCGCCGATGTTCAGCGGCGTCGTTGACACCGGAGATGGCACGCCGCGGCCGGAGGATGACCAGATGAGGGTCGCGGCCGCCTCCAGCACCGTGCCGGCGCCGATGGTCCCGATCAGCATCAGGTCGAAGTCCTTGTTCTCCAGCGGCCGCAGCACGCGCTCGATCACCAGGCCGATCGCGCCGGTGACCACCATGGCGGCCGGCACGGCCGCCGCGAAGGGCAGCCGTGCCGACATGTAGAACGTGGACGCCACGTACGCGCCGATCATCAGGACCGCGCCATGGGCGAAGTTGACCAGCCCCATGGTCCGGTAGACCAGCGAGAAGCCGAGGGCTATCAGGGCGTAGACCGCCCCGAAACTCAGCCCGCTGACGAGCGTCTGAAAGAAAGACTGCACTGGTTAGCCTCTCCTGCCCAGGAGCTAGGCGACGGGCTTGATCGTCCCGTCGGTGATGATCCCGATGGAGGTCTTGAAGATGCCGACGCCGGTGCTGTCGAAGGCGAAGTTCCCCAGCAGCCCGTCGTAATGGGTCGCATGGATCGCGTTGGCCAGCGCCAAGCCGGTGCAGGCGTGACAGGACTTGAGCGCGTCGATCACGATCTCGGCGCCGTCGTAGGCCTTGGCGCCGTGCAGTTCGGGCGCGCTGCCGTAGGCGGCGGTGTAGGCCGCGGCGAACTTCTCCGCGGCCGCGCTCGTGTTGTTGCCAAGGTACGGAGAGCTGACGATCGTGCCGTTGGCGTTCGATGCCCCGGCGGTGGATGTGTACAGCGGGGTGCCGGCCGGTGCACCCTCGGCGATGACGGCGTTCATGCCCAGCGCGCGGGCCTGCTTGACGATCAGCCCGGACTGCGCCTCTTCGGCGCCGATGAACAGCACCTGCGGGTTGGAGGCGCGCAAGGTGGTGAGCGCGGGAGTCATGTCCGTCTGGTCGGCGGGTACGACTTCTGTGGCCACCGGCGAGATGCTCAGCGACTTCAGCGATGCCGTGAAGGACTTGTCCTCGCCGGCGCCGTAGGAGTCGTTGTTGGTCAGCATCGCGATCTTCTTGTAGCCCTTGGTCTGCACCACGTACTTGGCCAGCGTGGAGTCATAGGTCAAGCCGGTCGGGCCGTTAAGGAACTGGTACGGGCTGTGCAGGGCGGTGATCTCGGTGGACTGCCCCGACGTGATGCTGGGAATGTGCTCAGACTCCAGGATGGGTTCCATGGCCACGGTCACCGCGCTCTCCGCGGTGCCGAACATGGCGATGTCGCCCAAGCTGGCGATCTTGCGTGCGAGTTCGGTGCCCACCGTCGGGTCACCCTGGTCGTCATACAGCGTGAGGGAGATCTTGCGGCCGTCGATTCCGCCAGCCGCGTTGACCTGGCTCACGGCCAGTTTCACGCCCCGGTATTCAAACTGGCCGAGGTCGCTTTCCGATCCGCTCTGCGCGTCGACCACGGCGATCTTGATCGGGCCAGAGGCGGATCCGGTGCCGGGCGACGAACTGCCGCTGCCGGGCGAACTGCACGCGGCCGCGGCACCGACGACAAGGGTGGCGACGGCCAGCGCGGAACCAATGCTGTATATGGGTCTTCTGGACATGACTTAAGCCTCCGGACGAAGGTCAGGAATGGTGGGGAAGGTCGAAGTCACCGCGGTAGATATCGGTGATGTTCCAGTGGCCCGGAGTGGGCACCGGCTCGTTGATCATCGGTACGTCGAGCACGGCGGGTCGTCGTCGTGCCAGCGCTTCGCGCAGCGCCGCCCGGAGATCGTCCGGGGCGGTGATCGAGTAGCCGTCAGCGCCGCACGACCGCGCCATGGCCGCGAAGTCCGGGCTGTACGGGAGGCCGTCCGGGTCGCGGAATTCGCACCCATAGCCGGTACCGAAACTGGCCGTCTCCAGGTCAGCGATGGTTCCGTGGGCGCGGTTGTTCATCACCACGAAGAGCACTGGGAGTCCCTGCTCGACGGCCATCGGGATGGCGGGCAGCTGAGCGCTCATGCCACCATCTCCGACGAGAGCGACCACCGCCCGTTCGGGATATCCGATTTGCACCCCCACCGCCGCGGCGGGCCCGAAGCCCATCGTGGAAGCTCCGCCGGGGGTGATGAAGCGTCCTTCATCGGGCAGCTCGTAGCACTGGGCGACGCCGTTCTTGTTCCACCCGACGTCGGTGACCAGCACCGCGTCCGATGGCAGCTCGGCGCGCAAGTCGGCCAGGATGCGCTGCGGCCGCAGCGGGAACTCCTGGCCGTGGCCCTGCTCGCGGGCGGCCGCGAAGGCACCGGCCCGTGCGACGACGATCGAGGACCGCAGCTCATCCCGGGACACGGCGGGGATCGTGGCGACCGCCGCGGCGATCGTTTCCACCGCTAGCGCGGTGTCGGCGACGGCGCCGATCTCCACCGGGAAGTTGCGCCCTATCTCGGCTGGGTCGATGTCGATCTGGATTAGCCGGGACGGCGGGAACCGCCAGGTGAAGTCGGGGTGCCAGGAACTGGCGTCGGTCTCGGCGAAGCGGGTGCCGAGGGCGAGGACAACGTCCGCCTCGCGGGCGTAGGAGTTGGTGAACTCAAGTCCCCAGAAGCCGGGCATGCCCAGCACCAGCGGGTGGCTGTCCGGCACGGTGCCCTTGGCCATCAGCGAGTGCGCGATCGGGATGTCGAGGTGCTCGGCCAGCGTGAGCAGTGCCTGGCGCGCGGCGGGGGAGCGGAGCCCGCCGCCGATGTACAGCAGCGGCCGTTCGGCGGTGGCCAGCAGGTCCGCGATCCGGGTGGCGGTCTCGGGCTCCAGGCCCGGCCGGCCGGTGTCGGCGGGCAGCGGATACGCGGTCGCGAGGTTCTCCGGCAGCGGCCGGGAGAAGATGTCCATCGGGACGTTGAGCAGCACCGCGCCCGGCCGGCCCGAGGTGGCGGTCCAGAACGCGCGCTCGGTGAACCGGGGCAGGTCCTGCGTCTGGTGCACGTGCCAGGTCCGTTTGGTGAATGGGCGGTAGATGGCGCTCTGGTCGGCGTCGGCGTGCAGGTTGACTTCCTGGTGCGGATGCCTGCCCTCGTAGTAGCTGGGGATGTCCCCGGTGATCGCGACCAGCGGGACCGAGTCGAGGGCGGCGGTGGCGACGCCGGTGACCGCGTTCATCATCCCCGGACCCACGTGCAGCAGCAGCACCCCTGGCTTGCCCGAGGCGCGGGCGTACCCGTCCGCGGCGTGCGCCGCCGCCTGCTCATGCCGCGCGATGACAAACCTGATCCTGCTCCGTCCGATCGCGTCGAGCAGCGCGATGTTGGTGTGCCCGCAGGTGCCGAAGACGTACTCGACGCCGTAGGACTCCAGCTGGTCGACGAGCGCCGCCGCGGCGGTCATGCTTCCCCCTCTGATCCGAAAACCGAGATGCCGCGCAGCAGCAACGTCTTGACCACCGTGTAGTCGTCGATCATCCAGCGCGGCGACTCCCGGCCGAAGCCGGAATCCTTGACCCCGCCGAACGGCACGTGGTCCAGCCGGAAGTTGGACGATCCGTTGACGATCAGCCCGCCGACCTGCAGTTCCCGCCAGGCGGTGATGATCCGGCCGATGTCGCGGGTGAACAGTCCCGCCTGCAGCCCGAACCGGCTGGCGTTGCACGTCTCGATGACCTCGTCGAAGGTGTCGTACGGCAGCACCGCGACCAGCGCGCCGAAGACCTCATGGGTGACGATGGTGGCCGTCGCGGCTGGGCGGGCCACCACGGTCGGGTGCACGGTGGCGCCGTCACGGGTGCCGCCCAGCACCACCTCGGCGCCGTCGGCGGCGGCTTCGGCTGTCCAGCGGACGACGCGCTCGGCGGCCTCCTCGTCGACCATCGAGCCGACGTCGGTGCTGTCCTGGAGCGGATCACCGGTGCGCAGCCCGCTGACCTCGGTGGCGAGCACCTCGATGAACTCGGCGAACCGGTCCCGCTGCACGTAGACGCGCTGCACCGAGATGCAGCTCTGCCCGGAGTTGCTGTAGCCGGTACGCGCGCAGATCCGCGCGGCGGCCGGGATGTCGGCGTCGTCGCAGACGATGGTGGCGGCGTTGCCGCCCAGTTCGAGCACCAGCCGCTTGGCGCCGGCCGCGCGGGCCACGGCGCCCCCGGTGGCGGCGCTGCCCGTGAAGCTGATCACCGCGACCTCGTCCGCCGCGCACAGTGCGGCGCCGATGTCCCCTCCGCCGTGCAGCAGTTGCACGGCCTCCACCGGCATTCCCGCGTCGAGCAGCAGCTCCACGACGGCGGCGGAACTGGCCGGCGCCTGGGGCGGTGCCTTGACGATCGTCGTGTTCCCGGCGGCGAAGGACGCGCCCAGCTTGTGCGCGAGCAGGTTCGCGGGCGCGTTGAAGGGCGTGATCGCGAGCGCTACGCCGGCCGGCGCCCGGAAGGTCATGGCGGTGTTGCCCACGCCGCGGCCCCATCCCGCCACCGGCAGCAGTTCGCCGCCAATGCGTCTGGCCTCCGCGGCGCAGACAGCGAGCGTGTCGGCGACCCGGTCGATCTCGCCGCGGCCGTCCTTGACCGGTTTGCCGAGCTCGAGGGCCAGCAGGCTGGCGAGACGGTCCCGGCGGTCGGCGGCCAGCCGGGCCGCGCGGTCGAGTACGTCGGCACGGGCAGCGGGAGAGATCCTGGCCACCGAGCGGGCCGCGGCGGCCGCGTACCGGGCGGCCTGCGCCACGTCGGCCGGTCTGGCCACGGCCGCCCGGCTGACGGTGCGCCGCAGGTAGGGGCCTGTCCGATCCGTCCAGGGACCGTCGCGGAGCCACTCGCCCGCGACGAGCGCTGGCGCCGATTCGATTTCTTCGGTGATGCTGAGCCCATCCATTGGAAGTCCGCCTAATGGTGCGATTGAACCGCTGTATGGATTGGGTGTAACGTACGTTCCGACGACCGGATCTGGCAAGAGGCGGCACCGAGAAAGTTACGTAGATGTGAAGCGAGCCCGGTGCGGCTGAACGGCCCTGGACAAGGCACCATTGCTGACAAGTCCGTGAGACGGAACCGATCCGAGAAGTGAGGTACGCGTGGAGACAGCGACGCCGCGTCCGAGGCCCACCGAGTCCGGCGATTCCGGTGACGCGCAGGGAGTGCGCAGCATCCGGCGAGCACTGGACATCTTGTCCCTGCTCACCGACGACACCCCGTCGGTATCGATTCGCGACATCGTGGAAGCGACCGGGCTGCCCAAGACGACGGTGCTTCGCTTGGTGCACACGCTGGAGCACAGCGGCCTGCTGTGGGCCACCTCCGGCGGCTACATGGCGGGTCCCGGGCTGTGGCGCTGGGCGTACCTGGCCCGGCGCAGCTGGCAGCTGCCGCCCGAGACGCAGGCGATGATGCGCGACCTCGGCGCCAAGAACGAGGAGACGGTGAACCTCTACGTCCTGCGCGACATCTGCCGGGTGTGCGTCGCGCAGCAGGAGTCTCCGCGTCCGCTGCGCCACGTCGTCCAGGTGGGGGATGAGCTGCCGCTGTGGGTCGGCGCGGCGTCCAAGGTCCTGCTCAGCGACGCGCCGGAGACTCTGCTGGCGCGGGTCGCGCGTCGCTCGCCGTATGGAGAAGAGCACCTGGACACGCTGCGCGGCTGGGCGGCCGACGTGCGGAGTGACGGGTACGCCGTCAGTCACGGCGAACGTGAAGAGGGCCTGTCCGCGGTCGCCGCCCCGGTGACCGGCCGGTCCGGAGCGGTCGTGGCGGCGCTCGCGCTCAGCGGCCCCACGCTGCGGTTTACCGACGAACGAGTGAGCCAGTTCACCGCTGATCTCAAGGAGGCCGCGGCACGCATATCCGAGCGAGGGTTTGAACATCCCCTTGGCCCGGCGACCTGAATCCCGACAGCTAGGCACCGGATCGGTGCCCCCAAGGAGCGCGCGAATGCAGGACCGACCGCTTAGCGGCATCCGGGTACTCGACCTCACCAACGTTCTCGCCGGGCCCTACTGCAGCTATCAGCTGATGCTGCTCGGCGCGGATGTCGTCAAGATCGAGATGCCGGGAGACGGGGATCTCGCCCGACATCTCGGTCCCGATCTCGCACTTAACGAGGCCGGGCTCGGGACGTCGTTCCTCGCCCAGAACGCGGGAAAGAGATCGGTCGAGCTGGACCTCAAGGACCCCGGCGACCGGGCGGCTTTCGAGGACATGATCCGCGGCGCCGATGTCCTGCTGGAGAATTTTCGCGCGGGGGTGCTGGCCCGGATCGATTATGGCTGGCCCGAGCTGCGAGCGCTCAACGCGAGGCTCGTCTACTGCGCGATCTCCGGCTTCGGGCAGACCGGCCCGATGCAGCACGCTCCCGCCTACGACCAGGTGATCCAGGGGCTTTCCGGGATGATGTCGATCACCGGGACACCGGATACCGCGCCGCTGCGGGTCGGCTTCCCGATCTGCGATACGGTGGGCGGCCTGATGGCGGCGCTGGCCATTTCCGCCGCGCTGGCCGGGCGAGCCCGTACCGGCGTCGGCTGCTTTCTCGACGTGTCCATGCTCGAGGTCGCCATGTCGGCGATGGGCTGGACGGTCTCCAACTACCTCATCGCGGGGATACCACCGGAGCCGATGGGCGACCAGAACGTTACCGCCGCGCCGTCGGGTACCTTCGACGCCGCTGACGGGCCATTGAACATAGCGGCCAATCGCCAGCAGCAGTTCGAGTCGCTGTGCCGGGAGGTCGGCCGGGCCGACCTGATCACCGACCCGCGGTTCATCGACCGGGAGGTCCGCAAGGCCAACCGCGCCGCGCTCAACGACGAGCTGAACGTCGCGTTGCGGGCGCGGACCGCTCTGGAATGGGAACGGATACTGACCGCCGCCGGGGTGCCCGCCGCCCGGATCCTGACCGTACCCCAGGCCGTCGAGCTGGACCAGCTTCGCCAGCGCGGCTTCTTCACTGACCTGCCGTACCCCGATGGCTCGGGCAACGTGCTGCGGGTCAGCGGCAACGGGGTGTTGTTTGATGGCGAGCCGCTGCGGCCCGCCACCCCGCCGCCGCTGCTCGGCCAGCACAATGCCGAGCGCGCCGCCCTTGTCGACCAGTGGAGCGCGTCGTGACAACAGTTGAGGATGTAGCGCAGTGGTGGGGGACATCGGTCTCCCGCATCGAGCCGGGCGTGATCGAGCTGCGCGGACGCCCGGTTCAGGAGCTGATCGGGTCGACCAGCCTGGTCTCGATGGTCTGGCTGCTGATCCGCGGGTCACTGCCGACCCCCGCGCAGGAGGCACTGCTCGAAGCGGCGCTGGTCGCCTCGGTGGACCATGGGCCGCAGGCCCCGTCGATCGCCGCGGCCAGGATGGCGGCGACCTGCGGCGTCGGGCTGAACACGGCCATGGCGACCGGGGTGGGGATGCTCGGTGACGTGCACGGCGGCGCCGTCGAGCAACTGGTCGAGCTGCTTACCGAGATCCGCGACGCCGTCCAGGACGGAACCGATCTCGAGGTGGCCACGGCCGAGGTGGTCGGAGTCTGGCAGGCCAGGTCGAAGTACATACCCGGATTCGGGCACCGCTTCCATCCGGTTGACCCGCGCCGGGACCCGCTGCTGTCGCTGGTCGCCAGCGCGGTCTCCGGCGGGGTCGTCCCGGGTGACTTTCTGCGTGCCGCGGTCGCGGTCGAGACCTTCCTGAACCGGGGGAGGACCCGGCCTATCCCGATGAACATCGACGGCGCCACCGGAGTCATCTACGCCGAGCTCGGCTTCGCCCCGCCGCTGGCCCGGGGCCTGTTCGCGCTGAGCAGGTCGGTGGGCATCCTCGCGCACGCCTGGGAAGAGACGCAGCAGGGCCGCCGGAACAAGGGGCCGATACCGCGTTCGATGCTGCCCGCCTATCTCGGGCAGCCCGGCGACTGACCGCGGCAAGGTCACCGCAAGAGCGGTTCGAGGGCGCGCCTGGCCTGGGTGGCGAACCCCGCGGCGGACAGTTCGCCGCGCGTGGCCAGGGACGGCGCCTCCACCGACACCGGCAGGTCGGCCGGGAGGGCCGCGAGTACCTCGGCCAGCGGAAGCTCGCCATCTCCTGGCAGCATCCGCAATGCCCGCGCCTCGGCCACCGCGTCATTTCCCCGGTGACCGCGCCGGTTGGCCGCTGGTCGCGGGGCGCCAGCGCCAGCAGGCCGCGCGGCGGTTCCAACGGTGCGTCGCAGATCTGCAGGTAACTGAGCAGCGCCGGATTCACGGCGGCCAGCTCCGCGGCGGTGACTCCGCAGCGTGAGATGTGCAGCGTGTCGAGCAGCAGCCGGCCACCGTCGGACTGCCGGGCGATCGCGATCGCTGTCGGCAGCGTCCGAATCGGACGCCACGCGGTGAACTCGATAACCGGGAGGACGCCGTAGGGCCCCGCCATCGACGTCAGCGCGGCGAACAGATCAGTGAAGCGGCCGGTGTCCGGGTCGTCGCAGATGACGTTGAGATAGCGGGCACCAAGCGCGGCCGCCGTCTCCATGACCGGCTCGCGCCCGGCGATACCGTCCCCGGGGCCGATAGCGATGGCCTCCACCGCGAGCACCGCGACACCCGTGCCCTGGCATCGTCGCATGGTCTCCGCCAGCATCGGCGAACCAGGGGACATCGGCCACACGTGCTCGACTGGCGTCACCGGCGAAACCCGCAGGCCCACGGCGCTGAACCCGGCGCCCGGCCGCCAGCGTGACGAAGTCAGGCGGCGCGATGTCGAGCATGGTGAGGTGTTCCAGGCCGGTCACGCGTTCCATATGACACTCCGCGTCGAATGCTCACCGGAAGTATGAACTAACCAGATAGTTCATTGGATCGCTTTCGGGTCGGTTTGTAAAGTCCTTTGACACTGCCCGCTCCGTGATATTGATAACAGCAAGAAGTGCGGGGCTCGATTCATGGTGCCGGACGGATAAATAGTGCCGGACGGATAAGACCGCTGGGTTAGAGACGCGGGAGTTAGGCGGCGGTGAGCGTGTACCGGGTGCCCACACTGGTCTGCACCCAGGCGTCGGGCAGCGCCGCCGCCAGTGCGTGCTGGGCGCGCCACCCGGTGCAGTGGCCGGGGACGATCAGCTCGGGCGCGAGTTCGGTGAGCGCGGCCACGGTCGGGTCGATGATCGGCTCGAACGCGGGGCCGCTCAGGTGGAAACCGCCGATGACGGCGAGCAGCCGGCTGACGCCGGTCAGCCGCCTGGCGTGGCGGATGATGTTGACCACCCCGGCGTGGCCGCATCCGGTGACCACCACCAGTCCCCGGCCGCGCACGTTGATCACGAGCGCCTGATCGTCGATGACGGTGGGGTCGTGCTGCCAGGTGTGCCCGTCCCAGGCCTGATGCGCGGGCGGCATTCCCCGCTCGAACTCGGTGACGCGGTCTACCTCGCCGGTGATCAGGATGCCGCCCGCCAGCAGCGACGGCTGCCGCCGTTCGATCACCTCGAACCCTTCGCGTTCCAGGGCGCCCCGCGACAGGGTGGGCATCTCCAGTTCCCGGCCGCCGGGCAACTGGAGGCGCCTGCGGGTCCACACCGCGGGATGAACGGTCAACGGCAGGCCGGTCCGGCCTCGGAGCCGGGCCAGGCCATCGAAGCCGCCGGCGTGGTCGAAGTGCCCGTGACTCAGCACGACGCCCTGCAGGCCGCCGACATCGATGCCGAGACGCTCGGCGTTGACCGCCAGCGCGTCCGGTGAGGCACCGGTGTCGAACAGCAGCGTGCTGCTCGTGTTCCCGCTCCGGACGGTGACCAGAGCGGAGAAACCGTGCTCAGCACGCAGCCCCGGCACGGTCTCGCCATCGATGAACTGCGGCGCGGCCACCCGGCCAGTGTCCATCGTGGGCCTGCTAACGCCCTCGCCTGAGGCGAGCAAAGCGTCGAAGGTGTTGTCCACCATCGTGGTGACCGTTACCTCGTCGACTTCGGGCAGCGTCACCGGATCGACGGCCGGTCCGGCCGCGGCGCGAGGGGCCGACCAGGCCGCCTCGGCTGCCGAATGCTCATGATCATCGCACACGGGCCCGACAATACCGTTAGGACGCACCCGGACCTGATACGCGCCGGAGCCGACGCTGACCAGGGCTAGGCCAGTGGCCGGATCCACAGACCGCGTACCAGATCGTGGTCCGGAACGGCCTCACCGGCGCGCCGGTCTGGGACAGCGGCAAGGTCGCGTCCTCACAGTCGGGGAGTACGTGCCGTACCAGGGGCCGAGCCTCGCTGGCGGCGCCGAGTACGACTGGACCGTCACCACCTGGAACCGGCAAGGCGAGCAGAGCCCGCCGGCCGCCGCGCTTCGACCTGGGCATCAGCGACAGCCAGTGGTCCGGCGCGCAGTGGATCCGCAGGCCCACGACCGGGAACGACGCCACGATCGACTACACGCTCGCCCGGAACCAGTTCAGTCTTGATAACAGCAAGATCGCGCGGGCGCTGGTGTACATCGCCGCGCCGATGCGCTGGCAGCTGCACATCAACGGCCAGGTGATCGACACCCAGGACGACTACCAGACGGCGGGGGAGAACTACTACGACGTCGAGGACGTCACCGCGCAGGCGCGTGCCGCTCAGCGGGCGACCGGCCAGCTCGCCGTCGGGGTGCTGTACGCGGACTGGGCGGTCGGCGAGGCGCACCCGGAGGGGCCGCAGCCCTACCCGACGACGCTAGCCGCCGACGCGCCCGCGGGCTCGGCGTCGATCACCGTCAACGCGTCCACCGCCAGCACCTGCCAGAGCGCGCCCAGCCGATCGGCTGAGTTCTGCGGCGCCAACTACGACTGGTACGCCGGCGAGACGCTCGGCTTCGGAACACCAGGGACGGCTAGCTTCACGACCGACGCCATCAGCTCGATCAGCGGCGACACGGTGACGCTGACCCGGCCGCTGCCCGCCGACCAGCCCGCCGGATCCATCGTGACCAGCGAAAACGGCCCGTCCGGTTTGCTGGCCAAGATCGTCGTCGACTACGCGGGCGGCGGCGAGCAGACGTTCACGTCCAACGGCAGCTGGATGGTCACCAAGGAGACCGCCGAGCTGAACACCACCGCGACGGTCCGCAGTTCGCAGGGAGCCGGGGACTACGTCGAGCACTACAGCGGGCAGAACGCCCAGGCGCTAGCCGGCTGGGACCAGGCCGGCTATGCCTACACCAGCGCGTGGCAGCCGGCCGTGGTGATGGGCACCGCGCCGCTGCCCGACCCGCCCGACTGCGGCAACTACTCAGAACCAACCGGCCATAACGTCGCGCCCGCATCTCCCGCGACCGCGACCACCACCCCGGTGCTTTCCAGCCCCTGCGGGTTCACCAACCTGATACCGCTGCAGGCGCCGGTCACCTACAAGATCGTGCACCCGGTCTCGGTACGGACGCTGCCCGACGGCACGGTCGAGGCCGACTTCGGCTACGCGCTGGTCGGCGTGCCAATTGTGCGGTTCCCCGGCTCGACCAGCGCGCAGCAGGGCAACCAGGTGACGCTGACCGGCAGCTACCGGCTGGCCGGGACGGTCACGACCGTCGCCGCGGCGACCGGCTCGACCAGCGTCACGGTGACCGACGACAGCAGCTACCCGGACTTCGCGGGTACCGGCACCGCTGGTACCGGGAACTCGGGCGGCGGACCGGGCTTCGCGATCGGTGACCCGGTCACGATCGACGCCCCGGCCGATGGCTACGGCGCCGGGCACCCCGAGTCCGACACGATCACCAGCATCACCGCGAACGGCAACGGCACCGCGACGCTTGGCCTGGCCACGCCGCTGCAAAAGAGCCACGCCACCGGGGTGTGGGTGCAGGGTGCCAGGGCGGGCACCGACACGCTCGACACGCAGAGCACCAACCTGGACTTCTACTACACGCAGAGCGGGACCCCGGGAGAGACCACCGGCTTCTACGTCCCGATGGGCTGGCGGTACCTGCAGATCGACTCCGGAACCCAGGCCAACGGCGGCAAGCCGCTCACCGCCAACGACATCTGGGCGGTCGAGCAGTACAACGCCGCCTCGCAGGTCGGATCGGGCGCCAACGACCCGGGCGAACGCGACGGAGGTCCCGACACCGCGGCGTCGGTCTTCTCGGATGCTGCGGCGGACACGACCGATGACGCCGCGACGTTCAGCAGCAGCAACACCGAGCTCAACGCGGTCTTCACGCTGATGGAGCGCTCCGCGCTGTTCGCTGGCCAGCAGGCCTACGAAGACAGCCCGGACCGGCAGGAGGGCCAGTTCACCGGGGACGGCACCGATGAATCGCTGGCTCAGGTCACCGACCTTGACGAGCGCGCGCTGACCCGTGAGTTCATCGACAACCTCATCTACTCCCAGCAGCGCTGGTGGATCGCCGGCTCCCCGGCCGCCGACTCGACGTGGGGGGAGGTCAACGCGATCTACCCGGACAACAACGTCAGCGACGGGAACATGCGCGACATCCCCGACTACACCGAGATGTTCCCCGAGCTGGTCTGGGATTACTACCTGGCCACCGGGGACAAGGCGACGCTCGCCGCGGCCTACCCGACGATGCGCAACGTCGCGCAGTACCTGGCCGACAACACCTACAGCACCGGCCAGGCCGCGGGCCTGGTCTGCCAGCTGGCCAGCTTCTCCAGCTCATCCGCGTACCAGTTCGGCATCATCGACTGGCCGGCCACCGACCGGTACAACACGTTGGTGCTGAACTCCGGCGTCGACACCGTCGTGAACTTTCGGGCCGTCGAGGACTACCGCGCGCTGGCCGGCGCCGCCCAGGTACTCGGCGACACCGCCGCCGCCCAGTCGTACGCGACGCAGCTGAACAGCCTGATCAACGACATCAACACGAAGCTGGTCGAGCCGAATGGCTCTGCTGGCTCGCGGGTGGACGACCCCCCGCACCCCCCGACGCTCCGCGGTCTTTATGACGACGGGCTGAGCGTGGCGGGCAGCGCGCAGGACGTCGCGGGCAACTGCTCGGCCGCCTCCGGGGACGCGCTGATCGGCAACTATTCGGAGACCGACCAGACGTTCGCGATCGTCTACGGGGTCGCGCCGTCCAGCGCGTACCCGCGGCTCGGGGCCTACATCGCCAGTCAGGGCATGAAGCAGGGCCCGATGGACGTGGGACAGCTCGAGCTCGCGCTGGCCGAGGCGGGCCAGCCCGCCGCCCTGGTCCGGCTGCTCACCAACACGGCCGGGGACGGCCCGGCCAAGATCCTGGCCGAGGGCGGCACCTCGATGTGGGAGCAGTGGGACCCAGACTGCAGCGCCGCGGGCGGCCAGGCCGGTGACAACGACAGCTACAACGACACCGAGTGCACCGGGGCCGCCATCAGCCAGAGTTCGAGCGACAGCTTCTCGCACGGCTGGGGCTCGGTCGGGGCCTACCCGGTCACCGAGGGGCTGCTCGGCATCACGGTGACCGGAGTCGGCGCCGCGTCGGTCGAGGTCGAACCCCCGGCTTCCGGACTGGCGTCCGCTTCCGGCTCCGAATGGACAGAACGGGGGGAGGTGACCGTCTCCTGGCACCGCGTCATCGGAAACGAGGTGCGCCTAGAGGTCACTGTCCCGGACAACGTGCAGGCGACGATCGCGCTGCCGGCCGGCACTCGCCCGTACACCGCGTCCGGCGCGGGCGCGCCGCGCTACCGGGGCACCCAGAATGGCCGGGCGCTGTACTCCGTCGGCTCCGGCACCACCTCGTTCCAGCCGGGGAGCTAGCCATGCGACGGGTGATCATGCTGGTGGCCGCGGCGGTGCTCCTTGGCATCGCGCTCGGGACCGGGACCTCGACCGCCCGCGCGGACGCCGCGCCGGCCGCCGGGCCAGCCGCTGGGCCAACCATGGCCCCGGCGTGGAACCAGCGCGCGGTCAGCGAGATCGAGTCGACGGTACGGGCCAGCACCCCGGTCTTCCGGCACCGGACATGCACGATCACCGACCCGAAATACGCCGGACTGGTGCGGCAGGTCACCGATGGAGTGGGCTCCGCCGTTATGGTCAAAGTCTGGTATTACGGCGACGCCATCAACGCGGCGATCGCCGACTGTCACGCGCGCGGCGGCGGGGTGGTCGTGGTGCCCGCGGCCGGGTCGCGCAGCGGCGGTGGCGTGTACTACTCCGGCGCGATCACGCTGCTGTCCGGTGTCGACCTCCAGGTCGAGGGCGGCGCCACGGTCAAGTTCGTGCGCAACCCCAGCAACGCCTATTACCCGATCGTCCTGACCAGCTACCAGGGCTTCGACCTTTACGGCTACTCGCCGCTGGTGTACTCGCTGAACCAGAAGGACATCGCGCTCACCGGCGGCGGGACGCTCGACGCCCAGGACAACGTGGGCGGCGGGTGGACGCTACCGCCCAGCCTGCCCGGCGCGCCGTCCGGGACCTTCGCCGCCCTCGGCCAGCTCAGCGCCGATGGAGTCCCGGCGGACCAGCGGATCTTCGGCGACGACGGGCACCGGCCGGCCACGATTCCCGTCCTGTCGGGGTGTCCACCCCAGTCGCGTGACTGGGGGCCATGCGGGTCGGTGCGGAACGTCGCGCCGCCACCCGGCGCGGTCGCGTACGCCTCGACGTTCGAGCCGCAGTTCGTCGAGTTCAACCACAGCGAGAACATCCTGGTGCAGGGTGTGCACCTGGTGAACACGCTGTTCTGGCAGATCCACCCGCTGAACTCGCGGAACATCCTGGTCAGAAACGTGACTGTGGACGACACGGCTCACCTTACCGACGACGGGGCCGACCCGGAATCCTGCGACGACGTGGTGATCGAGAACGACAGCATCACCACGCTGGATGACGGGATATCGGTCAAGTCGGGCCGTAACCGGGACGGTCGGCAGCTCCGTGCCCCGAGTGAGAACATCCTGATCAAGGGCAACACCTTTGACAATCCCAGCGGCGGGTCGGCGAGCATCTCGATCGGAAGCGAGATGTCCGGCGGTGTGTACAACGTCTTCGCCGAGGACAACACCTCGGGTGGCGACGGCACCGCCTACCTGCTCAAGCTCAAGACCAACTCCTACCGCGGCGGCGTGATCCAGGGCATCTACATCAGGAACAGCACGATCACGCAGACGATCCGCGGCGTGGTGAACTTCGACACCAACTACGGCGAGTCCGACCCGATCCCGGATACCGATATCTACGACGCCGCCCGGGAGGTCGGTCGGGGCCGGCTGGTCGGGGAAGCGCTGCTCAGTTCAGGCCGCGGCTAGCGCGGGCGGCGCGACGATACCGCTGCGCTCGGTGGCGGTCACGCCGCTTCCGGCGGACTCATTCACGATCAGCGGCAAGGTGAACCTCGTCGCCGGCGAATCGGTCAACCTCTACGTCGACCGGGACACGACGCCGGTCCCGGTGACGGTGAGCGCGGACGGCTCGTTCACCAGCGCTCCCATCACGCTGGACAACGACGAGTACTGGTACGCGGGGCGGCACTACGTGTCGGTGAATCTCGCCGACGGGATCAACGTTGATACGGTCGTCTGCCAGGTCAGCGTCCCCGGCTAAGGCAGACCGAGGCCCAGCCGCAGGGCGCGCTCGACCGGGGAGTACGCGCCGTCCTCGCGCCACGGGTCCAGCAGCCCGGTGGCCAGCAGCGGAGGCTGGGCCATGAACCTCGGTTCCCGTCCATGGTGCGGCTGCGCGGAGTGAATCAGAAACGGGTGGCAGAGATACACGTCCCCGGCCTGCCCGGTCGCCAGCGTCAGCGCGCGGTCGGGTGAATCGAGCTTCCCGGCCGCGGCCATGGCCCGGCACACGGCGGGGTTGCTCATGCCCCGATCGCCGGCCGCTTCGAGGAACGGCGGCACGTCCAGATGCGAACCCACCTTGATCCGGGTCGGCGCGTCGTCGGGGCCAATATCGGAGAACAGGAACAGCATCAGCAGGGCCCGTCCCCGGGAACGCAGGTTCAGCCAGTACCCGTGCTCACCGTCGACGCTGTAGCTGCCCTCCATGTGCCACCCGGTGTCGCCCGGCTCGCCGGGATGCGGGAACCGGATCGGGAAAGTGCCGAGGCCGTCGCGCGGTATCCACCGGCCCGCCCCGGCAAGCTGGTCGAACGCCTCATGCAACCGCGGCGTGGTGGCGGCCCGCCGGAAGGGCGGGCTCCCGTATCCGGAGAGCCGGATGACCGGCTGCGTCCAGGTGGCCGGGTCGTCGGGGTCGAGACCAGTCTCCCGCCACAGGAATGCGCGGCACTCCTGCGCCAGCGCTCGCGGGAACGCCTCGGGAAGGCGGACGAACCCGTCGGCAACGAACCGCTCGACCTCTTCCGTCGTAAGCACGTCGGCGGGCTGAACCAGGTACGCAGGGCCTGGTTCAGCCCGGCGGCCGGGTCGGGTGTGTCAGCCTCGGTGGCCCAGGCGATGTAGCCGTCCGGCCTGATCAGCAGCGCCGCGGCCGGAGCGGGCTTGGTCAGGCAGCGGGCGGTGATGACGTTGACCAAGTTGGTCGAGTCCGGGGCCGCCGCGGCGACCGCCGAGTCGGCGGTGAGATCGAGCAGGACGCCGCGGGCCGCGGGCAGGAGCTCGGCGACCCTGGTCCGGCCGTCCTGGGTTTCCAGCTGGAGATCGGGCGCGAGCTTGCCCAGCAGCGGGTGCGGCGGGGCGCTGGTGACCGGCATCGGGTAGCGGACGTCGGAGCCCTCGATCATCTCGCCGACGCGACGCAGCTGGTCGGGCTGCCGGAACAACTCGCGGGTTTGCCGTAGCGGATCGGGCTGCTGGAGTACGTCGCCGAACAGCTCGCGCAGGGCCTCGGCGTCTTCCGGGCCTGGCTCGGCGTTCCCGCCCTGGCTGATGACGACCAGGGCGTGCTGGGCGCGGGCTTGCCGGATGGCGTGCTGCCCGGCCAGGTGCCGCTCGGCGTGGTAGGACTCCAGCAGGCCATCCGGCGCCCGGCCCTGGACCTGCGCGGCGAGCTTCCAGCCGAGGTCGACGGCATCGAGCAGGCCGGTGTTCAGCGATACTCCGAAGACGTGGGCGGCGTCGCCGACCAGCAGGATCCGGCCGGCCTGGTAACGGTCGGCTTGCCGGGTGTTCCCGACGAGCCGGGTCAGCCGTTGCGGATCGGTCATGGGCAGGTCCTCTCCGAGGACCCGCCGGACGCTGGCTCGCAGTTCGTCGAGCGTCATCGGGGCGCCCTGGTCGGCGGGATCGTCCTCGCTGGTGTAGACGATGAAAACACCAGCGGTGGCGTTCTTGTCGACTGCGGTCAGCGGCGCGAGCGAGTAGGTGCCTCGCGGGGTGCGGACTTGCCTCATGGACTTCAGACGGCCGATCCCCGGTACCTTCACCGCGTCGCCGCGCCAGGTGAGCTTCACCGTTGGCAGGCGCACGTGGCCAATGCGGGATATCTCCGACGAGGTGGTGCCGGGGAAACCGATCCCGGCCTGCTTGCGTACCAGGCTGTGCGCGCCGTCGCAGCCCACGACGTAGCGTGCGTGCAGCTGGTAGTCGCCGTCGGGGCCACGGACGTCGAGGGTGACAGCGTCGTCCTGCGGGGACAGCGCCGTCAGTTCGTGCCCGCGCCGGATGGTCCCGCCGAGCTCGTCCATCCGCTGCTGGAGCACCTTCTCTAGCCGGCGTTGCGGCACCGCGAGGATGTGCAACGGGCTGGTCCGGAGCTTGGAGAAGTCCAGCGGCAGCGGCCCGAACGAATAGCGCGGCGTCGGCCCGGCGTAGGTGGCATCCTGGCGGAGTCGGTCGAGCAGTCCGCGGTAGTCCAGCATCGGCACGATCTGGCCCACCAGGCCGTTGCCCTTGGGGGTCTCGTCGATCCCGGGCAGTCGCTCCAGCACGATCGGGTCGGCGCCGCTCAGCCGAAGCTCGCAGGCCAGCATGAGCCCGGCCGGTCCGCCGCCGACGATCACGATGTCTGCTTTTTCCGCAGTGCCGGAAGCCATGCCAGCAACACTACGATAGCGGCGACGGCGATGACGATGCCGCCGAGTGTGTAGGGGACACGGAGGCCGAACTCTTTCGCGACGAAACCGCCGGTGATCGCGCCGACCGGGAGCAGGCCCCAGCCGATCATGCGGTACGCGCTGTTCACCCGGCCGAACAGCTCGGCGGGGACGATCTGCTGGCGCAGGCTGACTGTCACGACGTTCCACATCGTCGAGGCGTAGCCGTTCAGGGCGAACAGCGCGCAGGCCACGACCTCGTCGGGGGCCAGGCCGATCCCGGCGAAGGCGGCGGCCGTCGCGGCCAGCGAGAGAACCAGCGATGGCAGCATGCCGAGTCTGCTGGTCAGCGCCGGGGAGGTCATCCCGCCGAGGATCGCGCCGACCGCTGACGCGGTCCACAGCAGGCCGTAGCCGCGAATGCCCGTGTGCAGGACCTGCACGGCCAGCAGCACCAGCGTGGACTGGCCCAGCTGGCTGGCGAAGTTCGCCACGCCGAGCAGCACCGCGACGGTGCGTAGCAGGCGATGCCGGAAGAGGTAGCGCAGGCCTTCTGCTATCTGGGCACGCATGGGGGCGGGTGCTGTCGCCGAGCTGGCCTGGCGGGGCAGGCCGGTCAGCAGCGCCGCCGATCCGAAGAAGGTGCAGGCATCGAGGCCGAACGGCAGCGCCCTAGTCACCGCGAACAGCACGCTGCCCAGCGGCGGCCCGGCGAACGTCTCACCGACGGTGAGGCTCACCTGCAGGTTGCCGTTCGCCTTGGGCAGCTTCTCCGGGGGTACCAGTTGAGGCAGCACCGACTGGGCGGCGTTGCTGAAGATGACCTCGGCGCAGCCGAGCAGGAAGGCGAGCAGCACGAGCAGCGCGATGTCCACCTCGTGCACCAGGACCAGGATCGCGACCATCGCGATGGTCAGGCCCTGGACCACTTGGGAGCGCCGCATCAGCATGCCCCGGTCGTAGCGGTCAACGAAGACACCGGCTGGCAACGACAGCACCAGCCAGGGCACGAACGCGGCGGCGGACACCAGCGCGATCAGCCGCGGATCCCTGGTCACGGTGACGGCGAGCAACGGCAGCGCCGACACGAACACCCCGTCGCCGATACTGCTGATCGTGTTTGCCCACAGGACCCGGCGGTAGGCCTGGCCCGAGAGATCGCCGCAACATGAGAACCACTGTCACAACCGCCGGTCCTGAGCGATATGTTTTAGAATTCTGCTAAATGACCACGGTTCTTGAGCTTGGCCTGACCGACCTGGCGGGCACCCGGTTCGCCGTCTCACCACTGGGCGAGACGGTGAAGGCTGTTCTGCTGCTCGGCGATCCTGGGCGCGCGCCAGTGAACCGGCCGTGGCTGGACTGGGCGCGGGGACAGCTGGCGCAGGCGCCACTGCGGATGCCGCAGCTGTGGCCGCTGGTCAACAACGGGCTGGACGTCTATCCCGAGTTCCTCGCCCCGGCGCCTGCCCGGCAGCGGCCATCGATCTCCGGCGGGCTGGCCCAGCTACGGGCCACCCCCGGCGACGCGGTGCGCGCGAGCCTGCGCCGGGTGTTCGGGGACCGACCCTGGCCGCCGTGCGCGACCGCGCTGGATGAGGACCCGGCCGGTGGGTTGCTGCTCATCGCGGCCGAGCTTGCCGCGTTTCACCAGCGGCTGATCGCGCCGCACTGGGAGCGGATCCTGGCGGTGCTTGAGGCGGACATCGCGTACCGGACCGGACAGCTGGCCGGGGGCGGAGCACGCGCGTTGTTCGGGGACCTGCATCTCGGGCTGACCTGGTCCGACGGTCTGCTGAGCATCGACGACGGCCACGAAGAGGTGATCCGGGTCCAGCTCGGGCCGGACGGGATCGTGCTGATGCCCAGCGTGTTCAACTGGCCGTTGGTGTCCTCATCGCTCGCGACCTCATCGCAGACCACCCTGGTCTACCCGGCCCGCGGAGTGGCCACCGTATGGCAGGCGCTGGCCGGCGAGCGCCCCAGCCAATTCGAGGCGACAGCGGAACTGATCGGCGTGACCCGGGCCAGGCTGCTCGACACGCTCCGCTCACCGGCCACCACATCGGCGCTCGCCCGGCAGTTCGCGGTCACCCCGGGCGCGGTGTCGCAGCACCTAGGCGCGCTGTACCGGGCCAGGCTGCTGACCCGGCAGCGGTCCGGCCGCGCGGTGCTCTACCAGATCTCCGAGCTAGGCCTGGCACTGCTCGGCGGACCTTAGGCGGCGGCGCGCAGCCCGTCGAGGTCGATGTGCAGCCAGGAGCGCAGGCCGTCCCGTCCGGCCGGGGTCACGGTGACGGCACGGCTGGCCTCGCGGCCGACGATCCACCGGCGGGACTTCAGCTCCGCCGTCAGCGCCGCGCCGATACTGCCGGCCAGGTGGTAACGACGCTCGCTCCAGTCCAGGCACGGACGCAACAGTGGCCGATCGTGACGAGCCAGCTTGGTCGCGTCGACGCCAAACTCGGCGAATCCCGCCGCCCCAGCCGGGCCCAGCAGGTACAGGCCATCACGTGGCTCCACCAGTTCGCGGGCGATCAGCGCCTCGATGATGGCCACCCCGACGGTGCCGGCGAGATGGTCGTAGCACATCCGGGCCCAGCGCAGCGACTGAGCGCGGGTGGACTCGCGCAGCGAGCGAGCCGGAGTCTGGGCCGCGAGCAGGCCTAGGATCTCAAGGGCGTCCGCCACCGGCTCCGAGGCGATGGAGTACATCTGCTGCCTGCCGTTGGGGCGGACGGTGAGCAGCCTGCCAGCGACGAGCTTCTTCAGGTGCGCGCTGGCCAACGCCCGGGAGATGCCCGCCGCCTCGGCTAGCGCGGATCCGGACTGCGGGGTCCCGCCGAGCAGCACCAGCAGCATCTGGGAACGGTTACGATCGGCGATCAGCGCCGCCACCGAGGCCAGGTCAGAATCGGGATCCATGGTCGTCAAGCCTAGCCCGAAGATAGTTAAATGACGATTTAACTGTTACGGGCATACGTTTGTTACGTGAGTACGAAACACTCCTGGGCCAGGGTCGCCTTCGCCATGTTCGCCGTCGGGTGGGGTGCCAACCAGTTCTCCCCGATGCTGATCGTCTACCGGCACGAGCTGGACCTGCGAGCCGGTGCGGTGGCTGGCCTGTTCGCCGTGTACGCGGCCACGCTGATTCCCGGGCTGCTCGCCGGGGGTCCCGCCTCCGACCGATTCGGGCGGCGCGCGGTGCTGCTCCCGCTGGTGGTGGCGTCCCCGTTGGCCACGCTCTTGCTGATGGTCGAGCCCCGGTCGCTGCTGGTGATCATCATCGGCCGGGCGCTGGCCGGGCTGTGCTCCGGGGTGGTGTTCAGCTCGGCGACGGCCTGGGTGCAGGACCTGTCGGCCGGGTCGGGGATGAGTGCGCGGCGCGCCGCGCTGGCGCTGACCGCCGGGTTCGGGCTGGGCCCGTTCACCGCCGCGATGCTGGCCCAGTGGGCCCCCGATCCGCTGGTCGTGCCCTACATCCCGCATCTGATCCTGGGTACGGTGGCGGCTGTTGTGGTGTGGACGGTGCCGGACGTCCGTCGCTCGCGGCTGCCGGTTAAGCGCTCGTCGGGAGCGTTGCGTGAGGCGCGGTTCTGGCTGGCGGTCGCGCCGTCCGCGCCGTTCGTCTTCGGCGCGATCAGCATCGCGCTCGTCGTCCTTCCCGAGGAGGTCACCAGCGCCCGGTCGCTGTCGGCTGGCTTCGCCGGATTGATGACGGCGGCGGCGTTCTGCGCGGGTGTGATGGTGCAGCCGCTGGCGCGGCGGATGGAGACCCGGCTGCCGTTCAGTGCCAACGTGGCTGGTCAGGTCTGCACCGCGGTGGGCGCGGGGATCGCGATCCCCGCCGTCATCGAGGCGAACCGTGGGCTAGCCGTGCTGGCCGCGGTCTTCCTTGGGCTGGCCTACTCGACTAACTTGGTCGCTGGTCTGCAGCAGTCCGAGCGCCTCGCCGGGCCGGGGGATCGCGGCGCCGTCATCGCCTGCTACTACGCGCTCGCCTACATCGGGTTCGGCGCGCCTTACCTGATTGATGCGCTGAACCTGGCGGCTGGCCGCGAGGGTGCCTTCATCATCGTCGGGGGCGCCGCCGCCGTCATCGCCGTCTGGACCGCCGGCTACGGAAAACTCTCCCGGCGGGGAGAGGGCGATCAGCGCGTCGCCGACGGGGGTGCGGCGGTACAGGACGTGACGGCCGGAGCGGGCCCTGGTCACCAGGCCGGAGGCCCGGAGCACCGCTAGGTGGTCACCGAGACCGCCGAGGGACTGGCCAAGGATGGCGGCTAGCTGTGTGGTGGAGGCGGGCCCATCGAGAGAACGCAAAACGGCGGCCCGCGATGACCCGATGAGACGGCCGAGCCCGTCCGGAGCGCCGCGAACATGGGCGGGCTCGTCCCACAGGGCCGCGACGCCGCGCGCCGGGTACACCAGGGTCGGCGGGTCGAGGCCGAGCGCGAGCCTCGGCCAGATGAAGACCGACGGCACGAACAGCAGCCCCCGGCCGCCGAGCGTGTCGCCCTCATCGCCGTCGGCTGTCCACCCGTCGAGCTCGATCGCGCCGTCCCGCCAGCTCACCCTGGAATGCAGGCCGTCGAGCGCGGCGGACCACCCCCGGGCGGCAAGCTGCCCAGCCCGGTGCACGATGTCGCGTTCGAGCACGGCGCGCAGCACCGGCCAGTCCGGAGCTAGCAGCTCGTTCCAGGCGACCGCGAGCACGTCCGCGACGTGATCGGCCGCGTGCTGGCCGAGCAGGATGTCGCGTATCCGCGGTGACGCTCCGCCGCGTCGGCGGAACGCTTCCTCGGCGTCGCGTCGAACCCGGTCGGCGGGCGTCCGGCGGACTTCGGCGAGTTGCTCCTCGATGGTGGCTGACGGGCCGGCTGGCACCAGGGTGAGGAAGTCGACGCCCCAGTGCGGCGCTTGGAGCGCGAGGACCACCTCCAGGTTGATCGCGCGGGCTCGCGGCCGGTACCTAGCCAGCCATGGCCGCAGCAGCGCGCGATCGGTGGGCTCGGAGACCCGCCGCACCGCGTGAACCAGTTCCCACAGCGGCGAGATCGCGAAACGACTCGTGATCAGGTCGTCGTTGCCGACGGTCAGTCGCAGCGTCATCCGATACCTTTCGTCCTCAGGCGAAACAATACCGTCGCGGCGGCCGGTTTCCGAAGATGGCGGTCATGTACCGTTCTCTGCTGGCCTCCGGCCGGTTCCGTGTGCTGCTAGCCGGGACATTGATGTACGGGCTCGGTTTCACCTTCGAGATACTGGGCCTGTCCGTCCTCGTCTACGCGGAAACCCGGTCCTCGTTCGCGGCGGCCCTGGCCTTCGGCGCGGGATTCGCGCCGCAAGTGCTGGGCGGCGCGCTGTTCGGCTCACTCGCCGACCGGCTCCCTCCGAGGCTGGCGATCACCGGGGGATTGCTGGTTCGCGCCCTGCCCGGGCTGGTGATCGGGCTGGCCCCGTCGATGCCGGTCCCGGTGATGCTGGGGCTGGTCGCCGCGACGGCGATGACGGCGCCGGTATTCAGCGCCGCCATCGCCCGGGTGCTCGCCGCCGGATTCGATGGTGACCGGTACGTACTGGCCCGCTCGGTGCTCGATCTCACCACCGCGGGCACGCAGATTCTCGGGCTCGGGCTCGGTGGCCTCATCCTCGCCGTACTGCCGCCCAGGACGCTGCTGCTCGCGGCGGGCAGTTGTGTGGCCGCGTCGGCGCTGATCCGTACGCGGGTCCATCCGTTGGCACCGGGCGGCGGAGGTAAGCTGCGCGGCGCGGTCCGTACCTCGGTGGTCGGCAACGCGCGACTGCTGGCGGACGGGCGGCTACGGGGCCTGCTGCTCGCCTACTGGCTGCCGCCAGCCATGGTCACCGGGGCGGAAGCGCTCATCGTCCCGTACGCAGGCCGAAGCGCTGGCGTGCTGCTGGCGGCGAGCCCGGCCGGGATGATGGCCGGGGACGTGCTCGTTGGCCGGTTCTGCCGGGCGCAGACACAGCAGCGGCTGGCGTTCCCGCTGGCGGTACTGACCGGGGCGCCGTTGATCGCGCTGCTGACGCACCCGCCGCTGATCGTGGCGTGGGCCGCGCTGTTTGGCTGCGGGGCTGGGTTTGGCTATCAGATCGGGACGCAGCGGGCCTTCCTCGACGCGCTGCCCGCGGACCTGCGCGGCCAGGGATTCGCGTTGCGCGGGACCGGGTTGATGGCAGGGCAGGGACTGACGCCGCCGCTCACCGGCGCGCTGGCCGCCGTCATCGGTCCGGCACCCGCCATGGCGCTCGCGGGTGCCGCCGGTGTCCTGATCGCCCTGTGCCTGCGCGGCACGCTCAGTCCTGGGAAACGTGTGGGCTTCCTGGGACCCTGACCCCAGGAAGCCCACACGTTTCGGGCGCCTAGCTCACGGCAGCGCGGTGACGGTTACGTCGCGCCAGCTCGCGGTCCCGTCGAAGTCGCGCAGCGCGATCATCCCCTCGGGGAAGGAGTTGTACGGGTCAGTGGTCGCCACCTGCGCGACCCGAGCGCCGGCCGCCGTGGCGAGGGTGGCCGACAGATGATTGCCGGAGACCCGGACCGTTATCCGGTACCAGGTGTTGGTCGCCACTCCCGACGGAACCGTCACGGTGGCCAGCGGCGCGTACGAGTAATCCTCGCGGGCGATGACGAAATCCCCGGCGTTAGTGTCGAAGAAGACCAGGTAGCCATCGTAGGAATCGGTGCCGTCGGACGGGTCGGACACTCGTACCGCGACCCCGTCCACGCTGCCCGCCGAGGTGGCCTCGATCTCCGCGGCGAGCTGGTAGTTACGCCAGCCGCTCGACCCGGTGACGGCCTTGTTGCCGTTCGTGCCGCCGGCGGTCTCCGACAGCACGCCGCCGCTGACCGACCAGGTGCCGTCGAACATGTCCCAGCCGTTCTGGCCGTTGGCGGCGAAGTCGCTCTGGTAGGGGAGCACGCCGAGGTCGGCGACCGCGCTCGCCTCTCCGCAGGCCGAAGCGCCCGGCACGCTGGTCGGAGCGGTGTATCTGATCATGCCGTCGGTCCCGACGGGGAGCAGGTCGGGGCTGTAGTTAGCGTTGCAGGCGGACGAACTGGTCGAGGGCTGCCACGGTGACGGAGCCCAGTTCCAGGCTCCGGTGCCGCCGTTGGTGTTCACGAAGACCGCGCCGTAGTCGGTGGGGGCGGGGACGTTGGTGGTGGCGTCGTAGACCTGCTGAGCGGCCAGGACCAGCTCGCCGTCGCGGGTGCCGTTCGGCACCCAGGTGATGAACGGGCTGTGCCCCGGGTAATACCCCTCCGGCGTCTGCACCCGGGACCCGATGTCGGCGGCGTTGCCCCAGTGCAGGCCGTCGGTGGAGAACTTCAGGTGTATCTCGCAGTTGGCCAGGTTGCAGACCTCGTACGACATCACGTAATCGCCGGAGGAACCGACGCGCGTGACCGTGGCCATGCCCGGCCGGTCCGCCTGCACGGAGGCGGCGACCACGGGGGAGGATGCGCTCCAGCTAGCGCCGCCGTTGCTGGACACCATCTGGGCGATCAGCTGGCTGTGCGCCGTGTTATCCCGTTCGTCGGAGAAGTCCATGACGAGCTGGCCCTCGCTGTCCAGGTGCAGCGACGGTTCCCAGATCCCGTCACCGAACGTCCCGCCGCTCTGGATGGCGCCCATGGACTTCCACGTCTTGCCATGGTCGAAGGACAGCCATTCCTGGAACTCGGTGTAATCGCTGGAGGCGGGGACGGTGTTCCCGAGCAGCATGATGGTTCCCGCCGGGTAGGCGCCGAGCTGCCGGGGGAACTCGAACAGGAACGGCTGCCACATCTGCGAGACCGGGTGGCCCGTACCAGTCAGGGTGTCAGGAACGGTAGAGAGCGTCGACCAGGTGGCGCCGGCGTCCTTGCTGTCCCTGATGAAGTATTGCGATGGCTGGCCGTTGGTGTACCAGTGCTCGAACGTGGCCAGCAGCGTCCCGTTATCCGCGCCAGCGTGCTCCAGTTCAATGACCCGCGCGTACGCGTTGGCCTCGGCCGCGGAGGAGGTCGGCGTGTACAGCAGGTTCCCGGTCCCGTTGGCCAGCGCTTGCCCGGCGGGCATGACCGCTGCCCCGAGGGCGATCGCGGCGCTGAGGAACAGGTAACGAAGTAGTCGACGAGGCCGCGCTCGGCGGTGAGATCTCTCGGCCTTGGACATGGCACCTCCCGGTCGGGTTCTTTCAACGTTGTAAACGTTGGAATATCCGGGGTCGGATTGTCAAGGCCTAAGGTCCGCAGCAGGGGTCCGCGGCGGGTCGCTGGGGGAGCGCTTAGCGCGCCCACAGCGGCACGCTGGCCAGCGTGCCAGCGGTGCTTTCCCGCACGATGAGCTGGTGCCGGGCGACGTATTGCCTGGTCTCGTGCGGCGCGCCCGCGTCACCGTCGAACCGTGAGATGAGCATTTCCACCGCGAGCCGCGCGATCTGCTCCTTGTCCGGCGAGACCGTGGACAGCGACGGAACGGAGTAGCGGCCTTCATCGATGTCGTCGAAGCCGACGATGGCGATGTCCTCCGGTACCCGGAACCCTCGGTCGTGGCACGCGCGCAGCGCGCCGAGAGCTAGCAGGTCGCTGAACGCGAAGACCGCGTCCGGCACCTCGGGCTGGTCGAGCAGGCGCGCCATGGCGCGCGCGCCCTCCAGCCGGTGGAACGCCGGCACATCCACGACGAGCCCGGCGTCATACGGCAGTCCGGCCTGCTCAAGACCCTCGCGGTACCCGGCCAGACGCAGGTGAGCGGTCTCTCCGCTCGCCGCGTACTGGGCGCCGATCGCCGCCACCCGGCCGCGACCCAGGCCAGCCAGGTGGAGCACGGCTTCCCGCGCCGCCGCCACGTTGTCGATCGCCACGTGATCAGCGAGTCCGCCGCTGCCTCGTTCGCCGAGAAGCACCAGCGGCGTCGTGTCCCCGCGCCGGGAGAGTTCCTGGTGGCTGGTTCCCAGGGGGGAGAAGATCAAGCCGTCGATGAGGTGCGCCCGGATGCCCTCGAGCACCTGGCGTTCCCGGTCCGGCTGACCCTCGGTCTGGTCGATGAGCACGGTGAAGCCGCGGCTGCTCGCGACCGTCACGATCTGCTGGGCCAGCTCGGCGAAGTACGGGACCCCGATCTCGGGGATGGCCAGCGCGATGATCCCGGACCGGCCGCCACGCAGGTTCCGCGCCGAGAGGTTCGGGCGGTAGCCGAGCTCGGCTACCGCGGCCTCGACCCGGGCGCGGGTGTCGGCTGACACATGGACGTAGCCGTTAACAACGTTAGAAACGGTCTTGACCGATACCCCCGCGCGGGCAGCGACATCCCGCAGGCTCACAGCCATTGTCCCTCCCATGCCGCGCGATGCGATTGCCCTACGTAGCGGTTGTCATATTACCTTACGCAGAGTGTTCTAGATCGGCCCTTGACATCCGAAGCGCACTCTTTCTAACGTTGTAAAACACGAACCGGTTCGTGCCGTCGACGCTGACAGCAGGGCTGGCGTCGACGCTGAGAAGGGAGAGTGATGCTGGGTGAAACGCAGCCTTAGAGCGTCCGTGAGAAGACGCCGCGGCCTGACCATGGTCACGGCAAGCGCGCTGACCGCACTGGCGATGGCGACGGTCTCCGCGTGCGGTAGCACGGGCACCGGCTCGGCCGCGGCGGGAAGCACGAGTTCGGCTACCGCTCATTCGTCATCATGCAAGGCAGGCGCCACCCCGCTGACGTTCTGGGGCTGGGCGCCGGGCTACGACGACGTGGTTAACGAATTCAACAAGACCCATCCGGACATCTGCGTCACGCTCGAGGACAACGGGGCGGGGATCGCCGAGTACACCAAGCTCACGGCCGTACTGCACGCCGGCGTCGGTGCGCCAGACGTCGCGGAGGTCGAGTATCTGGAACTGCCCTCGCTTGAGATCGCCGGCGGCCTGGTCAACCTCGTCCCCTACGGCGTCGACGCCTACCAGAGCGATATCGTCCCGTACGCCTGGGACCAGGTAACTCAGGGCTCCGCCGTCTATTCGATGCCCGGCGACATCGGGCCGATGGCGTTCTACTACAACACCGACCAGCTGTCGAAGTACCACATCACGGTGCCGACGACCTGGGCGCAATTCGCCACCGATGCCGCCGCGCTGCACAAGGCCGACCCGTCCGCGTACCTGGCGAACTTCGATCCGGTGGAGACGCAGTGGCTCTACGCGCTTATGCAGGAAGCCGGGGTTTTCCCCTTCCAGTACACCGGCGGCACGCACGTCACGATCGACTTCACCGGTGCGGCCCAGATGGCGTTCGCCAACTACTGGCAGAACCTGATCAGCGCGGGCGACATCAACCACACCTCCGACTTCAGCCCGGCCTTCTGGCGGAACCTGGACACCGGCGTGGACGCGAGCTGGCTGAGCGCGGCCTGGTCACCGGCCGACATGGCGCCCAACGTGACCAAGACCATCGGCGACTGGCGCGCCGCCGACCTGCCGCAGGAGAGCGCGACTACGGATACCGCGGGAAGCTGGGGCGGATCCACGTTCGCGGTCATCAAGGGCACGAAGTACCCGAAGCAGGCCGCCGAGTTCGCCGAGTGGTTCGGCGGCACGATGGCGTCCTGGAAGATCCTCAGCTCGCCGGTGGCCGGAGCCTTCCCCGGTTACAAGCCGCTGCTGGACAGCTCATCGCTCGGGAACGCCACGATCCCGCTCTCTGGTTCCTCGAAGCCGAACCAGGTCTTTGCCGCCACCGCCCCGCATGTGGTCCCGATCGAGTGGCCGCCGTTCATGACCGAGGCGCTGACCCAAGGGGAGTCGGTGTTCGCCGGGGTCCTCAACGGCACCGAGACGGTCCCGCAGGCATTCCGCACGTATCAGTCGGACCTTGTCCAGTACGCGCGGGCTCAGGGCTTCACCGTCAGCCAATGACCGGAGTCACCACACAAGCGCGCCGTTCGCCGCTCGGCGGCTTCCTCGTCAAGGCCGCGGGAGCGGACCCGACGCGTGGGAGCCGCCGGGGGCGCCGCCGGGTGGTGGAGCGCCGCGGGCTGCTGTTCGTCGTGCCGTTCGTCCTCTTCTTCCTGGCGTTCCTCGTCGCGCCGCTGGTGTACGCCTGCTACGAGAGCCTGTTCACCACCAAGCTCATCGGCGGGACGAGCTTCTCCTGGCTGGCGAACTACGGCCAGGTGCTCACCTCCGGCCAGTTCTGGGACGGGGTGCGCCGGGTGGTCATCTTCGGGGTGATCCAGGTACCGGTGACCCTGGCCCTGGCGTTCTTCTTCGCCGTGGTCTTCGATCTCGGCCTGGCGAAGCTGGGCAGGTTCTTCCGGCTGGTGTTCTTCTTGCCGTTCGCCGTGCCGGCCGTGGTCGCCGCGGTCATGTGGTCGTTCCTGCTGGTCCCCGACTTCGGCCCGTACGCCAGGCTGGCCAGCGCGCTCGGCTTCCCCGGCACCGACTACTTCTCGCCCAGCCTCATCTTGCCGACGGTCATCATCATCGTGGTCTGGGAATTCACCGGCTACAACATGATCATCTTCTACACGGCGCTGAAGGCGGTGCCGAGGGACGTCGTCTACGCGGCGGCCATCGACGGCGCGCCGCTCTGGAAGATCATCCTGCGGGTCAAGCTGCCGATGATACGGCCCGCGGTGATCATGCTCATTTTCCTGAACACGATCGGCGCGCTGCAGCTGTTCACCGAGCCGATGATCCTGGCGACCTTCCAGCCGCAGGCGATCTCCTTCAGCTTCACACCGACGATCTACGTCTACAACACCTCGATCGGAGACGGTGAGTACAACCTGGGCGCCGCCGCGGCGGTCATCCTTGGCCTGGTCATCTTCGCCATCTCGGCCGGATCGCTCGCGTTCTTCCGGCGCACCAGGGAGGCCACATGACACGCGACACCCGCGAGCATGACGACGCGATGCAACTGCGGATCCTCGGGATCAAGCGCGGCACCACCACGCTGATGACCGCGCTGTGCGTGCTCTTCGCCCTCTTCACTCTCGCGCCTCTCGCCTGGATCGTCATCAACTCGACCAAGACCCAGGCCAACATCTACCAGTCCTTCGGCTTCTGGTTCGACCGGCCGTTCGTGCTCTTCCACAACCTGAGGCTGCTGTTCACGAACGCGGACGCCGGAGGCACGTACGCGCAGTGGCTGGGCAATACGGCCTTCTACTCGGTGTCGGCCGGCCTGGGCGCGACGCTCTTGTCGGCCCTCGCGGGCTGGGGATTCGCGCGGTACAGCTTCCGCGGCTCCAAGGCGTTGTTCGCGCTGGTCCTCTCCGCGCTGCTGGTCCCGATCACCGCCATCACACTGCCGCTCTACCTGGTCTACGCCAAGGTCGGGCTGATCAACTCGCCCCTGGGGATGATCCTGCCCAGCGTGGTCGCCCCGGTGGGGGTCTATCTCATGCGCACCTTTATCCGGGCCTCGGTGCCGAAGGACCTCGTCGACGCTGCCCGGATGGACGGAGCGGGCGAGCTCAAGATCTTCTTCCGCGTTGGCTTGCCGCTCATGGTCCCGGGTCTGGTCACCGTGCTGCTGCTCAGCTTCGTGGGCGTCTGGAACAACTACTTCCTGCCGCTGCTCATCTTCAGCCGCTCCAACTTGTACCCGCTGACGGTCGGGCTTGGACTGCTGTCCCAGCACGCGGAGGCGAACGGCACCAACGCCTTCGTTCCGCTCGTCGTCGCGGGAGCCATGGTGACGATCATCCCGCTGATCATCTTGTTCCTCGTGCTCCAGCGCTACTGGCGAGGGGGCCTGCTGGCGGGCAGCGTCACCGGCTGAGGACCCAATCAACCATGATCAACGTGATCCAAGGGAGGCATCAACACGTTGGCCGTCATCAAGATCGACCTGGACCGGGTCGCGGGCACGGTGGACCGGCGGATTCTCAGCGGCTTCACTGAGCACCTCGGACGCTGCATTTACGGCGGCGTCCTCGACGAGGGTTCGCCGCTCGCCGACGAAAGAGGGTTCCGCAAGGACGTCATCGAGGCCGTGCGCGCGCTACGCCCGCCGTTGCTGCGCTGGCCCGGCGGGAACTTCGCCTCCGCGTACCACTGGACGGACGGGATCGGTCCGGCGGACCGGCGCCCGCAGCGGATGGAACTCGCCTGGCATGGTCTGGAGTCGAACCGCTTCGGCACCGACGAGTTCCTGGCGTTCTGCCAGGCCGTGGACGCCGAGCCGTACATCTGCCTCAACCTGGGAACCGGCACGATCGACGAGGCGCAGGCCTGGGTCGAATACTGCAACGGGACCTCCGACACCGAATGGGTCAGGCGCCGCCGGGACAATGGCCATCCCGAGCCCTATGGTGTCCGGTACTGGGGCCTCGGCAACGAGATGTACGGCGACTGGCAGATTGGCCAGCGGTCAGCGCAGGACTACGTCACGCTGGCGCGGCAGGTCGCGAAGGTCGTGAAGCTGACCGACCCCGGGATCGAGCTGGTCTCCTGCGGGGAATCGGGTCTGAGCGACTGGGACGCGACGGTAATCGAGGGCCTGGCGCCGTTCGTGCAGTGGCACAGCATCCACATCTACACCGGAGACGACGATTACTGGACCAACGTGCTCGCGCCGCACCAGACCGAGCGGGCGCTGCGCGTCGCCGGCGCGCTGATCGAGAAGGCCAGGCACAACCAGCGGATTGAGCACCCGATCCACGTCGCCTACGACGAGTGGAACGTGTGGTACAAGGATATGGACGGGACGGAAGGGCTAGAGGAGCGGTACCACCTAGGGGACGCGCTCGCGGTGGCCACCTATCTGCACGCGTTCGTCCGGCACGCCGACATCGTCAAGATGGCCAACCTCGCCCAGCTGGTGAACGTGATCGCCCCGATCGTCACCAGCCCGGACGGCCTGCTGCTGCAGTCCATTTACCATCCGCTGCGGCTGTTCGCCGAGCACCTCGGCGAGACCGCCGTCGACATCGCGGTCGAATGCGCCACCCACGATCTGGTTCCCCCCGGCAAGCCAGGCCCGTGTCGTGCCGGGCTCGGCGTAACGACCCGGGGGCGCAGCCGGGCGTCGCCGGTGGTCGCCCAGAATCGGTCCACGCTCACCTGGGCTTCCTCGGGCGTGGTGGCGGTCATGGTGCGCCACCACCGGCCGCACATGAACTTCACGCCGCACTCCACCGCCCCCTTGCGGTTCCCCCGCCGGGGCGGGCACGGGACCACGATCGCCCCGTAGTGCTTGGCCACCGGGACGAACGAGGCCTGCACGTCGGCGCTGCCCGGCTTGATGACCGTGGCCAGGCGGTCGGTGCGCCAGTGCCGGGTCGTGCCGCCGAGACGGCGCAGCACGCCGTCCATCGCCTCGATGAGATGCGCCTGGTCCATCGAGGAGGTCAGCACCTCCCGGGTCCGCCCCGAATGCGCCAGGGTCCCCAACAGCCCGTAGCAGACGTGCCACCCCACGGGGCGTTGCGCCGCTCGGCCCAGTCCCACTGGATCTCCTCCCCGGCGGGGTGGTCGATCTCGATGGTCTCGCGGCCCTTCACCCCCGAGCACGCCTCACAGTGCGGGCGCAGCCCGGCCAGGCGCAACTGGCGGGCGAAGCTCAGATACGAGCTGCCATAGCCCAGCGGGACGACCTCGTCGAACAGCGCCGTCGCCCACAGATGCGGGTCGTCGACGAACCGGGCCTTCACGTACCCGGCGAACGGCGCCAGCGGGTCGGGGACCGACGACCGGCGCACACCGGCCACACGCTCGCCGTTCAGATAGGAGCGGATCGTCTTGCGATCCCGCTCGAGATGACGGGCGATGGCCGAGATCGACCACCCCCGTTTGAACAATGCATCTGCTTCCACGTCTTCACTCCCTGAGAACATGGGCGGGGGCTCCTCGTGCTGATCGGCTTCGGAACCGTCAGCGTCGGGGAGTCCCCAACCCGGATGGTGGACCTACCTGCAGGCCCACCACCCCGCTCAAGGGTGGGGAATTTCAGTGATCGAGTCTGGGGAGTATTCGGTGATCCCTACCCAGCGCTCCGGGAGCGATGGAATCGGCGAGGTCCAAGCGCCAGCCGCATAGCCGAGGACACCTCGATCCGACCAGGCGTCCGGAGTTTCGATCGTGGCAGACCGCTGCGTGCCCTCCCCAGCGTCAGTGAGCACCGACCTCACGAGATAGGCCGCGTTGCCGGTGCAGTCATGCACTCCACTCCTAAGTTCGGGGCAAGCTCTCGGCGCGTCGTGCAGTTCCATCCTGCGAGCACGTGACTGCTTCGGGGCGAGACGAGACGCTCTGGGTGGATCTTGGATCACTCTCATGGATGGCGAGGATCTTCCAAGGCCGGTGAGCCGACTGCGTGTCCGACGGGAACCAAGTTCGTCACGTGTGCGTTCGCTCGCAAGAGGCAATCGGATCCGTCGGGAACTCTAACCGGTGAGCCCCTCGGCAAGGACGGTGATTGTGTTGGGGTAATTCGACCCCTCGAAGAAGATGGAGGTAAGGATCGACATGCCGAAACCGACCACAGAAGGCCGTGCGTATGGCGCTCGGCGTTGCCACACTCGGTGGCATTGGACTGCTCGGAGCCCTCGGCGCTGGTACAGCCGATGCCGCACCGGCGTTCGGACCGGGTGCGTCTCCGGTTATTGGGCATGTCCTCTCGATGACAACACGACGTACGAAGATACGATCAGCGGTTCGACCGCCACGTGGATGGTTCCCTCACGCCGCGTTCGGGGTACTCCTTCGTGGCTGGCGGGGCCGGCTCAGGAGCTGGGCTGGCATCGGAGGGCGCGGTCCAGGTGACCAACGATGGCCGCTTTCTGATTGCGGTGGATGCGGGTAGCAACTTACGGTGTCGGTTCTACGAATCGACTTCGACGGGCAGTCTACAACTGGTTCCCAATGGAGTGGTTTCTTCGGACGGTCCGACACCGGGTCACGTCGCGGTGCCATGACGGTCTTGTCTACTCGCCAATGCCCGCGGCCGTAGGACCGAACTACACCGGGTTCACGCTGTCGCCCTTTGGGCAGCTCCGGCCTCTGGCCGACTCAACTGTGTCCCTTCCGAATGGCTCGCAGCCTGGCGATGTCCTCTTCAACTCGACCGGTACCAACCTGGTCGGGACCCGGGTGGGAACTTCGTTGATCGACAGCTTTGCCGTTGGGCGAAATGGGCTTCTGACCGAGGCTCCTGGCGCGCCGTTCACTGCTCAGGGGCTTGGGCCTTTCGGAAGCGAGTTTCGGCCGACCAATCCCCAGCAGCTGTTCGTCTCCAATGCCCACAACGTGGCGCCGCTCAGTGGAACGATCTCGGCCTTCAACGTCGCATTCAACGGGTCGTTGATCCTGCCGGTCGACCCGGACGCCTCGGCCGACCGGCTGCGCCGGAGCCTGGAGGACGCCTCGGGAGCGCGCCTCGGCGTGGTGGTGGCGGACACGCACGGCCGGCCGTTCCGCCGCGGGAACGTCGGCGTCGCCATCGGTGTGTCCGGGATCGTGGCCCTGGTCGACCAGCGCGGGCACTCCGACCTGTACGGCCGGACGCTGCAGGCCACCATCGTTCCCATGGCCGACCAGCTGGCCGGGGCCGCCGCCCTGATCGGGGGGGAAGCCGCCGAGGGCCTGCCGGTCGTGATCGCGGCGGGGGGCACCGGTGACCCTGGGTGAGGGACGGGCGGGCGACCTGGTCCGCCCGGCCGAGGAGGACCTGTACCGGTGACCCGGCCGTTCCGGCTCCGCCGCTCCGAGCTGTCGACGCCCGGTACCAGCGAGAAGATGATGTCGCGGGCCGCCGAGAGCGGGGCCGACCTCGTGTTCCTGGACCTGGAGGACTCGGTGGCCCCGGGCCAGAAGGAGGGGGCGCGCCGCCCGGTGGGAGAGGCGTTGGCCTCGCTGGACTGGGGAGGAAGACGCGGGCCGTTCGGATCAACGGGCCCCATTCGCCGTGGTGCCACGACGACGTCATAGAGGTGCTCGGCCGGGCCGGCGACGCCCTCGACATCGTCATCGTCCCCAAAGTCAAAGCGCCCCGCGACGTCTGGTTCGTGGACACGCTGCTCGAGCAGATGGAGGCCAAGCTCGGCCTCCCCATCGGGGGCATCGGCCTCGAGGTCCTGATCGAGGAGACCGAGGCTCTGGCCCGGGTCGAGGAGATCGCGGCCTGCTGCCCCCGGCTGGAGGCGCTGATCCTTGGGGTGGGCGACCTCTCGGCCAGCCAGGGGATCCGGGCCGGCCACATCGGAGGCGGAGGGGATCGCTACCCGGGCGACCTGTGGCACTACGCCCGCAACCGGATGATCGTGGCCGCCCGGGCCGCCGGCATCGACGCGGTCGACGGCCCGTACGCCAACTTCCGGGACGATGACGGATACCGCCGCGAGGCCGGTTGGTCGGCCACCCTCGGTGCCGTCGGGAAGTGGGCCATCCACCCGTCCCAGATCGCCCTGGCCAACGAGGTCTACTCCCCCACCCCCCAGGAAATAGACCGGGCCCGGGCGGTCGTGGCCGCCGTGCGGGAGGCCGAGACCGCCGGGGCCGGCGCGGCCAACCTCGGGGGAACCATGATCGACGCGGCCACGGCCCGCATCTTCGAGACCGTGCTGGTCCGGGCCGAGCAGGCCGGGCTGGCATGAGTCGGCCGCCAGCAGGCCCCCCGATGGGCGGTACCCGGTGAGCGGGAACCTCGGGGACTACCACCGCTACCAGCGCTTCCCGATCTATCCCCGGCGCCGAGGGGGGACGGGTGCCGGCGGCGGAGGCGGCCGTCCCAACCGCCGGAGCCGCCGACGGACGGCGGACGGACGCCATCCGGTGGAGCCGTCGGGGTGGCGGGGTTGGGTGGGCCGGCATCTCCTGGGCTGGCTGGGCGACGAGCGCTACCGCCGCCGCCGGCCCTAGGCCCGCCGACGCCCGGCGGCCGCGTCGGCCGGGCCGCGGCATGGACCGATCGGCGGCGCCGGGCTGGCAGTATGGGCCGGTGGCCCCCGAAGACGAGATTGTCTGGGAGGTGGAGCCCACCGGACCCCTGCAGGGCGAGGTGCAGGTGGCGGGCTCGAAGAACGCCGTCACCAAGCTGATGGTGGCCTCGCTGCTGGCCGACTCGCCCAGCTGGGTCCTCAACGCCCCCCGGGTGGGGGACGTCGAGATCACCGCGGGCATGCTGGCCTCGGTCGGCGCCGGCATCGCCCAGGAGGGCGACAGCGTGGCCATCGACGCCCGCGGGGTGGACACCGGCACCGTGTCCGTCGGGTACTCGGGCCTCAACCGCATACCGATCCTCATGATCGGCCCCCTGTTGCACCGGCTCGGTCACGTGGTCGTGCCCCTCTCGGGCGGAGACGCCATCGGTCGGCGGCCCCTGGACTTCCACCTCGACGCGCTCCGCGCCTTCGGCGCCGAGATCAACGTGACCGACGACGTCATCGAGGCCAAGGCCGCCCGGCTCCAGGGCGCCCGCATCCGCCTGCCGTTCCCGAGCGTGGGCGCCACCGAGTCGGTGCTGCTCACCGCGGCGGTGGCCGAAGGCCGCACGGTGCTGGACAATGCCGCCATCGAGCCCGAGGTGGTCGAGCTGGCCCTGTTCCTCCAGCGCATGGGCGCCGGGATCGAGATGCGGCCGGACCGCCGTTACGTCATCGAGGGCACGACCAACCTTCACGGCGCCCGGCAGCGCCTGGGCGGGGACCGCATCGAAGCTTTCTCCTACCTGGCGGCCGGCCTGGCCACCGGTGGGCGCGTCCGGGTCACCGGCTGCGAGCAGGACCGGCTGGTCACCGCCCTGTCCACCTTCCGGAGAATGGGCGCCACCTTCGACGTCAGCGAGGACGGCGTGACCGTGGAGGGAAGCGAGCTTCGTCCCATAGCCGTCAACACCTCCACCCATCCGGGGTTCATGACCGACTGGCAGCCGCCGCTGGTGGTCCTGTTCACCCAGGTCAACGGGATGTCGGTTCTGCACGAGACGGTTTTCGAGGACCGCCTCGGCTACGTCGACACCCTGCGGGGCATGGGGGCCCAGATCGAGCTCTACGACCAATGCCTCGGCGGGGGGGCGTGCCGGTTCTACGAGACCGACTGGCGGCACTCGGCCGTCGTGCAGGGACGATCTCCTCTGCAGGGCATGGAACTGAACATGCCCGACATCCGGGCCGGCTTCGCCTACCTGCTGGCCGCCGCGGTGGCCGAGGGTCGGTCAACCATTCGCGGCGTGCACCAGCTGGAGCGGGGCTACGACCGGGTCCAGGACAAGTTCTCCGACCTCGGCCTGCGCATCACCGAGCGCGGCGGGACCGATCGCGCTCAGGGCTCAGGACTTCGGGGTCGCCACCAGCACCGGAATGCGCCGCGTGGTCCGCTCCTGGTATTCGGCGTAGGGCGGATAGGCCGCCACCGCCCGCGTCCACCACTCGTCCCGCTCGGCTCCGTCGAGCTCACGGACCGTGTAGTCGTGCGGGTGGGAGCCGTCCTGGATGCGGATCTCGTCGGGGTGGGCCTTCAGGTTGTAATACCAGCGCGGATGCGTGGGCGCCCCTCCCTGGGACGCCACCAGGGCGTACTGGCCGTCGTGTTCGACCCGCATGAGCGGCGTCTTGCGGATCTTTCCGGTCTGGGCACCCCGGTTGGTGACGACGATGATCGGCATCCCGGTGTCGAGCAGGGTGTTGGCCTCCTGCCCGTCCGAAGCCTCGTAGGCCGCCACCTGGTCCCGCACCCACTGGGACGGGCTGGGTTCGTACTCGTCTTGCGCCATACGCGCAGCGTACGCGTTTCGGGCCCCGGCCGGACGAGGCCCGGCGGTGGTCGACGCTACGGGTTGACGAGGCGCGCCGTGGCCCGCCGGCCCGGCCGCTTGACCACCTCGATGGCCGACGGCAGCTGGTCTTTGATCTCGGGGGCGTGGGTCACGACCAGCACCTGGCGGAACCGGCTGCGCAGCCGCTCGAGGGCCAGCAGCATGCGTTCCTTGCGCTCCTCATCGAGGGGTCCGAAGACCTCGTCGAGGACGAGCAGGCCGACCACCCCGCCCGACTGGAAGCGGACGTGCTCGCTGATGGCCACCCGCAGGGCGAGGTTGGCCAGGTCGGTCTCGGACCCCGAGAAGCGGTCCATCCCGTAGGCGATGCCGCCGTCCCGGATCTGGATCTCGTAGGTGTCGGGGTCGACCTCGAGCCGGTCGTACTCGGCGTCGGTCAGCTCCGAGAAGAGGTCGGCCGCCTGGGCCGACAGCCGGGGCCCGACCGAGGCCACGACGGTGTTGCGGAACACGTTGAGCAGATCGGCCAGCCGGCCGAGGTGGCGGCTCTCCTCGGCCGCCTCCTCCAGGCGGGCGTGCTGCGCCTCGGCGTCGGCCAACCGGCGGCCGTGTCCCTCGGCGGTGGCCGTGGCCGCCGCGGCCGTAGCCGCCAGGCGCTGGGCGTCGGCCGACGCCGCTTCGGAGCGCTGGCGGGCCAGATCGGTCTCCGAGCGTCGGCGGGCCAGCTCCTGCGGTTCGAAGGCCAGCGAACGGACCTTGTCCCGCAGGTTCTGCAGCTCGGAGTCGAGCGTGGCCAGGCGCTCCTTCTCCGCGGCCAGCTCCGACTCGGCCGCCGGCCGCCGCTCGAGCCGGCCCCGCAGCACCCCGCACTCCCTATCGGCGGCCCGTCCCTCGGCCACCGACCGGGCCAGGTCGGCTTCCTCTCCGGGTGCCGGCTCCCGACCCATGATGGCCACCGCGGCGGCCAGGGCCCCGGCGTGGGCCTCCAGGGCCGCCTGCCGGCGCTCCGCGGCCTTCTCGTAGGTCGCCCAGGCCTGGCGGGTGGCCTCCAGGCGTCGCGCCAGCTCCCGGTCGGCGGCCGCCGACTCTTCGGCCTGACGGGCCGCGGCGACCTGATCCCGCTCGAGGGCAGCGACCGAGGCCCGGGCCGCCTCCAGCTCCTGACGCCGATGGGCCTGCACCTGCTCGAAGGCCTCACCCAGGGACTGCCCGCACACCGGGCAGTCCGCCTCCCCGGACAGGGTCAGCGACCGCTCGGCCACCTCCTGGGTATGGGATAGCGCGGCGCGTCCGGCGGCCAGCCGCCCCTCCAACTCGGCCACCCGGGACCGCGCCGACTGCGCCGCCTCGCGGGCCGCGTCGACCTCGACCACCAGGTCCTCCGGCCGCGCCGGCGCCTCGGCCGACGGAAGCCGGGCCAGGGCCGCGGCGGCCGCCGCCACCTCCTTCAGCAGGCTCAACCGGGCCTCGGCCTCCTCCAGGCCCTCGGCCCGGGCCGACAGGCTCACCAGCTGTCCGGCCGCCGTCTCCAGGGCCGCCAGCTCCTGTTCGAGCTCTCCCTGCCGCGCCGCCGATCGATCCCGCTGCTGGCGCAGAGCCTTGCCCTCCCTGACCAGGGCGTCGTACTCCCGGCCGATGTCGGCCAGCTTCTCCAGGGCGGTCGCGGCCCCGTCCCAGCCCTGTTTGGCGGCGTCGGCCAAGGTGGCTGCGGCGGTGTGAGCCTGGGCCGCCTCGGCCGCCGTCGCCTCGGCCCGGGTGATCTCCTCCGCCAGCTGCCCGAGGTCGGGCAGGACTGCACGCGTCCTGACCAGCTGATCGTTGGCCGCCCGCGCGTCCTTGCGGGCCTGCTCGCGGGCGGCGTCCAGCGGCGTGATGCCGAGCAGCTGCAGGACCAGCTTGCGGCGGTCGGCCGGGGCATGGGAGGAGAAGGCGGCCAGCTGCTTCTGCTCGGCGAAGACCGACGCCCGGAAGGCGACGTCGTCCATCCCCAGGACCGAGTGCAGGTAGCGCTCGGACGTCGCGGACGCCCTCGGACATCATCAGGTCCGTCGCAGTGGGCCTCGGCCTTGACGGTGAGTTGACCCCGCTCCGGAGATGGTGCGCCGGACCAGGTACAGATGGCCCTCGTGCTCGAACTCCACCTCGGTTACGCAGTCGGCGTCGACCCCGGAGCGTGCGGATCTCGTCCTTGGCCGTGCGCGACCTGGCCCCAGAGCGTCCAGGTGATGGCCTCGAGCAGGGTGGACTTGCCCGCCCCGTTCGGGCCGAAGATGCCGACCAGGCCGGCGGGCATCTCCAGCTCGAGCCGGCTCCTCGTAGACGCGGTAGTTGCGCAGGTACAGCCGGGTCAGGCAGCAACCGAGGTCCCTCACGCGGTCTCGACCGCCCGGGCGAGGTACTCGTGACCCAGGCGCCGGAGCCGGTCCCGGTCGAAACCGGTCAGGTCCTGGCCCTCGAGGTAGCGCTCCCACTGGGCGGGCATCGAGTCCAGATCGGGCAGATCAACCAGCGAGGCGGCGTCGGTGAAGCTGGGCTCCAGCTTGAGCTGCAGAGCGGCGGCGCCGGCGGCCCGCACGCTCTGCGAGGTCGAGCAGGCGGTAGGCCTCGGCGTCGACCGCGTCGATGTAGAGCCGGGCCACGGCTCCCTCGGGTATCAGGGAGACCCGCTCGAGGACGAGGGCCGGACAGCTCGGCCGGGGACAGACCCAGAGCTTCGACCGTCGGCAACGTCACCAACGGCCGCTGGTCGGCCAGCGCGATGTGTCGACAGGCACCGGTGTCGGTGTCCAGCAGCAGGATGCCCTTGGGCTTGTCGGGGTCGTCGGCGAAGGAGAACGTGTCGGTCGACCCGGCGTACCAGATCCGCTCGGCCACCTCGACGTTGAAGTGGTAGTGGCCCAGCAGGACGAAGTCGGACCGGAGCAGCCCGGCATCCACCTCGATCTCGTTGATGTCCGCGTACCGAGGCTCGACCTGGGTGATGCGGGGATGGGTCAGCAGGAGGTTGGACGCGTCCGACGAGCGCCGACGATCGGCCTCGTCCAGCGCCTCCAGGGTTGCCTCGACGGTCAGCATCTGGGGCACCGCGTGCACGACCAGACCACCAAGGTCGAAGCGCTCGTAGGTGAGCCGGTGGGCGAAGTGGAACTCCGGAAAGGAGTCCGACAGGGCCGAGTACGGGCTGCCCGTCCCCGGCAGCCGCGGCGTGTCGTGGTTGCCGGTGATGACGACGGCGGCGGCGCCGTGCTCGCGGATGCGGGCCAGGGCCCGCTGGGCGAGGCGGAAGGACCGGAAGGTGGGCCGCGGGTGGTCGAAGATGTCCCCGAGCCATACCACCAGATCCGGCGCCTGGGCCAGTGCCAGTTCGACCGCGGCGCTGAATGATCGCTCGAAGTCGGCCTCGCGCTGGTTGACCCCTTCAGGAGTCGTGGCCGGGTAGTAGGAGCGACCGAGGTGCGCGTCCCCGATGGCGGCCACCTTCACGACCGGACCTCCGTGCCGGCCACGTCAGTCGACCAGGGCGGACACGTTGGGCGGCGGCCACGGCGCGAGGCGCGGGAGGCGGTGGGGTCGGCCGACCAGGTCCGCGTAGAGGTCGATGGTGGCCGGCACGGCGAACGGGGCGGCCAGGTTGACGATCAGGCACTCGCCCGGCATGAGCGTCTGGATCTCCGGCGCCCTGGGCGCTGATGTCCTGCTTGGCCGAGGAGCGCAGGATGTTGCGGTCCTTCTCGTCGGCCAGGCCGAGGATGAAGAACGTGTTGAACTGGCTGAGCAGCTCGTCGTCGAGCAGCTTCGGCTGCTGGGTGACGGCGCACAGCCCGACCCCGAACTTGCGGCCCTTCGCGGGCCAGCCGGGGAAAGACGTTGGACTCCCGGTCCTTGCTCGCCCCCAGCACCCGCTGGGCCTCCTCCAGGGCGATGCGACACCACCGGCATGCGGTCGTGGCGGTCGGGGTCGTCGAGGTAGGCCGCCTGCCACGTCTCGAGGACCCGGCGGGCCAGGAACGACGCGACCAGCACCTCCTCGGTCGAGCCGAGCCCGCTCACGTCGACCAGGACCACCTTGCCGGCCAGCAGGTCGTCGACGATCCGCCGCGCCCGACCGACACGGCCGGATCGGTGGCGATGCAGCGCAGGTCGACGATGCGCCGGGCCCGGCGGTGCACCACCTGCAGGGTGTTGAGCGCCACCCGGGCGGACAGCTCGACGTCGCGGAAGCCGGGCAGGTCCTCGACCCGGGCGAAGTCGGCCAGCCAGGCCAGGCCCGTCGCCGCCGTAGTGGCGCTCCAGCTCGTAGAGGGCCTCCTCCTGGGGCCGGCTCCACTCGTAGGCGGTGCGCAGGTCGTCGACGGTCAGCTCGGCCAGGCTGATCCGCAGGCGGACGATGCCGGGCAGGGACCGGTTGGCGTAGACCCGCAGCGCTGCGGCGGCCCACGGGTGGCGGCCGAGGGCCGGCGCGGTACTCGCCGTGCGGGTCGATGAGCAGCAGCCCGTACCGCCCGTTGGCCTGCATGACCGCCCGCGGCCAGGACCTGCATCAGGTTGGACTTGCCCATGCCGGTGGTGGCGAAGATCCCGACGTGGGTGGCCAGGCTGGCGCCGGGGATGCCGACCGTCGAAGTCGACGACCGTCTCCCCGCTGCGCAGCTGCCCGACCGGCAGGTCGCCCATCCGCTCGGCCAGGAAGGCGAAGTCCCCGGCGTCCGGGGCGACCACGGCGCGAGAACTGGGTCGGGAGGCTCTTGGGCTTGCGGAACACGGCCGGACCCGCCCGACCCGGTCGGCGGCGCCAGGTAGCCCGAGGCAGCGGCACTCGGCCACCCGGTAGGTGCGCCGCTCCTGCTCGTGCAGCGGGTGCGAGGCCGGACTCGCCCCGCTCGTCGTCGGCCAGCAGGGTCCCCGCCACCCGCTCGGCCCAGCCCGGCTCGCGGTGCTCGGTGCCGTAGGTGACGTCGACGACCCGGAACAGGTAGCGGCGGTCGGTCGCCTCGTCGACCCCGACCAGCAGCTCACCGATGAACAGATCCTCGTCCGGCGCGGCCCGGAACGTGCCCTCGAGCACGTTCCGACCGAACAGCCGGCCCCGGCCTCGCTCACGTCGCCAGGTTGCCGGGTCGCTCGCTCACGCTCGCCAGGTTGCCGGGTGCGCGGTCGCGTCACGCTCGCCAGGTTGCCGGGTCGCTCGCTTCACGCTCGCTCCATCAGCCGGTGACGGTCGGCGAAGGCCCGCTCGCGGACGTCAGCCGGCACGCCCGGCCCGGTCCAGGGCCTCGTCCAGGATCGCCAGACCTCGTCCCGCACCCAGCCGGGGCAGGCGGCCAGGCGGTCGGCCACGGTCAGGGGGTAGGGGTAGCCGGGGAAGGCGGCGTCATTCGACACGGCGGCCAGCTGGCCCGAGCGCCGGCTCGGCATCGGTGCCGATGGGCAGGTCGACCCGGAAGGCGAAGCGGGCGTCGGGGTCGAGGCGGGCCACGACGACCTGGAGTCCGGGCCAGGGGAGCCGGCCGGGTCCGGCCGATCGGCGCCCACCAGCGAGCCCGGCCCGAGGCGCCCTCGGCGCTTCGTCTCCAGCAGGCCGAGCAGCGGCGCCCCGCCCCGGGCAAGGGACGAGTGCTTGGTCACGCCCGACCAGGGTCACGTTCCGAGCCGCGGCCCGCTCGAACAGGCCGGCGACCAGGCCGCCGGGATGCGCCAGTCCGGCTGCAGGTCGCCGTCGACCAGGACCAGGGCGCCCGGCGCCGGCCGCTCGATGACGGACGGAGACGGCCTCCCACTCCGCCCAGTCGCGCAGCAGGTTGACGTCGACCGGCGTGCCTCGGCCAGCTCGAGGCCGACCTCGGCCAGGCCGGCCGTTCCTCGCCCCACGCCGAGCAGGTGGGCCCGGAGCGGACCGACCGTCCTCCACCACGCTGCTGCCGTCCCGCCAGCAGACCGTGGCGGCCCGGGTGACGTACACCTGCAGGCAGCGGGCGTCGGCCACCAGCGCCTGGCCCCCGTCGACGGCCCAGACCTCGCCCACCGAGCCGGAGACAGACAGCGGGCGCGGCTCGATGACCGCCTCGAAATCCAGCTCCGAGCCCTCCCCGTCCGACAGGGTGGGCCCGGCGCCCGTCAACAGCTCAGCCAGCCGCACGGCCACAGCCTCCAGGGTGGCGGCCCCTGGGCCCGGCGGTCGGATGTCGGCGGGCACGGCCGTCATGCTGCCCACTGGGTGTGACGCCCGAGCCCGGCCGAACGGGTTGGCCGAAATGACATCGATGTATTTTGCCACTTCCGCCGCCGAGTGGGAGACTCAGGCCGACGGTGAGTCGGCCAGGTGGCCGCGGTCCGGCCCGGCCCGGCCGGTGACCGGATCGAGGAAGGTCGGGACTCCACAGGGCAGGGTGCTGGCTAACAGCTAGTCGGGGCGACCCGCAGGAAAGTGCCACAGAGAACAGACCGCCGATGGCGCCCCACCGGGCGCACAGGTAAGGGTGAAACGGTGCGGTAAGAGCGCACCAGCGGACCGGGCGACCGGACCGGCTCGGCAAACCCCACCCGGAGCAAGGCCAAGCGTGGGACAGGACGGCCCGTCCGGCTCCGAAAGGGGCAGTCCCCAGGTAGGCCGCACAGATGGATGGCCACCCGGTGGTGCCTCCGGGCATCACCGACAGAATCCCGCCTATCGGCCGACTCACCGTCAACATCCCCTCGGGGGTTGGGCCTAGTGGATCACCCGGAAGCGGGCAAAGGAAAGGGCCGATAGACGTCCGGCTCCACCCTCCTCCCGCAGCTCGACCCGACAGTCGACGGAGTCGTCGCTGACAACCAGCAACTCAGCGATGGCGGAGATCGGGCCCAACCGGGCGGGGGCCAGGAACTGGGTTCCCAGCTCTTCGATCATCAGGCTGTCCTCCGGCACCTGGGTGGCCGCCGTGGTGGTGGCGGCGCCTTCCAAGAGGACCTGGAGGGCTCCGGCGTGGAGCAGGCCCCTCGCTGCGCCCCCCAGGGCGATCTGCTCGGCGTGCGCTCCCGGTCCTTCCACCAGCTCCCAGCCCCGCCCGTCGGCCCGTCGGGTGGCGCCGATGAAGTCGAGCATCGATGCGGCTTGGGGGTCCGGATCACCGGGCTCGGGAGTCCCCGGACCCTGCAGTGTCGGCTTGGCTTCGGTCAAGACGGCACCGGCGGTGGCCCAGCTGGCGGTGACGAAGGCCACCACCCGGGACCGGTCGGCCGGATCGGTCACCCGGGCCTCGGATGCCATCACTCCCCGACCCCGGCGCAGGGTGTAGCCGTGGGCCGCCACCTCGGTCAGAGACGATGCCGGCGTGCGGACCCTGATATTGATCTGGATCGGAACCGCCATAGGGGCGAAGCGGGTGACCGTCACCGCTGAGAGGTCCTGGATCAAGACCCCCAGCGCCGCGGCCTTGGGACCGTGCGGCCCTCGGAGGTCCGGTCGCAGCCTCAGGGTCGACTCCCCGTCCTCCTCCGACAGAGCCACCGACCGGGCTCCCACGTATTTGTAGATCAACGGGTGCTCGTACCCCAGCAGGTCGGGTCGGTCGCTAGCGGTGGTCATGGTCGGAGGATTACACAGCACCAATCAGCGGACAAGGGCCCGCACGCAGTCGGCGTAGTTGGTGGCCTGGGCCAGGGTCGCGCCACGGTTTCAGGGCGGTAAGGGGTGCTGTTAGCCCGACGAAACCAGCGCTGGCCATCCTCGGCCCGCCTGGAAACGGGCGTCGGGTCGAAGAGGTCGCTCTCCGTGGACAGGCTGGAGCCGTGGATGACGTTGACCGCCACTCTGACGCCTGGTCCCGCTGGTCTGACCGTTCTCAGATCCGCTGCGGGGCATTTCCTCGACCCTCGGGGCGCTCTCAGGTTTCCTCACGCTCCGCCGGCACACGAACCTCACGCCCCGGCAGTGTCTGCTCGGGGCCAGATCCGGTTCTCGGGAGACGGTGAGTCCGGCCGAGCGGACCAGTGCTTCGGCCTGATCTCGATCGTAGCCCCGGGCAAAGGTCCCAACGCCGGTGACGATGCCGTCTTCCATGGGTGCCCGGTGGTTGGTGGCCAGCACGTCGTCCCATCCTCGCAAGCTGAGCAGGAGGTCGCCTTCAGGGGTCAGCTGCCGTCCCATCTCCTCGAGAAAGCGGAGGCGCCGTCTGGGCGGCGGGATGAACTCCAGAACGTGGGTGACCACGATCAAGGAGTAGTTCCCTCGGCCCTGAGACAGGTGGGTGATCACTCCGCATCCGGGCAGCTCCCCGAAAGCGGAGTAGATGTCCTCCCGACGCCTGACGGTTTCAATGGTGTCGAGAACGTCTACGGCCCAGCCCCGTTCGGCCAGGACCAGCCCCTCCAAGGAAAGACCGGCGCCGAAGACCAGGGCTCGGCCGATTGGACGCGGGGTCGTCTCATGGAGCCACCAGCGCAGCAATGGGCTGATCCTCGCATCCCGCCGGGCGGTTCGGTACTCAACCATGGCCGATGCGGCCGTGCGGGCCGGCGTCATCGCCAGCCCTCCGGCCGGATCCCAGCGCTCAGATTCCTGACTTCAGGCCGACTGATCTGGAGCCAGGTGCCCAGGCTGAACAACTCGTACTCCCCCCGACGTGACTGTTCTCGGTGCCATCGGGCCCCGGGGAACCGTCGTGAACCTCGGGCTCCCGGAGACCCGAACCGACCATACCGTGCCCGGAGGACATTTGCCACGCGGCGGGGCCCCTTTTTCCGAACCGCCGGGCGGTTGATCTGCCCCAAATGGGCAGAGCCGAAGGAGCCTCTGGTCACCAGACAGAACTCTGTTTCAACCGAGACGGCGGATTCCACGCAGTGAGGTAACCGCTATGGAACGAGTCACTCAGAACGTTGAGCCAGCCGAGCAGCCCTCGGTAAACCGCCTGGTCGTGGGAGACGAATCCCTCAAGATCGAGAGCTTCGAGCCGGTGGGGTCCGTGTCCGTCGAGACCCCATCCGGCTTCGTGACTCTCCTCCACGCTGCCAACGCAGAGTGCCGTGGCCGGCAGGGATGGGCCATCTACGTCTTCGGGGAGCTGGACGGCCACCTGGTCGGCGCCCGAGCGGCCTGAACCTGGGCGCGGCCCGGTTGCCGCCTCCGAGCACTACCGTCCTGTGCGACCCGTCCCACCGGGGAGGAATGGTGTCCGCTCAGCCCACGCCCGCCCGTCAGGACACCGCCCTCCGCGGAGTGCAGGGGGCCCTGGCCGCCATCGTCGGGTTCCTGGCCGTCTTGTGGGTCGTCCAGATTGCCGACAGCCTCGACCACTACTCGCTGTTGCGCTGGGGAATCATGCCCAGACAGTTCGGGAAGCTGGAGGACATCTTCACCGCTCCGTTCATCCACGCCAGCTACACGCACCTGATGGACAACAGCCTGCCCCTGTTGGTTCTCGGCTTTATGGCCGCCCTCCGGGGCGTTGGACGGTGGCTGGCCGTCACCGTCGTCATCATCGTGGTAAGCGGGCTGGGAGTGTGGCTCACGGCATCGGGCGGCACTGACACCGTCGGGGTGAGCGGGGTGATCTTCGGCTACTTCGGCTATCTGGTGGCCCGGGGCGTAATCGAGCGCCACCTCCTCGATCTGGCCGTCGGACTCCTGGTCGGCATCTTGTACTGGTCTCTCCTCCCCGGTGTTCTGCCGGGCCACTACGGGATCTCCTGGCAGGCCCATCTCTTCGGACTGCTCGGCGGGGTCCTGGCCGCCTGGCTGTTCCGTCGCCGAGCCACCGCGACATCGGCCGGCGTGGCCGTTGATCAGCGGAGTCCGACGCCACCCAAGCTCGCTGGCTGACCCTAACGACGGCTGACCCTAACGACGGCTGACCCTAACGACGGCTGACCCTAACGACGGCTGACCCTAACGACGCAGGTGAGCACCGCAGTACTCGATTGCCCGTAGCGGGCAACGCAGTCGGCACACGATGGCGACCTGGCGGGAAAGAGCCCAGGGAACCGGGCCATTTAGGACATCCAACCCGCTCAAGCCGGATGAAACCCGCCTACCTGGACTAGCCGAGCAACGCCAAAGCACCGGGGCTACAACACATCCGCGCTGACGGCGCGTGAGGTTGCTACTGTCCGCGCCGAGGCCTCGGGCCTCAGCGCTTGTTTGGACAGGGGGGGCACCATGGCCATTATCGCGCCGCAGGTCGAGCAACAGCCCGTTCTCGAGGCTGAAGGACTCGACCGCAAAGTCGGCATCTTCGGAATGCTGTGGGCCTCGGAGGGGTCCATCATCGGTTCGGGGTGGCTCTTCGGGCCGTTCTTCGCCGTTGGCGTTGCCGGCCCGTCCGCCATCTTCGGGTGGCTAATCGCGTCGGTGATCATCATGATACTGGCGCTGGTGCACGCCGAGCTGGGGGGCATCTTCCCGGTGAGCGGCGGCACCAGCCGCTTCCCGCATTACTCCTTCGGCAGCTTTGCCGGCGCCACTTTCGGCTGGTTCTCCTACTTCCAGGCCATGGTGGTGGCACCGGTCGAGGTGGCCGCCGTCTTCCAGTACCTCTCCTCGGCGGACTGGGCGCACGGTCTGTGGAATCCCAGCAAGTTGACGCTGACGGGCGCCGGATTGATCTGGGCCGCGCTGCTGATGCTGCTGTTCACCGTAATCAACCTGGTCGGGATCAAGTGGCTGGCGCGGACCAACAGCACGCTCACCACCTGGAAGGTCCTACTTCCGATCTTCGCCATCATCGTCCTCCTGGCGACCAAATTCCACAGCGGCAACTTCTCGGCTGACGGGGGCTTCTTCATCAAGGGGACCGGCGGTGGGTTCAAGGCCATCGTCGAGACATTTCCCGTCGGCGTCATCTTCGCCCTGCTCGGCTTCGAGCAGGCCGTGCAGCTGGGCGGTGAGAGCGCCAATCCGAAGCGGGACCTGCCGAGGGCGGTGATCGGCTCGGTGGTGATCGGCGCCATCATCTACGTCTTCGCCCAGGTGGCCTTCATCGCCGCGCTCGACCCGAAGACGATTGCCGAGGCCAAGACCTGGGCCAATCTCGGCACCAATCCGGCCCTGAGCGCCGGACCCTTCTACACGGTGGCGAGGGTGGCGGCCCTCGGCTGGCTGGCGTGGCTACTTCGCTTCGACGCGGTTGTCTCTCCCGGCGGAACCGGGCTGATCTACGGTACGTCGGCGTCGCGGATCAGCTTCGGGCTGAGTAAGAACGGCTACGTACCGCGCGCCTTCGAAGACGTCAGGGTCAACAAGGTCCCGTGGATCGGCATAATCGTCACCGCCGGCATCGGGTACCTGTTCCTGCTCCCCTTCCCGAGCTGGGCCAAGCTCGTGGGCCTGGTGACCTCGGCGTCGGTCCTGATGTACGGGGCCGCTCCTCTGGCCCTGGGCGCCCTGAGAAAGCAGAAGCCCGACCTGCCCCGCGTCTTCACTCTCCCCTACGCCGGGTTCCTGGCGCCGTTCGCCTTCTTCCTTGCCAACTGCGTCATCTACTACGCCGGCTGGCAGACCTACACCCTGCTCATGTTCGTCCTGATCGTCGGCTACGTCATCATGGGCGTGTCATTCCTGTTCGGGCTCAACCCGCATCAGCCGAAGCTCGACTGGACGGCGGCGGTGTGGCTCATTCCCTACCTGGTCGGTCTCGGGGTCATCTCCTTCCTGGGAGGCTTCGGTCACGGACCGATGTTCGACGGCCTGTACGGCTTCGAGCACCTCTGGATCGGGGGCAACACCCATCTCGGCATCGGCTGGGACAACCTGGCCCTGCTGATCTTCAGCTTCGCCATCTACTACCTGGCGATCTTCCTGCGCCTCCCGGAGGCGAAGGTTGACGAGTACGTCCGCGAGGTCTACCCCCCGCCCGTGCACTAAGCCGCGCCTAACTAACGGCCCCCTGAGTCGGAGAT
>CAVUOU010000029.1:0-65738 GCA_963743085.1 uncultured Actinomycetota bacterium
TCGTCCTTCATTGCCTGCGACCGCGCGGTCGCAGGCTACGGCCGCCCGAAGACGGCCAACATCCTGTCCGCCGTCGAGTTCGGATCGACGTCACAGGGCGGGCGACCGCCGTTCACCCCGGCGGCATCATTCTGGACTGCGGTGAGTGTTACGCCCTTCTCCTAAGGGCGATAGAGTCGATGTCGTTCTCCTGAATTTCGCTCGCCTCCCGCACGCACAGTGCGGTCTTTCGGATCGCGAGTTTCATCAGCAGTTCCGGTGGCCCTCCAGCCGCATTTAGGATGGCGGGGAGAACGAAGTATTTGCGATCGTTGGTCAGGCGCTTAAGGAATCCATCAAGATTGACACTGTCAGCCGGTTCCATCGTCATTGACCGGCTCGGCAGGATATACATTTGGCCTTCAGGGGAAGGCACAGCACAGGGCCGGCTCGCGGTGATCACAACGCAGTAATGGGATTGCGGTTGTTGATGGAGATGGCGGACGATTGAGATACTGATGTCGTCGTCGGGGTCGACCGCACCAAAACGCTCCTGCCACCTAGTGAATATCGCCTCGGCGCCCTCGCGGTTCTCAAACAGGAAGGCAAGAATGGCCGGGCTCGGTTCAGCGAACACCGGAAAGGCTGTGCCGCGCCAAGCGGCTTTATCCCAGGCGTGAAGATCGATCACGGACAGGATCCTTAGCGAGCGGTGGTCGTTGATCGCGGGTCTTTTGGGCCCCTTGTCGGGTTTTCCATCCTTCTCTTCGAACGCAACGTCGTTCTGCGGCCGCTTGGCCGTCAGATCCACACGAGGAATTTCGGGAAGAGGGTCTTTCAGCTGATACGTTTGATGGGATTCCCGTTGCCAATTCTCCAGCCGGCTTACGCTTCGACGGTTCATCCGGTGATAACTGTTGAGCGCCGCCTGCACCATCGCCAACCGCTGGTGAACGGCCTCATCGCTGAACAGCTCCTCAAGCTGCGTTTCCGCGTTTGCCACCATGCACGTCGCCGCGAGCACCAATCCGCAAAGCGTCGCAAGCGACTTACGTACGAGATCGTTTTGATCGAAGCTGCCGGGTTCAAGCGTCGGCGGCCAACGGAGGATAGACGAAGGTCTCAGCGGATCGACGGTGAACTCCGGCTCCCCGCCTTCGCTATCGACTATCTTAATCCGGAACCGCTCGGTATGAGGCGAAATGCGCTTCTCAATTGCGGTCGCAAAGAAGGCTTCTATGCTTCCGAGGACGACCTCGGTGACTTGCGTCTGATTGTCGGTGCCGTCGAACTCAACTTCAACGGACATGCCCATGATTTCCACCGAAAGACAATGCCGTGCGCTTTCGTTCAGGTTGAGGGCGTAACGCGCTTCGTCGGCCACCGGCTGACTGGCAACCAGCGACAGAAACTCACGAACATCCAAGTCCGACTCGCTCGCAGGGAGACTTCCGTCCTCACGAAGCACCGCTTCATGCCCTATCGCATAAAGGAGCGCCGTTCGCGACATGAAGAGCCCGAGGCCGTCCAGGATATCCGGAAAACTCGACAGCCGCGCCAAGTCTGGCTTAAGGAGATTCAGGATCACTGCGCCAAATGCCGCATCGAGCTCCCGCAAGTCCTCTTGTACGCGTCGCTTTGATTCATCGTCTAGGGGTAGCGCTTGAAGGCTGCCGTTGAGCAGCTCAACGCCTTCAAGAAAATCGGGCACGTGCCGGAGCTCAAGAGCGATCCATGCCCAGACTTTCATCGTTGGCACGAAGATCGCAGGAAGCTGGCCGTCTTCGGCACCAACTACGATGCTTGTGGCAGCGAAAATGCAGCTGGCACGTGCTGCCCACAGAAGTCCGGCGCTTCGATAGGCCAAGCTCAGGAGCTGAAGCGCTTCGATCAGGCTATCGTTGTGCTCCTTCTTCGCCAGTCCAATTGCTGCCCGCCCCAAAAGCCGGATCATTTCGAGATTATCCTCAAAATCCAGCTTCTGCGCCCGGTTCAGCAAAATAAATGCGCCTTCAGCCTCGCCCGTTCGCTCCGACACGATGCGGGCTAGCTTCTCGATAAGACGATTGTACTTTCCATCGCTCCCAGCGACTTGGCCGCCGACTTCGATCATCGCTTTCAAGCGGTGGAAGTCGAACTCGCCCAGTCCTTTGGCTTCGTCGAGGATCTGCGCATACTCGTCCCAAATGGCAGGAAGGGCATGAGCTCTTTGGAAATCATCACGCTGTTCAGCCTGATGATCCGGAGCATGCTGCGTGCCTCGAGCCGGTTATTCGGACGTGTCCGATCGGCGGCCATTGGTTCGAGGGCAGCCCGAAGCGCCTTCGTGCGCTCATCTAGCTTGCACTCTTCGCGCGTCATCAGATGATGAACTACCGAATTCACAAGCAGCTGATTCAGGTTACTTAGGAAGTGAATCTCCTCCGCGTTGTCCGATTGCAGCGCCAGCGCCTCAAACGGTCCGTAGGCGCCGTTCAACAGCGCGAGGTCGTCGTGCCACCAGAAGCCTGTCCAAATACGCTCGTATTGGGTCTCCAGCTTCTGCCGGTAGGTGCCATCCGCTTCTGCAAAGCGGATCGCGCGCATGAACCGTCCGTCTGTTTCGGTCCTAGGTCGCTCAAGGCCCCGCGAGAGCCTCGCGGCAAGCAGCGCCTCCGTTACCCGTTGCAGATTCATGCCGACGTAGGCAGATGGATCGTCCAGCGTCCGTTCTAGGTCGGCGAGCTGCCGCAGTCGGGAATAGTCGATAGGACCGAGGCGCAGCGGGTCGTTTTTTTCCTCGCCCACGCCAAGATAGTTGAAGGCAATGTCTTTCCGATCCTTTTCAACGATTTCGGCCACGATCCACGCGCGATCGTGAATGGTGACCGGGATGGCGTGCTGCTTTGACAGCTCGTCCTCGATCCGTGACCGATCGCGCGCTCTTGCAAAGCGGCTGGTCACACAAATTATCCGGTCGTATCTTCGTCCAGTAGAGACGATCCCCTCGACATCTTTTCGCGCTTTTTCAGCCCATGTTTCCTTGGCGCTGAAAGCGAACGCCCAGCGCTCCTTTCCAGCGTTCGCCAACCCGACATAGGTCAAACCGGCGACCTCGTCCGCGACGGGAAATGTTTCGGTGTCGGCCTTGCTGTCGCCGCCCCCTTCGGGGCCGGACGCAGGACGAAGGTTCGGACAGATCGTTCTCTCGCAAAGTTTTCGGCAGAAGACTTCGAAGGCGTGAGTTTGGTTACGTTTTGTGATCGTCTCAAGGTGATATTCGAGCGTTGCGGCATCGAGCGCATAGGCACCGCCGCGGACCCGCCGCGGGCCGTTAGCAGCGCGGCGAACGCCGCGTGCAGCCTCGTCCGCTCCCCCGGCAGCAGGTCGTTGTAGACGGCCTCGCGCAGCAGCGCGTGCCGGAACCGGTAGCCGTCGGAGTCCGGCACCAGCAACTGGTGCGCCACCGCTTCCCGTACCGCGTGGTCGAACTCGGTGTCCGACAACCCGGACGCGGCCCGCACCAGGTCGTCGGAGGCGCGCCGCCCCGCCACCGCCGCCGCCCGCAGCACGAGCTGTGCCTCGTCCGATATCTGTTCCACCCGGGACAGCAGCAGGGCGGCCAGGCCGGATGGCAGCTCGGCCCGCTCGGCGAGGCTGGCGTCGGGGACCGGGCGCAGCTGGGTCCCGTGCCCCGCGGCGGCGAAGAGTTCCTCGGCGTAGTACGCGTTGCCTTCGGACCGCTCCACCAGCGAGTTGAGGGTGGCCGCGTCGAGTTGCGCACCGTCGTTATGATGCAAGGAAGACAAATGGATCGCGAGCGCGGCCGCCTCCAGCGGGCCGAGGTCAATGGCGGTCACGGTGGGTAGCCGTCGTAGTTCGGCGAGCACCGGGCGCAGCGGGTGCCTGCGGTGCAGGTCGTCGGTCCGGTAGGTGCCGAGTATCGCGATCCGCTCCCGGTGCAGCACCCGGGAAAGGAAGGTGAGCAGGGCCTGGGTGGAACCGTCCGCCCAGTGCAGGTCCTCGAGCACCAGCAGCAGCGGGCGCTCGACGGCCAGTTCGGCGAGCAGCCCGAGCATCGCGCCGAACATCTGCTGCCTGGCCAGTCCGGCTGAGTCGCGTTCCTGCGGCTGCCGCGCGCCGACGTCCGGCAGCAGCCAGCCGAGCATCGGGCGGGTTCCCACCGCGTCACGGACCGCCGGGGACCGCAGCGCGTCCGCTAGCGGCAGGTATGGGACGCTGTCACCGATCTGGGCGCACTGTCCGGTCAGCACGGTGAAGCCGCGCCCCGTCGCCAGCCGGGCGATCTCCTCGGTCAGCCGGGTCTTGCCTACCCCCGCGTCGCCGCCGAGCAGCGCCACGACCGCGCGGCCCGCCGCGGCGTCGTCGAGCAGCGCGAGCGCCCGGCCCAGCTCGGCGTCGCGGCCGACCAGCTCGGCGGGGCTGGCGAGATCTACGGCTTCCATACGGTAATTATCCCAGTTACGCTCGGGTTTCGCTGACACGCCATCCCCACCGGCGGGTTCTGGCAAGATACGGCTTTCGTCCGGGTAAGGCAACGCCTTTTCGCGGGAACAAGCCGGCGGCCCATGTCGTTACGCTGAGTGCTATGGAGAAGATCACCCGTTCCGACGCCGAATGGCGGGAGCAGCTCAGCCCCGAGGAGTACACAGTCCTACGGAAGGCGGGCACCGAGGCCCCGTTCACCGGCGAGTACACCAACACCAAGACCGAGGGCGTCTACCGCTGCCGCGCTTGCGGCGCCGAACTGTTCCGCTCGGACTCCAAGTTCGAGTCGCACTGCGGCTGGCCGTCGTTCTACCAGCCGACCGAGGACGACGCGGTGACCCTCATCGAGGACCGCTCGCTTGGCATGCTCCGGGTCGAGGCGCGCTGCGCCGCCTGCGACTCCCACCTCGGCCACGTTTTCACTGGAGAGGGATACGACGTGCCCACCGACCAGCGGTGGTGCATCAACTCGGTTTCGCTCTCCCTCGAGCCCGCTAAGTGACGTCGCCAGCCCCAGCGGTGGGCCATCGAGGGTGCTATGGCGCCAGCGGTGGGCCATCGATGGGTGAGCCGGGCGCATTGCGCGGCGCGTTCTAGTCGCGGCCGCGGGCGTCGAAGCGCCGGGTTCGCTTGATCTCGCCGCGGTGCCGTTTATCGGCGAGCCGCCGCTTCCGCTCGGCGCGGCTCGGCCAGGTGGGGACCCTGGGCCGGTGCGGTGGCGCCACCGCGTCCCGGAGCACGGACGCTAGCCTGGCCCGCGCCGCCTGCCGGTTGGCGAGCTGGCCGCGGTGTTCGGAGGCCAACACGGTCAGCAGCCCGCGCACCAGCCGGCCATCTAGGCGCTCGATGACCCGGTCCCTGGCCCAGCCAGGCAGTGCGGGAGAATTGGCAACGTCGAAGGTGAGTTCCACCCGACTGTCGGCGGTGTTCACCGACTGCCCTCCCGGTCCCGAGGAACGGGAGAACCGCTCGTTGAGCTCCGCGTCCGGTATAAGCAGCCAGCTGTTTACGCGCAGGTCCTCTGCCATACCCCCAGAATGCACCATTAGGGGACGCCAACGCGATCAACTGTCGTGTCGCGATACTCACGTCCCGGCCCGCGGGGAACCGAACCGGCTGCCGCGGCCGTAGGGGAGGTATACGCACCACAGCGAGCGCGGAGGCAGGCGATCGGTGGTATCCCCGAGAAGTAGCGGTTCGCGGGCGTGGCGGCGGCTGGCCGCGCTGTCGATGATCATCGTGATCATGCTGATCTCGATCACCGGCGCGGAAACCCTCCATCCCGGCAGTGGCATGAGCAGTTCAAGGTCAGGCTCGGGCTTGACCTGTCCAGCGGCACCGAGGTGGTGCTCCAGGCCCAGACGCCGCGTGGCCACCCGCCCTCATCCGCGGAGATGAACCAGGCCTGGTCGGTCCTCGAGTCCCGGGTGAACGGCAGCGGCACCAAGCTGGTGCCGAGCTCGCCGGCCTGGGCGGTGAACCTGACGCTCACCAATGAAGACGACGCGGTGCTCGACCAGACCGCGATGGTGCTGGACGGCGACATGGTGTCCGCTTCGCAAACCCACGCCGCGCTCACGGCTGGTACGTTCCAGATCATCGGCCCGGGCTGCTCAGCCGCTACCAGAACTTCACCCTGGAGCTGTCGGATATCGCCGGCCTGGTGGTGGCGATCGGCATCACGGCGGACTCGTTCGTCGTCTTCTTCGAGCGGCTCAGGGACGAGGTGCGGGACGGCAGGACGCTGCGCACGGCGGTGGAGCATGGCTGGAAACGGGCCAGGCGGACCATCCTGGTCGCTGACACGGTGTCGTTCCTGGGCGCCGTCGTGCTCTACCATTTCGCCATCGGTGACGTGCAGGGCTTCGCCTATGGCCTCGGCCTGACCACGCTGATCAACGTGGTCGTGGTATTCGGATTCACGAAGCCCGCGATCACCGTGGCAGCCGGGACGAAGTTCTACGGCGGCGGGAACCGCTGGTCCGGACTAGATCCCGCACGACTGGGGCGCCCAGGCGGCGATCCCTGAGGGAGGCAGGATCAGGCGAGGGCGGCGACCAGTTCGGGGATCTGCTTGCGCCGGCCGGTGAAGAACGGGATCTCGACCCGGGTGTGGCGGCGGGCCTCGGCGCCGCGCAGATGGCGCATCAGGTCAACGATGCGGTGCAGTTCGTCGGCCTCGAACGCCAGGATCCACTCGTAGTCGTTCAGCGAGAAGCTGGCGACCGTGTTGGCCCGCACGTCGGGATACTCGCGGGCCATCACTCCGTGCTCCGCGAGCAGCTTGCGGCGCTCCGACGGCTCCAGCAGATACCACTCGTAGGACCGGACGAACGGGTAGACGCTCACGTAGTTCTTGGGCTCTTCGTCCGCCAGGAACGCGGGAATGTGCCCCTTGTTGAACTCGGCGGGACGGTGCAGCGCCATCGCCGACCAGACCGGCTCGCTGGCCCGCCCGAGCCTGCTGCGGCGGAAGTTCGCGTACATCTCCTGCAGTTCGTCCGAGGTCGGCGCGATCCACCAGAACATGAAGTCCGCGTCCGCCCGCATGCCCTGAATGTCGTAGCAGCCGCGGGTGACGACGCCCTTGCCCGCCGCCTGGTCGACGAGTTCGGTCAGCTCGGCCGCGACGACGCCGGAGTCCGCGAGCGCGCCGCGGTCCGGCACCCGGAAGACCGACCAGACCGTGTACCTGATCAGCTCGTTGAGGTCTCGGGCTTTGAGCTTGCCGTCTTCGTCAGCCATGCCGCTATCGTATCCGCGGCCGATCGCGCGGTGGCGACGCACGCCGGGATACCGACTCCGTCGTAAGCGGCGCCCGCGACCGCCAGACCGGGCTGCGCGGCGACCGCGGCGGCGATCCGCGCCACCCGGTCCAGGTGGCCGACGGTGTACTGCGGCAGCCCCCCGCCCCAGCGGGTCACCCGGCTGTCGGTGGGCTTCGCGGTGATCCCGGTCGCCTCGGCGAGTTCGGCGTGCGCGAGCGCGACCAGTTCCGCGTCGTCCCGCTGCAGCATCGTCTCCTCGCCGATCCGGCCGACCGAACAGCGCACCAGCGCGTGGTCGCCGGGCAGGTGCGGCCACTTCGTGGTGGAGAACGTGACCGCTTTCACCACCCGGCCGTCCACCGCGGGCACCAGATAGCCGCTTCGCCCGCCAAAGGCGCCGGCCACGGCGGAACGCGGATAGGCCAGCGTGAGAATGGCCATGCTCGCGTACGGGATCTCGGCCAGCCCGCTGGCGGCCGCGGGACTCGCCGTGGCGAGCAGCCTGCTCGCCGGGCGGCCGGGGACGGCCAGGATGACGGCGTCCGCGTCGAGGACTTCCGGGTCGGCGGCCGACCCGGTGACCAGTTGCCAGCCCTGGGGCGTCCGTGACAATTCGCGGACCATAACGCCGGTGCGCACATCCGCGCCGGACGCCTTCGCCAGCACCGGTGGCAGGGAGCCCAGCCCGCCGGCCAGGCTCACGAACACAGGCTTGGGCGTCGGTGCCGTCCCGGCCGGTGGTGGCGTGGGCAGCAGCGAACTGACCGCCTCGGTCAGCGTCGCGTATTCGCCGGCCGCGACGGCCAGCGGGCCCAGCGTCGCCTCGAACGACAGCTCATCCGAGCGGCCCGCGTACACCCCGCCCAGCAGCGGGTCGACGAGCCGGTCCACCACCTCGCCGCCCACCCGGCCGCCGACGTAGGCGGCCACCGAGGTATCGCCGCCTGGCGGCGCGGGACGTTCATGGCGGGCCCGGTCGGCGCCTTCCAGCGAGATGACACCCGAGGCCGCGAGGTCGTCGATGTCGGCGGGGACGCCCATGAACTGACGGCGCGGCAGCCGCCGCAGCTGGCCCCTGGTCCAGATGGCGGACGTGGCCGTCCCGGCCGGCTGGAGCTGGTCGCCCAGGCCCACGGCCGCGATCAGGTCAGCGCCCTCCGGACGGCGAGCCAGCAGCGCCTCGGCGCCCTCGTCCAGCATCACGCCGGCGACCTCGGAGGCGGTGAGCTTGCCGCCAAGCCTCGGCGATCCCTCAAGCACGGTGACGCGGGCCTGGCTGTCCCGCAGGAAGTACGCCGCCGCCAGTCCGGCGATGCCCGCTCCGACGATGACCACATGTTGACGCACCACTCCAGCCAAGCAGATCCCGGATAGTGATCGAGACGTGATCCCGGCCACGGAACCGGGTATCGCGGAGCCGCCGTCCCACTGGCATGCCGAACAAGCAGAGCGGGAAGCCCGGTAACCGAGCCGTTATCGCCGGGCTTATCAGCATCACCATCGGGCTGCTGGCGGGGTGTTCCAGCAGCTCACCGGAATCGTCCACGTCGGCCGTCGGCGCGGCCGCGCCAGCTGTCCACGGGGCCGCCGCCGGATCGGCGCAGTCCGCCACCACGGTCCGGCTCGCGCCCACCAGGGCGCAGCTCATTTACACCGCGCAGTTCACGGTGCGGGCTAGGGATGTCATGACGGCGGTTTCGCGCGCGACCAGCATCGCGGTCAGCGCGGGTGGCTACGTCGCGCAGGAGAACGCCAGCGACTCTCCGTCCACCGCGACGCTCCAGGTCAAGATCCCGGTGACGGCCTACCCGGCCACGCTGAGCCAGCTCACCAGCGGGCCGCTGGGGACGCGGGTGTCGCTGCAGCAGCAAGCCCAGGACGTGACCCAGCAGGTCGCCGACGTCACCAGCCAGGTGACATCCGACGAGGCCGCGATCGCCCAGCTCCGCACGCTGCTGTCCCGCACCGGATCGGTCGCGGACCTGCTGAGCGTCCAGGACCAGATCAACACCGAGGAATCGGATCTCGAGGCCATGCAGGCTCAGCAGACGGCGCTCGATGACGAGACCACGTTCGCCACCGTGACGATCACCATCCTCGCTCCGGTCGCCGCCGTGAGGCCCGCTAGCCACCGGTCAGCTGGCCTGGTGACCGGCCTCGTCGCGGGCTGGCACGCCTTCCGGACGACCATCACCTGGCTGCTCGCCATCCTCGGCGCCGCCGCCCCGTTTGCCGCGATCGCCGCCCTGGGCGGCTTCCTCGCCTACCGCCTCCGGCGTCGGACGCGCTCGTGACGCCTCCGGGCCGCTCCCCCGCGGTCGATGTGACATCGACCGGTATAGAACGCGGTCGATGTCACATCGACCAACCCCGTCCGACGGCTAGGCCGTGCGGCGGTCAGCGCTCCGATTCTGAGTGGACTAGGTCGGCTAGGCGGGCTAGCGTGTCGGGGTCGGTTTCTGGGAGGACTCCGTGGCCTAGGTTGAAGATGTGGCCCTCGGCGGTGCGGCCGCGGGCGACCACGTCTTTGGCGCGCTCGGCCACCACGTCCCAGGGGGCCAGCAGCACGGCGGGGTCGAGGTTGCCCTGGAGCGCCTTCATCGGGTCGACCCGGCGGGCGGCTTCGTCTAGCGGCACCCGCCAGTCCACGCCCACCACGTCGGCTCCCGCCTCACCGAGCAGCCCGAGCAGCTCACCGGTGCCGACGCCGAAGTGGATCCGCGGCACGCCGGTGGGCTCAAGGGCGGCGAAGATCCGGCTGGTGTGCGGCAGCACCGCGTGCCGGTAGTCGTCCGGGCTCACCCCGCCGACCCAGGAGTCGAACAGCTGGATCGCGGACGCTCCGGCCTCCACCTGGACCTGCAGGAACGAGATCGCCAGGTCGGCCAGCTTGCCGAGCAGCGCGTGCCACAGGCCGGGGTTGCCGTACATCAGCGCCTTGGTGCGGTCGTGGTTCTTGGACGGCCCGCCCTCGATCAGGTAGGAGGCCAGCGTGAACGGGCCGCCCGCGAAACCGATCAGCGGCCGCTCGTCCAGCTCGGCGACCAGCGCGCGTACCGCTTCGGTCACGTACGGGACGTCGGATGGCTCTAGCGGGCGCAGTGACTGGACGCCCTCGGAGTCGCGCACCGGGCTCGCGATCACCGGTCCCACGCCGGGCTTGATGTCCACGTCCACGCCCACCGCGCGCAACGGCACAACGATGTCGCTGAACAAGATCGCGGCATCCACGTCGTACCGGCGCAGCGGCTGGAGGGTGATCTCGGTGATCAGGTCAGGTCTGGTACAGGACTCAAGCATCGGGATGCCCTCGCGTACCCGCCGGTACTCCGGCAGCGACCGCCCAGCCTGACGCATGTACCACACCGGCGTATAAGGCACGGGCTGCCGTCGGCATGCGCGGATGAACGGGGAATCCATCTGGGGTTGCGTCGTCGGCATCATGGGATCGTCTCACACCACCCTTAGCGGGCCGAACTTTGCCCCGGCGACACGCCGCGCAAGATCCACGCATCCGACGGCCCGTCATGCCAGGATCGGCCTAGATCCCGTTTACCTGCCACCGCGAGGGGTTTTGTGGTGAAGACAGCAGAGATGTACCGGCACTGTCCCGTGTGTAGCGAGAATGGGTGCGGCGAGGACATGCTGTTTGAGCAGCCGCATCTGGCGGACTGCCCGGACACGCCGGACGGAGAGTGCCCCGAGTGGGCCTGCACACAGTGCGGCACCGCGCTCGTTGTGGCGACGGCCCCCGTCGCGGCAATTGCTCACCAGCCGGTCCGTGCGGCCTAGCTGGACGATTCATAAGCAAGCGCGACATACGCTCTGCACAGGAAAGCTTGCGCACGACGGTGTGCCGAGCGTCTACGAGGTTGAGCTGACGTGGGTCTGGCTAATATGATCGAACCCGGTGACTCGGTTTTCGCGGCGGCGATCGCGGCGCTGAACGCGGGACTTGAGTCCGAGCGGGCATCTCGCGGTGCCGATTTCGTCTTCGAGGACGAACCAGCGCCGCGTCGGCTGGCCCCGCACGCTACCGCCATGGCGGCCACCATCATCCGGGCCATCGACGGTCAAGACCGTGATGAGGTCGCCTGGGGGCGGCTGATCGTGCTGTATGACCCGGCTGGCCATCAGGGCTGGACCGGGTGCTTCCGGGTGATCGCCTATGTGCGCGCCGACGTGGAGCCCGAGATCGCCGCCGACCCGCTGCTCGGCGAGGTCGGCTGGAGCTGGCTGACCGACGCGCTGGACTCCCACGCTCCCGGGTACGGTGCGCCGAGCGGCACCGTGACCAGGGTCATCACCGAGGGATTCGGCGTCAAGGTCGAGGACCCGTCGGTCACCGAATTCGAGCTGCGGGCTTCCTGGTCGCCGGACGACGAGGCCGTCGCCAACGGCGGACTGGCCGACGACGCCGCCGCCTGGTGCGAGGTGCTGGCCGCCGCGGCCGGGCTACCGCCGCAGCCCCCGGGAACCCGGTCAATCGCCTCCTCTGGTAACCAGAGCGGTCACTCCGCTGGCCCTGGCCAGTGAACCCCGATCAGCCACGCGAGGTCACCGATCTCCTCGAACCGAGCGGCGGGCTCCCTCCAGTCGTCAGCACGCCCATCGCCTTGGACGAGGCCATCGCTTCGCTGGCCGCCGGTCACGGGCCGGTGGCGATCGACGCGGAACGAGCATCTGGATATCGCTACGGGCAACGCGCTTACCTCGTGCAGCTAAGGCGCCGCGGGGCGGGAACCGTGCTGATCGACCCGATTGCCTGCCCGGACCTGTCCGGCGTGGACGAGGTTCTCGCGGACTCAGAAGCAGTGCTGCACGCGGCGATGCAGGACCTGCCCTGCCTGGCTGAGGTGGGCTTCCGGCCGCGACTGCTGTTCGACACCGAACTCGCCGGACGGCTGCTCGGCTATCCCCGGGTAGCGCTGGGAACGCTGACCGAGGAGGTGCTCGGGCTCCGGCTGGAGAAGGGGCACTCGGCGGCGGACTGGTCGGCGCGCCCGCTACCGACGGAGATGCTGCGCTACGCGGCGCTGGATGTCGAGGTCCTGATCGAACTCCGTGACGAGCTGGCCATCCAGCTTGATGAGGCGGGCAAGGCCGACTGGGCGCGCCAGGAGTTCGAAGCCATCATCAATGCTTCTCCCCCGCCGCCCCGGCCCGATCCGTGGCGGCGGACGTCGGGTATCCACCGGGTGCACTCGCGGCGCGGGCTCGGGGTGATCCGCGAGCTGTGGAACCTACGGGACCAGATCGCCCAGGACCTCGACCTATCCCCGCACCGGGTGCTGGTCGACGTGGCGATCGTCGAGGCGGCGCGGACGATGCCGCTCACTCAGCCGCAGCTCGTCGTCATCAAGGGGTTCACCTCACGCGTCGCCCGGCGGCACCTGCCGGAGTGGCTCACCGCGATCCGCCGGGCCAGGTCGCTAGACGAAGCCGAACTGCCGGAGATCACCGGCATGCCAGCCGTCATCGGACCGCCGCCCGCGCATCGCTGGTCAGAACGAGACCCAGCGGCCGCGGCCCGGCTGGCCACGGTGCGGGATGTCGTCTCCTCGCTGGCGGAGCAGCATTCGCTGCCCGCGGAGAACCTGATCCCGCCGGACGCGATACGCAGGCTGAGCTGGGACCCGCCGGATCCGGCGGACGCTGGGGCCATCGCGGCGGCACTCGCGGGCTACGGGGCGCGCCGGTGGCAGGCCGAGCTGGTCTCCGGCCCGCTGGCGGACGCGCTGAGCCGGGCGGCGGCGGCTTCTGAGACCGCGGCCGAGGATCCCGGGTGATCGCCACTCAGCCTCCGCTCCCCTCGTTCCTGCAAAGCGTCGCCGGGCCGCTCGACCACTACGGCATCTGGGCGATCGCGTTGCTGCTCCTGCTGGAGAACATCGGCATCCCCGTCATCCCGGGTGAGTTCGGCATGATCGCGGGCGCGATCTACGCCGGGGCTGGCCAGCTGAACGTGGTGGCCGTGGGCGTGACGGCGGTGATCGCCAGCTTCATCGGCGCGGAGATCGGCTACGTCATCGGGCGGCTGGCCGGCCGCCGGGTCGTGCTCCGCTACGGAAAGTACATCTTCATCCGCGAACACCACCTCGAACGGGCCGAACGCACCGTGGACCGCTACGGCGGGATCGTGGTCATCATCGCCCGGTTCATCGTGGGCCTGCGCGAGCTGAACGGCATCATCGCCGGCGTCACCGGGATGCGGTGGGTCACGTTCACGCTGTTCAACGCGATCAGCGCGGTCCTGTGGGTCGCCACCTGGGTGAGCCTCGGCTACCTGGCGGGCGACCACATCGAGGCGATCTACACCGACGCCTCCCGCTATTCGCTCTACGTGCTGATCGCCCTGGTGGTCGCGCTAGCCGCGTACATCACCCGCCGGATGACGCGCCGGAAGCGTCCCGCCGACGCTGACACCCGCACCGACGAGAGCTAGAGCTCGTAGCGATCGGCGCTCGTTAGCACGCCCTGGGTTAGGTTCAGCACCCAGAAGGCGGACTTGGGCAGCGTCAAGTCCTGCGGCGGGGCAGCGTCCGAGACCCGGCTCACCTCTTCCACGATCTCGTGGACGTTTTCGCGGTGGACCGAGAGAACCGCGGGTTTGCCCGAGGCCACCAGGTCGTGGACCAGGGGCACGAGAAGACTGGCTCCCGCCGTTTTGGCCAAAGCATCACTTACCTCGACGCCAGCGGCGGCCAGCGCCGCGTACGGGCGGACACTATCGGCACAGCGCACCGCGGGCGAGCTGAGCACTCGCGCCGGGCCGGGAGCGAAGCAGGTCAGCAGGTCCGCGAGGACCTGCGCGTCCCGCGCGCCCGCCGGGTCGAGCGGCCGGTCCAGGTCATCGCCTGGCCAGTCCTTCTTCGAGCCCGCGGACGCGTGGCGGACCACGATCAGCGGCACCGTTTCCAGTGGCTTGCGCAGGAAGTCCCGCAGTACCGACATGTCGTGGTCGTAGCTGACCAGGTCGATCGCGTCCTCGGCCGGCATCCACTGCACCTGGTCGACCTCTTCGTTGGGCACCGCGTCCGGGTCACTGGCGACCATGTGACCCGCCCAGTAGTCGACCTCTTTCAGCATGTCATCACGCGCCTGGTACCGGCTGCCGCGCAGCCTGCGGCCAAGCACCACGTGGGCGCCGGTCTCCTCGCGGACCTCACGCACCGCGTTCAGCAGCATGTGCTCGCCTGGTTCCCGCTTGCCCTTCGGCAGCGTCCAGTCGTCATAGCGCGGGCGGTGCTCGAGCTGAACCTCGACCGCGCTCAGGCCTTGCCGCCAGACGACCGCGCCCGCCGCGTACACCAGATTCACGTCAGCCATCGTTGCTCCTTGTCGCGCGACGGAGGCGGATCAGGGTCTCCTGTATATCGCGCAGCGGTTTTCCGTTGTCGTCACGGGCGTGCCGACTCCACGTACCGTCGCTATCAAGCCACCACGACGACGTTCCATCATCCATGCCAAGGGCCAGGTACTGGTGGAGTTGCTCCCGCTGCCCCGGATGGGCGACCCGCACCAGCACTTCGACCCTCCGGTCCAGGTTACGGTGCATCATGTCGGCGCTCCCGAGCCACACCTCGTTATCGGCGTCGTTCTCCGCCGGGTCACCGAAGGAGTAGATGCGGGAGTGCTCGAGGAACCTGCCGAGGACGCTGCGAACACGGACCGTGTCCGACAGGCCGGGCACGCCGGGCCGTAGCGCGCACATCCCCCGGATCCACAGGTCGACGGGGACCCCAGCCTGCGACGCCCGGTACAGCGCGTCGATGATCACCTCGTCGGTGAGCGCGTTGCACTTGAACGCGATCCTGGACGGCTTGCCCTCCCTGGCCCTCGCGGCCTGCCGCCCGATCCGGCCGACGATGCCCGCCCGCAGCGCCTCCGGCGCGACCAGCAGCCGGCGGTAGCTGTTCTTGCGGCTGTACCCGGTGAGGTGGTTAAACAGGTCGGTGACGTCCTCGCCGACCACCGGATCGGAGGTGAGCAACCCGAAGTCCTCGTAGCTGCGCGCCGTGGACGGATTGTAGTTCCCGGTGCCGATGTGGACGTACCTGCGGAGTTTGCCGTCGGACTCCTCACGGACGACGAGCACCATCTTGCCGTGCGTCTTCCACCGGACGAACCCGTACACCACGTGGCAGCCGGCCTGCTCCAGCTTGCGCGCCCAGTCGATGTTGGCCCGCTCGTCGAACCGCGCCTTGATCTCGACGACCACGACGACCTGCTTGCCCGCCTCGGCCGCGTCGATCAGCGCGTCCACGATCGAGGACTGGCCGCTGGTCCGGTACAGCGTCTGCTTGATCGCGAGTACCTGCGGGTCGGCGGCCGCCTCCTCGATGAGCCGTTCCACGCTGGCGGTGAACGAGTCGTACGGGTGGTGCACGAGGACGTCGCGTTCGGCGAGCGTGCTGAAAATGCTCGTGCCCTCCGGCAGGGCCCGGGTCGAGGGGACGAACGCGGGATAGCGCAGCTCGCCGAGCCGCAGGTCCGCCACGGCGGTCAGCCCAGCCAGATCAAGCGGCCCCGGAACCCGGTAGACGGCACGCTCGTCGACTTGCAGTTCCTTGACCAGCTTGCGGAGGGCGCCGGTGGACATCGAGTCCTCGACCTCCAGCCGCACCGCGGGCTCGAACCGGTGCCTGACCAGCTCCCGCTCCATCGCCTTCAGCAGGTCCTCGGTGACGTCCTCGTCCACCTCAAGCTCGCGCACCCTGGTGACACGGAACGCGTGGTGCTCGACGATATCCAGGCCGCCGAAGAGCTGATCCAGGTGAGCCGCGATCACGTCCTCGATAGGCACGTAGCGGTACTGGTCCTGGGCATGGCTCGCCGACAGGAACCTGGGCAGCAGCGGCGGAACCTTGACCCGGGCGAACATGGTGGTGTCGGAGCCCGGTTCGGCGAGCGTGACCGCCAGGTTGAGCGACAGGCCGGAGATAAAGGGGAACGGGTGGGCCGGGTCGACCACCAACGGCGTGAGGACCGGGTAGATGCGCTCACGGAACAGCTCGCTGAGCCGGGCCTGTTCCTGCGCTGAGAGCTCCTTCCAGCGCAGGATCTCGATGGCGTGCGCGGTCAGCTCCGGCTTGATCCGCTCGCTGAAGTCGGCGGCGTGCCGCAGGACGAGTTCGCGCGCGCCGTTCAGCGTGTTGTCGAGCACCTGCCCGGGCAGCCGTGTTCCGCCGCCGTCCAGCGGGAAGTCGGCGGCCATCCGGCGCATCAGCCCGGAAACCCGCACCATGAAGAACTCGTCGAGGTTCGAGGCGAAAATCGCCAGGTAGCGCACCCGCTCGAGCAGCGGCACCGCCTCGTCCTCGGCCAGTTCAAGCACTCGCTGGTTGAACCGCACCCAGGATTGCTCGCGGTCAAGATACCGGTTATCAGGGAGTTGGCCCGGATGAGGTTCCGTCTCCTCTGTCACGTTTGTCTCGTTCACCTCAGTCACACCGGCATCGCTCACACTCACGCTTTCCATTCTCCCCGCCGATACGTGCACGGGAAACCGGTGAGTGGCGCCGATGTTCGGCGGGCGCCGCTACACGCGGCCAGGCCGGATGGCGCCGACGTTCACCAAGCAGCCATGAACGGGATAGCCGACGTAGCGGGTGGCCATGCGTCCGGGCAGGCCGACACGCAGGCCGGCCACGGCCGCGAGGTGCTGGCAGCCACTGGCCGGCACCTGCACCACCGCGTGCGCGGTCGCTCCCTGACGGAGCGTCACGACGGCCGGCGGTGAGATCAGCCGGCCGACCGCCAACGCGGCACTCCCGGTCTGCACCGTCGGGTAGCCGGCCAGTTCGCAGGCCGCCGCCGAGGGATTGGTGAACTCCAGGCGGCCATGCGCCGTCCAGATACGAACCGCGGACTGCGTGCAGGCGGGTACGCCAGAGGGCTTGCCCACCGAGATCAGTCGCGCGGGCGTCGGGGCATAACTGCTGAGGATGACGGCTAGCGCGGCTGTCGCCCCGAAAGCGGCGAACCCTCCCACGCGCCAAGCCAACCGGGCGGTCGCTCTCATCGTTCCCCCCTCGGCGATGCGGAGCCCCTGACGGCACTGTCTGGTACTTCTATCCGGTTGCTTCTATCTTGAGCTTGATCATCCGTTATGACTAGAGTCGAGGCAATGGTTCCTCGGGTTACGGGGGTCAAAGATCAGATTTCGCCAGGTCGCCGCGGAACGTCGCCGATGCGGATCACGCGAATCAGCCGCTGACCCGGGTGAGTGGCGTTAACCTGCAGATTGCCCGGGGTGCTGGGGGTGGTGACAGCGACCTGCATATGGCCGTCAGGGTCCCCCGGATTATCTATAATGTCTATATGGAAAGTCAAGAATTTATGCTACCTTGCCCGGAAAAAGCGCGAATCGCGATCGCCGCCCCCGGAGAAGGCCCCGGGTACTGGGCTGGCGGGCCATACGCCGCCGTGGCGGACGACGGGGAGATTTTCCTTGCCTACCGGCTGCGCCGCCCCATCGGGCAGGGCCGCGGTTACGCGATCGGCATCGCCCGGTCGGCGGACGGCGACCGTTTTGAGACCATCGGGCAGATCACCAAAGAAGAAGTTGATACCGAATCCCTTGAGCGCCCCGCCTTGGTCCGCACCCCTTCGGGCGCGTGGCGGCTATATCTAAGCTGCGCCACCAACGGCACCAAGCACTGGAGGGTTGAGGTCACCGAGGCGTCGCATCCGGCCGACTTGCGGGCACGTGACCGTTCCGTTGTGCTTCCTGGTGACACCAAGAAGGGGGTCAAGGACCCGGTGTTCCTGGTTCGCGACGGGTCTTGGCATCTATGGGCCACCTGCCATCCGCTCGCCGACCCAGCGGAAGCCGACCAGATGACGACCGAGTACGCGACCAGCCCGAACGGGATCGACTGGACGTGGCACGGCACGGCGCTGACCGGCAGGCCCGGCGACTGGGACTCCCGTGGTGCGCGGGTCACCGCGGTGCGCTGGACCGACGGCCAGATCACGGCCTGCTACGACGGCCGGGCGACCGCCGCGGAGAACTACGAGGAGCGCACCGGCGTCGCGACCGGCACCGACCCGGCAGCGCTGACAGCCCGTGGCGGCGGGCCGTTCGCCCAGTCACCTTATGGGGCCGGTGGCCTGCGTTACCTCAACATCGTGGACCTGCCCGGCGGACAGCAGCGGCTGTACTACGAGATGGCCCAGCCGGACGGATCGCACGCCCTGGTAACGGAACTGCGCTGAGCCGCGGCTCGCGGCGTGGCCCGTTGGCTGAGGCTGCTGCAGCGGCCTTTGGCTGCAGCCGAAGGCCGCTGGAGCCAAAGGGCCGGACATGTCGGTTTTGACCACCCTTGACGGCCTTCTGCGATCCCAGCGATGGGTCATCGACGGGGGTATAGCACCAGCGGTGGGCCATCGACGGCACTGTAGAAGGCCACCGGTCCTGCCGATACGCCCGTGACTCCATTGGCGGAGCCGCGGCTAGTCTGGGCGACCGTTTTTGGCTTGGCCTTGGCCGTGCGGCCGGGCACCGACCATTCCCCCGGACCTGGCCCGTGGCGCCAGCCAGTCGCCGAAGTCCTCGCCGAGGATCTCCCCTAGGCGCCGGAACGTCGTCGGTGAACTTCGGGACCAGCGCCAGCCGCTGCTCCTCGGGCAGCGGCTGGCGTTCCCGCCTCCCCCGTTGCAGGTAGCTTTCCAGCCGACGCGTCATCGCGGCGGCGGCGTCACCGGGGAGCTTCCTCCCGACGGCGTCGCCCGCCCGCGCGGCGAGCGAGAGCGCGCGATGCGCCAGCGTCGGTTCGGGGTGGGCCGTGACGTTCTGCCGCGGTATCTCGGTGAGGATGCCGGTCTCGACGCCGAGGAAGGCGCAAAGCTGGTCCAAGATCCCCGGCGGGTCGTTCACTAGGTCCCGGTAACGGAAGACCAGGACCTGCTCGCGCGGGACCACCTCGAAGAGGTACTCAAGCTGCGCGCCGTACATGCCGAGGCGCGTGTAGTGCCAGAACGACGCCCACCCGGCGGCTACCCGGCGGTCCTCTTCCTCGCAGGCACGCAGGAAATCGCCGATCGGCTCCAGGCCCGCCGACCACAGATGCGTCCAGTTCGAGTGCGCGCGTTCCACCGGGTCGCGGAGCACCACGACCAGCTTCGCGTCTGGTATCAGCTTGCGGATCCGGTCAACCGCCATCGGATCGTACAGATACAGCGGGGTTGACTCCCCGCACAGCGCCCCCGCCGGGGCCTCGTCGAAGAGCGCCTCGTAGTCCGCGCGGCGCCACACGTGCTCTCGGTAAGTCAGCGCGTCACCGGGTCCCCCCTTGTCCGGTGGCGGTCCATCGGTAAGGAAGAACTTCGGCTCCTTGATCGCCGACATATACAGCTCCGGGTGCCGCGCGAGCGCCGCGTGCAGCGCCGTCGTTCCCGCTTTGGGGACGCCGATGATCAGGAAGTCAGGCAGTGCCACAGGTCGCCTCTTCCACGCACAGTATTGATAGTTTCTTGATAGTAATAATAGGGATGTAAAGACACAAGTCACCTACCCCATAACGACGCGCTCCATCCCACCGACCGGAATATACGGCCGGTGACCTGCGCTAACGTCACAGTTATGTCAGTTCCTACCCAGTCGCTGCCGGATGCCCTCAGCCAGGGCACCGTCGTGCTGGATGGCGGGCTGTCTAACCAGCTCACCCATCAGGGTCAGGACTTGACGGGCGAGCTGTGGTCGGCACGGCTGCTGGCCGAGGAGCCCGATCAGATCGTCGCCGCGCACGCGGCGTATCTGCGCGCCGGGGCCCGGGTGCTGATCTCATCGAGTTACCAGGCGTCCTTCGACGGCTTCGGCCGATACGGCGTCGGTCCGCGCGCCGCCGCCGGGTTGCTGGCCGACAGCGTGCGGCTCGCGCGCCGGGCTAGCGACGCGGCGGGTATCCCGGCGTGGGTGGCTGCTTCCGTCGGTCCGTACGGGGCGACCCTCGCCGACGGATCTGAGTACCGCGGCCATTACGGGCTGAGCACGCGGTCACTCGAGGACTTCCATCGGCCCCGTCTGGAGGTGCTCGCCTCGGCGGGCCCGGACGTGCTGGCGATGGAGACTATCCCGGACATCGACGAGGCCGAGGCCCTGCTCGCGGCGGCCTCGGGGGTTGGTATCCCGGTGTGGCTGTCCTACACGATCAACGGCACCGTCACCCGGGCCGGGCAACCGCTTGCGGATGCGTTCGCGCTGACGCGGGACAACGACCAGGTACTGGCCGTCGGGGTGAACTGCTGCGACCCGCGCGACGTGCGCTCCGCGGCGGAGATCGCGAGGCAGGTCACCGGCAAACCCGTCGTCGTGTACCCGAACAGCGGCGAGCACTGGGACGCGGCCGACCGCAGGTGGCGGGGCAACAGCTCGTTCAGCCCGGAACTGGTCCAGGGCTGGCGGGCCAGCGGCGCGAGCCTTCTCGGAGGTTGCTGCCGGGTCGGTCCGACGCAGATCGCCGCCCTGACCACCTACCTGGCGGCTGGCCTGGACGCGCCGTCAGCCGACGGGTCGCTAGCTGCCCGGACTGCTAGCTGACGGCGCGCCCTTACCTAGGTCAGCGCTCAGGCCGCGGCACCGGCCGGCTGGCACAGCTCGCAGTCGCACTTGTCGGGCTCGATGTCGTCTTCGTAGTAGTCGGCCGGCTCATCATCGAAAGCCATGGGCTGTATGGTCATCCGAACCTCCATGAACTCGAACGTACGTTCATAGCGTACGGCTGACGCGAGGCCTCATGGTGGCGACGCGCCGGCCACGGCTGACTGATCCGCGAGTTCCAGGATCTGCAGCAGCGCGTCGCACCACCGCTGATCGGCCGGGCGGCGATCGAACCTGGCCAGGCACTCGTTCGCGGCGTCGAGTATCGCGGTGAAGATCGCGTTGTCGGACTGAAACTCGGTGCTGTCCAGCATCTGCGCCGCCGCTGTCGCCATGGGGTCGGACGTCTCGGGATCGGGCGCCGTGGGATCGGGTGCCTCGGGATCGGGCGCGGCGTTTGGGGCGCCGATCCTGGCTAGCGCTTCCCGGTGCTTGTCGAGTATCCCGGCCGCGGTACGGGCCATCGCCAGGCCTAGCGTCTCGGCCATCAGCAGCCCTCGGATGCCGAGCCGGCTGTCGCAGTCACGCATGTCGCTCCCCTTCGTCAGCGCGGACCGTTCCTGGTTCCAGATGGAACCCTTCTCGTCTCATGATGACGCCGGGTACTGACATTCTGGCTCTTCGTCACAACTGGGCGCGTGTCACAGGCCGGGGCCGGGCGGTGTCTTCATGCCGAACAGGCAAACGTCCAAGGAGGACACCCATGGCGCTACGCGTCCCGAAGGCCGAGCTCCCCGCCGAGCTGAGGGAAAATATGATCAAGCAGCTCGGCACCGTGCCCGAACCCGTCGAGGTGTCGTACAACAATCCCAAGGTGGCCATGACCAGCCAGCAGCTCTCGGCCAGTGTGAGCACGTGGGACACCGTCGACGCGAGCCTCAAGACGTTCGCGCACATGGCCGTCGCGGCGCAGGTTGGCTGCAGTTGGTGCCTCGACGTCAACTACTTCCTGGCACAGAACCATAACCTGGACCTGGCCAAGGCCAGCCAGGTGCCTCGCTGGCGGGACTCGGACGTGTTCACGCCGCTGGAGCGGGACGTGCTCGAGTACGCGGAGGCTATGACGAACACGCCGACGACCGTTACTGACGAGCTGTCGGCGAGTTTGCTGGAGCGGCTCGGGCCCGCGGCACTGGTCGAACTCACCGTGTTCATCGGCGTTGCCAACCTGGCGGGCCGAGTCAACACGGCGCACGGCATCACGTCGCAGGGTTACTCCGATGCCTGCGAGATTCCGCTGGCGTCCATCACATGAACGAGGACCCGTTCGTCGCCCATCGCGGCCTGCTGTTCACGGTCGCCTACGAGATGCTCGGCTCGGCGGCCGACGCGGAGGATGTGCTGCAGGAGTCCTGGCTGCGGTGGGCCGACGTCGATCATTCGCAGGTGCGGGACCCGCGGTCGTACCTCATCCGGGTCGTCACCCGGCAAGCGCTCAACCGGCTGCGGACACTCTCGCGCAGCCGGGAGGAATACGTCGGCGAGTGGCTGCCGGAGCCGCTGCTGACCAGCCCTGATGTCGCCGAGGATGTCGAACTCGCGGAGAGCGTCTCGATCGCGATGCTGACCGTGCTGGAAACCCTCGGGCCGGTGGAGCGCGCGGTGTTCGTGCTGCACGAGGTTTTCGAGGTGCCGTACGGCGAGGTCGCCGAGGCCGTCGGGAAATCCGCGACCGCGGTACGGCAGATCGCACGGCGGGCCCGCGAGCACGTGGTGGCCCGGCGGCCGCGGGTGCGGGTGAGCCGGTCCGAGCAGCAGGCGGTGGTGGAGCGGTTCCTGGCCGCGTTGCGAACCGGGCGGTTGCAGGAGCTAATGGAGGTCATGGCCCCGGATGTGATCCTGATCGCCGACGGCGGCGGGCTCGCGGCCGCGGTGCTGGCCCCGGTTCACGGAGCCGAACTGGTGGCGAGAGTCCTCGCGCACGCCAGCAGGTTCGCGTTCGAGTCGACGACCACGTGGCTCAACGGCGCGCCCGCGGGCCGGCTCGAGGTCGCTGGTGAGCCGGCCGCGGTGAGCCTCGTCGTGGAGGACGGGCGCGTCACCCGGGTCTACCTGGTCCGAAACCCGCGAAAACTGACGCGGCTGGACGAACCGGCCGACCTGGCCAGGTAGCGGCTGTCTCTCAGGCAGGACGGATGTTGTGGTTACGGCGAAACACGTTGCCAGGGTCGTACCGTCGTTTGATCGCGGCGAGCCGCTCGTAGGCCGCCGACGGATAGGCGGCCGCGACGTCGGTAGCGGTCGCCGATCCGAGGAAGCCGACGTAGGCCCCGCTGCCGTGGGCCGCGATGGCGGGCCAGGTGGCCAGCGGCTGGCCGGCCCGCTCCGGTGACGTACCGGGCGGAAGAATCACTGCCGCCGTGAGCAAGACCTCGGCGTCCCGATGCGCGAACGCGGTCGCGTCCGGCAAGACATGACCGAACGCGCCGCCGAGACCGCGTAGCTCTATGGCGGCGCCGCCGCGGAACAGTTCGCCGATGCCATTGATCGGTTCGTCGCCCAGGGACCGGAAGAAGGTGTTGCGCATCTCGACGCGGAAGCCGGGCGGCATGCCTTCCTCTTCCAGCACGCTGGGGTAGGGCACGACATGGACTTCGTCGGCGCTGACGGGGGCGAGCCGCCTGAAGGAGGCCAGCGCCGCCGTGGCCGTGGCGGTGTCGGGGCTGGCGTAGCAGCACCGCAGCATGACGGTGGCGGGCCGCCCCATCATTGGTGGCATCAAGGCGAGGGTCGTGGTCAGGTTCTCATCGCTGGCGCGCACGAGGTCACGCCAGCCCGCGATCAGCCGTCGCAGGCTGGCGCCGGGCGGGCCGTCGAGCCGGTAGGTGATCGTGCCGAAGTGCACATCGTCGACCGGCTGCGCGGTGCAGTCGAAGCTGATCGCGACGCCGAAGTTGCCGCCCCCGCCGCGCAACCCCCAGAACAGGCCAGAGTGCCGCTCGGCGTCCGCGCGAACCAGTTGCCCGTCCGCGGTCACCACATCGGCTCTGACCAGGCTGTCGATGGCCAGGCCGTGCTTTCTGACCAGCCAGCCGATGCCGCCGCCGAGCATGAGGCCGCCCACCCCGACGCTGGCGGTGTCGCCTGAAGTCAGGGCGAGACCGGCTCGCCGCAGGGTCGCGGAGACCGTTCCCCAGGTCGCCCCCGCGCCGATGCGAACTCGGTGGATGCCGCGGTTGAGGATTCGCACCTCGCTGAGATGCCGCAGGTCGATGACCATGCCGCCGGTATGCGTGCTGAGCCCGGCGATGCTATGACCGCCGGACCGTACCGACACGGGCAGGCCGACGCCGATCGCGTGGCGCAGCGCGTCGGCGACTCCCGACGCATCCCGCGGCCGCACCGCAAGGTCCGGCGTGCCGGTCGCGAACATGGTGGCCGCTGATTCCGCATAGCCGTCTTGCCCTGGGGCCAGCACATCGCTGCCCGCTGCGATAAATGTCTCCGTCATGACACCGATGCTGCCGCGCGGCCAGGCTGGCGTCGTCCTGCGACGGGAGCGAGTTATGCCTGGTCAGCACGGATGCGGACGGTCGTCGGCCTACCTCCGGCGGAGTAGCTGGCAAGTGGGCCGGCGGGAGGACCCGCGTCAGGCGGGCTCAGGCACGGCAGCGAGATCGGGCTGCTCCGGGCCGTGCGGGATGTCGAACGACTCCTCGCCGGTGCGCAGCAGCCGTAGCACGAAGCTCGCGGCGTAGTCCGGGCTCTGCACCACCATGCCCGGCCGCGGTGAGGCGCCGAGGGTGAATATGCCGTTGCCGAACTCGGTCGCGGTGATCGACGGCAGCAGCAGCGACACCGCGATACCGTCGCTGGCGAGTTCCTCGCGCAGCACCGGGCTGAGCATGTTGACCGCCGACTTGCTCGACGCGTAGGCGCCGATGCCGGCCGCGGTCCGCCGGGTGCTGCCGGAGCTGATGTTCACGATCCGTCCGAAACCTTGCTCTCGCATGGCCGGGATTACCGCTTGGGTCACCGCCACCAAGCCGACGACGTGGAGTCGCAGGATCTCGGTGAACTCGGCCAGATCCACCTGGTCCAGTGGCCCGCTCATGCTGGTGCCGGCATTGTTCACCAGTCCGTCGATCCGCTGGTGGCGGTCGAGTGCGGCGCTCACCAGGTCGCGCACCTGTCCCGGGTCGGTCACGTCGGTGGGCACGGCCAGCGCCCCGTCGAGTTCCTTGCTCAGCGCGGCCAGCCGGTCGGCTCGGCGTGCGGCCAGCACCGGGTAAGCCCCGGCGGCATGCAGCAGACGTGCGGTGGACGCGCCGATACCGGAGGACGCACCGGTGACGATCACCGTCTTGCCAGTCAGGTCAATGAGATCGGTCATGGCCCAACGTTTACCCGATCGGATCCGGTCCTCACGACCCCAGGGCGTTGATCACCGCGGCGCCGAACTCCCGCGGTCGCTCGAGTGGCGTGAAATGGCCCGCGTCGCCGAGGCCGGTCAGCGTGGCCGCCGCGAAGAAATCAGCGAGCCGGTCCGACCATTCGAACGGGAACAGCGGATCACGCTCGCCCCACAGCACCGCCGTCGGTACCTCGATCCGGTTATCGGGCACCTGTTCGGCCACCGAGACCGCGACCGACCCCGCACCAGAGCGGTACCACTCGATCGACGCGGCGAACGCGCCTGGCCGCTCGTAGACCGAAACCAGGTGATCGAGATCGTCTTCGGCGAGCACATACTGGGGTCCTGACCAGTGCGACCAGAAATGCCGCAGGTAGGCGCGTACCGCGTCCGGTTTGCCATCAACCAGTTCCGTGGACAGGTCAAGGCGGTGGAATGCCTGGTACCAGAACTCCCGCTGGGCGTCAGGGCCAAGGATCCGGTCGCCGATCCCCGGCAGCGGGGGTGATACGACCAGGGCAGTGACCAGGTCGGGCTGGTCCCGGGCGATGGCCTGGGCGATCCTGCTGCCGATGTCGTAGCCGCCGATCACCGGACGCCGCAGCCCCAGTTCGGCGATCAGCCCCGCGATGCTGCGGGTCTGTGCGGCGGCGCTGTACTGGCTCGAGCCGACCGGGTGCTTGTCAGACTCGCCGAAGCCGCGCAGGTCGGGCACCACCACGTCGGCGACCTCCGACATTAGCGGCACGACCGCGCGGTAATCGGTCCGGTCCCCCGGCCAGCCGTGCAGCAACAGCACGGCGGGCGCGCCCGGGCCCGGCCCGACGCGGTCGTAAGCGAGCTGGAAACCATCAACTGCTTCTTGCTGGCGCACATCAGCAGTATGCCCACCGTGTCGCTGATCCGAGTCGCAACCTACGTACATGACCTCGGTCACGCTGACCGCCGACTTCACGCTGGATGCAGGCGGTGCGAGATGAATCGAACCGATAAGGCAATCAGGTGGTCTGCCGTAGGGACGGCGATCGGCGTGGCGCTGATCGTTGAGGCGCTATCGTAAGACCGTCTCGCTGGATAGTCCGGGTCCCGGTGCCTGTTATACGGTACGACATCGAAGCGCGGGTCCAGACGTCAGTCGGTGACTCACGACTTCAGTGTCAGTGGTGGGTCGTACAATTCAGATAACAGAAATTTACCTGAATTGAAAGCAGCTGGGGATCTTCCAGGTTCTCAGCAAATCGACTTAACCAGGAACTCTCCTGTCAAGATGCGCATATAGGTGAGACCCGCGGAGGGAGGGCGTGATCATGCAGGGTGACTCTGAGATCTTGCTTAGTGTCCATGCAGAAGGCCCGGCAGCGGACGGTGGGCGGCTTCCCCTGGCCGAGATTGCGCGGATCGCGGCAGGGCTGCAAGTAACGCTTGAGCGTCTCGCGTTGGCGCTGACAGGTACCTACGTTGCCCGTGGCCGCCGACCCCGGGATGTCGTCGAGGCCGTCCGCCTAGACTTGGTTGCTTTTAGGGCGGGATCGGCGATCATCGACGTCATACGGTCCAACCAACCCGAAGTGGCCGAAGGCGATTCGCTGCTTGCCGATTCGCTGCGGGCGCTTGAAGACGGCATCACCGCCATCCGGAAGGGCGGCCACCTTCCGTCTTACTTGACGCCGCAGGTCGTGACCGGCCTCCGCGAGCTCGCCGGAGGCATCAACGTCGGCAACCTCACCAGGATCAGCTTCGATCGTCCTGGTGGTGAGGCATTCGTCGTCGACGCTGTATTCCGTGACCGCTTGCGCAACGTGTCAACCCTTGGACCGGAGACAGAAGCTACGGTCGTGGGGCGACTTCAGATGGGTGACTTTTCGCCCGCTGCGCTCAGATGCCGCGTCGACACCTTCGCTGGCAGTGTCCTTGCCGATTTTGGTGACGAGCTCAGGGATGCGGTTCTAGACGCCATGGATCAGATGGTGATGGCGACTGGCACGGCAGAGATGCAGCCCGATGGATCGACCGTGCGTGTCCTCCACCTTTCGGCGCTTGAGCGCCTGCCGAGCGCGCGAATGCTGCCGCTGGCAACTTTGCAGCGGCAGCAGCACGTGTTGCCGGTAAGCAATATCTCAGAGCTCCGGGGCAGCACTGAGGACGGGGACGACTTCGAGTCCTTCATGGAAGCAATCACCTCTGCCCGGCGCGGTGACAAGTGAAGTACGTGGTCGTCGACACCGATGTTTTCTCGCTGCTGTTCCGCGGGCGGGATGTTGACCTGTACGGCCGCCACCTTGATGACGCGGTCCCGGTCCTATCGTTTGTATCCGTAGCGGAGCTGCACCACGGTGCAACGTACGCCGACTGGGGCGAGCGGAGGCAAAAGGCTCTCGAGGAAGCCATCCGCCGCTATGTGATCGCCCCCTACGATGAGGAGATGGCTAAGCTATGGGGGACTCTCAAGACGCAGGCCGTAAGAGCCGGGCATCCGCTAGGGCAGAACACTCAGTCCAACGACCTGTGGGTGTGCGCTACCGCCATCTACCATGACGCCCCGCTGCTAACCGCCAACAGGCGCCATTTCGAAAACTTTCCCGGGTTGTCCCTCCTGGCCTAACGACTAACGGCCAGCCGTCACCGTCCAGATCCGGGACGCCGTCGCTGCGCACGCGCCGTTCACCGAACACGTCCGGGTGCGGATCCTGCTCGGGCGACGGCCGCGTACGTAACGGTCTTTGACCGTCCTCCACCACGTCCGGTTCCCCGTACGCGTCGACCATGGCGTTGAACGCCGCCTCCTTGTCAGCCCCGAACCGGCCGATCCTCGCCCGATAGGCGTCGGCGGTGAGGAAGGTGGGCGGGTTCGTTTTGCTGTGGAACTTATCGGCGTACATGACGAGTTCTTCTTCACCCGTCTCCGCGAGGTAATCAGCAGGCGGAAGCGGCAGGCCCTGGCGGATCACGTCGTCGGCGGTGAGCCCCACTCCGGTGTGGTGGGACGCGAACCGGCAGATCGCCTCGGGGAATCCTTCCTCGCGCAGCAGTTCATAGCCGAGGAGCCCATGACGGATGTAGTCCTCGTCGTGGAGGCGGTACACGCCGATGTCGTGCAGCAGGGCGCCCGCGCGCACCAGATCCGAATCCAGATCGAGATGCCGCCGCGCTAGTAGCTGTTCGGCTATTTCGCACACGATCGCGCAATGCGAGTACACGCGGTCGAGCGCTTCCGAATTCGGCGCGTGTTTCTCATGCAGGGTGAGGATCTCTTTGTCGGTCGGGATCCGCATGAACGTGGAGCCTATTACGGGCTAGCTTGTCGTCTGGTTGGCTCGTGACATCAGCCAGATCAGGAAGATCACGCCGAGGACTTCGAAGACTGTCGCGGCGATCGCCCAGGTGCGAGCGGACCGTGATGCCCTGAGCGCTCCCTGGGCGTCTCCTTTTTGCCACATGGACCGGACTCGCCGGGACTGAACTCGGGCGACCAACCCTAGGGGCAGGCCGATGATGAGGCTGAAAAAGATACCGCCGATGATGGTGGCGGTTGCCCAGGCCCGGTAGTCAGGCGGGGGTGTTCCCTGGTAGGCGCCATACGAAGGTCCGGGAGCGTAGGTTGGTGCACCGTACTCTCCCTGGGTCGCGTACTCCGTTTGGTAGGGGTCATCCGGGTTATCCGGCATTGATCCCTGGAAATCCTGATAGCTCACGTCCGCAGTCCTCTCGTCAGCCTGCCTTTACGTGCCGTACTGAGACGTAGCGGCCGCTCCAGATACAGCCTAAATCTTCGCAGCGGGGATCGGGTTCTCCGGCGCGGCCGCGCATACTGGCAGCATGCCTGTCCGACTCCATCACATTGTGGTTGACGCTCACGACCTGCCCGCGCTAGCCCGGTTCTGGACCCAGGCGCTCGGCTGGAAGATCCTGTCCGAGCGTGAGCGCGAGATCGTCATTGGCCCGGACCAGAACGCGCCCGTCGGCATGTGCTTTATGCCGGTCACCGATCCGAAGACGGTCAAGAACCGGGTGCACCTCGACCTGACGACCAGCGCGCAGGACCGCGACCAAGAGATCGAGCGGCTGCTCGCGCTCGGGGCACGCCACGCTGACATCGGGCAGACCGGCGCAGAGTCCTGGACGGTACTGGCCGATCCCGAGGGAAACGAGTTCTGCGTGATACGCCCGAAGGAAACGCTCATTCGGTAATGCTCAGCTCCGGTAATGCTCAGCGCACGCCGGGAGTCGCGATCGGCTGGCCGCCGACGTCCGCCTGGCCGTTAGCGACGAGCCAGGCCAGCGCCTCTTGCAGGGCGTCGAGTGAGCTGTACCTGGGCGCGTAGCCGAGTACGTGGCGGGCGCGGGCGATGCTGGCGGCGATGCTCCGCGCGGTGTGCTCGCGGGTGACGCTGGCTTGCTCGGATCCGGCGCGGCTGGTGAACTCATCCCAGCCGACGAAGTCGAGCACCGGTTCCCGGCCGAACCACCCGGCCACTCCGGCCGCCAGGCCTCGCTGGTTCATAGCCTGCTCGGCCACGACATGGAAGCTTGACCCGATCGCGGCCGGACACGACAGCGCCCGCTCGAACGCCTGGGCCACGTCATCGGCGTGCACGTGATGCAGGACGCCGAGCCCGTTGTCGGGCAGGGCGAGCGGGGTACCCGTGGCTAGCTGCGTCCACGCGGCGGGATCCAGGTTCCCGGCCGGGGTGATGACCGGCCAGCCGGGCCCGCTGATGTGACCCGGGTGCAGCACCACGGCGGGCACTCCCCCGTCGCGGGTTTCCTGCTGCAGGAACGCCTCGATCGCGGCCTTGCCGGTGCCGTACTCACCGTAAGCGGTGCGGGGCTCGTCCTCGGTCACCGGCACCCGCAGCGCGGGGCCGTGCACCCAGATGGTCCCGCAGTGCACCAGCAGCGGGCGCGACGGGCGCAGCGCCTCGACCAACTGCCGGGCCGACGCCTCGGTGAAACAGATGAGGTCGATCACCACCTCCGGACGGAGCGACGCCACCGTGTCCCCGAAGGTCCCCGCCGCGTCCTCCGCCTCCCGGTCGGCCGTGACCGTGGCCACCGTGTCCCATTCCGGGCTCGCTTGATAGGGACCGCGGGTGCCCCGGCTCACGGCGACTACCTCATGACCACCACGAACCAGTCGCGGCACGAGATACGTGCCAATGTGCCCGGTCGCTCCGATAACAACTACCCGGCTCATCCTCACCCTTCCCTAACTGGACTACACCGAAGTCATCTTCGCATGAGACCCGAGCAGCCCGCGGTCGGCGAGGGTGGCTACCAATGCCGCAGCCGCGCGTGACCAGGGAGACCGCGGTATTCCTGGCAGTAACAGGGCCACGCTGGCCACGGCGCCGGATGCCAGACTGGGAACATGGCGGAACGGAACGAGCTTGGCGTGTTCTTGCGGGCACGCCGGGCGCGGGTGCGACCCGGCGACGTCGGCCTGCCGTCCGGCACCGGGACACGGCGGACATCCGGGCTGCGCCGCGAGGAGATCTCCGCTCTCGCTGGCCTGTCCATCGACTACTACATACGGCTTGAGCAGGGCAAAGAATCCAATCCCAGCGGCCCCATCCTGGACGGGCTCGCCCGCGCCCTGCTGCTGAACGAGGAGGAGCACGCCCACCTGTACGCGCTCGCCAACCACGTGGCCGGGCGCGCGGCCCAGGCTGTCTCTCCGGTAAGCCGAGTCGTCCGGCCCGGCGTCCGCCAGCTCCTGGAAGCGATCCGGCCGTGCCCGTCGTACGTGCTCACCCGGACCAGCGACGTGCTCGCCGCCAACCCGGAGGCCCTCATCCTGTTCGACGGCCTCGCGGACTGGCCCGCCGAGCGACGGAACACGATCCGGTACACGTTCCTGCATCCGGCGGCCAGGGAGCTTTTCGCCGACTGGGACCACGCCGCCGAGACGACCGCGGCCCACCTGCGCTCGCTGGAAGCCAGCTACCCAGGCGATCCGGATGTTCCCGCGCTGATCGCCGAGTTGCTCGACGGCAGCGCGGAGTTCACCCGGCTATGGCAGCGGCACGACGTGCGGCAACGACGGGGAGAGGCCAAGACGTTCCGGCATCCGCGGGTCGGCGACTTCACCTTGACCTACGAGGTGCTCTACCTGGCCGACGGCCAGCGAATGAGCGTCTACCAGGCCGAACCCGGAACCCGCGACCACGACGCGCTGACCTTGCTGTCCATGATCGCCAATGGCGACGAGCGGAGTACCGAGACGGAGCGAGAATCATGATGCACATCAAGCTCGGGGACCTGGATGTCGCCAGGATTGGCCTGGGCTGCATGGGGATGTCCACCGCCTACACCGGCGCGGGCAGCGATGACGCCGAGTCTGTCCGCACCATCCACCGGGCGCTGGACCTCGGAGTCACCTTCTTCGACACCGCCGAGGGCTACGGGCCTTTCATTAACGAGGAACTCCTCGGCCGGGCTATCAAAGGCCATCGCGACGAGGTCGTGCTGGCCACCAAGTTCGGCCGCCTCTCACACCCGCGCGGCGGCGTCCGAGCTCTCGACAGCAGCCCGGCGAACATCCGCGCCGCGGCCGAAGGTTCCCTCAAGCGGCTGGGCACCGATCACATCGATCTGTACTACCAGCATCGCGTCGATCCCAGCACGCCCATCGAGGACACGATCGGCGCGCTGGCCGAACTGGTGGCCGAGGGCAAGGTCCGTCATATCGGCCTGTCCGAGGCCGGACCAGGCACCATCCGCCGCGCCCACGACGTGCACCCGGTCACCGCACTGCAGTCGGAGTACTCCTTGTGGACCCGCGACCCCGAGGCGGAGGTGCTGCCGGTGCTGCGCGAGCTGGGCATCGGCTTGGTGCCGTTCTCACCGCTGGGGCACGGCTTCCTCACCGGGAAGATCCGCTCGACCGAGCAGTTCGGCGACCGCGACTGGCGTAAGAACAACCCGCGTTTCACCGGCGAGAACTTCCAGCGCAACCTGCGCATCGCCGATGAGGTTCAAGCGGTCGCCGCCGCGGCCGATGCGACGGCGGCGCAGGTGGCCCTGGCTTGGCTGCTGGCCAAAGGAGACGACATCGCCCCGATCCCCGGCACCACGAGAGTCTCTCGCGTCGAGGAGAACACCGCCGCCGACAGCATCGAACTGACCGCCGAGCAGATCGCCACGCTCGACAACCTCACCCCACCGGCCGGCGACCATCACGAAGAAGCGGACATGCGCCTGCTCGGCCGCTAACCCGCCGCCCCGCTCAAGACCTCGGTCCCATCGATGGGCCATCGAGGGTGCTATCGCGCTATCGATGGCCCATAGCTGGGGTCGCCAGGTAGGCCCGGCGGAGAACATCAGCCTCGTGTGAACCTTGCACCGCATGAGCCCCGGCTACCTCGACCGGAAAGCGCAACGACGATGTATCAGGGGCTCTCGGGGGTTCCTCTCTGATTGTGGGACCGGATCACCAGCAGAGGGGTGGCTCAGATGGAGTTCAAGGGGAATGTCGCGATCGGGCAGCCCAACGTGCTTGAGGGACATGGATTCCTGTACCGCCCACGCCAGATCCTGTTCGAGACGGGCAACGCGGCGGCGCAGCGGATCGAAGAGCGGCTGCGGCGGGACGGTGGCGTTCCTGACGACGGCATCAGCAGGGGCTTCGTCGACGTGAAGCTCCCCGTCCGGGCGTATCTCATGCCCCCGGAAGTGGACATCCCCCGGCTTGTTATCGAGTTGCGGGAACACGACGACGGCGAGCCGGTGCCCAACGTCGGGCCGAACCACGTGTTCTGCGGGGAGCCCAACTATGAAGGGGGCCCCTACGGTGAGCCGTGCAACGCGACGCCGCTGTCGGAAGCGCCGTATTCCAAGCCGGATCCTGGGGCGCCGGGGATCGCCGTTCTGGATACCGGCTACGATCTCTCGGTCCCGGCGCTGCACCCGGGGCTCGACTGGCGGGTGGTCTACCCTCCCGGTGAGCAGGAGAACCCGCTGACCTCCAGCGGTTATATCGCGCCGGAGGGCGGGCACGGCACGTTCATCGACGGCATCATCATGCGGGTCGCGCCGCAGGTGAGCATCCGTCAGATCAAGGTGCTCGACCCGACCGGAATCACCGACGACGCCTCCGTGGCTCTGGCGATTCCCCAGGCGAACGCGCCGGTGATCAACCTCTCGCTCGGCGGCTACACCCAGCAGGACACTCCGCCGGTGGCCTCCGGCCTGGCCCTCGCACAGCTCAGCGAGACCGTGGCGGTGGTCGCGGCGGCGGGTAACCACGGTTCGCCGCAGCCGTTCTGGCCAGCGGCGTTCAACCGCGTGGTAGCGGTCGGCGCCCTCGACACGACCAATGGACAGCAGCGGCTCGCGCCGTTCAGCAACTACGGGTACTGGGTCGACATCTACGCGCCCGGCGTGCAGGTCCGCAGCACCTACCTGGAGGCCACCTGGAAGCTGCCGACTGACCTGACGGGACTATTCCTCGACGGCTGGGCGTTCTGGGACGGCACGTCCTTCGCCGCGCCGCAGGTCGCGGCGGCGATCGCGGACCAGATGCGGGAAACGGGCGAAACCGCGTACCAGGCGGCGCACGCGGTCCTGGCCGCGGCGCAGTGGGTGCCGGGCGCCGGCTGGGCTTACATCCCGAACCCAGGCGTCATCGGGTTATCCCCCGTACCCGAGGCAGACCAGCGACGCCGCGGCCAGCTGGGCCAGCGGCTCGTCCGCGGCGGCTTCCGCCGCGACCTCGGCCAGCGCGGCCGCCGACGTGATTCCTCTCCTCACGCGCCGGTGCCAGCCGCGGGCCAACCGCGCGCTGACGATGTCCGGCAACGGCAGCAGCGGGGCGATCACGGTGCTCGCGCCCACCGTCAGTAGCGCCGCGGCGAGCCCGGTCATCTCGTCGCCAGGCCCGGCGGGAGACAGTGCGGAATCACAGGCGGCCAGCATGATGGTCCGCGGCGCGCTCTCCAGGCGCTCCAGGTCGTAGACGGTCAGCGGTCCGTCGGCGAGCAGCAGCGATGAGAACAGCGGGTTGTCCACCCGGAAGGTGCCATGCGCGGCGACATGGGCGACGTCCGCGCCGTTCAGCGCGCGCAACGTCGCGCCGACCGTGGCGTCGCACCCGGTGAGCACCTGCGCGCCTGGATAGATCTCCGACAGCGCCTTGATCTCCGTGGCCGCGCTGGGCAGGCCGGGACCGGCTACGAGGACGACGCGCCGCGCCGCCCCCGACGCCTCCCGCTGTCTGGCGGTGAGCCAGCTCGCGGCCGACGGCGCGAGCGTCACTGGGCGATCGGCGCAGCCCGGGAGCATCGGCCACGGCAGCGGTCTCAGACTGCCCGGCGGCACCAGGACGAGCGGGCAGCCGGCGGGCAACGGCGCGAGCGGCGCGATCAGCACGTCGTCGAGGCGGGCGGCCGCGTGGGCGGCCAGCTCCGCCGCCGCCCGCAGCGAGGCGGCCGATCCGTGGCCGGTCAGCAGGCGACGCCACGCGAACCGGAGTGAGTCAAGTTCCAGCCTGACCGGTGCCGCCGGGCCGAGCGTGCGCAACGCCGGGTGCCCGGCGCCGATGATCACGGCGTACAGCTCACCGGCGCTCTCGACGTATTCGATGAGCACCCGGCCCGCCAGAGCGCTGGCGAGGTCGGCGGCCTGCGCGGCGCCCGGCAAGGAAGACCCGCCCGGCAAGGAAAGCCCACCCGGCAGGAAAGCCCACCCGGCGAGGAAAGCCCACCCGGCGAGCGGCGCAGTCGCTGCCGCAGCTGGTCCTCGAGCGCGTGCTGGCGACGGCTGAGCGCCTGCACGGGAGCGCCGCCGAGCCTGGCCTTCTCCGCCTCATCAGCGGCGACGCGGAGCGCGGCTCGCAGGTCAGTGAGGCTCTCGTCCGGCGACGGAAGTACCGGCCGGATCCGCAGCGTGGCGGCGCGGTACCGTTCGGCGGAGCAGAGCACCCGCTCCGCGATCCCCGCCTCGATGGCCAGTGTCACGCCGAGTGCGGCCAGTTCCGCGACCTGGGCGGCGACCAGGACCCGGAGCTCGGTGGCGCCGAGCATCGCCCGCTGCCGCTCGGCGGCGGCGAGTCCGGCCGAAACGGCCGCGTAGGCGCCGCGCCGGTCACCGGTCTGCACGCGCAGCAGGGCCAGGGCATGCCAGGCTCGCGCCCGCTGCTCCAGCTGCGCGGATCGCCGCGCCCGCGCGGCGGCCTCCAATTGCGCGGTGGCCAGACCCAGGCGGCCTAGGTCGGTGGCGATCCTCGCCGTCAGCAGGCGGATGTCCAGGGCCGCGGTGGACCACCCGACGGCGTCGAGCCGCTGCCCGGCGTTTCGCGCCAGCCGGAGCAGTCGCGGGGAGCATTCGCCCGCCGCCCATGAGGCATGCACCTCCACGTACAGCGCCGCCGCCACCCAGCCGGCTCGGTGCTGGCGCGTGAAGCCGCGCCGCGCGGCGGCGGCGCTGGCGCTGGCCGCGCTGGACGCGCCGGCTGACAGCTGCGCCCGGGCCAGCAGCAGGTGGGCCTCGGCGAGATCGGCCGCCTGCCCGGCCTGGGACAGCTCGGCCACGGCCGCGGTCACGGTGGCCAGTGCCTCGTCGGCAAGGCCAGCGGACAGCAGTACCTCGCCGTGGTCGAGCAGCAGCGGCGCCAACGGCACACCGGCCTGGCGGTACACTGCGGCGGCGCTGTCGAGCGCGGTGAGAGCGGCCGGGATGTCGCCGCGCTTTCCCTCGATAACGCCAAGATTCCAGCGGGCGCCGGCCTGCGCTCTCGGCAGCTCGAGCGCGGCGAAGAGCTGCTCGGACCTGACGATATCGGTCTTGGCCCGGTGCAGGTGTCCCCGGTAGACGTGCAGAATGGCCCGGTTGTTCCGCAGCCGGGCCTCCCAGAGCCGGTCGCGATGGCGCAGTAGCGTGGGGAGCGCCGCCGCGTAAACGGTGAGAGCGTCATCGAGTCGGCCGGATCGCTGCAGGATGAGCCCCTGCTGGGCGAACGCCCGCGCGCGGTCCAAGCCCCGCAGCGACGCGACCGAGGCCTCCGCGTCGAGCATGGCCGCCCGCGTTCTGCCCTGCGAGAGCAGGACGAAGGCCCGGCTCATCCGGGCCTGAGCGGCGGCGGCCGGCAGGCCCGCCGCCGTCGCGACGCGAATCGCCGCCCGCAGCGCGGTCAGCGCGCCGTCAAGGTCACCGAGCTCACCCGCGGCCAGGCCAACCGCGCGGTGCGCCTTAGACTCCGCGGCGCTGTCGCCCGCCGCCCGCGCGAGCTCCAGCGCCCGCGTGGCCTGGGCAGACGCGCGGCGGGGATCGCCGGGCACCAGGTCAAGCGCCGCCGCCGCGGCCTCAGCGGCGGTCCCGGTCATACCGATGCCCAGCTGGTCACCAGCGTGGTCCCGTCGGCCAGCGAACAGCACAGCCGAAGCAGCCCGGCCGGCAGATCGCTGACGGAGAACCGGCCGTGCTCGTCTGCCAGCACGTCAGCCGACTCAGTACCCGTCTGGACATGCACCACAGTGGCCACGGCGCCGACGAGCTGGCCGATGATGTCGCGCCGCGCGCCGCGCGTGGTGACCTGGCACTCGATCACGGCGTCCGCCGCCTCGAAAGACAGCAGCCGCGCACTAGGCCCCCGGACGGCGGTCGCGGTCGCGCCCACCGCGGAGTCGCGTACCAGCTCGGCGACACGGGCATCGAGGTCGCGCAGGCCGAAGGACTCGCGCGCGGCCGTGAGCAACGCCTCGGGCACCGGGTCGGCCCGGGCCGCGATCCGGCGCAGCCGCACGACGAGCTCGTCGTCGGCCGCGCCGGGGGGCTGACCAGTCATGAGGTCCTCCTGCTCCTATATGAGACCGCGTAGCTTGGCCAGGCACCGTGCCCTGGTGGGCCCGATGCTGCCGATCTTGATCCCGAGCAGGGCGGCTACGTCCGCGTAGGCCGGCGGGGTCGGCCATCAGGACGCGGAGCAGCCGCTGGCAGTACTCGTCAAGCTTGGCCAGCGCACGCCACAGCTCCGCGTCGCGCTCGTCGCGCAGCAGGGTGGTATCGGGTTCCGGGCCGTCGTCGGGGAGGTTCGGAAGGTCGGCGCACGACTCGGCGCGCCGGTCGGTGCGGCGCATCAAGTGAATGCACTCCCGGCGCGCCGTCGTCGCCAGCCAGCCCGCGAGCCGTTCCGGATCCGCGACCTTGTCCAGGTGCTCAAGGAGCCGGAGCCAGGTCGTTTGCACCACGTCGGCGGCGTCGGCCGCGCCGAGCCGGTAAGACCGCGCGATAGACCACAGCAGGCTCGTATGCCGTCGTACTAGGGCATCCCACGCATGCTGATCGCCGTCGGCCGCGGCCGCTAGCAGCTCCGTGTTCGTCCCGTCCACGACACATGATGTGCGCATCCGTGACGCTACGTCAATGAGTCCGGCTACGCGGAAGCGGAGAGGCCCCCCGGCCTCCCCGCCTCCCCGCCCCGTTGTTCGTCCAGGCAAGGTCACACGAGGGTGAATGGCTCGCTCTCGAGGATCGACACGACCTGGTCGTTCACGCTCACCAGAGACGCCACGTACTGAAGGATGTGACCCGAGTACGGGTTGGGCGTGGGCACGTTGATCGTGAAGCTCTGCTGCGTGTCGTAGTCGTCCGGCCCGTTCTTGTTCCAGGTCGGCGCCTCGAAGGACTGCGCGCCGATCGCCGGGTTCAGGTTCGCCGCGACCGTCATGGTCGTCAGGTCCATGGCCGTGACGGTCAGCGTGTAAGGGCCGCCCGAGTTCCCGATCACGTTGCCGGCGTTCCCCTCGATGACGACGTTGTAGCTCGCCACCGGGTTCTGCCCGGGTGCCGGGGCGTTGGGCGCGTTGTCTTCGACCGTGCTGCCGTGCTGGGCCGTCAGGACTTCAATCAGCTGGGCGTCGTTGGCGTTCACTGGAGGTTCCTCCCGTTTCGTAGGTCCGCGGCGAGATTGCCGCTCACCGGGGAAGAGGCAGCGAAACCGAGCGCTGATACAGGCTTCTTGCGGAGAAAAACCAGGACCATGACCGCGCTGACCGCGATGAGGGTTCCGGCCACCACGAAGGCCCGGTCATACCCCGCGGTGATCGCGGACGGAAGTCCGCCGCCGTCGCGGGCGACGGTATTGGCCACGGTGACGAGCACGGCCAGGCCGATGCTGCCGCCGCACTGCCTGCAGGTATTGATGAGCCCGCTGGCCAGCCCCGCTTCCGCCGGGCTGACGCTACTGGTAGCGGTGGCCGCCACCGTGACGAAACACAGGCCCAAGCCCACACTGGCGACAATGGATGGTCCGAGGACCGCCGAGCTGAAGGTGCCGTGCGGGCTGACCTGACCGAACCAGGCGACACCGGCGGCGGCCAGCACGAGTCCGCCCAGCAGCGGCGGCCGCGGGCCGACCCGGGAGATGAGCCTGCCCGCCACGACGGTGCCCGCGATCACCCCGAGGCTGAACGGGACGAACGCCAGCCCGGTGGCCAGCGGCGAGTAGCCGAGGATGCCCTGCAGGTACAGCGAAGCGAAGTAGAACGCGCCGAACTGGCCCGCCGCGATGAAGAAGATGACCGTGCAGGCGACGAGCAGTTGCCGGTCGCGCAGGATGCCGAGACGGATCAACGGCGCCGCCGCGACACGCTGTTCATAGAGCACGAACGCGATGCCCGCCACGATGGCGAGAGCGAGCGGCAGCAAAGTCCACGGCGACCCCCACGCGTACTGGTCGGTGCGGACCACCGCGAATACCAGGCTGAACATGGCCAGCGTGATGAGCGCCGCCCCGATGACGTCCAGCCGTCCGCGGCGAGGCTGACGGTGGTCAGAAACCGAGACCCGGGCCAGCGCCATGGCCACCGCGGCGACCGGGATGTTGACGAACAGCACCCAGCGCCAGCCCAGCTCCTGGGTGAGCACGCCGCCCAGAAGCACGCCGATCGCGCCACCCGCCCCGGCCGTCGCCCCCCAGATGGCCAGCGCCCGGTGCCGGGCCGCACCAGCCGGGAACGTCGCCATGATGACCGTCAGGCTGACCGGCAGCAGCACCGCGCCGGCGACTCCCTGCGCCGCGCGAGCCGTGATCAGTTCGGCGGAATTCCTGGCCAGCCCGCCGAGCAGTGAGGTGACGCCGAACAGCGCCAGCCCGGTCAACGCGGCCCGGCGATGCCCGATCAGGTCGGCGGCCCGGCCACCGAGTAGCAGCAGCCCGCCGAAGGTGAGTGTGTAGGCGTTGATCACCCACTGCAGGCTGCTCACACTGAACCCGAGGTCAACTCGGATGGACGGCAGCGCCACGTTGACCACCGTCATGTCCAGCACCACCATGAGCTGGCACAGGCAGGCCACGGCCAGCACCAGGACCTGCCCGTCGGGTTTCATTCGCCGCGCGGTCGTTGTCTCGCCTGTCATTGCGGTCCTCCCGGGTTATATCGCAACTGCGAGATGCGATAGCGTCAGTATGACCGGACGCAAGCAATTATCGCAACTGGGAGTTGCAATGGAAGACGCGCACCCACCGATCGGGCGTGGCCCCAAGGTGCGTCGCGCGGTGCTCGCCGCGACGCTGGCCGAGCTCAGCGAGGCAGGCTACGCCGCGCTCACCGTCGAGGCGGTCGCGCGGCGCGCGGGCGTGCACAAGACGACCGTCTACCGCCGCTGGCCGGACCGCGAGGTCCTCGTGATCGACGCCCTCACCGACCACGTCGCGGCGGAAGTCCCGCTTCCCGATACCGGTTCCATCGACACCGACCTGCCCGAACTTGCCCGTTCGCGGGTCACTGCGATGCTGTCGGCGGATGAAGAGTCGTGGATGATGGCGATCATGGCCTCAGACGCCGGCCGCCTCCCCGAGGTCGCCAGGATCAGGCGCCGCTACGCGGAAGACCGGTTCTGGCGGGCCTCCCCCGTTATCACCCGGGCCATCGAGCGCGGCGAGCTTCCCGCCGACACCGACCCGGACGAGGTGCTCAGGACGCTGATCGCGCCGATCCTGCTCCGGCTCATGTTCACCGGCGAGCCGGTCGACGAGGCCACCGCCGACCGGGCGGCGCAGGTCGCGCTGACCGCCGCGAGATCGGGTCTGCTCAACCGCCGGTGAAGCACTCGGCGACGGCGGTGAAGGCGGCCTTGGGTTCCCAGGTCATGTCGGGATAGGTGTCTCCGTGGCGGCCCTCGAGCGTCTTGACGATGGCCGGGCTGGCCATGTCCAGGTCGTGGCGGGGATCGCCGTCGGGGCGGTGCGGAAAGTTGCTGAGCGCGAAGAGGAACACGAAGGCGCTGTCGACGCCTTCGGTGTCAAAGATCTCCAGTACCTCGCCCAGGTATCGCGGCCTGGCCGGCCTCGTCGCGGATGTACTCCGCCGTCCAGCCGGACGGGGGCGCCGGTGCCCTCGTCGTACTCGACAATCTCCATGCCGCGGGCGCCCCTGTCGCCCGCGCCACGGTAGGTGGCGGAGCCGAAGCCGGTGATGGCGACCGGCTTGCCCTCGAGCGACGAGGGTGCGTACGCCTTCCCGGTACCGGCTGGCGACCTCGGCGTTCCTGATGAGCTCGACGGACACGATGTCGAAGGGCGTCCAGTCGACCCGCTCGATCGGTATGGCGGCGTAGGTGATCCTGCCCACGGAACCGCTCACGGACCGTCGCCACCGCGTTGCCGAGAAGGTCGTTGACCCGGTCGCCGACCTCGGCGATCCGCTCGCGCCGGCGATCGGGCGGCAGGCGCAGCAGCAGGCCAAGCCGCTCATCGACGCTGTCGCCAGGCATGAACCCCTGGTTCATGATGCTGAGCTCGACGCCGGCGACGAACACGATCTCGGCTCCCCGCTGCCTGATCCGCTCCGCTCGCTCGGCGCAGTCGGCGAACAGCGACAGGATCTCGTCGGTGCTCAGTTCCAGCGGGTAGGGCGAGAACCAGACCTCCAGCCCGAGTTCGGCGGCATAACCAGCGGCCAGCTCGAGCCGCTCCGGATCACCGCCGACGATCTGGACCGCAGTGCAGTGCAGGTCATCGCGGATGATGGCCAGCTCGCGGCTGACCACCTCGGGGTCGAAGTGCTCACGAGAGATCTCGCCGTTACGGATAAAGCCGGTGTCGTACGCCATGCCCTTGGCTCGCATGTTCCTGGTCCTTTCTGTTCGGGTCGGTCCAAGCTACCCGCCAAAAGTGCGTGCTCGCAAGTTTGCGCGCACGCACTTCGATGTGGCATCCTGGTGCCGTGACGCTGCGTGAAAAGAAGAAGCAGGCCACCCGGGAGGCGCTGCGAGACGCGGCGCTGCGGCTGGCCCTGGAGCGCGGGCCGGACAACGTGCGCGTCGACGACATCGCCGCCGCCGCCGGGGTCTCGCCGCGGACCTACAACAACTACTTCTCCAGCCGCGAGCAGGCGATCGTCGCCGCCGTCACCGCCGAACGCGAAGCCCGGGTCGCCGCCGCGGTGGCCGCCCGGCCCGCCACCGTCCGGCTGGCCGACGCGGTCATCGAATCGATCGTGGAGCAGTACACCGACTCGGCCGATTACCACCGCGGCGCGCTGCTGCTCATCACCACCCGCCCCGCGCTCCGCGACGCGTTCCTCGCCACCGCCGCCGAGATCGAGGACCCGCTCACCGCCGTGATCGCCGAGCGCATCGGCGATACCGGCCAGGTCACCGCCCAGGTGCTCGCGGCGAGCGTCACCGCCGCGGTCCGCGTCGCACTCCGGCAATGGATACGGCCCGTCCCCGGCAGCGAACTCGTCATCCCGTCCGGTTCACTGCCCGACCTGCTCCGGACCGCCCTCACACCACTGGCCCCAGCCCTAGACGCGGCCGAGAGACAAAAGCCTCAGCGACCATAACGCCGCGACGAAATCCCCCGGCCCCCCGCCTGCACCGCCAGCGATGGCCCACCGCTGGGGCTGTCGCGCCTGCGATGGGCCATCCATGGGCCTACGGGACAAATTCTTTCGCGGCTTTTGGCGGGTCAGGTCGGTCTATCTGACGGTATGTGACCTGCGGGAATGTCAGTCCGCGGCGTTACAACCGTGCCAGTGGGCCTGCTATCGGAGGGCCCCGAGGCAAGGAGTCAGCGATGCCCGGAATTATCACGACCGACAACCCCGCCACCGGCCAGACCAGGGACCCGGCCGCCCGCGAATGCCTGCGGTGCTACCTGCGACGGGTGCTCAGCAGCCTCGGTTGCGACGGCACCAAGACGTGGACCACCCGGTGGACCCGGCGCCGGGCGCCAGGCGACACCGGACTGCTGCGTCGCATCGAGAACCTCGGCGGCTGCTGCTGCGACTGCGAGGTCCTGCTCAACGTCTGGGAAGAACAGGAGGATGCCGACATCGGCCCCTGCTCGGGTATGACGCACGAAGACCCGCTCGTCCCCTGCCAGGCGTGGGCGCTGCATCCGGAGATGCTCATCAGGGAACCGTACGAGGACGCGTACCAAGACGAAGACTCGTACCGCAGCTACGGCGAGGAGCCCTGGTGACCTGATCGACTCCCCGTGATCCTGGTGGGTGCTGCGCTACCCAGAAAAGAGCGCGGGTAGTGCAGCACCCACGAGCAACGGTCAGCTGGAGCCTCGGGGGATCCGGTGGGCGCGAGTGGTGAGGATCACTCGCTTCCGTCGGGGATCGATCTGCCTGGACAGCAACCAGACCAGCGCGACCAGGTTGATCGGGATGACCGATTGCACGCCGTCATAACCGAACCCGTATCGCCAGATCAGGCTGGCCAGCCCGAACGATGCCGCGAAGCTGAGCGCGGTGGTGACGACGAGCACCAGCGGCGCGACGACCGCCCGCAGCAGCAGGGCGATGATTACGAATATCACCGCGAGGACCAGCGGGATAATGACCAGGGCATCATGGCTGGCGGACTGCGCGGCGTCGTACTCGATGGCTGGTTGCCCGCCCACCAGCGAGCCGGGCGCGTCCCGGCGCAGCCCGTTGCGCAGGCTCACGATCGCCGCCGTACCGCTTGATCCGAATGGCGGGACCGACAAGATCACCGAGTAGCTGGCGTAACCGCCGACAGCCGGGCCGGGCAGCACCTGGCCGGCATCCGGCCCGGTGCGGGCCGTCGCGGCCGCGGCGTTCGCCTCGGCCGGTGGCACGAGGATCACCAGAGGCGAGCTGACGCCGGCCGGGAAGTGTTCCGCGAGCAGCTGCTCGCCGGTGACGCTGCCGGGATGGCCCTTCACGTTGTCCACCGGGTTGTTGTCGATGCGCAGCGAGACGAGCCCGGTGCAGGCGGCGCCGAGCAACGCGAGGACGGCGAGTGCGGTCCGCACCGGGTGGCGGGCGACCCGGGTGCCGATACCGGACCAGATGCGAGACTCCTCGCGACCGGCCGCTCCGTCGCGCGGGATTCGTGGCCAGAAAGCCGCCCGACCGAAGACGAGCAGCAACGCGGGCAGGAACGTGGCCTGGGCGAGCAGCGCCGCGACGATGCCCACCGCGCCGACCGGGCCTAGTCCGTGCAGCGACGCGGAGTCGGCCGCGAGCAGGCAGAGCATCACGCAGGTGACGGTGGCCGCCGAGGCGACCAGGGTCGGCAGCGTCGCGCGCAACGCGACGGCCATCGCGGTCTCGGTGGCGGCGTGGTGCCGCAGTTCCTCGCGGTACCGATGGACCAGCAGCAGCGCGTAGTCGCTGGCCGCGCCGAATACCAGCACGATGAGGATGTCGGCCGACAGCGTGCTCACGGTCAGCCCGGCGCTGGCCAGGCCGTGCGCGGAGGCCTGCGCGACCACGATCGCCGCGATCGCGCCCACCAGCGGCAGCAGCCACAGCAACGGGCTGCGGTACACCAGCAGCAGGATGACGGCCACGATCACCAGCGCGGTCAGCAGCAGGATGTCCTGCTGGTTGCCGACGCTGCTGTCGGCGTTTATCGCCGCCGCACCGGTCACCGCGACGACGAGTCCGTCACCGGCCCGGCTCACTGGCCCAGCCACCGCCGACCGGATGGCCGCCACCGCGTCGCGATCGGCGCTGTCCTTGCTGGCCGGCGCGGTGATGTTCACGGTGAACTGCGCGGCCTTGCCGTCGGCCGACGGCTGAGCCGGTCCTGGCACGCCGAGACCCGCCACCTGACCGGCCAGGCCAGACACCGCGGTCCGGGCGGCGGCGATCACCGCCCGGTCAGCGGCGGTCAGGCCGCTGTCGCGGGCGAACACCACGATCGCCGCGTCGGTCTCGATCTGGCCCGCGCCGTGGCCGGCTTCCTGAAGCAGCGCTACCTGTGTCGATTGCGCCGATGACGGCAGGTAGGCCGATGCGCTGTCATTGGTCACATTGGTCAAGCTGCCGGCCAGACCGTGCAGCAACACGATGGCCAGCAGCCAGCCGATCACCACCGGCCAGCGCAGCCAGCGCAACGTGGTCGCGAAGCGAGTCTTAGTAGCATCCACGCTGGTGACACTAGGCAGCCACGAGCGCCGGCACATCGGCGCCGGAGTTGACTCCGGTAATTCAACCCGGGGGTGGATCACCCGGGCCATGGCCGAGCAGACGCCGACCGTGACCAGGGCCAGCACCAGGGAAGCGGCCGGTATCCCGACCCGCCGCGTCATGGCCGACGGCCGGTCAGATCCAGTCGCCGCTGCGGAACCGGTGGCCACGACCGTTCCTCCCAAGAATAAGAAACCCCAGGTCCAGAGTAGACGCCCGCGGCCTAGCCCCCATCAACCCCGGGGTGGACAACGGCGGCTCCATCCCAGGGCCGATGTGACTGAGCCGCGCGGCGCCTACGCTACCCTGGTGATCGCCGCGCTGGCCGCGCTCGGGATGGTCCTGGGGTACCGGTACCTCACCGCCAGGAAACGAGCGCAACTGGAGCTAGCCAGCAGTGAGCGGTACCGCCGGCTGGCCGAGGAATACCGGCGGCTCGCCGACACCGCCATCACCGCCCAGGAACACACCGATTTCAAGCTCGGCGACGTCGGCGCCCAGCTCGACTGGCTACGCGAGCAGAACGAGTCACTGCAGCAGATCCTCAAGGAGATCGAGTAAGCCCGGAGCCATCGATGCTGGTTAAGCCGCCGACCCAGGTGCCCCGTTTCTGGTCAGTGTGGCACTACCGAGACTCTTTCCTGGGTAGTGCCACACCACCCAGGAAAGGCCCGGGCCGCCGAGCGGCCGATAACGGCGATAACGGGCGGCAGGCGGACCAGATGGCGTCGAAGCCGGGCAGCTTGACTCGCTCGCCGCGGCCAAGCGACAGGGCGAGGTCGGTCTCGGCCTGCTCGATGCGCAGCCACTCCTCATACGACACGGGTGCCACGCCGCGGGCGGCGAGCACCTCGGCCAGCGGCGAGGCGGTGCCGGGTACCTCGTCGGATTCTGGGAGCTTCAGCAGCCCGGCGCGTGGCAGCGGCGGGTCGTCAGGGCCGGGGCCGCCGGCCAGGTCCTGCAGCAGCGACCGGACGGTCTCGGCGGCGTCGGACTTGTTGGTGCCGATGACGCCGGTCGGGCCGCGCTTGAGCCAGCCCGCGACGTACTCCCCTGGCAGCACCGCGCCCGAGGAATCCACCACCCGGCCCAAGACGTTCGGGACCGTGCAGGAACGCTCATCGAACGGCACTCCGGGTAGCGAGACGCTCTGGTACCCGACCGAACGGAGCACCAGCTGCGCGTCGAGGGTCTCCAGCTCACCGGTCCCCTCGAACTTGCCGGACTCCGACAGCCTGGTGCGTTCCAGCGTGATGGATCGCGCTCGTTCTGGTCCAAGGATTTCTAGCGGGCGCGACCAGAAACGGAGGGTCAGCTTGCGTCCGGCCGCTGGTGACGACGTCCACGGGCGCATGGCGACCAGGTTGCCACGCACCCGGCGGTCCGTCTCGGCTAGCGACGCGCTCTCGCCGGAGGAGTCGAACGTGTTCAAATCCAGTTCGTCGGGCTCCACGATGAGCTGGACGCCCGGCAGGTCGCCAAGCTCGCGCAGTTCCTTGGTGGTGAACTTGGCGAACGCGGGACCGCGACGGCCGATGACGTGCACCTCGCGCACCTTCGACGCGTGCAGCGCGTCGAGCACCGGGTGCGGTATGTCGGTGTCATGCAGCTCGGCTGGGTCCCGTGCCAGGATGCGGGCCACGTCCACCGCGACGTTGCCGACGCCGATCACGGCGACGGACTCGGCGTCGAGCGTGAACGCGTCCGGCGGCACATCGGGGTGACCGCAGTACCAGTTCACGAAGTCGGTGGCCGCGTACGATCCGGGCAGGTCCTCGCCGGGGATGCCGAGCCGCCGGTCCCGCATCGCGCCGGTCGCGTACACCACGGCGTCGTACGCGCCGAGCAGCTCGTCCCTGGAGACGTCCTCGCCCAGGTGCACGCCGCCCAGGAAGGAAACCCCGGGTGACTCAAGGACCTTACGCAGGTAGGTCGCGATCGACTTGATGGACTTGTGGTCGGGCGCGACGCCGTACCTGACCAGGCCGTACGGCGTAGGCAGCCGGTCAAGTACGTCCACCCGGATGTCGACCGCCCCACCCGGCAACGCGACAGCCTGCTTGACCAGCGCTTCGGCGGTGTACAGCCCGGCTGGGCCGGACCCCACCACGGCAACTCGCAGCATCGTCTTCCTCACGGTCGTCCTGTCCGTGAGAAACGCTACTCGCTGACCCGGTGTTCCGCCGAGGACTCGGTCGCCGCGGGGGTACGGCGGGCAACCGCCTCCGTGATGGCCCGCGCGAGGTGCTGGGCGGTCAGACCAACTTCGTCCAGGACCTCATTGCGGGTGGCGTGCGGCAGGAACTCCTGCGGCAGCCCGAAGGTCTTGACCGGAACGTCCACGTCGTGATCGCGCAGCAGCCGGGCCACCGCGTCCCCGAAGCCGCCGACCCGCCCGTTGTCCTCCACCGTCGCGACCAGCCGGTAGCCAGGGGCGGCGTCCACGAGGGCCGAATCGACCGGCTTGGTCCACCGCGGGTCGACCACCGTCACGCCAATGCCCTGGACCGCGAGCCGCTCCGCCACGTCCAGGCAGGTCAGCGCCATCGGCCCGGCGCCGAGCAGCAGCACATCCGGCCCCGTGCTTCCAGGCGACACCGTGCTTCCAGGCGACACCGTGGCCTCCCGGAGCACGTCCATCGTGCCGAGCTTGGCGACCGCCTCGACGTCGCCGCCGGTCTTGCCCTTGGGGAACCTGACGACGGTGGGGCCATCGGAGACGTTGACCGCCTCGTTCAGCAACTCGGCGACGCGCAGACCGTCGCGGGGAGCCGCGATCCGGATACCCGGCACCATCTGCATGATCGAGCCGTCCCACATCCCGTGGTGGCTGGCGCCGTCCGGGCCGGTCACCCCGGCGCGGTCAAGCACGATCGTCACCGGCAGCTGGTGCAGCCCCACGTCCAGCAGGACCTGGTCGAACGCCCGGTTCAGGAACGTCGAGTAGATCGCGACCACCGGGTGCATGCCGCCCATGGCCAGCCCGGCGGCCGACGTTATCGCGTGCTGCTCGGCGATCCCCACGTCGTAGGTGCGGTCAGGGAACGCCTGGGCGAACTGAGCCAGGCCGGTCGGGTGCAGCATCGCCGCGGTGATCGCCACCACGTCGGAACGCCGGGCACCGAGCGCGACCAGTTCGTCGCCGAAGACCCGCGACCAGCTACCGGGATCAGCGCCCGCGGCGGGGTACTGGTGCAGGCAGTCGATGTCGTTGGTCTCGGCGGGCGCGTAACCGAAGCCCTTCTTGGTGATCACGTGCACCAGGACCGGGCCGCCGAACTCCTTGGCCCGCCGCAGCGCGCCCTCAAGCAGCCGCTCGTCGTGCCCGTCGATCGGGCCGAGGTACTTCAGGCCGAGGTCCTCGAACATGACCTGCGGCTGCAGGAAGTCCTTGAGGCCCTTCTTCGCGCCGTGCAGCGCGCCGAACAGCGGCTGCCCGACGACCGGGGCGCGGGTCACCGTGGTCTTGATGTACTCGAGCACGTGCTCGTAACGCTGGCTCACCCGGATCGAGGCCAGGTGGTCGGCCAGGCCGCCGATCGTCGGCTGGTAAGACCAGCCGTTGTCGTTGACGATCATCACCAGGCGGCTGTCCTTCTCCGACGCGATGTTGTTCAGCGCCTCCCAGGCCATGCCACCGGTGAGCGCGCCGTCACCGATCACCGCGACGACGGTGCGGTCGCTCTCGCCGCGCACCTTGAACGCCTTGGCCAGGCCGTCGGCGTACGACAGGCTGGTGGAGGCGTGCGAGTTCTCCACTAGGTCGTGCTCGGACTCGGCGCGGCTCGGGTACCCGGTCAGGCCGCCGCGCTGCTTCAGCGTGCCGAACCGCGGGTAGCGCCCGGTGAGCAATTTATGCACATATGACTGATGGCCGGTGTCGAAGATCAGCCGGTCTTTCGGCGAGTCGAAGACCCGGTGCATCGCTATCGTGAGTTCCACCACGCCAAGATTGGGCCCGAGGTGGCCACCGGTCCTGGTCACCGTCTCGACGAGGACGTCCCGGATCTCGCTAGCGAGCGCGGAAAGCTGCTCCTGGCTGAGATCTTTCAGGTCCTCCGGGCCGTCGATGTGCTCCAGCATTGTCACGGCGGTCTGCTCCTCGTGTGCTGTGCGGGCCTCGGGTGCTCCACTGATTCCTAGGAGTCTATTCCCGATTCCCTGGATGCTGCCTGACCGGGTCCGACACGCGTGTCAGGCTAGCAGTGCATGGATTCCGGTTTGTGATTGAGTAAGCGTTATGCGCATCACGCAGCAGCAGCTCGGCGGGATCAGGTGGATCGTGGCCGACGGGGACGGCGAGGAGGTGTTCGCCCAGCTGGGGGCGCTGATGCGCGAGACGATCCAGGAGATCGCCGGCGACGCCGAGGCCCACCGGCTGCGTCAGCTGGCCGGTACCCGCGAGGGCCAGCTCGACGCCGTTATGGACGCGAGTGCCGCCGCCTACCCGACGGCGTGGGCCGAGCTGACCGCCCTGGCCGACGGCGCGGGGCTGCCCGTCGAAGCCCTCGCGCTGCTGAACTGCCGCGGTGACCTGGCCGGCGCGATCTCGGGAGGAGCCGGCGAAGACGCCGAGAGCTGCAGCGACCTCGCCTGGTCCCGCGGCCGGTCGTTCATCGCGCATAACGAGGATGAGCCCGTCTCCTATCAGGGCTTGTGCGCGCTGCTCACCTTGCACCTGGACGGGCAGCAGCCGGTCACCGCGTACTGGGTGCCGGGTTTCCTTCCCGCCAACGCGTTCTCGGTGACCGGTCCTGGTGTCGTCATCAGCGTGGACCACGTCCCGGCGCTGGCGCCGGCCAAGGCGCCCGGGCGCGCGTTCGTCGCGCGTGAGCTGCAGCGCGCCGCGACATCGGCGGCGGAGGCGGTGCAATTCCTCGGCGCCAACCCGTCGGCGGGCGGATTCTCCTACACGATCGGCGACCCGACCGGCCGGATCGTCATCGTCGAGGCCGCGGCCGGGGAATGCGGTTGGCGGGAAGTCAGCGATCTCGCCTGGCACACCAACCACGGGCGTTACATCAAGGCCGCCGGCACGAGGTCCCGTGGCACCAGCGTCCGCCGGGGCGAGATCCTGGACGCGCTCGACGCTCCCGCCGACGCGGAACCAGATCACAACTGGTTCCTGGCCGCGCTCGAACACGGTCCGCGCCGACCCGGTAAACGGCAAGGTCGCCACCACGTTGTGCACCTTCGTGGCCGAACTCGGCACCGGCCAGATCCTGCTGCGCGATCGCGACGCGTCACCGGTAACCCTCCGCATCGTGGATTTTCTCGCGGGCCGCCCGCTAGTCTGACCTCGCGGGCGATTCCGCCTGGCGCTACGGGGGATGGTGAGGCATGACGGCGGTCGCGCACGTCCGGGGACGGATACTGCACGACATCGCGTGGCCACTCTTGGTAATAATCGCCGTTCAAGCCGCGCTATCGACCCGGCTGATCTGGTCGAACACCGCCTTTCAGGACGAAGCGCTGTACCTGTGGGCCGGCCACCTGGAATTCGCGCACTGGTTTTACGGCACCCGGGTCCCGGCCTTCGCCGCGTACTTCAGCGGTGCTCCGGTGATCTACCCGCTGCTCGGCGCCGTCGCCGACACCATCGGCGGCCTGGCGGCGGCCCGGATGGTGTCGCTGGCGTTCATGCTCGGCGCGACCGCGCTGCTGTGGGGCACCACCTCGCGGCTGTACGGCCGGCGGGCGGCGTTCGTCGCCGCCGCGCTGTGGTCGTTGCTCGGGCCGGTGATCAGGCTCGGCGCGTTCGCCACCTATGACGCGATGTCACTGTTCCTGGTGGCATTCGCGGCCTGGTGCGCGACCAGCCAGCGGGGCCAGCAGAACGCGACCCGGCCGATCCTCACCGCGGCGGCGGCGCTGACCCTGGCCAACGCCACCAAGTACGCGAGCGTCATTTTCGACCCGGCGGTGATCGCTCTCGCGGTGGCCGCCGGATGGCCGAAACCCGGCGGCAAGCACGCGTGGCGGCGCGGGGCGCTGCTGTTTTACTGGGTGGTGGTCGCCACCATCGTGCTGCTGCAGTTCGGACAGGGCGAGTACCTGCAGGGGATTGACCAGACCACGCTGCAGCGGCCAGGCGGCGTGGTCTCGATCGGCACCATTTTCGGCAGCTCCATCAGCTGGGTCGGGCTGATCCTGCTGCTCGCCGCGGTGACCGCGCTGGCGGCCATGTGGGATCGCGCCAACCGGGTGATCATCGGGGTGCTGCTGGGCACCGGCGTGGCGCCCACGCTGTGGCAGGCGAGGATCCACACCCTGACCTCGCTGAATAAGCACGTGGCCTTCGGCGCGTGGTTCGCCGCCATCGCCGTCGGCTACGGCGGTGACCGGGCGTACCTCTGGCTCCGCGACCGGCCTAGGGTCCGGCTTCGCGTTCCGGTGGCGGTGTCGGTCCCGCTGGCACTGGTTCCGCTCGGCGCGTTCGGCATGCACCAGGCGGAGGGCTTCTTCGCCTGGCCGGGCGTGGGCAACCTGGTTCCGGTGCTGCGCGCCGCCGCCACACCCGGCGCGCGCTATCTCACCGACACTCCGCCGTCGCTGCAGTACTACCTGCCCGGCACCACGTGGCACCAGTGGACCAGCTTGACCGGCGACCCAAGCCAAGCCCAGGTCGCGTTGCGCCGGCATAGCTACACGCTGGTGATCCTGGACGGCACCGACGAAACCAACGACATCACGGCCACCGGCTACCGGCAGGTCGCCACGGTCCCCTACAGCGGACCTGACCACCGGGGCTCCTATCGCATCCTGGAATACGTGTCGCGCGGATGACCACCACCACTTTCCTGCCCGTCAACGACGACGAAAAGTACTGCTACGCGGACCGGTCGCTCACCTATCTCTCGACCGCGCTGCTGGCGAGCGCCGGCTGCGTGATCGCCGCGCAGATCTGGTTCGAAACCCGGTCGCTGATCGGGCTGGCCTTCGTCCCCTACACCGCGCTCTACATCCTCTACCAGGGGCTGAGCCTGCCGGTGAACTTCAGCGGCCGGGCCTTCGACATGGCCGCGCACCGTCGGCTGGTCGACGCGTGGCGCCCGCTGGTCTACCCGAGCGTGGACATCTTCTTGCCGATCTGCGGTGAGGACATCGGGATCCTCGCCAACACCTGGGCCGGGGTCCGCGAGCTCATCGACGCCTACCCGGGCACCGCGCAGGCGTTCGTGCTCGATGACGGGCCATCGGATGAAGCGGCCGGGCTCGCCGAGCAGTTCGGCCTGACCTACCTGCGGCGGCCCAATATCCGCGAGTTCAAGAAGTCGGGCAACCTCAAGTTCGGTTACGACCGGACCAGCGGTGACCACATCGTCATCTTCGACGCGGATTTCCGGCCACGCACGGATTTCCTCACCGAGACGCTCCCCTACATGGAGGACCAGAAGACGGGCATCGTGCAGACCCCGCAGTTCTTCCGGGTCTCGCCGCACCAGACCTGGGTGGAACGCGGGGCGAGCGCGTCGCTGGAGGTCTTCTATCGCGGGGTGCAGGTCTGCCGCGACCGGTTCGGCTCGGCGCTGTGCGTCGGGTCCAACGCGGTCTACCGCCGCTCCGCGCTGGATAAGGAGGGCGGGTTCACCCTGGTGCCGTTCGCGGAGGACTCGCACACCGGGCTGGACATGCGCTACCACGGCTACCGGCTGCGTTACCTCCCGGTGGTGGTCGCCATCGGGGTCTGCCCGGCGACGCTCGACTCCTACATGCGCCAGCAGTACCGGTGGTGCTGCGGCGCCTCCTCGCTGATCTGGACCGACAACATGTGGCGGGTCCGGATGCCATTGCGGGCGCGGCTCCCGTACCTGGCTGGCTGGCTGTGGAACGTGACCACCGCGGCCCGGGTGGTGGTGCTGCCGCTGATCCCGGTGCTGCTGCTCGCCTTCCACCCCAACGAGGTCGAGCCGCGTAACTTCGTGCTGCTCATCCCGGCGGTGCTCACCGGCGCGCTGCTGTACCCGCTGTGGCACAGCGTCCGCTACCCGGTCGCCATGTGGCCGGTGGCGATCGCCGTCGGCTGGGCCCAGGCGCTCTCGCTCTGGGACTACTCCCGTGGCAAGGTGATGTCCTGGCAGCCAGCCCGCGGGCCCGGCGACGCGACCCGAAGATTCCGCAAGGCCGTGCTGCTCTGGAACGGCACGCTCGGGGTGGCCTGGCTGGCCCTGGCCATCTGGCGCGGGGTGTCGGCAGAATCCTTCCGGTTCAGCGTGCTGACCGCGTTCGGCCTGCTCAACCTGCTCGTCGTGGCACGAGTCATCTTTCCAGGAAAGGATGCCCGGTGACCCGCACCTACCGCGCGGCCGCCGCCGCACTGCTCGCCCTGGCCCTCACCGGCTGCGGCTCGGTGGAACGACGGCTCACCGAGACCGGCGGAGGCGGGTTCTCCGGGCCGATCGCCGCGGCGGGCGTCGCCCCCCTGCCCGCCAAACAGCTCACTCAAGCCTCCGTCAGCGAGGCGCGGGCCATGATCGCCGCGGCCGCGAACTGCGCTACGCCTGCGCCGGCACAGCCGGCTCCGTCACCGGACGCGACAGCACCAGCGGGCGCCCCGCCAGCAATCCAGTACCGAGTTCCGCCACGGCGAGCACGATCAGCAGCACGCCCGGCGGATTCCAGCTCCCCGTCGCGCTGTGCAGCAGACCAACCGTCAGCGTTCCTGCGCTCGCCAGCAGATAACCCACGCCCTGCGCAAGACCGGAAAGCGACGCCGCGGTAACCGGGTCGGGCGACCTGGCCACCATGAAGTACAGCGCGAGCCCGAGCAACGAGCCCTGCGCCGCCCCGAGTATCAGCACCCAGACCACCGCCGAGCCGAGCGGCGCGTACAGCGACCCGGTGAGCCCGGCCAGCAGCGCCAGCGCGGCCGGCACCGCGAGCCAGCGCTGCCCCGGGTGGCGCTGCGCGAAGACCGGCACCGTCATCGAGCACGCGAAGCCCCCCAGCGCCATCAGCGCGAGCAGGTTCCCCGCGGTCCCCGCGCTGTCGCCGCGGTCCCGGAAGATCTCCGGCAGCCAGGACAGCGCCGAGTAGTACAGCAGGCTCTGCAGTCCCATGAACAGGGTGACCTGCCACGCCAGCACCTGCCGGTACACGCTGACCCCGGACTTCGCGGCCGACCTGGGAACCGTCGTTTTGTACCGAATCTGAGGAAGCCAAAGCAGCACACCCGCTACGGCGGGTAGCGCCCACCAGCCGAGGGTCAGGCCAACGGAGCCGCCCGAATGCCGGTACAGCGGCACCGCGACCGACGAGGCGACCACGGTGGCCAGCGACATGGTGGTCAGGTACACGCCGATCAGCAGGCCCGCGCGGTCCGGCCAGCGGCGTTTGGCCAGGCTGGAGAGCAGAACGTTCATGACGGCTATCGCGCAGGTCGCCAGGATCGTGCCAGGGAACAGCATGCTCGACGGGAACGTGCCGCGCAGCGCCAGCCCGGCCGCCAGCAGGCCGAGCGCCCCGAGCACCACCCGCTCCTCACCCAGCTTGCGGCTCAGCCACGGGGCCGGGATCGACGCCAGGCCGAAACACAGCACCGGGGTGGCCGCGAGCACCGAGATCGTCGCCGACGACAGGCCCAGCCTGGCCTGCAGCTCCGGGAACACCGGCGGCAAGCTGGCGATCGCCGAGCGCAGATTGATCCCGACGGCCGCGATGCCGATGACCAGCAACAGTCGCTTTTTGTCCATATGAAAACTAACTTAACGTCTATGGGTGTGACCATCCTCGTCGAGGGGCTCAGCGACAAGGCGGCCTTGGAGGTCATCGCTACCCGCCGCGGGGACCGCACGGTGCCGGTTGTGGCGATGGGCGGCGCGACCAACGCACGGCGATTCGCCGCACGCTACGGACCGCACGTCGTCGGATTGTGCGATATATCAGAACGGCGTGACTTCATCAGCGCCGGCATCACGACGTTCGTCTGCGTGGCGGACCTCGAGGACGAGATGATCCGTGCGCTCGGCGCGGGGATGGTCGAGGCGGTCATAGCGGGACTCGGTGAGTCACGCCGGCTCCGACGGTTCCGTAAGCAGCCGGCCTGGCGTGACCGCGCCCCTGAGGGACAGTTCCGCCGGTTCATCAGCGGCCGCTCGGGCGCCAAGCTCCGGTACGCGCGGGCGTTCGCCGAGACGCTGGACCTGGCCCAGGTACCGGCACCGCTGGCGGGCGTGCTGGACGCCGCTCTGGCAGACTATCCAGCATGACCGCTGAGGACCCGAAGGCCACGCTGCAGCGCTACCTGCAGGAGGGCCGGGACGCGATGCTCTTCAAGCTGGCCGGGCTGTCGGAATACGACGTCCGGCGTCCGATGACTCCCACCGGCACCAATCTGCTGGGCCTGGTCAAGCACCTGAGTCAGATCGAGCTCGGCTATTTCGGTGAAACGTTCGGCAGGCCATCACCCGATCAGCTTCAGCTCGACTTCGAACACGACCCCAACGCGGACATGGTGGCCAAGGCCGGCGAATCCCGCGAGTACATCATCGGCCTGTACCACCAGGCGTGGGAACACGCGAACGCCACCATCACCGCGCTGCCGCTCGACGCGGCCGGCCAGGTGCCGTGGTGGGGTGACCACGGCGACGTCACCCTGCACCAGATCCTGGTGCACGTGGCGACCGAGACCCACCGGCACGCCGGGCACGCGGACATCGTGCGCGAGATGATCGACGGCATCGTGGGTTTGCGTTCACCCGGCAACAACCTGCCGCCCGGCGACGCGGCCTGGTGGAAGGCGTACCACGACCGCGTTGACCGGGCGGCTAGGGAAGCGTCAGGGGACTAGCAGCAGCTTTCCGGTGGTGCGGCGGGACGCCAGATCGGTCTGCGCCCGGCCCGCGTCGGCCAGCGGGTAGGTTCCGCCGATCCGCACGTCGAGCCGTCCCTGCGCGATCCACTCGAACAGGTCACCCGCGCGCCACAGCAGTTCGGCGCGGTCGGCGGTGTAGTCCGCCAGCGTCGGCCGGGTGAGGAACAGCGAACCACTCGTGTTCAGCCGCTGCGGGTCCAATGGCGGCACCTGTCCGCTGGAGCCGCCGTAGAGCACCATCATGCCGCGGCGTTTCAGCGCGGCCAGCGAGTCGTCGAACGTCGCCTTCCCCACGTTGTCGTACACCACGTCGGCGCCACGCTCGCCCGTCACCCGCCGGACGGCGTTGACGACCTCGTCGTAGGTAACCACGTGGTCCGCGCCCGCGCCTCGCGCCAGGTCGGCCTTCTGCTGGGTGGACGTGGTGCCGACCACGATCCCGCCCAGGCTCTTGATCATCTGGACCAGCAGCAGCCCGACGCCGCCGGCCGCGGCGTGCACCACCGCGACGTTGCCCTCCTTGATCGGGAACGTGCTGTGCGACAGGTAGTGCGCGGTCATCCCCTGCACCAGGACAGCCGCCGCGACCCGCAGGTCAATGTGCTCCGGCACCGGCACCGCGTTATTGACCGGCACGATGACCTGCTCGGCGTAGCTGCCCTGCGCCCCGCTCCAGGTGATGTGGTCCCCGGGCGCGAAGTCGGTGACCCCGTTGCCGACGGACGTCACCACCCCGGCGCCCTCGCCGCCGATGCCAAACGGGTGTTCCTGTTTGTACGGGCCGACACCCTCCCGCTGGTAAATATCCATGAAGTTAACGCCAACCGCGCGGACCTCGGCGACGACCTGGCCGGGACCCGGCACCGGGTCGGGACGCTCCTCAACGACGAGGGCCTCGGGCCCGCCCGGCTTGTGGACCATGACAGCACGCATGGGCCCACCCTAATCCCGTGTTTAGCTCCCGCACAGTGCGACACCCCCGTACAGTCTTAGGCGTGTCCCCGGCTAAAACGCCGCGCGCCGAGCAAACTCGAGCCCTCATCGTCGACACCGCCCAGCACCTGTTCACCGAGAACGGCTATGAGGCGACGACGATGCGCGCGATCGCGCAGAAAGCGGGTGTCGCCACCGGCAACGCCTACTACTATTTCGCGTCCAAAGACGAGCTAGTAGGCGAGTTCTACACCCTGGCGGTCGCTTCGCAGGTGACGGCCTCGCGGGCCGTGCTCGAGGGCGAGACTGGCCTGGCCGCCCGGCTGCGCGGGGTGCTGCGCGCGCTCGTCGAGGCCCAGGCGCAATATCACGCGTTCGCTGGTCCGCTGTGCTCACGCGCCGCGGTCCCGTCACCGGCCCGGGATCAGGCGATGGCGCTGTACGCCGAGGTCGTCACCGGGACCCGGACCCGGATACCCGACGCGCTACGCGACCGGCTGGCCGGGATGCTGTGGCTTTACGCGATGGGCGTCGCGCAGTTCTGGGTGCATGACACCTCGCCTGACTTCCGGCGCACGCTCGTGCTGATCGACACGACCGCGCCGCTGGCCGAGCGCCTGGTCCGGCTGGCGCGCTTCCCGCTGCTGCGCGGCCTCACCCGCGACCTGGTCGCCGTCGCCGACGCGGTCTCAGCTCTTTAGGCCGTCAGCTCTTTAGGCCGTCAGCTCTTTAGGCCGTCAGCTCTTTAGGCCCGCCAGGAGCAGGTCGATCATCTGGCGAGCGGGGTAGGTCTCGGCTCCGATGCACAGGTTGCCGATACCGAGCATCAGGTCGTAAGCCGCTATGTCCGAGTGCGTGTAGCCGCCGGCGGCTGATGCTTTCAGCAGCTGATCGAGGACCGGCACCAGGCGGTCGACGAACTCGGCGTGCAGGCTCTCGAACCCGGCCTGGTCTGAGTGCAGCGCCTCGGCCAGGCCGTGCTTGGTGACCAGGAAATCAGCGAACTGGGCCACCCATGACCGCAAGGCTTCGTACGGCGTTTCGCCTTCGGGGGCGGTCGCGGCGGCGAGCGCGTCGACCTGGTGCTGGAAGACCGCGACCACCAGGTCGGCCCGGGTGGGGAAATGCCGGTAAATGGTGGCTATGCCGACGCCTGCTTCGGCGGCGATGTCCCGCACCGGAGCGTCGACCCCAGAGCGGACGAACACGGTGGCGGCGGCGTCCAGGAGCACCTGCTGGTTGCGCCGGGCGTCGGACCGCTTACGCCGGCCAGCGCTGGCGGGCGGCGTGTCGGCCGTCGTCATTTCGAGGTGCCTCCTTCTCAGTTGCCAAACGGAACATTGATCCGTATAGTGATTCGGAACAATGATCCGGATCTTTATTATGCCAGATCGGTGAGGAAGGTATTCATCTCATGAGCGATACAACGTCTGTCATCTCGGTTCGGCCGGTCACGCTTTCCGCCCCCGGTCGTGGCCAGGACCTGCAGGTACGCGTCTCAGCGCCGACGACCGGTCACGATCTGCCGGTCATCGTCTTCTCGCACGGTTTCGGCCAGTCGATGGACAGTTACGCGCCACTGGTTGACTTCTGGGCCGGCCGCGGCTTCGTCGTCATCCAGCCCACCCATCTCGACTCTCGCACTCTCGGCCTCGCCCCCGACGACCCGCGCACCCCGCTCATCTGGCGCATCCGGATCGACGACCTGATCCGCGTCCTCGACCAGCTCGATGCCATCGAAGCTGCCGTGCCCGGTCTGGCCGGACGCGTCAACCACGACCGCATCGCGGTCGCCGGGCACTCGTGGGGCGCGCAGGCCGCGAGCATGCTCGCGGGCGCGCGGGTCATCGGCGCCGACGGCGCTCCGGGTGCCGACCCGCGAGTCAAGGCCGCCGTGCTGCTCGCGCTGGCCGGCACCGGCGGCGGCGACCTGACCCCGTTCGCCGCCGAGAACTTCTCGTTCATGAACCCGGACTTCGCGGAGCTCGACACGCCTTCGCTGATCGTCGCCGGCGACCACGACGACTCCGCGCTGACGGTTCGGGGCCCGGACTGGTTCACCGATGGCTACCGCCTCAGCCCGGGTGCCACCGACCTGCTGACCCTGCTGCGCGCGGAGCACTCCCTCGGCGGCATCCAGGGTTATACCGACACGGAGACCACCGACGAAAGCCCGGAGCGCGTCGCGCTCATCCAGCAGGCCACGCTGGCGTATCTGCGTACCGCGCTGGGCGTTGACAAGGACGCGTGGTCTGACACCCGCGAGGCTCTGGCCGCGGCCGACGGCAAGCTGGGAAGGATCGAGTCGAAGTGACCAGCCTCGAGGGCTGATCACTATCCACACGAATTAACGCCGTTAGACACTAGTATCTCCTGGTGATCTGGCATCTGCTGCCGCGCTCGGCGTCCTTCCCGCTGTCGGCGTCGCCGTTCCTGCACGCGTGTTCGGACCTGGAGACGCTGCTCGCGGTGGCGAACGCGCTATACGCGGACGCGGACGAGCCGATGGTCGCCCTCGAACTCGACCCGGACCGGCTCCCGGTTCGTTACGAACCCGCCGATCCGGCTCCCCCACCAGGCGTTTCGGCGGAAACACTGTTCCCGCATATCTACGGCCCGGTCGACGCGGCGGACGTCGTTGCTGTCCGGTACGCGCGCCGCGATCCGGCCGGTGTCTACGTGAGCTTCGATTCCCGGCCTGCCACCGCCGCCGCCCTCGATCTGCTCCCGCACCCCGAGGGCGGCTGGTTCCGGCAGACCTGGGTGTCGGACGTCTCGTTCACCCCGGACGGCTATCCAGGACCGCGGGCCGCTGCCACGCTGATCTATTTCCTGCTCGGTCCCGGCGATGAATCTCGCTGGCACGTCGTGCGCTCCGATGAGATCTGGTTGTGGCACTCCGGCGGCCCGCTCACCCTGCTGACCGCCTCAACGATCCCCGCGGCCCCGCTGGTCCTCGCTCCCCCGCCGGTCACTCCAGTCTCATTCTCCCCGCCGGTCCCGCCTGCCGCACAGGTTTTCACGCTGGGACCCGACCTCGCCGCGGGCCAGCGCCCGCACCACGTCATCCCCGGCGGCAACTGGCAAGCCGCCCGCCCCGCCACCGACGCCGAGGTCCTGGTCTCCTGCGTAGTAGCCCCCGGCTTCGACTTCGCCGACTTCACCACCAACTGATCCCGGGACGACGAGGCTTTGCTGGTCGGTGTGGCACTCACCAGGTAAGAGTCGGGGTACTGCAGCACCGACCAGCATCGACTTCGCGGCAGCGGCCCAGCTTTAAGCGGGCTTCTCCCACACCGAGACGTGCTTGGTGCTGTCGCTGGTGAACGGCTCTCGGTCCCAGTCGGCCCAGCGCTCGCGCAGCCGAAGGCCGGCGATCCGCGCCATCAGGTCAAGCTCGGCGGGCCAGACGTACCGGAACGGCATAGAGACAACTCGGCTCCGCCCGTCGTCGGAGAAGGTGTAGTGGTGTGAGATCAGCCCCTGCCGAGCGACGTCGTACTCGTCGAAGCCGAGATGGTGCGAGGTCACGCTGAACGGCTGGAAGGTCTCGCCCGGCGGAAGCCGCTGGAGTTGAGGCACCCCCACCTCGATCACGAAACAGCCGCCCGGTGCCAGATGCGCGGCCGCGTTGCGGAAGCAGTCGACCTGATCGTCCTGCGTAGTGAGGTTCCCGATCGTGTTGTAGACCAGGTAGGCGAGCTGGAACGTCTCCGAGACCGTGGCGGTGGTGAAGTCGCCGATGGTGACGTCGATCGCGTCGCCGCCGGGCTTGGCCCGCAGCCGCGCGACCATCGCCTCCGACAGGTCGATGCCGTGCATCTCGACACCGCGTCCAGCCAGCGGGAGCGCGATCCGGCCGGTGCCGATGGCGAACTCCAGCGCCGCGCCTGTTCCGGCCAGCCCGGCAAGGAAGTCCACCGTGGCCCCGATGGTGGCGGGCTCGAACATCGAGTCGGACGGATCGTCGTAGAACGCGGCGACCGGCTCGTCGAAGTAATTCTTTCGCACCCGGCGACTATGCCATCCGCTGACACCGGCCGCTACTGATTAATCCGCGGGAAGCAATAGCGCGCATACGGGGCATATCCCCAGGCAGCGATATCTTCTACAGGGCTGTCGATGGCCCATCGCTGGGGCCAGAACGCCAGCAATGGGCCACCGCTGGGGTCGCGGGAGGCGCACGAGAAGCACACAAGAAGCGCCCCGCCCGACATATCCGTTATTTCGGTCGGGGCGGTGCGGTGCGGGGGTCGGGGCGGTGCGGGGATCGAGGCGGGACGGGGGTCGAGGCGGGCGGCCCGGAGCGGCTCGGGGACGCGGGCGGCGCGGGCCACCCCCGGGAGGCGCCGCGCCAGGAGCGGTTAGAGGCCTGAGGGGGCGGGTGACTGGCGGGCGATCAGTTCCTCGCGGATGCCTTCCAGGTGCAACACGGTCCCCGCGGCCGGGCTGGCCGCGCCGGAGACCGGGACGGTTACCCCAGCGAGCACGTCGTCGGTGCGCGGCGTGGTCAGGGTCAGCACGTCGCCGAAGGCGGGGGCCGCCGCGTCGCGGGCCGTGAGCGACGGCAGGCTCCAGCGCTGCTCCACGGTCTTCAGTATCGAGGTGTGATCCAGTGGCACGCCAGAAGCGGCCACCCGGTACACGGTCCCCGACGCGATGAGCGGCGACACCAGGACGGTCGGCACCCGCGGGCCGAAACGGGTGAAGTCGAAGCCGAACTCGCCGACCGAGTTGTCCGGTGGCGTGGCACCCCACGGCGGCGGAACATGGTCATAGCATCCGCCGTGCTCGTCGTAGGTGATGATGAGCAGGGTCTGCGCCCAGCCAGGCCCGGAGCGCACCGCCTCATAGACGTCGTGGATGAGCTGCTCGCCGAGCGCCACGTCGTAGTTGGGGTGCTGGCTGTTGCCGGAGGATCCCCAGCTCGGCTCGAGGAAGCTGTAGGACGCGAGCGTCCCCGCCGCCGCGTCGGACTGGAAATCGGTGAACAGCCCGAAGTTGCTGGCAGGCGCCGACGAGATGTCGGTGAACGTCTCCTTGGTCAGCGGGGACTCGTCGTACCCGTACACCTTCCACGTCTGCCCGCGGGCAGCGAGCGAGGTGAAGATCGTCGGCGAGGTGTAGGTGAGCGTCTTGTCGTCCATGTGCCCCTGGCTGGTCCCCGTGCACAGGAACGCCCGGTTCGGCAGCGTCTCCGTCGGGACCGACCCGTACCAGTAATCGCAGACCGCGTACCCGCGCGCGAGCGCCGACAGCACCGGCAGCGCCTCCGGCGTGAAGCAGCCCATGATGTCGTTCGCGGTCGTGCCGGAGACGATGGACCACTTCTCGGTGGTCTCCCACCCGAGCGTGTAGGCGTAGTCGGTCACGAACCCGGTCATCGGCGCGGCCTCGCCGCTCGGCGGCGTCGCGTCGCCGCCGTAGAGCTGCTGGTTGGTCGCCATGTACCCCTCGCCGGGGTCGGCCCCCGGCATGAAGTACGCGTTCGACGTGGACGGCTCGATCTGGGAAACCGGCACCTGGTTCCCGGAGCCATCCGGGTTCGACTCACTCCCGGTCAGCCCCTCGAACGGCTGCCCGGACGCCGTGGCGTTACCCGGATACAGGTATCCCAGCATGTGGTCAAACGAGCGGTTCTCCAGCATCAGTACCACGATGTGGTTCACGGATGTCAGGCTCACGAACACACCCTAGCCCGCGGCCGCACGTCGCACACGGACGTTCACCGTAGGTTTACCCGCGCTGGTTGGCCCGCCTGGTCGCCGCCTTGTAGGCGCACTTGCGCGCTTCCTTGGCGACGCCCTTGTCCGGGTGGTACTGGCCGATCATCGTCAGCACCTCGACCGCCTCCGGATGCGGGCCGCGGGCGATCAGGTCGAACACCATGGGCTCTTGCCCCGGCGGGATGGTGGCGGCGAGCTGCTCGGCGAGTTCCTCCGCGTACTCATCGTCTGGCTCGTCGTCATCGTCGTCCCCGCACAGCACCGCGAGCACGTCGGTGGTCATCCAGGCCATGTCCTCCGGCGTCAGCTCAAGTCCCGGGATGGTCGTCTCGCCGGGAACGCCGCCCGCGAGCGCGGTCAGCGCGACCTTCGCGTATGGGGTCAGCTCCGGTACCGTCATGACGTCCCGCCAGGCGGGCTCCGCCGCGGCGCCGACCCGGGTCGCGATCCCGGTCGCCAGTACGCGGTCAGCGGACTCGCCCACCGAAGCGAGCGAGAGCAGTTCGCGGGCGGCGCCGAGCGAGTCGCGTGCCGTCAGCCACGCCTCCGTCTCGGCGTCGAACTCGTCTTCCTCCATGCCGCCCGCCGCGGACAGCAGGTCAACCGCGCTCATCTCCTCCGACGGCGGGAGCAGCGGGATCTCCACCTCGTTGGCCATGATCTGACGGCGCAGCGCCCACAGGCCAAGCGGCGTCATCTCGACCTGGCCGTCGGGCCCTTCGCCGATGGCCACCGCGCCGAGCTCCGCCAGCCGATCGAGCAGCAGGTCCGCGGGGTCTCCGTGGTCGGCCGCCCACTCTTCCCACGCCAGGTCCAGTTCCGTCGGCGGTTCCTCGCCGAGGATGCCTTCCCGCAGGATCGCGCTCACGTCGGCCCGGTTCAGCTCGCTCTTGCGCAGCAGGAACAGGAAGATGCTCAGCACCCCGCCGTGTCCCTCGAAGTCGATCTCCGGCTCGGCCACATCCTCGTCCGGGAGCAGCAGCGTCTCCGAGACCACCGATTCCAGGGTGGCGTCCCAGCACATGAGCGCGGTCTCGTCGTCCGCGTTGTCCGCCCACTCATCGGCGGTGCTGGCCGAGGACATCCGCATCTCATCGTCCTCGTCGTCCTCGAGGTCGATCCAGTCCGCCGCGTAGGCGATCTCCCACAGGTAGCGGAAGTCAGCCTCACTCACCCCGACCGTCGCCGCACCGTCCGCTAGGTCGTCGGCCGGGAGATCCTCGTCATCATCGAGCAGGCGGCCGTCCTGGCCCGCCCACTGCGCTAGCGCGGCGAGCCGGTTCATCATGGGCGCGCCGCGTGCCGCCACGGCGAGCACGGAGTCGTCGGGCAGCCGCATCGGCGGCAGCTCGTCGGGCAGCCCGAACAGCTCTTTAAGGCCCGGCCCGGTGATGTCCTCGTCGTCGGCGAGTTCCGAGTTGTACTGGTCGATCCAGCCCTGGATCGCGTTCGGGTCGTCCACGTCAATCCCGTCGCCCAGCATCGAGGTCATGATCTCTCGCGCCTGACCCCAGTTGGCGGGGTCCATGACCGCGTCCGCGAACTCGGGTTCCACCGCTTGGAGCTCGTCCCTGAGCTGACCCACTTGCGATGCGGGCAGTGTGTTGGTGTCGTCGAGGTAGCCGAGAAAGTCTCGCACCGCCGCGATCGTCTCCGCGGTGTCCTCACGGCTGCTCACGACGACCTTGCGCGGGTAGACCTCGAGGAGTATCTCCTCAAGATGTCCGCGGCGAAGCTCTCCCGGGTGGGAAATGCCCAGGTAATCCGGCATGTAGCTGAACAAGAGCTCCAGCTCGCGGGTGTCCGCGTCCGCGTTCCCGGCTAGCGGCCGACCGGGCGCGGACGCCCATGAGCGGAATCCGTCCAGCGCTGCTTCGAATGAGTCCTTCGCCATGCCCGCAACACTACCGCCGCAGGAACAGGGTTACGCGGGGCACCGGCAACGGAGAGTTCTCAACGACGCGCCTCCCGACGTCAGCGACGCGAGAAGTCAACGGTGATGAAGCGCGCCCGGTTGTTGTTGATGTTGGCGTAGATCCCTGATAGCTCGGAGCTGTTGACGTTGTAGGACAGCACGAGCCGGCCGGGTGAGGTCAGCTCCGGGTGAGCGGCGACGTTGTAGGTGTAGATATCACCGGCGCTCGCCTGCGGCGGTGTGTAGATCTCCGTTCCGCCGGAGAACGGGCCGGCCGGCGTCGGAGCGGTATACAGGTAGATCTGCGGGTCGAGGTAGCTGTCGGTGGTGGCGAGCACGTACTCGCCGTCTTCCTTGGTGACGCTGTACGAGGCGCCGACGTCGCCGAGCAGCGGAACGGAATCGGCGGGATCGGGTGACCAGCCGGACCCGGTGTAGAACTGCCACGGCCCGGTCAGCCCGCCGGTCCTTACCCGGGCCAGGTGAACCTCTTTGCCGTCAGAGCCGCTCTCCACGCCGTAGATGTAGATCCACGGCCCCTCCCTGAGCAACTGGACGCCCCAGCTCACGTCCGCCCCGCCGTAGGTCGGCGTCACGCTCTCCAGACGCAGCCCCGGCAGGGAGAACCTCGCGATGGCCATCCCGGTCTGCCCGAAGTCGAACGGCGGAGGCGAGTCCGTGGGCCCGTTCCTGGCCTCGAAGACGTACAGCTGTCCGTGGTCGACGATGCCATCGGTGTTCCAGTACCAGTAGGAATCGGTGCCGGCCGGGGTGGGAGGCGACGGCGTAGGCCCGACCAGCGACTGGGGCACCCGCGGTGTCCCCCCGGTCACGGTCGTCAGGATGCGGCGGGCGCGGGAGGTGGTGAGCACCAGCGAGTTGTGGATGAATTCCACCGTCGCGGGCAGGCTCTCGTTCGCGTTCACCGGCCCGAGGAACGTGTCGTTGAACAGCCAGGCGTCGTTCCCGTCAGGCAGCGGGGTCGAGTAGGTACCGTCGGCACCCGCCCAGCCGCCTTGGCCGCTCGAGTCGCCGAACTCGCGCCATTCCTGGTCCAGCCGCAGGTCCGGGGTCACCGACACGACCGACAGCCCGGACGCCGTGGCGGCGGCGGGCGAGGCAGCGTGGTCGTCCGCCGAAGCGGGTCCCGCCGTGACCAGCCCGACGCCCAGCGCCGCGCCGGCCATAACCGCCGCGATCCCCCGCGGCCACGTCACCACGATCATCATTCCCTCCGGCCCAGACCCGACAGTGAAAATCCAGCTGACAACGTTGTCAGAGCGATTTTACGCTCCAGGTTAAATAACGATCAAGAGCACGCGAAGCGAGGCAGGACAGCGGAGTCCTAGCGAGCCAGGATGGTGGTAACTAGCCGTCGGCGCGCGACGGCTAGTTACCACCATCTTGCCGGTCGGGCTACGCGCCCGGCTACGCGCAGCTACAGCAGTGAGCGCAGCACGTACTGCATGATGCCGCCGTGCCGGTAGTACTCGGCCTCCCCCGGCGTGTCGATCCGGACCTGCACCCGGAACGTCTTGCTCTGTCCCCCCGACCAACCAGCCCCGACCGACCCCCCGGCGTCGGTCGTCACCGTCGCCTCGTCCGGAATCCGTCCCTCGTTCAGCTCGGTGACGCCGCTGATGTCGAAGGTCTCGTGTCCGGTCAGGCCGAGCGTGGCCATCGATTCGCCGGGCAGGTACTGCAGCGGCAGCACGCCCATGCCGATCAGGTTGGACCGGTGGATCCGCTCGAAGGACTCGGCGATCACCGC
>CAVUOU010000030.1:0-22789 GCA_963743085.1 uncultured Actinomycetota bacterium
CATCGATGTGGACCGGGTGGCGGCGCTCTGCTTCGGTATCGGCGTGGCGGTCACCGCGCTTGGCGGGATGGTGTTCGGCGCGACGAACGCGTTCAACGCCAACAGCGGATATGACCTGATCTCCAGGCTGCTCGCGATCGTCATCCTCGGTGGCCTCGGGAGCGTGGCGGGCGCGCTGGGTGCCGCCGTGTTCATGACCACCGTGGAGGCGCTGGTGGCGATCTGGAACCCGAACTGGGCGACCGTGGTCTTTTACGTGGCGCTGGTCATCGTCTTGGTCTGGCGGCCCACCGGGCTGCTCGGCCAGCGGGCGGTGCGGGCGCAATGATCCGGGCGGTCAAGGGATCCGGTCTCGTCGTTATGGTCATCGTGCTCGTCATCTTTCCGTTGGTGTTCACCAACCCGTCGATCACGGAATTCGGCGTGCTCACGATGCTTTACATCGGGGCGGCGTCGGCGTGGAACTCTTTCTCTGGGTTTTCCGGGTACGTGTCGCTCGGGCACGCGGTGTTCTTCGGGTCTGGCGCGTACCTGCTCGGGCTGCTCGCCGAGCACTGGCACGTCACCGGATACCCGGTGTTCGCGCTCCTGCCGCTGTGCGGGCTGCTGGCAGGCGCGCTGGCAGTGCCGTTCGGGCTGATCACGCTCCGGGTCCGGCGGCACACGTTCTTGGTGGTCACGATCGCGATCTTCTTCATCTTCCAGCTGATGGCCTTCAACTTCTCGTTCACCGGCGGCTCGGCGGGGATACTCGCCCCGGCGATTTCGCTGTCGCCCTCCACCTTCAACGACCCGTTCTACTACATCGCGTTCGCCATCGCGATATGCGCGGTCGCGATGAGCTGGCTGATCCGCCGGTCGCGATTCGGGCTGCGGCTGCTGGCGATCCGCGACGACGAGGATCGTGCCCGCGGCCTCGGAGTGCCGGTGGCCAGGATCAAGCTCACCTCGTTCGTGCTGTCCGCGATACCGGCCGGGATGATCGGCGGACTGTGGATGTTCTTCATCGGCCAGGTGCTGCCGCAGTACGGGTTCGATCCGACCTTCGACCTAGCGGTGGCGCTGATGTCGTTCCTCGGCGGGTTCGGCACCGTGTCGGGCCCGGTGCTCGGCGCGCTGATCGTGGAGCCGCTGCAGCAGTGGCTCACCCTGCAATTCACCGCGAGCAGCCTGTCGCTGATCTCCGAGGGCGGTCTGTTCCTGGTGGTTATCCTGCTGCTGCCCCGCGGCATCATCCCGACGGCGAGAGAGCGGCTGAGCAGACTGCGGGCGAGCCATCGCTCCGCGGCGCTCCCCGGCGAGCAACCGGTCGTTACCGCAGGGGAGGCGTCGTGACCGCACTGCTGAGGACCGAGGGGATCGGCAAGCGGTTCGGCGGTGTCCAGGCGCTGGATGACTGCGGGCTGACCGTGGAGAAGGGCACCATCGCGGCCCTCATCGGCCCGAACGGCTCGGGCAAGACCACCTTGTTCAACGTGATCACCGGCTACGAGCGGCCCGACGTCGGCCAGGTGTACCTGGACAACGCGCCGATCACCGGCAAGGACCCGGGCGCGGTGTTCCGCCTCGGGGTCGGGCGAACCTTCCAGCTGACCAGGATCTTCCCGAGGCTCACCGTGCTCGAGAACATGCTGGTGGCGTCGAGAAAGCGGTCCGGTGAGCGGCGCAAGGCCCGGGAACTGCTCGACTTCGTTGGCATCGCCGGTCACCAGGACGCGCTCGCGGGCAGTTTGTCCTATGGGCAGCGCAAGCTGCTGGAACTCGCCTACATCCTGGTCGCGGACCCGTCGGTGATCCTGCTCGACGAGGCCGGCGGGGTGAACCCGTCGCTGATCAACCAGATCGCCGACCGGATCAGGGAGCTGAACGAAGCCGGCACCACGTTCCTTGTCGTCGAGCACAACATGGAGTTCGTCATGGGCCTGTGCGACACGGTCACCGTGCTGGACTCCGGGACGGTAGTGGCGTCCGGACCGCCGGACATCATCCGCACCGACAAACGCGTGCTCGACGCCTACCTGGGCGCGGACTTGGAGGAGGAGTGAAGGGGGCAGGGGAGGTGGGCGGGATCGCCCTCAGCATCGATGGCGTCGTCGCCGGGTACGGCGGCGGCGATGTGCTGCGCGGCGTCAGCTTCGAGGTCCCGAGCGGCACGATCACCTGTGTCGTCGGCCCGAACGGCGCGGGCAAGTCCACGCTGATGTCGGTGATCAGCGGACTGATCAAGCCGCGCCTGGGGGAGGTCACGCTGTTCGGCGAGCGGATCAGTGGCCGCACGCCGCGGCAGGTACTGAAGGCCGGGATCGTGCAGGTGCCGCAGAACCACAGCCTGTTCCGCGACATGACCGTGCGGGACAACCTCGACCTCGGCGGCTACCTGCTGCCGGACAAGTCCAAGATCGCAGACCGGATGGACGCCGTATTCGCGATGTTCCCGCTGGTCGCGGAGTGGGCCGCGATGAAGGCGGGGTCGCTGTCCGGCGGCCAGCAGCGGCTGGTGGAGTTCGCCCGCGCGCTCATGCTCCAACCCCGGGTGGTGCTCCTCGACGAGCCGTCGATGGGCCTGGCGCCGAAGACGCTTGTCTCGGTGTTCGCCGCGATCCGCCAGATGAACGCCGACGGCACCACGATCCTTCTCGTCGAGCAGAACGCGCGGGTCGGCCTCAAGCTGTCCAGCCGCGGGGTCGTGCTGGAGACTGGCCAGGTGCGGCTGACCGGCACCGGGCGCGAGGTGCTGCACCATCCCGAGATCGGGGCCCTCTACCTCGGCGGGATTGTCAAGGAGTAGAGCCGCCAGCCCGGCTCCGTACTATCAGGCGGCCGATACGTTGTGCCTGGCCACCGGCATCTTGGCCAGCCCCAGCAGGGCGCCGAGGGCGTGGATCTCGTCCGACCCCAGCCGGTTCGGGTCCCGTGGGTTGACGCAGCGCAGCCGACCCGACGTCATCGCGGTGATCAGGTTCGATTCTCCAGCCAGGACCGACATCCAGGTGGCCGGGCTCGCGGCGAACAGTGCGAGCTTGTCCGAGAGTTCAGAACCCTCGGCTCCGTCCGCCGCGCCTGGCACGTTCCACACCATCTCGTCGCCTTCCCCGTCGGGCGTCTGGACCAGGAGCTTGAGGTTCGCCACGACCGGCCAGCGCCGGCTGATCGCCTCGTGCTCGGGCGCGGTCAGCGACCCGATCCTGTTCCGGATATCGTGCATAACCGCGGAGATCTCGCCCGAGGCCGAAAAGTCAGCGCGTTTGATCTGCTCCGCGGTGTCCGCTCGCGGGTCAACAGGACCGGTGGCGGCGTTCCACTCGTCATCGATGATCCGGTAGCCGAACCTGGTCAGCAGCTCGTTCGCGGCCTGACGCATCAGTGGCGGCACCGCGGCCGCGGGCACCACCACGCCGCGTCCGACCGACGCGTCGTGCACCCCGTTGGTGAACCAGATCTTCTGATCCCCCGGGCCGTCTTGCTCGTGCGGGGTACTGAAGCACTTCTCCGCGATACCGGGCACCTGCTCGGCGCCGAGGAAACCGAAGATGCCCGCGATCGTCTCCTCCGGTGCGGTGACCAGGTCCTCGTAGCGGACGCGGTGGCACATGTCCGGGTGCTGGTCCTCGAACGCCCGGCACGATTGCATGACCGAGACCCAGTAGGCGGTGATCGCGGCCACGCTATTGCCCGGGTACTGGGGAACGAACGGATCATAACCGAACCGGTGCAAACCCCACGGGCAGATCTCGACCCCCGAGGCGACGACGTCCATCACATGCCGGGTCAGCAGGATGAACTTCGCGTCCGGGTAAACCTGCGCCAGGACGTCGGCGTACTGGTAGGCCTCCAGGGACTTGTCGCACCAGCGGGGCTTGCCCTGCGCGCGCAGGTAGCCGCTCATGATGCCGTCGACCGTCTCGCGGATGGCAGCCGCCGCACGGGGCGTCAGGATGGCTTCGTCGGCGGGCATCCAGCGCTCGCCAGTGCCGGCGTGCTCCACGGTGCACCAGACCCGGGCGAATTGCGCGCAGGCACCCGGGAGTCCGGTCTCCGGCGGGCATGCGAAGTCGGGATGGCTATCCACGATCAGCCGCAGCAGTGTGGTGCCCGACCGGCTGGTTCCCACTATGAAAACGGGAGCGTGCGCAGGGTCGGTATCAGCGGTTCCATTGACCGCCGAGAGCAGCGAGGATTCCGTAAGTGGCATGACCGGAGCTTCGCATGAATCAACCGTTTACGCACGCTCCGATAAGGCGATCGGTAGCGGATCGGTAGGCGATGGGAACTGGCACATGCCAGCATTAACGTGTCGGAAAACCCGTCTCAAGGAGGAATTAATTGAGCCCAAACTTCGCGACGAATATTAGCGATAACGTGGCGAGCCTCGTCCCGAGAATGCTGCCCGTTATGACGGCGGACGCACTCTCCCAGTCAACCTGCTATCTCAGATCCAGCGGCGACTATTACTGTGAGCACTGCATCACCCCCTGGGGATTTAGGACCACGTTGACGTGTTACACGTTCGACGGCTAGGAGATCGTGGGCCGCGGGCCGCCCGCACGGTTGGCCCGCGGCCCTGGGGTGACGAATGGAGACAGCATGTTTTATCTGGCACTGGCCTGCCGGTGCATGACCGGTGCCGTATTCGCGGTCGCCGCGTTCGGCAAGCTGCGAAACGCGGCCGCTTACCGCGGGTTCGCCGCTTGGCTGGATACCCTGCCGGTGCTATCGGCACGGGCCCGCCGGCGCGCCGTCCCGGTACTCGTCGCGGTCGAGGTCATGGTCACGGTGGCAGTGGCGCTGCCGTGGACCGCGGCGGCTGGCCTGCTGCTCGCGGCCGTGACACTCGCCGTATTCGCGGCCGGAGCGCTGGCGGTGACTCGCCGCGGCTCGACCGAGCCTTGCCAGTGTTTCGGAGCCTCGTCCGCGCCGCTCGGCCCGCGGCACGTGATCCGCAATACGCTCGCCGCCGCGGTGGCGGCGGTCGGTGCTGTCGGCGCCGCCGATGCCGGGCCCGCGGCCAGTCATCCGCTGCCGGTCATGCTCAGCGTCGGCGGCGGGCTCGTCCTGGCCCTGCTGCTCATCTTCATCGACGATATCGCCGCTCTCTTTTCCGAACCGCTGAGCAGAGAGGCTCGACCGTGACAAATACCGCTATCGGCATTGTCGGTGCGCTGTGTCTCATCAACCTGGCGCTGACCCTGGCGCTGGCGAGGCGACTGCGCCGCTTCTCCGAAGCGTTCAATGCCAGGCGCGTCGCCAGCACAACAGATCTGGCGTACAAGGCAGGCGATCAGGCGCCCCAGTTCACCGCGACGACCACCACGGGCGACGTGCGCACCCTCGATGGGGCCGCCGGATCGCGTCTGCTGGTCGCCTTCTTCACGGCCGTCTGCCCGCCCTGCCGTATCCAGGCCGAGCGGCTCAAGGAGTACGCGGCATCGGTGACCGGGGATTCCACCCAGATACTCGTGGTCATCTCCGGCCCCGCCAGCACCGCTGGCGAGTTCGGGCGTGAACTGGAAAACACGGTCCGGGTCGCGGTGGAACCACCGCGCGGGCCCACGGCGTCCGCCTTCGCGGTCGAGAGCTACCCGACGTTCTACCTCATCGACCCCGACGGCCGCGTCGAGGCGGGCGCGCGAACGGTCGCCGGCCTGCCGGTGCCCGAGAGAGCATGACGGCATCATCGGGCGGCCCGCTCTCGCTGGCCCGCCGTCTGCGGCTCGTGTTCGGCCTGGTCTGGGCCTGCTCTCCGGCGATCGCGATCTCGATGCTCGTACTCGCGGTGGCCGCGGGACTGTCACCCACGGCAACCGCGTGGATGACCAGGTCGATTCTCGACGGACTGGTGGCACGACCAGTCAGCGGGCACGGCCATCACCTCGTGCCGCCGGGAAACGGCCAGCTGATCGTCCTGGCCATCATCCTCTGCGTCATCGGCCTCGGCGGGGCCGTCATGCCGAACGCGCAGCGCTACATCGAGTCGCAGTTGCGGCGCGACATGGACGTGGTCATGCGGGAGCGGACCTACCGGGCGATCAACTCCTTCCCCGGGCTCAGCAGGTTCGAGTCCCCGGTGTTTCAGGACAAGATCAGGATGATCCAGCAGAGCGCGCAGAACGGCCCGTCCAAGCTGGTCAGCTCGGGCTTGTCGATGACGCAGGCGGCCATCACCGCGGTCGGCTTCTTCATCACGCTTTACGTGATCAATCCAGTGCTGAGCATGATCGTCATCGCTACCAGCATCCCGGCGATCGCCGTCCAGATCCACATGAGCCGCAGGCGTGCGGCGGCCGAGTGGCTGACCAGCGGAGCCAAGCGCCGGGAGTTCCACTACGGCCAGTTGCTGGGCGATTCCCGCGCGGCCAAGGAGGTACGGCTGTTCGGACTCGGAGACTTCCTGCGCGACCGCATGCTGTCGCAGACCCGTGCCGCCAACAAGTACAAGCGCTCGATCGACCTGCGCACGCTGTGGATCGAGGGTTCGCTCGAACTGCTGTCGGCGATCGTGGCTGGCGCCGGGCTCATCTGGACGGTGAAGCAGGCGCTGGCGGGGCGGATGTCCGTCGGTGACATCAGCATGTTCATCATGGCCGTGGTGGGGGCGCAGCGGGGCGTGTCGACGCTGGTGAGCGGTCTCGCCGACTCTTACCAGCAGCTCATCCAGCTTGGGCACTACGAGGACGTCCTTTCCGCAGGTCCGGATCTGCCGCTGGCCGCGTCGCCAGTCCGGGTGCCCGTGCTGCGCGAGGGTATCGAACTGCGGGACGTCTGGTTCCGGTATGACCCGGCCCATCCCTGGGTGCTGGCCGGCGTGAACATGCGCATACCGGCGGGCAAGGCCGTCGGGCTCGTCGGGCTGAACGGCGCGGGCAAGAGCACGCTGGTGAAGCTGCTGTGCCGGTTCTACGACCCCGGACGCGGTGCCATCTACTGGGACGGCGCCGACATACGGCAGATGGCGCCCGAGGACCTGAGGGAGCGTATGGGGAGCGTCTTCCAGGACTACATGTCCTACGAGCTGACGGCGCGGGAGAACATCGGCGTCGGCGACCTGGTCGGCTGGGGCGATCACGAGCGCGTCCGCGCGGCCGCGGTGCGCGCCGGCCTCGACACCGCGCTGTCCCGGTTGCCTGACGGGTATGACACGATGCTCAGCCGGGTGTTCTCCAGCGCCAGGGACAAGGCGGACCCGGCCACGGGTGTGTTCCTTTCTGGCGGCCAGTGGCAGCGGCTGGCGATCGCCCGTGGCATGATGCGATCCGACCGTGACCTGCTCATACTCGACGAGCCGAGTTCCGGGCTCGACGCCGAGGCTGAGCACGCCATCCACCAGCGGCTGAGCGAGATGCGCCTCGGTCGCACCAGCCTGCTGATCTCGCACCGGCTCGGCTCCGTGCGGGATGCGGACACCATCGTCGTGTTGTCCGGCGGGAGAGTCGCCGAGGAGGGCACCCACGATGAGCTGATGGCGCGTGAGGGTGAGTACCATCGCCTCTTCGCCCTGCAAGCGAGTGGCTATGCGGATGAGGCGGCCACGCCGCGCGGGGCGTCCGTGCCTGGGACGCCAGTGCCCGGGACGCGAGCATGAATCCCTGGCTCGTCTCTGTTGTCGTACTCGCGATCATCCTGGCACTTGGACTAGCCGTCCTGCGCCGGCGTTTCTCGGTGATCCGGGTGCGTGGCAGCAGCATGCTGCCGGCCTTCCGGCCCGGTGACCTGTTGCTGGTGCGTAACCACTCGCGCAGCCGGGTCCGGGTAGGTGCCGTGGTCATTTTCCTAATGTCTCCTCCGGGGACGCCCGCGTCCGGAGACCTGCGGCTGATCAAACGGGTATCCGCGCTTCCAGGAGACCCGGTGCCGGAGCCCGCTCGCCAAGCGACCGGCGGGACGCCGGTCGTCCCCGACGGCATGTTCACCGTGTCCGCCGACAACCCCGACGGAACCGATTCACGTCAGTTCGGGTTCCTGCTCATCGACCAGATCTCCGGTCTCGTGCTGCGGAAGCTAGGCCAGGACCTGAAGCTAGGCCAGGACCTGAAGCTAGGCCAGGACGTAGGGCGTTTCACCAGGGAGGCCAGCGATTCACCAGTGAAATAACAGTACTGCCGAGCACACTGTGACAGCCACGTGACTGCATACACGAAAGGGTGTCATGAGAATCGACGTGCTGGGTCCAATCGAAGTGACCGCAGCGGGCCAGACGATCCGGCTATCCGGGCAGCGGCAGCGGGCGCTGCTGGCGACGCTCGTGCTTGATCTCGGCAAGGTGGTGCCGATTGCCCGTCTGGTGGACGCGCTGTGGGACGCGGCCCCGCCGCCCTCAGCACTGCCCAAGATCCACGCGCATGTATCCGGGCTGCGCCGTGCGTTCGGGGAGGCGGCCGCTGGAGTGCTGGCGACCAGCCCGCCCGGCTATGTGCTGCATGAGTCCGGCATCGCGGTGGATCTGGCGGACTTCGACACGATCGTGGATCGTGGCCAGGTCGCGCTCTTGGACCGTGACCCGTTCGCCGCCTCCGAGCTCTTCGGCGCCGCGCTCACTATGTGGCGCGGCGACCCCTTCGCGGACGTGACGTCCGCGCTGATCCGGTCCGCCGCCGACGGCATCGAGGAACGCAGGTTGCTGACGTTCGAGGCGAAGGCCGAGGCCGACCTGGCGATCGGCCGCAGCAACGTGGTCGCCGCCGAGCTTCGCCCGTTGCTCGCCGAGCACCCGTTGCGCGAGCGGCTGCGCGCGCGGCTCATGCTGGCCTTGTACCGGCTCGGCTGCCGGGCCGACGCGCTCAGCCTGTACCTGAACGGACGCCAGGCCACCATCGATGAGCTCGGGCTGGAGCCCAGTGTCGAACTACGTCACCTTCACCGGAGCATCCTGTCCGACGATCCGGCGCTCCGTCTTCCCGCCCGCAGTTCGGTGAGGTAGTCGCTGACCGGGCCCGCGGTGAGCATGGCGCTGCCCGCTCCGGCGATCTCCGCCGCCGCTGGCAGCAGCGCGTCGTATGCCGCGGCGGCGACGGCGTGGTCGTCGAGGGCGATGGCGGCTCGAGCGGTGAGGCACCAGAGTGCCTCCATGAGCAGCCCGGGCGGCGGCGCCGGGCAGCGACGGAGTGCTTGTCTCGCCTCGGCGGTGTGGCCGGCGGTGAGCAGCAGCCAGGGGCGGGCCCAGGCGGTGTACGGGCCCCAGTCGGTGTCGCCGGGAAAATCGGCGGGTTCGCGCCGCCACACGCGCAGGCACAGCAGCGCCAGGGGGAGCAGCCCGCGGGCGACTCCCGGCATGCCGGAATGATCGAGCAGCGTGGCGGCCTGGCGGAAGTCATCTTCGGAGTCCGCGGTCCGCATCGCTCGGTACCAGCGGGTGAACACGGTGACCAGCGGTCTTTCGTGGACCTCGCCAAGCCGGTCCAGGACAGTGGACTGTTCATCGGCTTCGGCGAAATCACCGAGCCCGCTCAGCGCCTGCAGCCTGATCAGCCGTCCGAGGACCTCGAAGTTGACCAGCCCATGCTGGCTCGCGAGTGTCACGATCTCGCTGCCGATCGCGTCTCTCCGCGCGGCGAGGCCGGTCCGCGAGAAGGACTGCATCCACACTCCGTTGAGGGTGACGGCGAGCAGCGCCGGATCACCGAGGCGGCGTGCGATCGTCTCCGCTTCGGCCGCCGCGTCGCCGGGGCGGGCGCCGGTATCACCGCGTGACTCCACGGCGATCGTCGCCAGCAGCCGGGCCCGCGGCGCGTCCCGGTTGGCCGGGAGCGCGGTGAGCGTGCGTTCGGCGGCGGCGACAATTCGTGCAGCGGCGGCCGGGTCGTCGGAGCGGGTCCAGATCGCGGGCACGTCGAAGTTGCCGATGACCCGTGCGGTGAACTCGGGGTCGCCAAGCTTCTCCGCCGCCTCAACGGCGGCCAGGCGCTGGCTCATGGCCGTCCGCAGGCCGTTTCCGCCGGTGAGCGCGAGACTGCCCGCGAGCGTGGCGGCTGACTCAAGCCGGGTGCGGGTGAAGCCCGGGGCCGTACGCTGGTAAGCGGCGGCCGTGACCGTCAGCACGTCATCCGCCGGCAAATCGAGGTCGGCCGCGTGATTCAGGATGGCGGTTTCCAGGCTGGCCAGTGACGGGCCGGGGTCCAGGCCGAGTTCGGTCGCCAGCAGCGACCTGGCGTCGCGGATCACCTCGAGGGCCTCAGCCTGGCGTCCGGTGCGGTACAGCGCGAGCGCGAGCAGCCGCCAGGCCTCCTCGCGCCACGGATGCCCGCTGATGTGAGCGCGCAGGTCGGGCACCGCCTGATCCGCGAGACCCAGCGCGAGCCGTGCTTCGGCTTGCCGCTCGGTCAGGGTCAGGCGCAGCTCCGTCAACCGGGCCCGCTCGGCGCCGGCCCACGGCTCTTCCGCGAACTCGGCGTAGGCCGGTCCCCGCCACAAGGCCAGGGATTCATCGCTCAGTTCCAGTACGCGGGGGGCCGGAGCGGAAGCGGCCTCGGCGGCCAGCCGCTCGAACCTGAGCGCGTCCTGGTCATCGGGTCCGGTCCGCAGCGCGTAGCCCGGGCCCTGTGTGACCAGGATCTGGAACCCGGTCCGCGATGACCTGTCCGGCTCGATCGCGCGGCGCAGCGCGCCGACGAAGGTCTGGATCGTCCCGGCCGCCCCGGCCGGAGGTGTCTCCCACAGGTCCTCGATCAGCAGGCTGAGCGGCACAACCCGGCCGCGCGCGACGGCGAGCCGAGCCAGGACCGCGCGGTGCCGCGGACCCTTGAGGTCCAGCGCCGCGCCGTCGGCGCCCCAGGCGACGACCGGGCCGAGTACGCCGAGCATCACCCGGCCATGCTACGGCGCTGATCAGATGCTGATCACCGTAGGTGACAGTGAAGCCATGAACCTGACCATCCCCGGATTCCGCTACGAACGCGTCCTCGTTGCCGACGGCGTGGCCCTGCACACGGCTATCGGCGGTTCGGGCAGCCCGGTCGTGCTGCTGCACGGATTCCCGCAAACGCACCTGATGTGGCGGCATGTCGCCGCCGATCTCGCCGCCGAGCACACCGTGATCTGCCCGGATCTGCGCGGCTACGGCGCGAGTGACAAACCCGTCGGTACCTACTCGAAGCGGATCATGGCCGCCGACATCGTGACGCTCGCCCAGAACCTCGGGCACGACCGCTTCGCCCTGGCCGGGCACGACCGGGGCGCACTGGTGGCTATCAGGGCCGGCTTGGACCACCCGGGCTCGGTCAGCCACCTCGCCGCCCTGGACGTCCTGCCCACGCTCGACATGTGGAGCGTCCTGCACGGCGCCAGCGCGGCGGTGGCCTTCCACCTGTACCTGATGGCCCAGCCGCCGGGGCTGCCGGAGCAGCTGATCAGCGCCAGCGCCGACGCCTTCTTCGGGCACTTCCTCGACGCCTGGACCCGGAGCCCGGAAGCCATCCCGGACGACATCCGCGCCGAGTACCTGCGAGCCTCCCGGGAGGCGGTGCCCTCCATCGTGGCCGACTACCGGGCCAGCGCGGGCATCGACATCGAACACGACCAGGCGGACCGCGCCGCCGGGCGCGTCCTGACCATGCCGGTGACGGTCGCCGCGCAGGACTGGGGAGCGGCCCTCGGCTATGACGCCGCCGCGCTCTGGCGGCCTTGGGCACCGGACCTGATCCACCACACGATGGACTCCGGTCACTTCATGGCCGAGGAAGCGCCAGAGCGCGTCACCGGCCTGCTCCGCCAGCTCATCACCCGCGCTGGGCACCCCCGGGCAGTCTGAACTGCGTAGACCTCTTTGTGCCGGGGTACTGTTCCCGTACCGTGCCGTCCTGGCGTGTAATGGACTAACCCGGATGTTGCGATGGAGGCAGGCTCGATGATGTACCAGGTAGTGAACCCCGCCACCGGCAAGGTGGAAAGCGAGTACCCCACGGCAACCGACGCCGAGGTCAGCGACGTGCTGGAGCGAGCGGCGCGGGGCTACACCTCGTGGCGGCGTACCTCTCTGGAAGAGCGCGCCGAGATCCTTCGCCGGGTCTCCCAGCTGTACCGCGACCGCTCCGACGAACTGGCCGCGATCATCACCCGGGAGATGGGCAAGATCACCAAGGCGGCCAAGGGGGAGCTGCGGTTCACCTCCGCCATCTACCAGTACTACGCCGACAACGGGGCGGAGCTGCTCAAGGACCAGCCGCTGGCCACCGACCTGCCGGGCTCGGCCTGGGTGCGCAAGAGCCCGATCGGGGCGCTGCTGGGCATCATGCCGTGGAACTACCCGTACTACCAGGTCGCCCGGTTCGCCGCGCCGAACCTGATGATCGGCAACGTCATCGTGCTTAAGCACGCGCCGCAGTGCCCGGAATCCGCCCTGGCCATGCAGCAGATATTCCGCGACGCCGGGCTGCCAGAAGACGCTTACATCAACATCTTCGCGTCCAACGAGCAGATCGCCAGCATGATCGCCGACCCGCGCATCGCCGGGGTATCGGTGACCGGCAGCGAGCGGGCCGGGTCGGCGGTGGCCGCCGCGGCCGGGCAGAACCTCAAGAAGGTCGTGCTGGAGCTGGGCGGCTCGGATCCGTTTATCGTGCTGGATGGCGCCGACCTGCCGAAGGTGGCCCAGACGGCGGCGGCGGCCAGGATGGAGAACGGCGGTCAAGCCTGCAACGCGTCCAAGCGGATGATCGTTGCCAACGCGGTTTACGACGACTTCATGCGCGAGTTCACCGCGGCGATGTCCGGCTACGTGACCGGCGATCCGACCGACCCGGAGACGAGCTACGGGCCGCTGTCTTCTGAACAGGCGGCGCGCAACCTGATGGAGCAGATCGACGACGCGGTCAGCAAGGGCGCGACGGTGCACCTCGGAGGGCGCCGTGTCGACGGGCCGGGTGCGTTCGTGGAGCCGACCGTGCTGTCCGGCGTGACCCCGCAGATGCGGGCCTACCGGGAGGAGCTGTTCGGGCCGGCCGCCGTGGTCTACTCGGTGGCCGACGCCGATGAGGCGGTGGAGCTGGCCAACAGCAGCGCTTTCGGGCTGGGCGGCGCCGTCTTCAGCAGCGACGAGAAGCTGGCCGCCGAGGTCGCTGACCAGCTCGACGTCGGCATGGTCTGGATCAACACCGCCGAGCTCGGCGGCCCGGAACTACCGTTCGGCGGCACCAAGCGATCCGGAGTCGGCCGCGAGCTCGGGCCGTTGGGAATCGACGAGTTCGTCAACAAGAAGCTCATCCACACCCCGCCCGCCGAGCAGTGACCGATCGCCGCCATTCCCGATCGCGGGAGAAAGACGTACGATCGGCGCAATGGCGCAATGGTGGTCGATTGAGGTCCTGCACGGCGAAATCTCGGCGTTCCGCTGGCAGGAGCAACACGACTCTGCACTGATCGAGGCGGCGCTGACGAATGGCGCCATCGATGGGTCGTGGCACGCTGACCGCTGGGGTGTGGCGTTTGAGGTTTGCTTCAAGGACGAGGAACAGTGGGAGACGTTCCGCGGCTTGCCGGCCGTTCGTGCGGCTCTGGACGGCGTGCCAGATCCCATTAATGGCCTGCTCATCTACCCCGGCCGGGGCGGGGGAGCAGGTGCCCGCGAGCCACGCAAGCCCCGCCCCGCACCAATTGCGGACGCTGTTTCGCTGCCCGAACCGCCAGCGGCACGGCCTTTGGACCTCACCGGAATCTCGCCACCAGGTCCCCTACAGGCGAGGACGGCCGGAGTTCTGGGAAATCCGTGAAATCCTGAGGTATGCCACGCATAGCTTCACTGGAAGCGCTACAGCGTGCGGCTGCCGGGTTCGAGATCGCGGACCTGGAGTTGATGATCGAGCCGTCAGCCGGCGAAGCGGCCCGCCGCTCGCTCGATCAGTCTGGTCTGCTGCTGCTCGGTGAAGTCCATGGCGTCATGGAAAACCCGCTGATCATCCACGCCCTCATGCAAGCCTTCGGACTGAGCGGCCTGGCGCTGGAGTGGCCAGCGGACCTAGCGGGAGTAGTCAGCGCGTTCGCCGGGGGAGGCGTGCTCGACGATCACCCGCTGCTGTGGCTGGGAGATGGACGGATCACCACCGGTCACCTGGCGGTCCTGCGTGAACGCGACCGGGCTAAGGAGCTTGATCTATCGCTGTTCGACGGGACAACCGATGCTGGCGCGAGCTGGTCGCAGCGCGACGAGGCCATGGCCAGCCGGATCCTGGCCGACGCTACGGCAACATCAGGCACGCTGGTGGTCGCGGGCAACGCCCACACATCCACCAGCCCCACGTCCCTGGGAGCCCCGCTGGGGGCCTGCCTGTCCCGGCAGCGGCCCGCCGTCCTGGACATCCGCATCACCTACGGCCGCGGCGGCTTCTACAACAACCGGCCATGCCAGATCCACCCCAGCGTCAGCATCTGGCCCAACCAGGTCCGCCTTTACCAGGAACGCGGAAGCCTCATCCTCGAACTGCCCACCGCCACCGAGGCCACCGTCCCGCACCGCCCCCAGCCGTGGCCCCAGTTCGCCGCGCTCTGACCACGGCCTCACCGGACGCCGGGATCTCGGATACCGGACGTTGCGCTCGGGATGGCCGGGGTCGTGCCGCTGTCCGGGGCCGTCCGACAGAGGTACCGTAGGCATAGAGTAGGTTCGGTCAGCACCGGCCGCGACCTCGTTGCTCTAGACCCTGGCGGTGTATGCCCGAGCGGTGCGCTCGGGAGACCCCCAGGAGGACAGAGCGACGAATACGACAGCACCTGGCGACTTTCTTGCCCTGCCGTCCAGCCAGGCCCCAACCGCACGCGGGCTGCCGGTTGCCGTCGATCCTGCGACGGCTAGTTTTCATGAACTGGCGCTGCGGGTGCGGGCGATGGGCCTGCTCACCCGCAGACCTGGCTACTACCGGCTGAAGATCATCCTGACCATTTTCGCTTTCTTCGGCGGATGGGCCCTGTTCATCACGGCCGGCAACACCTGGACGGCCCTCGCTGTCGCTCCGTTGCTGGGGATGATCTTCACCCACCTCGGCTTCCTCGGCCATGATGCGGGGCACAACCAGGTTTTCGGCACCCGTCGGCACAACCGTCTGCTCGGCTTCGTCGTGGGGAACGCGCTCATCGGGCTGAGCTTTGGCTGGTGGGTTCCCAAGCACAACGCTCACCACGCGCATCCCAACGAGATGGGCCGCGACCCCGATATCGGCGAAGGATCCGTCGCGCCGGGACAAGAACTCGGCCCTTTCACATCGTGGCTGGCACGCTGGCAGGCGCCGCTGTTCTTCCCGCTTATGCTGCTGCGGAGCTCCGGTATGCACGTGCTCGGTATCAAGCGGCTGCTGGTGCGGCGAGACCGCGCCTCGGTGGTGGAGGCTGGCCTCATCATCCTGCATGCCGCGCTGTATCTGGCAGTGGTGCTGTGGGTACTCTCCCCGCTCAAAGCACTGGCTTTCATCATCGTGCAGCAGGCGGTCTTTTCGGTGTACCTGGGCATTAGCTTCGCACCCAACCACAAAGGAATGCCGATCATCGAATCCGCGACGGCGGCTGGCTTCGCTCGCCGCCAGGTGATCACGGCCCGGAATATCCGGGGCGGCCTGTTCACCACCTTCATGCTCGGCGGCCTTAACTACCAGATCGAGCACCACCTATTTCCGTCGATGCCCCGGCCCAATCTGCGGCGAGTCCAAGGCATGGTCAGGGACTTTTGCGTAGCGACCGATCTCGGCTACAGCGAAGAGAGCTTCGCCGAGTCATTCCGCCTGATCATTCATCACCTGAGCGGGGCACCCGACAGAGCACCCTACAGTTCGCGCACCACGATATCCAGCGCCGTCGGAGCACCCGGGCCCTTGCCCACCGGCCCCGGTTCGACCGTGTAACCGAGAGCACGCAACACGTCAGCGAACTCGTCCGGCTTGCCCGGCTGCTGCCCCGATTCCAACAGCGCCCGGGTGAGCCGCCCCTTGGTCGCCTTGTTGAAGTGTGAGACCACGGCCCGCTTGACCACGCCGCCGACCTCCCGCTCGTGCAGCACCCGCACGGTGACCGCGTTGCCACCGGGCACCCACAGGGGGGTGTACCCGCCCGACCGAAGGTCCACCACCAGCTCGTCGCCGACGTGCGTCGCCAGGGGATCGCGCAGCGCCTTGCGCCAGGCCGTCGACACCGAGCCTACGGCGGGCAGCTTCACCCCCGCGGAGCAGCGATAATGCGGGATCTGGTCACCCGGCCGTAGGACTCCCCACAGGCCCGAGAAGATCAGCACCTGATCCGTCGTGATGCCTTGGCGGCGCAGGTCGGGCAAGTCGAGCGCGTCGTACAGCACGCCGGTGTACACCTCGGCCGCCTCGCCCGCGGGGGCCGAGCCGAGTTCCCGGTTATGAGCGAGTTCGCTCGCCAGGCCCTCGCTCAGGCCCAGCGTTTGCAGCGCCGTCGCCCGCTTTCCGCGGGACAGCCGGACGAGTGCCTTAAGCAGTTTGGCCCGTGTCGGCGCCAGTTCGGGCAGCGCGAGAGAACCAAGCTCGACCGGGGCTGAGTCCGCCGGGAACGCCTTGGTTTCCGACGGCGGAACGAAGATAAGCATTGTGAACGGTTACCTTAGCGGGAGACCGCTGGCCAGCGGCAACCGGGCAGCCGGTTGGGCGGTTCGCTGGCCAGGCAGTTGAGAGTAGCGCCCCGACACGGGACACTTTGTCCATGAGTGTGTTCGCGCGGCATATCCAGGCGACGGTGGTCACGCTGCACTGGAGGCGCACCGTGGTGATCGAGCAGGGGTTCTGGGAATCTCGCAGCACAGCCTGGAAACCCCACGGAGACAACGTGCGAAACCTCCGCACCGTCCACACCATGGAAGCCGACATCGTCGGCGGCATGAACAGCATGCGCCGGGCAACACCAAACCTCCAGCAGAACCGGGCACGCGAGGTCATGGAGCAGCACACGCACTTCGAGTACGAGGAGTTCAACTGGCGCAGGCACCGGTCGTTGAGCGCCAAGGGCGACGGCCCGGCCGATCTAAGCTGGCCCGAGTACACGCTCGAACCTGACCAGCGGATCAGCGAGCGGCGAGAAAGCTACCGCGCGACATTCTCGGTCGACGGCGATGGCGGCGAGCTCACGACGGAACTGGACGAGGCCACGTGGCGAACCCTGAAGATGGGCCGCAAGTACCGGCTGAAGATGGGCGCTTTCAGCGACGAGGTGAAACAGGTAACTCTGGCCGGGGCGAGCTACAGTTACCGCGGCAAGTGACGGGCTAAATCCCCACGTGGCGTGTACGGACGCCCGGGCCAGTAGGGCCATTCCTCGAACCAGACGCAGCGGCCGTCGTCGGCAAACCGGATGACCCACAGGTCGCGGTACTCCTGGCTGGGCGGATTTCCGTAGCAAACCTCGGCCCGGACCACCGCCGTCGGACCATCGACGGCAAGGATGTCAGTGGTCAGGGTGAAGACCTCGTCCGGGCCCTCTCTTTCTTTCTCCCACATCCGCTCGATCGAGTGCAGACCGATAACTGGCTGCTCGTAGGGAGACTGCAGGTAGCTAGCGTCACCGCTGAACAGCCGGGCGAGGTCGCCGGTACCCGATGTACGCCAAGCGGCCTCGTACCCGGCCAGCCAGCGGCTCACCGTCGCGCGGTCGGTCACCTGTCGCTGTCCGGCGTTCCCTGGCCGGAAGCGATGCCGGTTCCGCTGCCCGTCCGGTCCAGCGCGGCCTGCACGGCGGTCACCGCGGCGTCGATCGCGGCCCGGGCGGTCACCGCACTGGTGTGGGCACGGTCGAGTTCACCAAGACTGATGCAGTCGAACGCCACCCGGGCGTCGTGAATAGCCGTCTCGAGCTCACGCGTCGCTTCGTCCAGTACCGGGTCCTCGCCTGCGTTGTCCGGAATCGTCATCGGGCTCCCTTCCTATGACTACTGGGTCAACGGACCGTGACTCTACCCAACGAATTCACGGTCATGTCCAAGATCAGAAGGCGTAGCTACTTCTTCACGGCGACCGTGAGGCCATCGCCGATCGGAACCATGACAAGATCCACCCGGTCATCGGCCGCGGCTATGTCGTTCATCTGCCGGACGGCGAGCACGTTGCGGTTGTCGTTGCCCGCGTCGAGCACCCGGCCATGCGAGAACGTGTTGTCCACCAGGATCAGCCCGCCGGACCGGGTGCGCGGCACCACCTCGGCCCAGTACTGCGGGTAGGAGATCTTGTCGGCGTCGATGAACACCAGGTCGAACGGCGGGTCCGGCGGCAGCGAGCGCAGCGTGTCCAGCGCCGGCCCGATCCGCAGCTCGATACGGTCGGCCAGTCCGGCCTTCTCCCAGTAGCCGCGGGCGATCGCGGTGGACTCGGCGTTCACGTCGCAACACAACAGATGTCCGTTATCAGCCAGGCCCCGTGCGATACAGACCGACGAGTATCCGGTAAACGTCCCCAATTCGAGGCCATAACGAGGGTGGCTGATTCTCGAGAGCAACTCGAGCAGCGTGCCTTCCTCGGGGGGCACCTGCAGGCCGGTCTCGTTGGGATACCGTTCGGCTGTCTCGGCCGCGAGTTCCCGCAGCAACGGATCCGGGGGAGTGCTGTGCGCGGTGAGGTAGATGTTCAGTGCGAGGCTGATCTGCTCGCTGCGCTGCGCCATCCCTCAAGGGTAGTGGCGGCGCCCGCCTCCTGGCTCTGGCGGGATACCGTCCGGTTGCGTCGGCCGTCGCTGACGTCCCTACGTTCGAGGGATTGCGGTGGGTGCTGCATTACCCAGCGAAGAGTCGCGGTAATGCAGCACCCACCACACCACGAGTCAAAGCAGTTGCACAACAGATCCCAGCCCCTGAGACTGGCTTCATGATCGCGAGACTGTCCCGCGCCGCCGCCGAGGGCGGGTTGTCTCGGCTGGCCCGGGCGGTGACCGAGGTCTTCGCGCCTCCGGTTCTGATCACCGTCATGTTCCTCGCCGTGGGCTGGCATGACGACAGGGGTTACGGGCTGCTGTGGGGCCTGGCCGGTGCCGGTTTCGCTAGCATCGGGCCGTCCGCGGTCATCATCATCGGCGTGCTGCGCGGCCGGTTCACCGACCACCACCTAGCCCTTCGCGAGCAGCGCGCGGCACCGCTGACCGCGGCCGCGGTGATGGTGGCGGCGGGGATCGTGGTGCTCGCCGTCACTGGCGCGCCACCGGACCTGGTCGCGGTGGAGGCGGTCATGCTCGGCGGGCTCGTCATCACCGTTCCGGTGACCCTGGTCTGGAAGGTCAGCCTGCACACCGGGGTGGCCGCCAGCATCGCCGCCGCGGCGACTATGGTGTTCGGCGCGGCGGCCATCGCCGCGTGGGCGGTGGTGGCGCTGGTCGGCTGGTCACGGGTGCGGCTTGGTGCGCATACCCCGGCTCAGGTGGTCGTCGCCGCTCCGGTGGGTCAAGCCGGACGTGACTGGTGTCCCCGCCTAGCTGGCTTACCGCCCGCGCCGCCTTGGCCGGGTCCCGGCTAGCCAGCACGACCCGCGCCCCCCGGTCAGCGAGCACCCGAGCGGTTTCGAAACCGAGGCCAGTGTTCCCGCCGGTGATGACGGCGATCCGGCCCGCCTGGCTGGGGACATCGGCGGCGGTCCAGGCGGCCATCGTCACCTCACGTTTACCGAGAACGCGTTCGTGGCTAGTCCTTGCCCACCCTGCCACAGCTCGAATCCGGCTTGCACGTCGATGAGATACCAGTTTGGCTGCAGATAGCCGCGCTGCCAGGCGTCCTGCGCGAACGCGGCGATGTCGAGGCCAGCTACCTGGCTCACCGGGCTGGTGGCCTGGTACGACACGGTGGGCACCGAGTTTCCCAACCCGTAGCCGAACCAGACCTGGTAGCTCCGGCCACCGATGCTGGTGATGCCTTGCGGAGTGCCGAGTGGCCGCACCGAACCGTCATGCGCGAGCCAGATCATCATCTCCGCGCCGTCCGGTGGTCCCGAGGTCCAGGGCGTGGTGTTGAACCAGATGTCGTACGCGACGTCGTACCTGCCGCCGCCCGGCTGGGTGGTCGTCCAGTCCGAGGTCACCGTTCCGTCGTTCAGGCCGCTCACCCGGCGCGGCAGGCCGCTGCGCTGGGTGCAAGACCCGTAGAAGCAGCCGTGGGACATCGACGGGAACCCGCCGGGGGCGCCGTCGGCCGGCATGCTGATCTTCGTCGTGACGACGCTGAACGCCGGGGCGGCCGCGTCATAGGAGATGCACTCGGTGGCGGCTGAATTCCATTCATCGTTTTGAAGGACAAATGTTCCACCTGCTACGGACCTGTGCTGGTTTCCGCAGAGCCGAGGCGGGGCCGACGATCTGGTTACTACCACCACGATCAGCACGACGGCGAGAAGCAGGGCCGCGGCGGCCGCGGCGATGGCGGTGCGGTTCCTGCGTGGCGGGACGGTCACGAACACACGCATGACGGTACCGCCTGCCCCTGGCGTGGCGGGCGGAACGCCACGCCAAGGGCGTGTCAGGCGGGCGCGGGCGCTGCCTCGGCGGCCCACCAGCGCCTGCCCTCGGCGGGCAGCGTGTAGATCGGGTCGTAGTACGCGTACTCCCTGCTCAGGGCGAGCTGGTCGCTGGCTTCGATCCCGGTACGGTAATTCTTCGTCCAGTACGAGATGCCAAGCGCGGTGTCGTACCTGGACACCTGGTGCACCCAGCGCTTGCCGACGTACGGCACGTCGCAGACCACCCGCGGCGTCGCGAAACCGGGCAGGTAGCCCATCAGGTCATGCTGCAACGCCTGGGCCTCGGCGATCGACAGCCGCCAGTGCTCGCTGCCGGGGATCATGTCGCACATGTAGAAGTAGTAGGGCATGATCTGCGCCTCGTCTAGCAGCGCGAAGCACAGGTCGAGCAGCGCCGGGAGGCTGTCGTTGACGCCGCGCAGCAGGACGCCCTGGTTGCGCACGTCGCGGATGCCGGTGTCCATCATGGCCCGGGCCGCCTTGGCCACCAGCGGGGTGACCGACTGCGCCGCGTTGACGTGGGTGTGGATCGCGATGTTCACGCCGCGGTCGCGAGCGGTGCCCGCCAGCCGTTCCATGCCGGCCCGCACCTCATCCGACAGCCAGTGCTGGGGGAGTCCCATCAGCGCCTTGCTGGCCAGCCGGATGTCGCGGATGTTGTCGATGTCCAGCAGCGCCGCGACGAAGGCCTCGAGCCGGGGCCACGGCAGGTTCGCCACGTCCCCGCCGGAGACCACCACGTCGCGCACGCCCGGCGTGGCGCGCAGGTAGTCCAGCATGGCGCCGAGCCGATCGTCGCGGCTGGCGGCGAACTTGAGCTTGGGGTATCCGGTGGTCGAGTTGCCCACCAGATCCATCCGGGTGCAGTGCCCGCAGTACTGCGGGCAGGTCTGCAGCAGTTCGGCGAGCACCTTGGTGGGATAGCGGTGGGTGAGGCCTTCGACCGCCCACATCTCCGCCTCGTGCAGCGAATCCCGCTGCGCGTAGGGGTGCGATGGCCAGTCGTCGTCCCGGTCGCTAGCGACCGGGAGCATGTACCGGCGCACCGGGTCCTGGTAGAACGCGTCGGTGAAGCCCGCTTTATCCGGGCTTTTGTCCGGGACCATCGTGTTCAGCATCTGCGGGGGGAGCAGCATCGACATCGTGGCCTGCTCGGCCTGGTCGCGCTGCAGGTCGGTGAGGAACTCGTCGTCCAGGCCGGGTCCGATGACGTTACGGAGCTGGCGCGCGTTCTTCACGCAGTGCGATCGCTGCCATTGCGCGGACTCCCATTCGGCCGGGGTGACCTCCGCCCACCCCGGGAACCGGCGCCAGTCAGGCTCGGTCAGCTCCCGCCTCTGATACACGTACGGCTGTTCGGTCATGACCACCTCCGGCTGCAACATGTGCGTCACAATCGTCTCTTTCGAAAGATCGTACTGTATTCGACCCGTATTGAAAGAATATTTCCCGAGCGAGCGGTTTGTGAAGAGGCGAGTTAGCGGCGTCGGCTAGGGCACCCCACGGACCCCAGCGATGGGTCATCGATAGCGGCATAGCCCCAGCGCTGGGCCATCGCTGGTCCCGAAGAAGGCCCCACACCGGCGGTTAGCGCTCGCGAGCCGCGGGCTCACGTCGGCTTGACTGGCCCCTGGAAACCGGCCAGCGATGCCGCACTGAGCAACTCGGCCCGCGTGAGGATGGCGTGCGCCCGCCCGTCGCGCAGCACGAGAGCCGTGTCCGGCCCGGTGCCGAGCGCCTCCAGCGCGTCGTGCGCGGACTGCCCGGCTCCGACCGCTGGCGGCGGCTCCTGCGCGTGCGCGGTGATCGGGTCGTCGCGCTGAATCCGGCCGGCGGCCAGGTCGGCGGCGAGCCGAGCGGGCGGGAACGAACCGATGACCTCGGTCGCGGTCAGGCCGTACGGCCGGCTGGTCCTCGGCAGCACGACCAGAGCCGTGCCCGCGGCGCGATCGCTGGTCGCTGACAGCGCCTGGGCGACGGTCGCGGTGCTGTCAGCCGTGACGAGTCCCTGACCCGGGCCGCTACGGGCGAGCACGTCGGCGACGGTGTTGGTGCCATCGAGCGGTTCCTCCAGGAAACCCCAGCGGCGCATCCAGACGTCGCTGAAGACCTTGGACAGGTAGGACCGCCCCGAGTCTGGCAGCAGCACCACGACCAGGTCCGATGGACCAAGCTCGCGGGCGATCCGCAGCGCGGCCGCCAGCGCGGTCCCCGAAGATCGGCCCGCGAGCAGCCCGTCCTCACGAGCCAGCCGCCGAACGGTTTCCAGCGACTCCCTGTCGCTCACCCGCTCGAACTGGTCGACAACAGCGGCGTGGAACGAGTCTGGCCAGCTGTCCTCTTCCGTCTCCGGGTGCAGGAAGTGGCCGATGCTC
>CAVUOU010000031.1:0-88859 GCA_963743085.1 uncultured Actinomycetota bacterium
AGCGGACGGCCGACCGGCAGCACCGCACCGACCCGCCCCGCATCCTCGAACGGAACCTGCGTCACACAGAATGTCGTCTCGGTCGGCCCGTACATCGGCCGCACCCGGATACCCGGCACCGCCTCCAGCACCCGCCGAACCGCCCCCGCCGTCACCACATCCCCGCCAGTACTGACCTCCGTCAAGGCGCCGAACGCCGCCGGGTCCTCCTCCGCGATCACCCGGAACAGCCCCGCCGCCGGATGCACATGCGTCAGCCCGTATCCGGCGATCAGAGCCCGCAGCAGCCCCGCGTCCATCCGCTCCCGCGGCGCCAGCACCACACACCCGCCGGTCAGCAACGGCACCCACAACTCACACGTCGACCCGTCGAACGTATGCGGCAAATGCATCAACCCCCGCACCGGCGCCACCGACTGCCAGCACCGGTCACGCACCAGATCAGCCACGTTCCGGTGTGTCGTCACAATCCCCTTCGGCCGCCCAGTCGAACCAGACGTGTACATCACGTACGCCGGATGGTCTGGACGCAGCGCGGTAACACGATCCGCATCGGCCACCGGGGACGGATCCAGCCTGGCCAGCGCCGCCGCAACCGCCAGATCATCGAGCATCAGTCGGGGACGGGCGGCATCCAGGATGTGCTGGACCCGGGCCGCGGGCTGGTCGGGGTCGACCGGCAGATAGGCCGCACCCGATTTCAAGATCCCCAGCAGCGCCACGATCAGGTTGACGCCTCGGTCCATCGCCACCGCAACCAGGTCCTCGGGACCGGCACCCAGCCCGGTCAGGTAGCGGGCCAACCGGCCCGACCGCGCATCCAGCTCCGCATACGTCAGCTCAGTGGCTCCGACGACAAGGGCGATCGCACCCGGATCACGAGCCACCTGGGCCGCGAACAACTCCGGCACCGTAACCGCCGGCAACGCCCGGGCAGTGTCGTTCCATCCGGCTAGGACCTGTTCACGCTCGGCCGGCGTCAAGCACCTCGACTTGTCCGAGCGACAAGCCCGGATCATCTTGCAAGGCGGCGGCCAGGTGAGCCGTGGTGGCGTGCAGCAGGCGGGTGATCCGCTCTGGGGCGATCGGAGCGGCGGCCTGGACGGTGAATCCGAACCTGGTACCGAAGTCCTCTACCGACACCGTCAGCGGATAGTTCGTCCGCTCCCGCCCGGCGAGGTCCTGATTCCGGGCAGCAGGTCCGCGGGTTCCCCGCGCCAGGGAGTTGTGACGATAGTTGAGCAGTGTGGTGAACAACGGTGCCGGGGCTCGTCACCCCGCTGGCCCGTTGGGCGCTGGCCAGCGACGCGTGCTCGTGCACCATCAGCTCCGCCAGCTGTCCCTGCATCGCCCGCGGAGCGCCTGGCCTACACCGATCCCCCGGTGCGCCGACCCGCACCGGCAGCGTGTTCATGAACAGTCCGGGGAGCCGGTCCGCGCCCGCTCCGGACTGCATCCGGCCAAACAGCACCGTGCCGAACACGACATCACCGCGACCCGTCAGGGCGGCCAGCACCCGGCCCCAGACCAGATGGAAGAACGTCGCCGGGCTCACCCCGGCCGCCCGCGCCAGCTCACGCACCCGATCGGCGAGATCGGCATCCAGCATGCTGCGCTGCCTCCGGACACCACGCCCGTCACCCTGGTCCTGCAGGATCCCGAAGGGGGCGGTCGGCTCGGTCACATCACCAAGCAGCGAGGCGAAATACGCTTCATGCTCGGCCTCGGGCATCCCCAGCAGCGCGCTGCCGACGAACTCCCGGTACGGCAGCGGCTCCGGCAGCTCCCCGCCCCGCCCGTCCAGGATGGCGGCGACCTCGCCCAGGACGATCTCGAGGGTGGTGTGGTCCTGGGCAATGTGGTGCTGCCGCCAGATCAGCAGCCAACCGTGACCGTCCGGCTCCGGCACGATCCGCGCATCGGCCAACGGTGGGTGGCGCAGGTCCATGGGTTCCAGGTCGAGTGTCAGGAGCCGCTGCCCGAGTCCCTCGCCGCTGCTCATCCGATCGATGGTGATTTCGGTGACCGGCAAGAGCGGCGTGGCGGTGCACGACCTGGACCGGGTGCGGCAGCCCCTCCCATGCGATCGAGGTGCGCAGTACCTCATGCCGGTCGATCACCTGCTGCCACGCCGCCAGGAACCCGTCGAGCCGAGCACGGGAGTCGAACCGCAGCACCTGCCGCAGCACATACGGGTCGCTGCCCTCACCCTCGCCGAGCCGGTAGATGGAAGAACAAGCCCTCCTGCAGCGGAGAAAGCCGGTAGACGTCCACCACCTCGGCGGCCCCGCCCGGCACCCCCGATAGCACCGTCTCCAGTTCGGTCGTCGTTCAGCCCCGCCAGCGGCAGCATCCCCGCGGTCAGCACCCCGCCATCCGGAACAACCGCCCGCGGCGGCACCGCAACCGGCTCGACGCCCGGCCGCCGCCGCCAGCCGGGCCGGGCTCGCCGCGGTGAACAGGGTCCGTACATCTACCCGCACCCCCCGCACCCGCAGCCGCTCCACCAGCCGCACCGCCAGCAGCGAGTGCCCGCCGAGGGCGAAGAAGTCGTCGTCTACGCCGACTCGGGCAGGCCGAGGACCTCGGCGAACACGGTGCACAGTATCTCTTCCCGCACCGATGCGGGTCCCCGCCCGGTCACCGGCCTCCGCGGCATAGTCCGGGGCCGGCAGCGCGGCCCGGTCCAGCTTCCCGTTCCGCGTCACCGGCAACTCCGGCAGCACGACCACTGCCGACGGGACCATGTACTCGGGCAGGCGGGCCGCCGCCCATTCTCGCACCACCCCGCCCAGCCCATCCCCGTCCCGGCCCGCGGCGGTGACGTAGGCGGTCAGCCGCTTATCCCCCGGCACGTCCTCCCGCACGATCACCACCGCCTGCCCCACCCGCGGATGCCCGGTCAGCACGGCTTCGACCTCGCCGGGCTCGATACGGAACCCGCGGATCTTCACCTGCTCATCGGCCCGCCCGACGAACTCCAGCAGCCCGTCCCCGGTCCAGCGGCACACATCCCCGGTCCGGTACATCCGCTCCCCCGGCGCCACCGGGAACGGGCACGCCACGAACCGCTCCCCGGTCAGCCCCGCCCGCCCCAGATACCCCCGCGCCAGCCCCGCCCCCGCCACGTACAACTCCCCCGCCACCCCCGCCGGCACCGGCCGCAACCCGTCATCCAGCACGAACACCCGCGTGTTACGGACGGGACCACCGATGTCCACGCCCCCGCCGGCGCACCAGCGGCCCCGACATCGTCGCGCAGACCGTGGTCTCGGTCGGGCCGTAGGCGTTGATCAATCGCCGTCCCGGGCCCACCGCGACACCAGCTCAGCGCTAAGCGCCTCACCCGCACAGATCAACGTCGAGACCCCCGCGAAATCCCGCGGTTCCAGCACCGACAGCACCGCCGGCGGCAAGGTCGCGTGCGTGACCCCGTGACGAGCCACCAGACCGGGCAGCCGCGCCCCCAGCCGGTCCTCGTCCAGCGCCAGGACCAGCGACCCGCCCCAGCACACCCCCATCAGCAGCTCAGAAACCGCCGCGTCAAACCCCGCCGACGCGAACTGCAGCACCCGGCTGGAAGCACCCACCCCCAGCCACTCGGCCTGCGCCACCGCCAGATTCACCGCCCCGCCGTGCGACACCACCACCCCCTTGGGCTCTCCAGTGGAGCCGGAGGTGAAGATGGCATACGCCGGATGCCGCGGACGCAAGGCATCCGTCACCGGGGACGGATCCAGCCCGGCCAGCATTGCCTCGACCGCGGGATCGCAAGCACCACGCCGGCCGGCAGCCCGCCTCATCCAGCGCCTCGTGCGCACCGGCGGTGACCAGCAACCGAGGACGGGCGGTGTCCAGCATCTGCCGGACCCGGACCGCGGGCTGATCGGGGTCGACCGGCAGATATGCCGCACCCGACTTCAGGATCCCCAGCAGCGCCACGATCAGGTCCACTCCGCGGTCCATCACCACCGCGACCAGATCCTCCGGACCGGCGCCCAGGCCGGTCAGGTACCGGGCCAGCCGACCCGACCGCGCATCCAGCTCCGCATACGACACCGCGGCGTCCTCGCACACCACCGCGACGGCGCCCGGCGTGCGCTCGACCTGGGCGGCGAACAGGTCCGGCACCGTGACCGACGGCAGCGGCCGGGCGGTGTCGTTCCACCCGGCCAGCACCCGCTTACGCTCGGCCGGATCAAGCACCTCGACCTGCCCCACGGACAGGCCAGGATCATCGGTGACCTGCTCGAGCACTCGCACCAACCGCTCGGCCAGCGCCTGAACACTCGCCGCGTCGAACAGGTCCGCCGCGAAGACGATTTCCCCGCTCATCCCGCCCGGCTTCCCATCCGCGCCGAAGTGCTCCGAAATCTGGATGTCCAGATCGAACTTCGCCGCCGCGAGGCCTAGCCTGAACGGCTCGACCCGCAACCCAGGCAACTCGACCGCGGCCCGCGGCTGGTTCTGCACAGCGAGCATCACCTGGAACAGCGGATGATGCGCCAGCGAACGGACCGGGGCCAGCTCTTCGACTAGCCGCTCGAACGGAACATCCTGATGCTCGAACGCCTCCAGGACCGTACGCCGGACGCGGGCCAGCACTTCCCCGAAATCGGGGTCGCCGGACACGTCAGTCCTGATCACCAGGGTGTTGACGAAGAACCCGACGAGATCGTCCAGGCCTTCGTCCAGTCGCCCCGCCACCGGGCTGCCGACCGGGATGTCGCGGCCCGCACCGAGCCGGGACAACAGGACCGCCAGCGCGGCCTGCCACACCATGAACATCGTCACGCTCTGGCTCCGGGCCAGCCCGGACAGCCGGGCGTGCAACCCGGCGGGCACCAGCAGCGGCACGACCCCGCCGCGATGCGAGACGATCGCCGGGCGCGGCCGGTCCGCCGGCAACGCAAGCTCCGGCGGCGCCCCGTCCAGCACCTGGCGCCAGTGCGCCAGTTGCCCCGCGAATACGCTGCCTGGGTCCCCTGGGTCCCCGAGCAGTTCGCGCTGCCACAGCGTGTAATCCGCGTACTGCACCGGCAAAGGCGCCCATTGCGGCACCTCCCCGGCACACCGCGCGACGTACGCGACCGACAAGTCCCGCCACAACGGGCGCATCGACCATCCGTCGCCCGCAATATGGTGCACCACCACGACCAGCACCCAGGTCCGCTCGCTAGGGGCAGTGATCAGCGTGGCGTCAACCGGCAGATCCGTCGCGAGTTCGAAGACCCGGCCGACCGCCCCAGCTATCGCCGACTCCAGGCGGTCCGCATCTCGCACACTCGACCACCGGCAGCTCAAGCACCGCGTCAGCTGGATCCAGGATCTCCTGCCACGGCTCTCCGTCGTGCTGCGGGAACCGGGTCCGCAGGCTCTCATGCCGCCCGACCAGATCGGTCAGTGCCAGCCGCAACGCCGAGACGTTTACGTCTCCCGACAAGCGCCGCACCAACGGAATGTTGTAGGTCGTACCCGGACCGTCCAACCGGTCAAGGAACCACAGCCGACGCTGCGCGAACGACGCCGGAACCCGCTCCGGACGCTACCAGTGCCCGCACCCCCGGCCGCGCCGGGCCCTTCTCATCGAGCTCCGCGGCTAGCCGGGCCGGGCTCGGCGCATTGAACACCGCCCAGATCGGCGCCTCCACTCCGAGCACGACCCGGATCCGCGAGACCAGCCGGACCGCGAGCAGCGAATGCCCGCCGAGCGCGAAGAAGTCATCGTCCACGCCCACCCGCGCCGCGCCGAGCACCTCGGCGAACACCGCGCACAGAACTTCCTCCCGCACCGACTCAGGCCCGCGCCCAGCACCCGCATCCGCGCCGTAGTCCGGGACCGGCAGCGCCGCCCGGTCCAGCTTCCCGTTACGCGTGACTGGCAGCTCATCCAGCACTACCACCGCCGCCGGCACCATGTACTCCGGCAACCGGTCAGCCACCCACTCTCGCAACGCCGCCCCCACCGAGTCATCCGCATCGGCGCCGGCAGTGGTGACGTAGGCAACCAGCCGCTTATCCCCCGGCCCGTCCTCGCGCGCCACCACCACCGCCCGCGCGACCAGTGGATGCGCCGTCAGCGCGGCCTCGATCTCACCCGGCTCGATCCGGAATCCCCGGATCTTCACCTGTTCGTCGGCCCGCCCCACGAACTCCAGCACACCCTCGGAGGTCCACCGCGCCACATCCCCCGTCCGGTACATCCGCTCACCCGCCACCTCCGGAAACGGGCACGCCACAAACCGCTCCCCCGTCAGCCCCGCCCGCCCCACGTACCCCCGGGCCAGCCCCGCCCCGGCCACGTACAACTCACCCGCCACCCCCACCGGCGCCGGACACAACCCCTCGTCCAGCACAAACACCCGCGTGTTGCGGATTGGAGCACCGATGTCCACACCCTGCCCGCGGGCCAAGGGCGTGGACATCGTCGCGCAGACGGTGGTCTCGGTGGGCCCGTACGCATTGATCAAACGCCGTCCCGGAGCCCACCGGGACACCAGCTCATCGCTAAGCGCCTCACCCGCACAGATCACCGTCGAGAGCCCAGCGAAGTCCCGCGGTTCCATCACCGACAGCACGGCGGGCGGCAGGGTCGCGTGCGTGATCCGGTGCTCTGCCACCAGCCGGGGCAACTGCGCCCCCAGCCGGTCTTCGGCTGGAGTCAGCACCAGTGACGCACCCGAGCACACCGCCATCAGCAGCTCCCAGATCGCGGCGTCGAACCCCACCGAAGCGAACTGCAGGACACGGCGGGAGCCAGCTACCCCGAGACGCTCGGCCTGGGCAGCGGCCAGATTCACCGCTCCGCTATGCGGGACCAGAACGCCCTTCGGCCGGCCCGTCGAGCCGGAGGTGTGGATCAGGTAGGCGGCGTTCGCGGGTACCGGGCCCCGTTGCCCCGCCAGGGCGGCCGCGGAGTCGTCCGAAGGGTCGCCCAGTACCGCGGCCAGGTTCGGAGAATCCATCAGCGTCGCCGTCACCGCGGCGCCATCCGGCAAGCGCCCCGTGGTACCCGAGGTCGCCAGCAGCAGCACCGGCTTCGCGTCAGCGAGCAGGTAGGCGATTCGCTCGGCGGGCTGCTGGGGGTCGATCGGCAGATAGGCCGCACCCGACTTCAAGATCCCCAGCAACGCCACGATCAGGTCCACCCCGCGGTCCATCACCACCGCGACGAGATCCTCGGGACCAGCGCCCAGCCCGGTCAGGTACCGGGCCAGCCGGCCCGACCGCCCGTCCAGCTCCGCATACGACACCGCAGCGTGCCCGCACACCACCGCGATGGCGCCAGGTGTACGCGCGGCCTGGGCAGCGAACAGTTCGGGCACCGTGACCGCGGGCAGCGGCCGGGCGGTGTCGTTCCACTCGACGAGGACCCGCTCACGCTCGGCCGGATCGAGAACCTCGACCTGCCCGATGGGCACGCTGGGGTCATCCAGCAGGGCAGTCGCCAGGTGGGCCGCGGCAGAATGCAGCAGACCGGTGACCTGTCCAGGGTCAATCGCCGCGGCGGCCTGGACGGTGAACCCGAACCCGGTGCCGAAGTCCTCGACCGACACCGCCAGCGGATAGTTCGTGCGCTCCCATACGGCCAGCTGCTCGATGCCCGGCGGAGTGGAGGTCTGCGGGCTCAGGGCGTTGTAGCGATAGTTCAGCAACGTGGTGAACAACGGCGCCGGGGCCGTCACCCCGCTGGACCGCTGCGCGGTGGCTAGCGACGCGTGCTCGTGCACCATCAACTCCGCCAGCTGACCCTGCATGGCGCGGAGCGCGTTGGCCACGCTGCTCCTGTCGCCGCGTACCCGGACCGGCAACGTATTCATGAACAGCCCGGGGAGCCGGTCCGCGCCGGCTCCGGACTGTATCCGGCCGAACAGCACCGTGCCGAACACGACATCACCGCGACCGGTCAGGGCCGCGAGCACCCGGCTCCACAGGAGGTGGAAGAACGTGGCCGGGCCTACCCCGGCTGTCCGCGCTAGCTCACGCACCCGATCAGCGAGCTCGGCATCCATGCTGCTGCGCTGCTCACGGACGTCCCGCCCGTCACTGCGCACCTCGAGGATCCCGAACGGAGCGGTCGGCTCGGTCACGTCACCCAGCAGCGAAGCGAAGTACGCCTCGTGCTCAGCCTCGGGTATCCCCAGCAGCGCGCTGCCGACAAACTCACGGTACGGCAGCGGCTCAGGCAGATCCCCGCCTCGCCCATCCAGGATCGCGGCGACTTCCCCGAGCACCGCGTCCAGCCCGGTGTTGTCCTGGGTGATGTGGTGGGTCCGCATCACCAGGAACCAGCGCCCGGTTCTGGCGGGCTCGGCCATGATATGCGTGTCCATGAGCGGGGCGCGGCGCAGGTCCAGTGGTTGCAACTCCCGCGTCAGAAGCCGCTGCCCGAGCCCCATGTCCCCGTCCCCGTCCCCGTCGCCGTCATCGGTAATCTCGGTGACCGGCAGGGCGGCACGGCGGTGCACGACCTGGACCGGGTGCGGCAGCCCCTCCCACGCGATCGAGGTACGCAGCACCTCATGCCGGTCAATCACCTGCTGCCACGCCGCCAGGAACGCATCCAGCCGCCCGCGCGAATCGAATCGCAGCACCTGCCGCAACAGGTACAGGTCACTCCCCTCACCCGCACGCAGCCGGTGAAGGAAAAGCAACCCCTCCTGCAACGGCGCCAGCCGGTACACATCGACCACCCCGCCCGGCGCCGCCGCGAGCACCGTCCGCAGTTGGTCGGCGTTCAGCCCGGCCAGCGGCAGCATCCCCGCGGTCAGCTCGCCGCCGTCGGGAACGTCCACCCGCGGCGGAACCGCGACCGGCTCACGCCCGCCGACCGCCGCCAGCCGCGCCGGGCTCGCCGCGGTGAACAGGGTACGGACATCCACCCACACCCCTCGCGCCCGCAACCGCTCCACCAGCCGGACCGCGAGCAGCGAATGACCACCCAACGCGAAGAAGTCATCGTCCACGCCCACCCGCGGCACGCCGAGCACCTCGGCGAACGCCGCGCACAGAACTTCCTCCCGCACCGACTCAGGCCCACGCCCAGCACCCGCATCCGCGCCGTAGTCCGGGACCGGCAGCGCCGCCCGGTCCAGCTTCCCGTTCCCCGTCACCGGCAGCCGCTCCAGCACCACCACCGCCGACGGCACCATGTACGCCGGCAACCGACCCGCCGCCCACTCCCGGACCACACCACCCACACCAGCGGCACCGCCCGCGGTGGTGATGTAGCCCGTCAGCCGCTTATCCCCTGGCACGTCCTCACGCGCCATCACCACCGCCTGCGCGACCAGCGGATGCGCCGTCAACGCGGCCTCGACCTCGCCGGGCTCGATCCGGAACCCGCGGACCTTCACCTGCTCATCCGCCCGGCCCACGAACTCCAGCGCACCGTCCCGGTTCCAGCGGGCCACATCGCCGGTCCGGTACATCCGCTCACCCGACACCAGCGGAAACGGGCACGCCACGAACCGCTCACCCGTCAGCCCCGCCCGTCCCAGGTACCCGCGCGCCAGCCCCGCGCCGGCCACGTACAACTCACCCGCCACCCCCACCGGCACCGGCCGCAACGCGTCGTCCAGCACAAACACCCGCGTGTTATCCAACGGGCGGCCGATCGGCAACACCGCACCAATCCGCTCCGCGTCCTCGAACGGAATCTGCGTGACGCAGAATGTCGTCTCGGTCGGCCCGTACATGGGACGCAGCCGGATGCCCGGTACCGCCTCCATCACCCGCCGCACGGCGCCGGCGGGCACCACGTCCCCGCCGGTGCTGACCTCCGTCAGGGTGCTGAACGCGGCCGGGTCTTCCTCGGCGATCACCCGGAACAGCCCCGCCGCCGGGTGCACGTGCGTGAGTCGGTAACGGGCGATCAGGGCGCGCAGCAATCCCGCTTCCATGCGTTCCCGCGGTGCCAGCAGCACGCATCCACCGGTCAGCAGCGGCACCCACAGCTCGCAGGTCGACCCGTCGAAGGTATGGGGCAGATGCATCAGTCCGCGTACCGGGGCCGCGGACTGCCAGCACCGGTCACGCACCAGATCAGCCACGTTCTGATGCGTGGTCACGATCCCCTTTGGCTGCCCGGTGGAGCCGGACGTGAACATGACGTACGCGGGGTGATCAGGCCGCAGCGCGGCGAGAGAGCTGGTGGCGCCGCTTGTCCCGGCGTCCGCCGACACGATCGCCGCGTCCGGCATGCACCGCCGGACCAGGTCGTGGTAGCCGCGGTCGGCGACCACCACCCTGACATCGGCCGACTCGGTCATGGCCACGGTGCGGGCCATAGGCTGGCCGGGGTCGATGGGCAGGTAAGCCGCGCCCGCCTTGAGGATCCCGAGCAGAGCCACGACAAGGTCGGTGCCGCGGTCCATCATCACGCCGACCAGCGCCTCCGGGCCTGCCCCCAGCTCGGCTAGGTGGCGGCCGAGCCGGTCGGAGGACGCGTCCAGCTGCGCATAAGTCAGCTCGGTATCCCCGTCGAGGAGCGCGGTCGCGCCGGGATCGCGAGCCACCTGGGCGGCGAACAGTTCCGGCACCGTGGCCGCGACTTCGGGAGTCATGGGTGCTTACCTCGCGAACGCTGTGGCAGACAACTCGGCGGCTCCACGGGAGGGTGACACTCCTCCTGCTAAGCACCAGCATGCGTAACCCAGCGCGCCCGGCTATCAGCGATTCCCACCGTTACGATGGCGGCCGAGGTGGTTCAGCCGCTGTGCAGCGCGAGCCACTCGGCGGCGAGCATGGCAAAGTCCAGCTCGCTGCTCCATTCGCCCTTGAAGATCTCGTTCTCGATCAGGTGGGCCTCCTGCCGCATACCCACCCGGCGGGCCAGCCTCGCCGACGGCTCGTTGCGCTCATCGATCCGGGCGATGATGCGATGCAGGCCGAGTTCTTCGAAGCCCAGCCGGAGCATCATGGTCACCGCCTCCGTGGCGTAGCCCCGCCCGCCCAGACTGGGATTGAACACATAGCCGACTTCTCCGCCAGCGTGCTCCTGACTGCGCCAGAACAGGACGCAGTCCCCGGCCAGCTCACCGGTTTGCCTGACCTCCGCCCCCAGCGTCAGCGCCTGTCCCTCGCCGGTCAGCTCGGTGCGGGCCCACTGCCCGGCGAGGCGTTCGGCGATATCCTCCGGCGTCATCGGCTCGAACGGGACGTACCGGCAGACGTCCGCACGGCCCCGATAGGCCAGCAGCGCGTCAGTGTCGCGGCTGGTCAGCGGGCGCAGCAGCAGCCGCTCACCGCGAACGGGGTACGTGGGGCGCGGCGATTCCGGAAGATAGGCAGGCACGCCAGCCATCCTCCCACCCCGCACTGATGCAACCGAGATCGCAGGTCGTGGACCATTGACTCGAATATTAGCTATCTGGCTAAATAGCTATATGGCAGATAGTGAGGCGTCCGTGTTCCGGGCGCTAGCTGATCCCACCCGGCGGCAGATCCTGCAGGATCTTCGCGACGGGGAGATGGCGGCCGGGGACATCGCTTCCCGGTTCCCGATCAAGGGGCCGTCGGTATCCCGTCACCTGTCGATCCTCAGGGCCGCCGGGCTGATCACCGAACGGCGGGACGGCAACCGCATCCTGTACGCCCTGGCCGGGGAGCGGCTCGCGCTATGCCTTGGCGGATTCTTGTCTGCGGTATGTCCCGAGCAGGTCGTGCAGCGGCGCCGTGCCGCGAGGGGGAGGTCATGAAGGCGCCCGCGCTGGCAGCGGTGATGGAACGCCGCGTCCTGGTCAACTACCGGGTCGATCCGGATCTGCTGGGCTCGTATCTGCCGGCGCCATTCCGGCCCGCCCTCGTCGGCGGTCACGGGGTTGCGGGCATCTGCCTGATCCGGCTTGGCCGCATCCGGCCCGCTGGACTGCCCGCTGCCGGGCTCCGGTCGGAGAACGCCGCCCACCGGGTGGCGGTGTGCTGGGACGGCCCGGACGGCCCGGTTACCGGCGTGTACATCCCCAGGCGCGACACCTCGTCCCGGCTGGCCGCGCTGGCCGGCGGCCGCCTGTTCCCGGGCTATCTGCACCTGGCCCGGTTCCAGGCACATGAAGACGGCGAGGGCTACCGGATTAAGGTCGCCAGCCGCGACGGCATGGTGCATATCGAGGTCGAAGCCCATCGCGCCGGAGAGCTTCCGCCCGGATCGATCTTCACCAGCCTCGACGCCGCGTCTGGTTTCTTCCGCTGCGCTCCGGCTGGCTACGCCGCCACCCCGGCCCAGGGCGTCTTCGACGGGGTGGAACTCGAAACAGCCGGCTGGATGCTGGAGCCGCTGCGCCTGGGCAGGGTCACCTCGAGCTTCTTTGACGACCGCCGCCGCTTCCCCGCAGGCACGGCCGAGCCGGACAGCGCGTTCTTGATGAGCGGGCTCAGCACCATCTGGCACCCTCAGCCCCAGCTGTCAGGACTCAGCCGCTCACCGGTTCGGGGCGCGCAAATGTCATGCCCGCCCCCGCCACTGGGGTGACCCCGCCCATGTCGGCCTTCCATATCGCGGTGGGCCAGTTGACGGACGACCCGGCCGGAACCCCGCCCAGGCCGGCCAGTGAGAGCTGCACGACCTGATGCTTGGCGTTCACGGTCTGATCCCACATGGCCACCGCGGTGACGATGGCACCGGAGGTGCCGGTGAACCAGACGCTCTCGTCACCGCCGATGGTGCCCGGGACCCCCGCCGAATCCGGCCCGAGAAAATCGACGAACGCATTGGGCAAGACCCTGGTGCCCGCCGGAGGCGCGTAGGTCCACACCGTGCGGCCCTCGACGGTGACCGAGCGGATCATGGCCAGGTCGCGGTAGACGCCGCCGTTGATGAAGATCGTGAACGCGTCCGCGATCCGCACCGGGGACTCGGGCGCGATGCCTAGCGCCAGGTCGGGGTCGGTCTTTAGCTTTGACAGCGGCTCGGGCAGCTCCGCCGGGTCGGCGATCAGGTTGCGGGTCAGCCCAGTCTCGGCCATCAGCGACCACAGCGAGGCACCGCTCCCCGCGGCCCGGTCGAACGCCGAGATCTTGGCGAACAGCCCCATCTGGGACCCGGGCTCGATCTGGGCCTGCGTCGCGTTATCGAAGTCCGAGGTTCCGGGGTAGAAGCCGAGCAGTTCCCCGTTGTCGGCGTCCACCGTGGCCAGGCCGACCTGCACACCGCGGTTCACCGTGGACCGGGCCCTAAGCCGGTCATAGAGCTGATCACGGACGGCGCGGACGGCGGCGGTCATGTCGGCCCGGGTGAAGGTTGTGACGATCACATCGCCGCCGGCCGCGGCGGTGGCCGAATCGGGAACCTGCGGGTCGGTCGCGTGCACCTGGTCGAGATAGTCGTCGGCGACCTGGGCCATCGCGGAATCGTTGACCCCGTTCCCGTCCTGGACGATCGTTCCGCTCGGCGGCAGCGCGGCCGGCCAGCGAACGGCGGCCCGCTGGATGGCTGTCAGGTACCCGGCCTTGACCATGTCGTTCAGCACCAGGTTCCACCGCTGACGCAGCAAGGCCTGGTCGGCTGGGTCGATCTGGGAGAGCACGGTGGGCGCGTTGACCAGCGCGGCCAGGTACGCCGCCTGAGCAGGTGAGCTGATCTGCCGGGCGGAGACACCGAAGTAGGTCTCGGCGGCCGCCTGGATGCCGTAACTTCCCCGGCCGAAGTACACGGTGTTGAAGTAGTCGTCGAGAATCTCGGACTTGGAGTAGGTGTGGGTGATCTTCACCGCGATGAAGATCTCCGACAGCTTGCGGCTCATGGTCTGCGCGTCGGTCAGGTACGCGTTCTTGACGAACTGCTGGGTGATGGTCGACCCGCCTTGCAGCGGGTTCCCCCGCACGTCGTTGACCAGGGCCCGCAGAATACCGCGCGGAGAGATTCCCTCGTCGGTGTAGAACGTCGGGTTCTCGATGGCCACCACCGCGTGCGCCATGACGGACGGGATCTGGCTCCCCGTGACGGGCACCCGGTCTTGCAGCCCGGCAGTGTAGAACGGCACCCCGTTGGAGTACTCGTACACCGTCGCCGTGGGCAGCGACAGGTCATTCAGATCCGGGGTTTTCACCAAGGAGTACACCACCACGACCAAGCTCACCACGGCGATAAACCACGCCGCCGACACCCCGGCGACCAGCCGCCACGACGGCACGAACGCCCGCCAGCCGCGCCGACCCCAGCGCGGGTAATCCACCAGCCGCCGGTAACCACGCTTGCCAGGCTTCCGGTGTGATGCGCGGGGGACGTCCACTCAGTTCTCCAATCCGATCCGTCCCCCCATGAGTAGACGAGGCCAGCGGCCAGATAAGTTGCGTCTCGAGCCGTCTAGCAACTAGAGGAAGGATCGAAAATGTTCGCAGGAAGTGCGGCCATCATGCAATGCGGATCAGCTCACGAGGGCGGCGCGGGTGCGCGTTTTGCCCGGTAGGCGCCTTCTGGGGGCTGATTTCAACCGCATCGATGTGGCGATGCTGCCGTCCGGGCGGCATGGACGGGGCATCGATGTCGTTGGCTCGCGCTGCGGGCAGGTGCTGACCGCCGCAGGCGCATCAGGCGTCGTTCCGGAGCAACGTCCGTCTCGCCACGGCTGACCGATTTGGCGGGGTATCGCCCGGTTGCGCCGACCGTTGCTGCCATCCCTGGGTCCGCGGGATTATGGTCGGTGCTGCACTACCCGGCAAAGAGTCTCGGTAGTGCAGCACCGACCATAATCGCCGGGCATGGTGGCGGGGAGAAATGGCATGTATGTTCGGTTTGCGGACCTCCGGATGACCTGCGGGCATGGGGTGAACCGGTTATTCCGCGCCAAGGAACATATGCCCGCACAACGGGCAGCTGCTGCCATCAGGACACGGCGAGACCATCGACGCTTACGGCTGCGGCAGCAGTGAGTCGTACACCGCGAGAGCCGCCGCCACGGCGTCGGCCTCACTCGGCAGCGAAGCCGCCCGCGCCCGGGCCGCCGAGCGCAGCCGCGAAGCGAGCGCGGGGTCGGTGAGGACGTCCCGAACCGCCACTCCGAGGGCCGCCGCGTCCCCCGGCGGCACCAGCAGCGCCGCGTCCTCACCCGTCAGCGAGGGGATGCCGCCGACGCGGGTGGCCACCACCGGGACACCGGCGCGCAGCGCCTCCTGAAGGACCAGCGGCTGCCCTTCCCATCGGCTGGAGACCACGAACACGGCGGCCGACGCCAGCAGTTCCGCCACATCATCCCGGTGACCGGCAAATGAAACGTCGAGCCCCGCCGCTTGCAACCGCAGCTCGGACTCCAGCGGCCCGGAACCCGCGATGACCAGCCGCGCGAGATCACGCCACGCCGGAGCGGCCGCCAGCAGCGTGGCGAAATCCTTCTGCGGCGCCAGCCGGCCGATGGCGAGCACGAAACGCCCGGCGGACCCGCCAGCAGCAAGCCCCGGAGCAGTAGGCAAAACAGGCGCCGCCACCACCGCCAGCGAGACCCGCCGGGCACCAAGAGAACGCATCCGAGCCTCTAGGTCCGGGGAAACGACCAGCACCACATCGGCGCCGCGCGCGACGACCAGCTCCAGCACGCGGTAGCCGAGGCGGGCCGTGAGGGAAGCGGGCGCGTCGTTATGGACAGTGACGACGATTCGGGGACGATGGCGGAGGCCAATCACGGCGAGCACCGTAAGCGCGCCCGCTCTGACGCCGTGCGCGTGCGCGATGTCCGCGCCGCGCAACGCGCGCCGGATGGCGGGCACGCCGCCGGACGAGATCACCGAGCCGCCGGTGCCGGCGGCGAGCATTCGCACATGACGGCCGATGCCGCCGGTTGACGCCCGCTGGACGAACGCGATCCTAGGCACGACGGAGCATGTGGACCAGCATCGAGCGCAGGTCTCCCCCATCAGACACCGCGACCACCGCGGCGAACGCCAGCGTGGCCACCGCGCACACCAGCAGCGTCAGGCCCACGTTGGCGAAGAACCCGGTGGCCGGCACGACCTGCGAGATCGCCAGGCCGACCACGATGCCAGCGGCCGCCCCGGCCAGCCCGGATCCGGTGGCGCGGGCGAGCCCGGCGAGCGCGGCGGGACCCCGGGAACGCCGCACGAGCACGATGAGCACGATCCCCGCCACGGTGAGCCCGAAGGTGGTGCCGATGCCGAGATAGGCGACCGCCAGCCGCTGCGGCACGAACGGCACGATCGCGGCGTCGGCGGCCATGACCAGCACCCAGCCAGCGGTCACCGCCAGCGCGGGCGCGCGGCTGTGCCCGGTCGCGTACAGCACCCGGGCCAGCGATGCCGCCAGGCCGTAACCGATGAGCCCGGGCGCGAACGCGACCAGCGACAGCGCCAGCAGGCTCGCCCGGTGCCCGGCGTGCGATTCGAAGATCTGCGACAGCGGCCCAGACGCGCCCGCGAGCAGCGCGGTACCCAGACAGGAGGCGAGCAACGTCGCGCGGGTCGACCGCGCGCTGGTGTCGTTCACGTCGGCGCCGGACCGGGACGACAGTTCGGGGAACGCCGTGGTGGCGATCGGCACCGCGAGCACCGCGTACGGTACCTCGAACACCGCCCAGGCGAAGCTGTACACCACGAGCGCCCCACTGCCGCCAAAGTGGTTGGCCAGCACCACGACGACCACCGTGGAGGTGTCCTGCGCGATCAGCGTGAGCACCCCCGCGGCCGCCAGCCGCCGCACCCGGGGCGCGACACCCGGCGGGAACCGCAGCGCCGGACGCAGTCCCAGCCGTAGCCGGGCGAACGGCACGACCGCGGTGAGCACCATCGCGAGCACGCCGAGCGTGGTCCCGATGGACAAGATCATCTCGTAGCGCAACGGGAGCGAGTGGATCCGCCCGTTGACGTAGCTCCCGCCGATCCGGCCGAACCACAGGTACGCGGCCACCACGACCATGCTGGAGACCAGCGGAGCGAGGGCGGGCGCGGCGAACCTGCGATGCGACTGCAGGATGCCGTAGAGCACGACGGCGATCCCGTACAGCAGGATCTGCGGTGCGAACACGGCCAGCATCCGGCCGCCGACCGCGTCCACCGCCGACCGCGAGCAGCCTTCCGCACCGTCGAGCAGCGCCGAGGCCAGCGGCCCGGAAGCGAAGGCGACGATGACGCTGACCGGTGCCAGCAGCAGCACGGTCCAGGTGAGCAGGGCGGAGCTGATCTTCCTGGCGTCGGCGGTCTCGCCGATCCGGCCCGCCAGCACCGGGACGACAGCGGAGCTGAGCGCGCCGCCGAGCACGACGTCGTAGATGATGTTCGGCACCATGTTGGCCGTCGTGTACGCGGTGCCCAGGCACGTCGGCCCGACGGTATGCGCGAACACGAGCTGGCGGCCGAAGCCGGCCGCGCGGGCCACCACGGTGATCACGCCGATCATCACCGCCGCCCGCCCAATGCCCTTCAAACGCGGCAGGGTTTCCCCCCGCTCCGTCACGGGAGCTGTCACTGGCCTGGCGGGACCGTGGTAACCGACCGCTGGGCTGGCAACTCCGCCAACGGCGTCGCGGCGGGCAGGCGTCCGAGCATGTCCAGCCAGCGCAGCGGCGCGGTCCGCTCGATCACCTTGGTGAAACTGACCTTCTCGCTGGCACCGGTCAGCGCGACGATGCCAGCCAGCAGCGCGAGCCGCGCCGGGCGTGGCAGCTGCGCCGCGGCGGCGCCGAGCATCGCGCCGAGCGCGTTCGCTCCGGTGTCGCCGAGCATGGCGCGTTCGCTTAGGTCCTCGCCCAGCAACGCGACGGCCGCGCCGAGCGGCGCGGCGAGCGCGGGGGCGGCGGCCGGGGCACCGGCCTCGATGAGCGCGGCGGATCCGATCGCGACCTTGATCGCGCGGCCGGGCCGCAGGTCGAACAGGTTCAGCAGGTTGGCGCCGCCGGCGATGAGCGCGGCGTTGATCGCGACATCGACCGGGTCTCCGCCGGCGACCACGGCACTGGCCAGGCCGGTGACGCCGATACCGCCGAGCTTGACCGCGCCGGCCGTCACCTCGCCGTGCGCGAGCGCCCCGATGTGGCCGCGCAGCCCCTTGCGGGACGAGGATTCGGCCAGGTCGTCGTAACAGCCGAACGCCGCGGCCCCCACGCCCGCCAGCGCCAGCGCGGCGGCTTTGCGGGTACCCAACTGCGGCGCGACGGCCAGCGCGGCGGTGGCGGCACCCACCGCGATGGCGGGTCCTTCCAGCAGGGTCAGCGTCTCGCCGCGATGGTTGGTCCTGTTCCAGGTCTTATCACCGCCGGGAGGGCGATGGCCGAACATGGTGTACGCGGCGCGCGCGGCACCCGCCGCGGCGGCGCCGATCGCGGTTGCGGTGACGAGCCGGGAGGCGACGCTTGTCACTTCTTATCCTGGGCCTTCTTGGTACTCGATGAGCTAGGGGACTCAGTCACGCTAGCACTCGGCGTGGGTGCCGGCGACGGTCCGCCGGACGTGGCGCCGGAGTCGACACCGTATGACCCCGCCTTGCCCCCCTGCGCCTGGTTGGCGAGCGCCTGGATCACCGTGATCTGACCTGTCGTGGTGTCGGCGTTGTCGATGGTGGACACGTCCGCGGCCGCGTTGGAGGAACGCAGCACCGACATGGCGCTGCCCGAGGAATCTCCGGAGGTGTTGCCCGCGGCGACGGTGGCGGTGCTCTCGGCGGCGTACTCCTGCGCCACCGCGACGAGCACCTGGTTCGCGGGGTCGGAGCTGCCATCGGACGGCGCCGATCCCGGAGTCACGATGATCGCCAGCGTGGCCTTGTCGGTCGGCTGCCCGCTGATGTACCCGCCCTGCTGGAAGGTGCTCAGCACCGACTGCGCCTGGGTGGGTGTCAGCGTGACGTCGGGCGTCGTGCTCGTCGTGACCTTGGTCACCGAGGCCATGGCGATCAGCTGCGCGGCCTGCTGCTGGTTGGCGGTCTGCTGGTTCGACGCGGTCACGAGCGAGATGCCATCGGCCGAGGCGAAGTTCCCGTCGATCTCGTTCAGCGCGGCTTCGGTCGTCGTGCTGATGTCGTAGAACTTGTTCTGCAGCGCGATCGTCCCGGTGATGGTCGCGCCCGCGTCCTTGGCGGCGGTGGTGATACCGCTGACAACGCCGCCCTGGGCGCCCGGCTCGGTGATCAGCACGACACTCTGCCCGGTCAGCAGGTTCTTGAGCAACGCGGTCTCGTTCGCGCTGGCGAAGGACTGGTCGGCCGAGACCTGCGCCTGGTACGCCTCCCGCTGGGCGCGTTGCCCCGCGAGCTGGCTGTTCAGCGAGTCCGAGGTGGCGCGCAGCCCGTCAATGACGGTGCCCTGCAGCTCCGTCGAGCCGAGGACAAGACCGATCGCCAGCGCGAGGAACACCGCGACGATGGAGACAAGGTGATACCGAAAGTCAATCATTGAAGAATCTCTAGAAGAGGCCGATGAACCAGTAAGCGAATGTATGCCAGCTGTCGGTGAGGTAGGTCCTCAGGATGGAACCGATAGGCGAGGTGACCACCGCCACCACGATCGTGACGGCGGCGGCGAGCGGCATCATGAGCAGCGCCCACCCCGAGATCCTGCTGTGGTAGAGCTGGTGCACGCCGCGAGCGTTGACCACCTTGCCGCCCACCCGCAGGTGGGTGAGAAACGTGCTGGCCATGCCGGGACGGCCCTTGTCGAGGAACTCCTCCACGCTCCAGTGCGTGCCGACCACCGGGATCAGCGCCGCCCCGGCCGCGTCCGCCAGCAGCAAGGCGACGTCTTCGCTGGTCCCCGGGAGCGCACAGGTGTGCGCGCCCAGGCCAAGCTCGTTGATCCTGGCCAGGCCGGGCGCGTGGCCGTCCGCGTACGCGTGCACCACCAGTTCGGCCCCTGAGCACAGCGCCTCGTCGCTGACCGAGTCCATGTCACCGATGATGATGTTGGGCCGGTAGCCCGCGTCCAGCAAGGCGTCCGCTCCGCCGTCGACCGCCAGCATGACCGGCCGGAACTCCCGGATGTAAGGCCGCAGCGTGCGCAGGTCCTCCTTATACCGGTATCCGCGGACCACGACGAGCACGTGCCGTTCACGCATGTCGGTGCTCAGTTCGGGGACCGGGATGCCGTCGGTGAGCATGTCGCGCTCGCGGCGCAGGAACTCCAGCGTGTTCGCCGCGAACGAGTCGATCTGGGTGGCCACGCCCTCCCGGGCCTCGGCCATCGCGGCGTCGATCGTCTCCTGGCCCTGCACCGTGCCCTTGGCCACGATCTGATCGCCGAGGTACAGCGTCTGGCCGTCCAGCCGGACCAGGTCCCCCTCGGTGACCCGGCTCAGCAGGTCAGGACCGAAGTCGTCCACCAGGACGATGCCCTCGTCCAGCAGCAGCTGGGGGCCGAGGTTGGGATAGCGGCCGGTCATCGACTTCGCGACGTTGACCACCGCCGCCACCTTGGCGCTGATCAGCTCGTCGGCGCTCACCCGGTCCAGGTCCGCGTGGTCGATAATCGCGATGTCCCCTGGGCTCAGCCGACGGGTGAGGTTCTTCGTCCGGCGGTCGATCCGCGCGATCGCCACGATACCGGCGGGCTCCTCGGCTCTGCCGGACCGGACGCGCGGTACCTTCACGGACGACACCTTCATCAGTGATTATTTTGCCAGAGGCCCAGCGTAAGGGCCGTCATCTGGGGTTTCTACGGCGTGTTACAGGCCGGATACACGCGATTTACCGGGGCACTTCCCTGCAAGGTATCACCCGAAGCCTAGGGAAACCTGGACGCTGTGGGGCTGCTTGTAGAATGTAACGGATGTGTCTCATCGACCTCCGTGATGGGACCGGGCCGCTCTGGACCTTTGGCGGGACCACTCGCCAGAATGTCAGGGGTCCCGGTTATGGTGCCGTTATGACCGATAACAGCCCTAATGTCAATCAAACCGTGGCCCTGGTGCACGGAATCTGCCTGAAGACCGGGCCCCCTACTCAGACCGGCGTCGAACTCGAGTGGCTAGTACGCGACGCGCGTGACCCCGCACTGCCAGTGGCGGCGGACCGGATCACCGCGACCGTAGCGGCCTTCGGCGCCGACTTGAACTCGCTGGACGGATCCACGATTCTCAGCAATGGATCCTCGCTAACGGCCGAGCCTGGCGGCCAGCTAGAGCTCAGTTCGGCCCCGGCCTCGTCACTGGCCGGGTGCGTGACCGCCGCGGCGGCCGACCTGACCGCCCTACGGGATGCGGCGGCGGCCCAAGGGCTCGAGCTCGCGGGATATGGCCTCGACCCGCTCCGCGCACCGCGGCGAGTGCTCGACAAACCTCGTTACGCGGCGATGGAGGCGTTCTTCGATCGCGCCGGGCCCTGGGGCAGGCGGATGATGGGCGGCTCGGCGTCGGTCCAGGTATGCCTGGACGCCGGAACCGACGGCGACGATGCCGCCGGCCGCCCAGATGGCTATTTGTGGCGCTGGCGGCTGGCGCACGCGCTCGGCCCCGTGCTGGTGGCGGCGTTCGCGAACTCCCCGTTGCGGGAAGGGAAACGGACCGGGTGGAAGTCCTCCCGCCAGCAAGTCTGGCTCAACCTCGACCCCGGCCGTACCAAGCCGGTGCTCGACGCCCGGACGGACGGCGATCCGCGCCGCGCGTGGGCGGCGTACGCGCTGGACGCCGAGGTGATGTGCGTGCCCGGCTCCGGCACCGCGGACTGGACCGCACCACCCGGTCTCACGTTTCGTGACTGGCTAGTCACCGACAATCCCCGCGTCGCGGGTACCGACGACGTGGAGTACCACCTGACCACGCTGTTCCCGCCGGTGCGCCCGCACGGGTACCTGGAGCTGCGGATGATCGACGCCCAGCCCGATGACGGGTGGATCGTCCCGCTCGCGGTCACCGCCGCGATCTTCGCCGATCACGAGGCGTCCCGCGCGGCGATGGCGGCCACCAGCCCGGTGGCCGGCCAGTGGGAGCTCGCCGCCAAGTGCGGGCCCGAGGACCCGGCCATCGCGCGGGCAGCCAAGGAGTGTTTCGCCGCCGCCGCCGAAGCGCTGGCCCGCTTGGGCGTGCCGTCCGCCATCACGGACGCGGTGGGCGAGTTCACCCAGCGATATGTAACCAAGGACCGATGTCCGGCCGACGACCTGCTGGAGAAGATGACATGACCCAGACCCTGAGGGAACGGATCGCGGCGGAGCTGATCGCGGCTCGAGATCGCACCACGCTACTGACGGGCTGCGTGGATGACACCGACCTGACCAGGCAGCATTCACCGCTGATGTCCCCGTTGGTATGGGATCTCGCGCACATAGCCAACCAGGAAGAGCTGTGGCTCCTGCGCGAGGTCGGCGGCCGGGAGCCGCTGCACCCGGAGATCGATCCGCTGTATGACGCGTTCGAGCATCCAAGAGTCGAGCGGCCGACGCTGCCGCTGCTGCCGCCCGGGGAGGCTCGCGCCTACGGTCACGAGGTGCGCGGCCGGGTACTCGACCTGCTGGACCAGGTTCGCTTCGACGGGCCGCCCCTCACTGGGCAGGCACTGACCTCCGACGGCTTCGCCTTCGGGATGATCGCCCAGCACGAGCAGCAGCACGACGAGACCATGCTGATCACCCATCAGCTACGGGTCGGCGCGCCGGTGCTGTCCGCGCCGGTCCCGCCGCCCGCTCCCGACGACGCGGCGACGTTGCCGGCCGAGGTGCTGGTTCCGGGCGGCGCGTTCACGATGGGCACCTCGACCGAGCCGTGGGCGCTGGACAACGAGCGGCCGGCGCACGCCGTGGACGTGCCCGCGTATTACCTGGACACCACGCCGGTGACCGCCGGGGCGTACGCGGAGTTCATCGCCGACGGCGGGTACTCCGACTACCGGTTCTGGTCGCCAGACGGCTGGGACCACCGGCAGCGGGTCGGCCTGACCGCACCGCTGTACTGGCAGCGAGACGGCGCGGGCGGCTGGACGCGGTCCGAGTTCGGCTCGACGGTGCCGGTCAATCCCGCCGAGCCGGTCGTGCACGTCAGCTGGTACGAGGCGGACGCGTACGCCCGCTGGGCGCGGCGGAGGCTGCCGACCGAGGCCGAGTGGGAGAAGGCCGCACGGCACGATCCGGTGTCGGACCAGACCCGGCGGTTCCCGTGGGGAAACGCTGACCCGTCGGCCGAACTGGCCAACCTGGGCCAGCGGTACCTGCGCCCGGCGGCCGCGGGCTCCTATCCAGCCGGCGCCGCGCCATCGGGTGCCCGCCAGCTGATCGGTGACGTCTGGGAGTGGACGAGCTCGGACTTCCTGCCCTACCCGGGGTTCGTGGCCTGGCCCTATAAGGAGTACTCGCAGGTCTTCTTCGGCCCCGAGTACAAGGTGCTGCGCGGCGGCTCGTTCGCGGTCTCCCCGGTGGCGGCCCGCAGCACGTTCCGCAACTGGGACTACCCGGTGCGCCGGCAGATCTTCGCCGGCTTCCGCACCGCGCGGTCACTCTGACACTTAAGCCTGAATTGGTGACCCATGTGCCGACATTTCGCATATATCGGGCCGCCCGCCACGTTGCGGGAGCTCATCATCGATCCGCCGCACGGGCTGTACCGGCAGTCCTGGGCGCCCCGGCGCCAGGAACACGGCACGATAAACGCGGACGGCTTCGGCGTCGGCTGGTGGGCCGACGCCGATCCGGAGCCCGCCCGTTACCGGCGAAGCACCCCGATCTGGGCGGATCCGTCGTTCGCGGATGTCGCCCGGGTCACCCGGTCGGGCGCGGTACTCGGAGCCGTGCGAGACGCCACCGAGGGCATGGCGCTCGACGAGGGCGCGGTCGCACCGTTCGCCACCGATGGCTGGCTGTTCAGCCACAACGGCGTGATGAACGGCTGGCCGGACTCCCCCGCCATCCGCCGGGTCGCCGGAACACTGTCACACACGTCACTGTTGTCACTTGAGGCACGGGTTGACTCCGCCTTCCTGTGGGCGCTGGTGCTCCGGCGGCTGCACGGCGGCGTGCCCGCGGCCGGAGCGCTGTCGTCGGTGCTCGCCGAGCTCGACGCCGCCGGGGTGAAGGGCCGGTTCAACCTGCTGCTCTCCGAAGGGACGACGATCGTGGCGAGCGCGTGGGGCGACTCGCTGTGGTACCGGAAAGCCGATGACTCGGTGCGGGTGGCCTCCGAGCCATCCGACGACGAGCCCGGCTGGGAAAGCGTGCCTGACCGGCACGTGCTGACCGCCAACCCGGAAAGGATCGCGATCACATCATGACCCTCACCGTCGAGCGTCGCCTGCCGGAGGACTTCTTCGCGTCGTCGCTGCGCGCTGACGCGCGGGCGGGCCTGTCCGCGACCCCGAAGACGCTGCCGCCGAAATGGTTCTACGACGCCCAGGGCAGCGCGCTGTTCGAGAAGATCACCGAGCTGCCCGAGTACTACCCCACCCGGGCCGAGCGCGCGATCCTCACCGAGCGGGCCTCGTCGATCGCCGCGCTGTCGGGTGCGGCCACGCTGGTCGAGCTCGGCTCTGGCTCGTCGGAGAAAACCCGGCTGCTGCTCGACGCGTTGCGCGACGCGGGCACCCTGCGTCGTTATGTCCCGGTCGATGTCAGCGAGTCCGCCCTGGTCAGCGCGGGTGAGGCGCTGGTGACGGACTACCCGGGGCTGGTCGTCGACGCGATGGTGTCCGACTTCGAGGCGCACCTGGGAGTACCAGACGACGCCGTAGCCGGACCTCGTTCTGATCGCCTTCCTCGGCTCCACCATAGGAAATCTTCTTCCATCAGAACGCCGTGACTTTCTCGCCCGGGTCCGCTCCTACCTCCGGCCGGGCGACGCCTTCCTGCTGGGAACCGACCTGGTCAAGGACGTGCCGACGCTGCTGGCGGCCTACGACGACGCCTCCGGCGTCACGGCGGCGTTCAACAAGAACGTGCTGTCGGTGCTGAACGCCGAACTGGGCGCGAACTTCGACCCCGACTCCTTCGACCACGTAGCCGCGTGGAATCCGGAGTCGGAGTGGATCGAGATGCGGCTACGGTCCACCGTCGCGCAGACCGTGCGGGTACCCGGCATCGATCTGGTCGCCGAGTTCGCCGACGGTGAGGAGATGCGCACCGAGGTCTCATCCAAGTTCCGCCGCTCCGGCGTCGCTTCTGAGCTGGCGGCAGCCGGCTTCGGGCTCCGCGACTGGTGGACCGACCCGCAAGCCCAGTTCGGCCTGTCCCTGTCAATCCCCGCCTAGCAGCCCGGCGGCCGCCCGCGTAGCCGCCCGCCGCCCGCCCGGCCGCCGCCCACGCGCGCCTTTTTCCTGGGCGGTGCGGCGTTACCCGCACTCTTTCGTGGGCAGCACCCCACCCACCAGCAACGGGAGCTACGGGTCGGGCTCCTTCGAGGCGGACAAAGCGGTCACCTTCGGTGGGGTTGGCTCCTCGTCTGGGGGTTCGGCGGGTCTGCGTTCCGACATCAGCCAGGCCCAGCCGAGCAGGCCGATCGGGTAGATGAAGTAGCCGAATCGCTCGGCCGGCCCGAACAGGAACATGGCGGCCAGCCCGGTCGCCAGCCGCACGCACGCGGCCGGGACATCCTTCGGCGGCCGCAGGACCAGCGACATCACCACGATGAACCCGGCCGCCAGCAGCAAGGCGGTGGCGATGAACCTGCCGTTCGGGCCGCTGTCGGCAAGCAGGTGCCCAGGGAGCAGGCTCGACGCCGGAGTCCGATAGTGCGTGAGGCCGAGCGGGAACAGGATGGTGTTCTCCGCGATCACCCGGTTGGTCAGCGCCGCGGGAGAGATGATCGCGATCAGCGAGCCCGCGGTCGCCACCGTTGTGATCACGAACCGCACAGCGGCCCGCGGGTAGTCCCTGGACCAGAACAGCGCCGCCAGCACCGGGATCGCCAGCCACGCGGTCGTCTTCATGGCGCAGGCGAACCCGAGCGCCACCCCCGCGGAACGCGCTCTCGGGCCACTGGCCGCGAAGGCCATCGCCAGCAGCATCAATGCCAGCACGGGCGGGTCCGTGGTGGTGATCGCGATGTTGAGCGCGACCACCGGGGACGCGATGGCGAACATGCCGCGCAGCAGCGCCTGCCGCCGGCAGGCGGCGCAGTGCAGCGGCGAGTGCGGCACGCCGATCCAGAACGCGGCACCGAAAATAGTCACCGACATCAGGGCCAGCCACAGCGCCGGGTTGCCGATCGCGCCCGCGAGTCCGATGGCTTTCGGCAGGCCGAAGATGGCCATGGCCGGCAAGTAGGGGTCGTAGGACAGGTAACCGGCGGTCTGCCCGTCCGGTACGTACGGTGTACCTGACTTCAGCACCAGCACGGCCGACCTGGCGATCACCACCATGCCGTCGGTGAACGGACCGGCGTCGAATACCAGCAGCGGGATCACCAGCGCCCCGGCCACCGCGATGACCAGCGTCCGCGCCGACACCCCCCAGCGCCAGATCGCGACCATGCCCAGGGCGTACCCGCCTAGGGCACAGAGCGCCCAGTTCCGGTCATATCCCTGTCCGACCAGCGCGAAGACGCCAGCGTATAGGGCGAAGCCCCCGTATAGGGCGGCCACGACCCTACGGCCGAGCCAGGATTGATGTGTCCCCTGTGTCCCCGCAATGTCCATACTGTCCATATTTCAGCACTTGTTCCCGTATGCACCATGGTGCCACGGTGAGTTTCGAAGGTAGAGCTTCCCCTACCCCGAACGATGAATCGCGAACTTAACCCACGTCAGCCGGTACGTACCGGCGTGTCGCGTCGTGATGGCGTCCGTCCGCATTTATCCTCAGACGAGTGAGGTACGTACGAGCTCTCTTCAGCCTGAACGGCCTCGTCGTCGCGATATACATCCTGATCGGCGTGTTCGTGAATACCGCGTCGCCCCACATCCCGTCTACCGCAGCGGCCGGGGGCGACTTCCTGCACAGCTGGGCGCAGTACGCGATCTCAGTGATGTTCTGGCCGCTCAGCTTCTGGCATCCGTCGTTCACGGTCGGCAAGTGGACCCCGTGATCAAGAGTAGTCGCGGAAAGCTATCCACGAACGAGCCCAGGGCGTGCGCAGCCCGGTGCATTCGTAGATCCGCACGCCTTCTTCGTCGTCAGCGACACCAAGACCGTTGGTGAACGTCGCCACCTGACGGACCGAGGTGAATTCCCGTCGCAGGAAGGCTGGGTCGCCGTTGACCACGATGGCATCGGTGTCGGTGGCCGGCGGCGGACCCCAGAGCCAGAAGTTGTTCGCGCCGCTGTAGGCCGTTGGCAGGCCGTACCCGGCCCCGTACCTGGCCAGGGCACCGGCCTCGCCGTAGTTGCCGGTGAGGATCGTGGTGTGGGCGCGCTCGGCCGGCGGCAACGCGTGATACAGCCGGGACACCAGGGCCACCTGCTGCGGCCAGCCGATCGTCTCGGCCAGGTCGTAGTTGATCTTCTGCAGCGGCGCCGTGTGCAGCACTCGAGCCGGCAGCACCGGCAGCGCGACCAGCGACCCGATCAGCCCGCCGACGACGATGAGCCCGAAGGTGACCACGGTCTGACGCCGTCCCCGGTCAGCCAGCCAGCGTTCGGTCACCACGGCGCCCGCCGCGAACAGGTACGTGTACGCCCCGCCGGGGTAGTACGGCTTACCGCCGAGCACGAACTGCGCCAGGATCACGAAGGCGCACGCGATCGCCAGCGGACGGTACCGTTTCCCGGCCGGGGAGCGCAGTGACCACCACAGGCCGGCGATCCACACCGGCGTCAGGATGGGGCCGGCGTACAGGATCTGTCCCACCCAGTACATCACCCGGTTCTGGCCGGCCTGCTGCTGCAGCGCGTGGAACACGTCAAACTCCGGCCAGCCGTGGACCGCCTGCCACACCACATCGGGCGCGGCCAGCACGGCGAAGATCGCCGCCCCGGCCAGCAGGTAGCGGCTGCGGGCCAGCCGCCGGGCCTCGGGGACCAGCGCGAACCCGAGAACCAGGCCCACCAGCAGGAACCCGATGTTCCACTTGGCCTCGGACCCGGCACCGGCGCACAGGCCGACCGCCAGCCACCACCGCGGCTCGCCGTCCTTCAGCAGCCGGATCATGAGCAGCAGCGTGATCGTCCAGAACACGAAGTCGGGCGTCGTCGTGGTCAGCTCGTGCAGCGCGCCCAGGTACTCCGAGCAGGCCGCCGTGGCCAGCGCGGCCAGCACCTGGCCGGTGCGTCCCGCCCCCAGCAGCCGGGCCATGGCCGCGGTCGCCACCACCATGACGACGAGCGCGAGCGCGGGCAGCACCCGGAACCCGGTGAGCGTGTCGCCGGTCAGGAACGACCATCCAGCGGCCAGCAGCGGGGTCAGCGGCGGCTGATCCACGTAGCCGAAGGCCAGATGGTGCCCGGCGGCGAGAAAGTACAGTTCGTCGCGCACGTAGCCGTAGCGTGCGCTCACCGCCATCTCGGCGGCGAAGGCGATCACGGCGACCACCGCGACGCCGGGCCACCACAGGCGTGTCCGGATAGGTTTTTGCGCCACTGTGGGCGTGAGTGTCGTGCTCATGGAGCCGAGCATGCGCCGGGCGGGTCCGCCCGCACATCGGACGCGCGGATGAACCGCCAACTCCCCCGCGCGGAGGATGTCCAGCGTCGCTTACGCCCCGTAACATCGGGATCGTGGCGCCATGGATGAAGAGACCCGGTGTCCAGGACCTGGCGCTCGGCCTGGTCCTGGCCGTGGTCAACGTCGTGTCGCTGGTGCCATACCGCAAGGACCTGCACCCGTTCTGGCTCGCTCTGGTGCTTGTCGTGGCTCAGGCGCTGCCGCTGATCGTCCGCCGCCGGTTCCCGGTCCCCGCCATGGCGATCATCGGCTCGGTCCGCGTCGGCTATGACGTGTACGGGTTCGCGTTCGCACCATTCCCGCTGGCCCCGGCGATCGCTCTTTACACGGTCTTCGACCGCAGCTGCTGGCTGTGGCGCTGGGTGGTGGGGGTGCTGACCGGCGTAGGCCTGACGATCTCGCTTTCCACCCCCGGCCACGACGAGCCGTACCAAGCGATCTACCAGAGCCTCATTCTGGTGACCGCCGCGGTCGCCGGGCAGCTCAGTCGCGCGGGCCACACCGCGCTGCGCGCGCAGACCAGCCGCGCGGACCGCGCCGAGGCCGAACTTGAGCTGGGCGCCGCGCGCGAACGGATGGCGATCGCCCGCGAACTGCACAACGTCGTCGCCCACCATGTGAGCCTGATCGCCGTCCAAGCCGAGGCCGCCGCTTCGTCGCTGCCGCACCGGCCAGCCGTGGCCCGCGCGTCGGTCGACATCATCAGCGAAACGGCGCGGGTCGCTCTCACCGAGCTCCGCCGCATCCTCGGGATCCTGCGGGCATCCGCATCGGGGACCGACGGGGCCGCGGGCTCGCACACGTCGCCAACCGTGTCGCTCACCGACCTGGACACGCTGCTGGATCAGGTGCGCGGCGCCGGGCTCGCGGTCGGCCTCACCGTCACCGGTGATCCGTTCCCGCTCGCGCCCGGGGTTGACCTGACCGCGTACCGGGTCGTGCAAGAGGCGCTGACGAACACGATCAGGCACTCCGCCGCGACGACCGCCGAGGTCGCGCTCGACTACGCGCCCGGGTACGTCGCGCTGCGGGTCAGCGACTCGCCCAACGGATCCGCGCGGGTGGTACGGCAGCCCGCCGTATCGGGGTCCGGCTTCGGGCTGGCCGGCCTGGCCGAACGGGTGGCGTCCTGCGGCGGCAGCCTGTCGGTCGGTCCCGATGCGGGCGGCGGGTTCACGGTGTCGGCGAAGCTGCCCGCGTCATGACCGGCATCCGTGTCCTGGTGGTCGATGATCAGGAGCTGGTGCGGGCCGGCTTCTGCGTCATCCTCGATAACACCGAGGACATCACGGTGGCGGGCGAGGCGGCCAACGGGCGAGAGGCGATCGCCGCGGTCGAGGCCACCGCGCCCGATGTCGTGCTGATGGACATCCGGATGCCGATCATGGATGGTCTCGAGGCGACCCGGCTGATCACCGGCGGCGACAACCCGCCCAAGGTCGTCATCCTGACCACCTTCGACCTGGACGACTACGTCTACGAGGCGCTGCGGGCCGGCGCCAGCGGCTTCCTGCTCAAGGACTCGCCGCGGCAGGATCTGGTCGCCGCGGTCCGGGCCGCCGCGGGCGGCGACGCGCTCTGTTCGCCCTCGATCACGAGGCGGCTGATCGAGGCCTTCGCGCGGCGGCCGCCGGAGGCCGCACCGTCCCCGTACCGGCTCGCCTCGCTCACCGCCCGGGAGCGCGATGTCCTGATGCAGCTGGCCCGGGGCCGGACCAACACCGAGATCGCCAAGGCGCTGTTCCTCGGCGAAGCGACGGTCAAGACCCACATCGGCAACCTGTTCGCCAAGCTCGGCTTGCGCGACCGGGTGCAGGCCGTCATCCTGGCCTACGAAACCGGCCTGGTCGTTCCCGGGCAGGACTGACCTGCTGGCATGATCGTTGCCATGACAGTCGTGAAGATCAACGCCATCACGGTCCCCGCCGACAGCGGAGACGAGCTGGCCCGCCGGTTCGCCGCCCGGGCCGGCGCGGTGGACAACCAGGACGGCTTCGAGGGTTTCGAGCTGCTCAAGCCGGCTGATGACCGGACGACCTGGCTGGTGGTCACTCGCTGGCGGGACGAGGAGTCATTCCAGGCCTGGGTGCAGTCGCCCGCGTTCAGCCACGGTCACAAGTCGGCTTCCGAGCGGGCGGGCGGGGACGCCCCGCCGCCCGTCGGCGTCAGCAGCGAGGTGTGGAACTACGAGATCGCTGGCGGTTCACCGGGTCGCCCACGATAGCGCGGAGCGGATCAGCGCCTCGCTCGCCGGGAGGCCCTTCTCGTCCTCGCGTTGCCCGTACGGGGCTCCGTAGACGGGAGTGTGCGGCTGCTGCCGCCAGCTCTCGGCGAGCGTCCCGGCGTCGACGACGCTGTACCCGATCGAGTCGAGGAACGAGCTGACCGTCTCTTTCGCGGCCGCGTCGTCTCCCGCGATCGGCAGGTACGTGCGGTCGGACGCCCCCGCCGGGCGGGCCAGGTTCAGCAGGTGCGGGAAGAAGATGTTGTTGAACGCCTTTACCACCCGCGCTCCCGGGATGTGGCGGAGCAGGTACTGGCTGTCGGTGAGCTCCCTGGCGTCAAGTTCAGGTACCAGCCCGTCACGCAACGGATAGTAGTTGCCGGTGTCAATGACGACCTTGCCGTCCAGCGGTGCGGCGGGCACGCTCTGGTTGGCCTTCACCGGGATCGTCACCACCACGAGGTCCCCGGCCGCGGCGGCCCTTTCCGGTGTCCCCGCCCGGGCCGCCAGGCCCAGCTCGGCGACCAGGTTGGCAAGCGTGCTGGGTCCCCGGGAGTTGCTGACCACCACCTGGTGTCCAGCGTTCACCGCGAGCCGCGCCACGCTACTTCCGATGCGTCCGCTTCCGATAAGTCCGATAGTTGCCATGGTCACGTCAATGCCCGCTCACCCTGCGCTCATTCCCGCCAGTAAGATCACCGGGTGGATAAGCTTTCCGGCGGCGCCGTCCTGCGCCAAGCCCGCCCAGGCGACGAAGACGGGATCCTGGACTGTATCCGCAGGCTCGCGGCATACGAAAAAGAGCCGGACGCGGTGCGGACGACCGCCGGCGACCTGCGCCAGACCCTGTTCGGGCCGTCTCCCTCGGTGTTCGCGCACGTGGTCGAAAAGGACGGTCAGGTCGTCGCGATCGCGATCTGGTTCCTGAACTACTCCACCTGGACCGGCCGCAACGGCATCTACCTCGAGGACCTGTTCGTGCACGAGAGCGAGCGCCGCCACGGCTACGGAAGGGCGCTCCTGGCGGCCCTAGCCGCGGTGTGCGTCGAGCGCGGGTACTGCCGCTTCGAATGGTCGGTCCTGGACTGGAACGAGTCGGCCATCGGGTTCTACCGCTCCATCGGAGCCGTTGGCATGGATGAGTGGACCGTGCAGCGAGCCAGCGGCGACGCCCTAACACGGCTCGCCGCCGGCTGATCTTCCGGCTCGATACGCTCAGGTGAAGCATGCACAGGGTAATCATGCCTCCTGGAACCCCAGGTAGCTCAGCGTCTGCTTAACCGCGTACTCGAAGAACTCGTCGGCGGGCTCGATGGTCCGCGCGAACTGGCCGAACAGCTCGAAGCTGATCATCCCGAACAGCTGTGTCCACGTCACCACCGCGCGCGCCAGCACGCCCGGAGGAACACCAGGAGCGACCATAACGGCGAGTTCCATCAGCTGGCGGCCAAGCACCCCCTCGGCCATCGCACCGTCCGGGGGCGGCGGCGTCATCGCACCCGCCAGCCAGGCGTCCCGCACGATCCCGGTCAGCACGAGCGGGAACCGGGAGGCCGGGCCGACGGTGGCCTCCGGTGCCCGGTAGCCGGGCACCGGCGACCCGTAGATCAGCGCGTACTCGCTGCGATGGGACAGCGCCCACGCCCGCGCCGCCCGGCAGGCCGCCGCCAGCCGGTCACCATAGGCGGCGGGCGGCATCCGTCCCGACGCCTCTTCCCCCGCGGCACCAACCGCGTCGTAGGCGTCGATGATCAGCGCGGTCAGCAGCTCATCGCGGCTCGGGAAGTAGCGGTACAGCGCCGAGGAGACCATGCCGAGCTGGCGGGCGACGGCCCGCAGCGACAATCCGTCGGCGCCCGCGGCCTCCAGCTGCCGCCGGGCCTCGTCCTTGATCTCCTGGGTCAGCTCGGCCCGGGCGCGCTCACGCGCGGTCCGTCCCGCGTTCATGCTGTGTCCTTCATGATGGCCATCATACGTGAGCACTGCTCTTGAAAGGAAGCAGCTATCTTGACAAGAAGTGCTGCTCTCGTGTTAACTGATCCATATCGAGATCAGTGCTCTCGCTTCTCTGGAAAGCATCATGGATGTGGAGAATCCCATGGACCGGTACATCAAGCCAGCCAAGACCACCAACGTGTTCAACGAGGCCGTCGCCTGGCTCACCCGGCACGGCGTCAGCGTTTACGGGTCGCGCGTCCTCATGGTCCGCGGCCGGAAATCCGGCGAGATACGCAGCAATCCGGTCAACCTGCTCCCGCTGGACGGCGAGAGGTACCTGGTCGCCCCGCGCGGCGAGACCCAGTGGGTGCGCAACTTCCGTGCCGCGGATTTCACCGGCCAGCTCCGGGTCGGCCGCCGCGTGGAGACGTTCCGCGCGGTCGAGCTCAGTGACGACGAGAAGCCTCGCGTGCTGCGCGCTTATCTGCGCCGCTGGCGGCTCGAGGTAGGCGTGTTCTTCGACGGGGTGAACTCGAAGGCTCCGGAGGATGAACTGCGCCGGATCGCGCCCGGCTACCCGGTCTTCCGGATCCTCCCGACGGCGGTCGGCGACGATCGTCCGTAGAATGTGCTGCTATAGCGACACTTTCTACGGACAGTTCGAATTGGGGGTCACATTGCTCGCACCGGACGCGTCGCTGGAGCGGCTGTACACCGGCACCGAATGGGGAGAGGGCCCGGTCTGGCTGCCGGATAGCCAGGCGCTGCGATGGAGCGACATCCCGAACAACCGGATCATGCAGTATGACGCCGGTACCGGCCAGACCGTCGTCCACCGTGAGGACGTCGAGTTCACCAACGGCCGGACGCTCGATCTCGACGGCGCGGTGCTCCAGTGCTCGCACGGACGGCGAGCCGTCGAGCGCGAGGTGGACTCCAAGCCCGTCACGCTGGTCGACCGCTGGAACGGCAAGCGGCTGAACTCACCCAACGACATCGTGGTCGCTTCGGATGGCGCTATCTGGTTCAGCGATCCGCCCTATGGCATCATCTCCGATCGCGAGGGCCGGGTCGCCGATCCCGAGTACGACGGCTGTTATGTATTCCGCTTCGACGAGCGCGCGAACGAGCTCACCCCGATGGTGACCGACATGGTCCACCCGAACGGCCTCGCCTTCTCACCGGACGAGCGGATCCTCTACATCTCCGACACCGGCTGGACGCAGGACAAGTCCGATCCCCGGCACATCCGCGCCTATGACATCGTGGACGGCGCCTGCGCGGGCGGGCGGATTTTCGCCGAGATCGACCAGGGCTGGCCGGATGGTTTCCGGGTCGACGAAGCCGGGCGGGTGTGGAGTTCGTCCGGGGACAGCGTGCGGGTGTTCGCTCCCGACGGCGAACTGCTGCTGCGGGTGCCGGTGCCGGAGCGGATCGGCAATCTCTGCTTCGGCGGCCCGGACGGCGACGACCTGTATATCGCCGCGACGTCCAGCCTGTACCGGATCAAGACGACGACCCGTAACGCTCCCCGACCGTCGCGGTAGCGTGGTGCTCCCCCGGACCGAGCCGGCGCGGTTCCTGTCCTGGCAGGTCAAGCACGGCGGTGGTTCCGTGCGGGACCTCGGCCCGGACCCGCAGCTGACCGTCGCGGATCGCCCACTCGACGCTGACCGGTCCGTACGGTGACTCGTGCCTGGCCGAGGCGGAGGTGAGCCCGGCGCCGGGCCTGGGCCGGAACAGGATTTCGCGGTACCCGGGCGCGGCCGGGGCCAGGCCCGCCACGACGCGGTGCATCCAGTCGCCGATCGAGCCGAGTGCGTAGTGGTTGAATGACGTCATCGTTCCTGGGTTGACCGTGCCGTCGGGCAGCAGGCTGTCCCAGCGTTCCCAGATCGTCGTCGCGCCGTGCAGCACCGGGTAGAGCCAGGACGGGCACTCCCGCTCCGCTAGCAGCCGGTACGCGACGTCGGTGTGCCCGGTCACCGTCAGCGCGTCGGCGATGAGCGGCGTCCCGACGAATCCGGTCGAGATGCGGAACTCCGCCGCTTCGGCAAGCTCGGCGAGCCGGTCGCCGTACGCCTGCCGGACAGTCTCGTCGGGAGCCAGGCCGAAGCTGATCGCCAGGGCGTAGCCGGTCGTGCTGTCGCTGGTCAGCCGATCCCCCGCCGTGGCGTAGCGGCCCGCGAACGCGGAACGCACCTGGTCGGCGAGCTCACCGTAGCGCCGCGCGTCATCCGTGCGGCCCAGCGTCGCGGCCATCGCGGCGACATGACGGGCCGACCAGCCGAAGTACGCGGTCGCGACCAGGTACTTGTCGGTCTTGCCCGCCGCCGGGTCCTGGGGCGGAGCGTCCGGGTCGAGCCAGTCGCCAAGCTGGTAGCCCTGGTCCCAGAGCCGGTCCGGTCCGGCCAGGCGCTCGATCAGGTCGACCCAGCGCCGGGCGCTGTCGTACTGCGCGGCCAGGATGCCGGTGTCGCCGAAGCGCTCACGCAGCGTCCACGGGACGAGAACCGCGGCGTCCCCCCAGGCGGCCCCGGGCCGGATCGGCGTCCATTTCTCATGAGCCGGGATGACCGGCACGTACCACGGGACGGTGCCATCGGGCAGCTGCTCGGCGGCCACGTCGGCGAGCCAGGACGTGAGCATGCCGGCGCAATCGAACAGGAAACTCGCGGTGGGCGCGAACACCTGGATGTCGCCGGTCCAGCCGACGCGCTCGTCACGCTGCGGGCAGTCCGTGGGGATGTCCAGGAAGTTCCCGCGCATGCTCCACACGATGTTCTGGTGCAGCCGGTTGAGTAGCTCGTCCGAGCACTCGAACCAGCCGGTCCGGCGCAGGTCGGTGTGGTAGACCCGCGCGACCACGTCACCGTGAGCCACCGCCTGATCCAGATCGCCTGGCCAGCCCTCCACCTCGACATACCGGAAGCCATGGAAGGTGAACCGTGGCTCCCACTCCTCCGCCTCGACGCGGCCGGCGATGATGTAGCTGTCCGTCGACCGGGCATCGCGCAGCGTCCGGGTATAGATCTCACCATCCTGCAGCACCTCGGCCGTGCGCATCGTGACGGTCGATCCGCGTTCGCCCCGCACCCTGATCCGGGGCCTGCCGACCAGGTTCTGGCCGAAGTCGAGGATCTGCCGTCCGCTCGGCGAGATCAGCACCTTGGCGACCGGCACCTGCTCGGTGCAGCGCACCGGCGGCCCAGACGGTGCGATGAGCGTGGCCGGGTCCCGTTTCCGCACCGCTACCGGGGTCCACCCGCTGGCATCGAAACCCGGTTTTGACCAGCCGGGCTGCTCGTCGCGCGCGTCGTAGCGCTCACCGTCGTAGTTGCCGGTGCGCACGATCGGGCTGAGCGCGGCCGTCCATTCGCCGTCGGTGGCGATGCTCTGGATGCTGCCGTCCGCGAACCGGATCTCCAGCTGCGCCATGAACGACAGGTCGCTGCCGAATAGGTTGCGGAACCCGCCCATCCAGCCGAGCCGACCCCGGTACCAGCCGTCGCCGAGCCACGCGCCGATGGCGTTCTGGCCGGCCCGCAGGTGCGACGTGACGTCGTAGGTGTAGTAGCGCAGCCGCCGCGGGTAGACGGTCCAGCCCGGCGACATCGCGTCGTCGCCCACCCGCCGTCCGTTGATCTCGGCCTCGTACAGCCCGTGGGCCGTGGCGTACAGCCGGGCGCTGACGGGTTCTTGATCAACGTTGAACTCCCGGCGCACGATGGCCGGGCGGCGGTCGTCGGAATCGGGGTCCTCGGCCCACGACCCGCCGACCGGCACCGCCAGCCAGTCCGCGGGATCGAGCAGCCCCGCCTCAATCCCGGCCGGAGGGCTCCAAGACCCGAAATCGCCTTCCGGCCCGGCTAGCCGCACCCGCGTCCGGACGCGCTCGCGGGATCGAAGCCGGTCGCCCGGCCAGGGCACCAGCACCTGATCCGGTGACATAACCCGGGTAACGGACGTCCCCGCGTCGCGCGACAGCTCGATCTCGTAACCGCTTTGCCGCCAGTCGGGCGGCGCCGTGACGGTCCAGGACAACCGCGGCTGACGCTCGCCAATGCCCAGAGCCTCCCGGTGATGTTCCGCCCTTGGCGCGCTCGGGGTCGCCTCCATGCCCTGTCCGCCCATCCCTCAGATCAGCCACCTGCCAGCCCGACCCAGGCTAGCGAGATGTTGACACGTTTCAATCTCAACTGACAGGATTGATGCTCGATTGTTTCTTTAGCTGGGTTAATTATCAGCGGATTCCAGATTTAACCGTTTTTTACTCTCACTTCAGGCGAGGACAGCTGACATGCGCATCGCGGTGACCGGCAGCTCGGGCAAGCTCGGGCGGCCGACGGTGGCCCTGCTCCGCGACCAGGGACACGACGTGCTTGGCCTGGACCGCTCCGGCGAGGCCGGCTTCGGATTCACGCCAGGTCGACCTGACGGACTACGGCCAGGCGCTGGACGCGATGCTCGGCATCACCGCCCGCCACGACGGCCTCGACGCGCTCGTGCACCTCGCGGCGATCCCGGTCAACGGGCTGGTCCCCGACGCGACGCTGTTCCGCGCCAACCTGAACGCCTCGTTCAACGTGCTGCACGCCGCGCTGCGCGCGAAGATCACCACCGTCGTCTACGCGTCCAGCATCAACGTGCTGGGGTTCCCGTTCGCGGAGCCGCCCGCCTACCTGCCGCTCGATGAGGACTCCCCCGCCCGCGCGAACAATACCTACGGGCTGGCGAAGGTGGCCGAGGAAGCGATCGCCGCTCAACTCGTCCGCTGGCAGCCAGAGCTGAGCATCACCGCGCTGCGGTTCACCAACGTCGTCCAGGAAGGGGAATATCAGGGTTTCGCGGCCCGGCACGCGGACCCCGCCTACCGCCGGGACCTGGTGTGGAGCTACCTGGACTCACGTGACGGAGCGACCGCGATCTCCCTCGCCCGGTCCCACGCCGACACCTGGTTTCCGCGCCTACAACGTCGCGGCGTCCGACACCGGCCTGTCGATCCCGAGCCGTGAGCTGGTGGCCGGTGCTTTTCCTGGTGTCCCGCTGCGGGACATCGGCGAGTTCGAGACGCTGATGTCCATCGACCGGGCCCGCGCCGAACTCAGCTTCGAGCCGAAGCACCTCTGGCGCGACGAGCTGGCGCGTCCGCACCCCGGGGATGATGGTAACTAGCCGTCTTCCCGCGATAACTAGTTTCCATCGTCTTGCCAGCAGGCCTTGTCCGGGCCGTCGGGCGGCCCCGCCGGCTCGGGCATATCGGGCAAGTTGCCGACCACTCATCGCGAGATTCCCGAAGGTTAAACGGGAAGGCACGACGAACTAGCCGCGCAGCAACGCGCTCATCGTGCCACCGAGCACCAGGGGCAGGTCGGCCGGGGCGATGAAGCCGGCGTGCTCGCGGAGCACCTCGAGGCTTTGCCGGTAGCTGATGTGCGGCGTGCAGGCGGGATAGTCCGACCCCCACACCATCCGGTGCGGCCCCCACGTCTCGTAGAACGCCCGGACGATCTCCAGCCGGCCGGTGAACGGGTAGTCCCACGGGCGGTCGTTGTCGTAGTAGTAACCGGAGACCTTGACGATCAGGTTGTCTGCTGCCCGGCGCCGCGCCGGACGATGTCCAGGCCACCGCGCGCCAGGTGGTTGAGCAGCACGGGAGTATCGGGAACCGTCTCGGCCACGGCGCGGATGTCGTCGAACCAGGCGGGCCTGGCCGCCAGGCTGACGGCCAGGCCGCGGCGGTCAGCCTCCGTGAAGAAGGCGCGTCCCTCGCCGGATACCAGCCATCCGTCGTTATGGTCGGCGAGGTAGTGCGAGACCCCGGTCGGCGAGAACCGGTCGGCTACGGCGGCGAGCCGGCCCGCCGCCCCGGCGCGGTGGTAGTCTCGCTCCACCGGCTGTCGGTGTCGGCGAACTGGTAGAGGCGGCCGGGAGAGGCCACCACCGCCGCCGCGACATACTCGTTGTTGTCAGCGTTGTCAGGCAGCGCGGCGCTCACCACCGCGGCCGCGTCCACGCCGGCCGCGTCCATCTCTCGTATCAGGTCACGCGGCTGCGACCAGGAGTGAGTATGCGCGTCGAGGATCACCCCTTGATCGAGCCGGCGGTGATGCCTCGCATGACCCGCTGGTTGATCAGCCCGTAGACGATGAGCATCGCGAAGATGATGATGCTGATCGCGGCCAGCAGCGGCCCGTACGAAACCTCACCGTACTCGCCGTTGAAGTTGAGCAGCCCGACCTGCATGGTAGCCAGCGACGGGTGGGTGTTGAAGGTCAGGGCGACGAGCAGGTCGTTCCAGATGGAGAAGAACAGCAGCATCCCCAGGGTGTAGATGCCGTTGCGCACCAGCGGCAGCCCGACCGAGAAGAAGCAGCGGAATATCCCGGCGCCGTCGAGTGCCGACGCCTCGAACAGCTCGCGCGGAACGGACCGGAAGTACGTCGCCATCAGGAACACCGTGAGCGGCAGCCCCTGGCCCATATAGGTGATGATCAGCGGGAACAGCGAGTTCGTGAGACCCAGCTTGAAGTAAATGGTGAACAGCGGCAGCAGGATCAGCTGGGTAGGCACCATCAGCCCGCCGATGACGAACAGCAGGATGGACCGGCGGCCCTTCCAGATCATGACCTCGAGCGCGAACGCGGCGGCCGATCCGACCAGCAGGATCACGAGCATGCTCACGATCGTGACGGTCAGGCTGTTGAGGGCGGTCCGGCCGAGGTCCGCGGTATCCCACGCCGACACGAAGTTGTGCCAGTCGAGGTGACTCGGCATCGACCACAGCGGCTTAGTGCTGAACTCGTCCTGGGTCTTGAACGAGCTGGTCAGGATCCACAGCAGCGGGTAGATCTCGACGATCAGGATCAGCACGATCAAGATGTTGATCAGCGTGCGGCGCGACGTCCAGGCCAGCAGCGAGCCCGGCGATTTCCGCTTCCGGCGGCCCGACGGGGTATCTCGCGGCCAGATCACCGCGTTTTGCGGGCGCGGGTCGGTCGTCGTCATGCCCGCACCTCCCCGACTCCCCGGCGTGATGACCGGAAGACCAGGACCGTCCCGACCAGGCAGAGCACGGTGATCAGCATGGCGATGGCGGCTCCGTAGCCGTAGTCGTTATAGAGGAACGAAGTCTCGAACATGTACAGGTTCAGCGGGGTGGTCGCGGTGCCCGGTCCCCCGTTGTTGAGCGCGTAGATCGAGTCGAATACCTTCAGGTCCGCGTTGATGGCGAAGATGACCGAGGCGATGATGATCGGCTTGGACAAAGGCAGGATGATGTGCCGCACCAGCCGCCAGCCGGCCGCGCCGTCCATCCGGGCCGACTCGATCACGTCGGCCGAGATGTCGAGCAGGCCCGCGTACAGCAGCACGGCGTAAAAGCCCGCCGACCGCCACAGGTCCATCGCGATGATCACCACGAAAGCCCCCGAGCCGGTGGCGAACCAGTCGACGGAACCGATCCCGAACAGGTGCAGGATCGAGTTCACCGGGCCGATCTGCGGTGAGATCGCGAAGAGCTGGTCGAACAGCAGGGCGACGGCCACCGGCGGCAGCACGACCGGGAAGAAGACCAGCGTCCGGATGAGCGTCGATGACCGGCGCAGGACGAAGAGGTAGAACAACGCCAGCAGGTAGCCGAACACGATCTGGCAGACGATCAGCACGACCGCGTACTTGAGCGTGAACAGCAACGACGACCGCACGGTCGGGTCGGTCCACAGGTGCTTGAAGTTGGCCACGCCGACGAACGAGAAGCCGCTCGCCGGTGCCCCCTGGAAGAAGGAGTAGACCAGCGACCAGACGGCGGGCACCACGATGACGCCGACGTAAATGAGGAGCGCCGGGGCGAGAAAGATCACCACCGCCCGGCGGTTGCTGAGAATGTGCTTCATCGCCCTTTCTCCGTGGCGTTCGACGAGTAGGTCCGAGCCGGGACGGCGCGGCGAGGGATGGCACCGGGCTCGCCGGTGCCATCCCCGTTTACCGCCGCGTGGCGCCCGTCAGGACCCGCCCGACTCCTGGTCGCTCTGCAGCGTACTCATGTACTGCTGAGGAGACATCTGGCCGGTGACCAGCGGGGCCGCGTTGTTTTCCGCGTCCGAGTTCGCCTTCTGGCCGAAGAGCGCCTCGAACCACAGCACGCTGGTGCTCGCGGTGCTGATGATGTTCTGGACCTGCGTGGACAGCGGCGACAGGTTCTTCACCGGCGTGTTGACCTTGAACCCGGAGAACGTCCCCTGGTCCTTCAGCGAAGCGCTGCCGTAATTCTCGGCGATGCACTTCAGCCATGCCTTGCCGTTCGTTCCGTAGGCCTTGGCGTTGATCACGTTCGGCGATCCGGTGTTGGCCGGGTACTGGTCGATCGAGCCCTTGCCGCCGGTGACCGCGGGGAACGGCATGAAGCCGATGTTGTTGCCCTGCGTGTTCTGCGACGAGTTGATTTCCGCCAGCAGCCAGGAGCCGTTGTACATCATGGCCGCCTGGCCGGTGAGGAACTGGTCCACCGACTGGCTGTAGCTCAGGCTGGTGATCCCGTTGGCGAAGTAGCCGTCCTTGCCCATGTCAGCGACCTGCTGGGCCGCCCAGACGTAGTCCGCGTCGGTCAGCTTGGCCGTGCCCTTCTCGATCGCCTCCATGGCGTTGGGACCGAGCTCGCGGAACAGCAGGATGCCGATCCAGCGGCTGATCGTCCACCCTGCCGCGTTCCCCGAGGCGGTGATCGGCGTGACGCCCGGCCGCCTTGAGCTTGGCCGCGTCCGCCAGCAGCTCGCTGAAGGTGGTCGGCACGGTGATCCCGTGCTCGGCGAAGATCTTCTTGTTGTAGAAGAGGCCCTCGATGTTGAACTGGAACGGCACCGAGGGGGTCGTCCCGTCGAAGGTCTCCTTGATGTTCGACTCGGCCAGCGCCGTCATGTCGTCGGACACCCCAAGCTGGGACAGCGCCGTCGCTATGTCGAGGACGTTGCCGGTCTTGTAGTACGTGCCACCCGGCACGATCGTTGAGTTGTCGGCGGCGTACATGAACGGGAGGTCGTTGTGCCCCGCCAGCAGCTCGTCCTTCTCCTGGAGTTCCGCGTCGGAGGTCTGCTGGAGGCTGATCGGCATGGCCGTCGCCTCGGACTTGCAGGCGCCCTTGGCGAGCGTCTGCAGTTCGTCTGGCGTCTGGGTGTCCTCGCTGGTGAACAGGATCGAGAACTGCGACGCGCCCTTGCCGCTAGCCCCCGATGAGCTGCTGCTCCCCGAGCTGGCGCATCCGGCAAGCACCAGCGACGCGCTGACACCTGCCGCGAGGGCGTAGCTAAGCACCCGCTGCGGCCTCTGGATATGTCTTGTCACGTCGGATCCTCTCTTCGATGGGAGGAAGACCAAGCGGTGCGTGGTCTTTGTGTATCGACGGGCGTCCGGGGCGCCCTGGGTGCCTCCTGACGGGAGTCAAGCGGCGTGTCGTCTCGTGACGGAGAGCGACTTATGAATCGTTTAATTTGGTGTATGGTAAACAGCCATCAGAGCCCATGTCAATGACACGATTCATGAGTGAGCTGCCTCAACGCGGGCCCCGGGGCCGAGATCCGGCCAGCTCGAGCAGCCTGTCGCGACCGTGTTACAGGTTGCGAGCCACCCGATCCGCATGCCAGCGTCGATTCAGGTCGCCTCGATCACCAAGACCGGAGATTTACACCCGTTAAATCACACATCCCCCCACCATCAGCCAGGCGTGATGTCGTACTGTATACGTTACCATCACGTAAAGTAACTACGCATCCGCAGCGACCGGTTCCGGCCCGCAGGAAATTGCCTACCAGCGACCTATATAACGATTCAATATCTGCCCTTCCCCTCGAGTCAAATTTAACACCATGGGCAACAAAGGGACCACGAGCCGCGTGACGCGACCGCACACGCATAACGAGGAGCAACGAATGCCGGAGCGCTGGACGCGCCTGCTGACGGAGCACATCTGCGCGAGCAGCGAGCAGATGACCCGGGATCCGCAGGGACAGCTGAGCCATCCCTACACGGTGCCGTCTAGCCCGGACTCGCCGTATTACTCGTCCGCGCTCTGGGACTGGGACTCCTGGTCGGCCAGCGTCGCGCTGGGCCAGGTGGAGCTCGACACCGACCGCCCGGGCCGGTTCATGGCCTACGAGCAGGGCAGCGTGCTGAACTTCCTCGAACATACCGACGAAGATGGCGTCATGCCGATCCAGCTCACGCCGGACTCCGCGCTCACCCATGGCGATCCCAGCCGGGCCGGCGGGTTCGCCGAGAACATGCACAAGCCGGTGGTGGCGCAGCATGCGGCCCTGCTGTCGCAGCGGCAGCGGAGCACCGAGTGGATCCGGCCGCACCTGGCGACGCTCGGCCGCTTCGTCGACCGGTACCTGGAGAGCCACGTGCACGCCGGCACGGGGCTCGCCTACTGGCAGACCGACTTCGCCATCGGGGTCGACAACGATCCCTCGATCTTCTACCGGCCGGACCAGAGCGCAGCGTCGGTCTTCCTGAACGCCCTGCTCTACCGCGAGCTGCTCGCCTATGGGTACCTGCTGGAACTGCTCGCGGACCCCGCCGAGGCGAACCGCAGGCGCCGTCAGGCGCAAGACCTGGCCGACGCGGTACGCGCGCACCTGTGGGACGAGCGGGACGGGACCTTCTACTCCGCTGACCTGGGACTGCGGCCGGTCGACCCCGGGGACTGGCTGCACCGTGGCGCACCCCGCACCTGGTCGTCGCTGCTGCTGCGGATCGACAGCTGGTCGAGCTTTCTGCCGATGTGGGCCGGGCTCGCCACCGCTGAGCAGGCCAGCCGGATGCTGGAGCGGGTCCGCGACACTCGCACCTTTTCCGCTGCCTACGGCATCCGGAGCCTGTCTCGGCTGGAGAAAATGTACGACCTCCGCCCGTCCAACAACCCGTCGAACTGGCTCGGCCCGGTCTGGGGCATGTCCAACTACCTGGTGTTCCGTGGGCTGGTGAAGTACGGCTTCGACGCGGACGCCCGCGACCTGGCGGAAAAGACCGTCCGGCTGTTCGGGCTCGACCTGGAGACCTCCGGCGCGCTGCACGAGTTCTACCAGCCGGACACCGGCGAGCCGATCATGACCAGGGGGTTCCAGAACTGGAACTTCCTCGTGCTCAACATGATCGCGTGGCTCGAGGACCGGGTCGTGGTGGCGGAGTTCTAGGACTCCAGGCCGGTGCGGCGGGCGGCGGCGGCCCACTGGCGGCGGTCACCGCCCGGCGGGTAATGGTCCAGCTCGATTCCGCTGGATCGCACGAACGCCCGCAGTTCCGCCAGCGTTGGCGGAGCCGCGCCGAGCGCTCGGGCCTGGACCAGCACGTTGCCAAGTGCGGTGGCCTCGGCCGGACCCGCCACGACGGGCAGCCCCAGGGCGTCGGCGGTGAGCTGGCAGAGCAGTTCGTTCCTGGCGCCACCACCCACGATGTGCACCACGTCGACGTGCCGGCCGGACAGCTCCTGGGCGTCCAGCAGGGCACGCCGGTACGCCATCGCGAGGCTGTCCAGGACGCACCGGACGACCTCCGCTGGGCTCGAGGGGACGGGGAGCCCCCGCGCGGCCAGCCACGACACGATGCGGCCGGGCATATCCCCCGGCGGCAGGAAGACCGGATCGTCCACGTCGACGACGAACCGCAGCGGCGGCGCACCGGCCGCCTCGGCCAGCAGCGGCTCGAGCGGCGGGCAATCCCAGCACCGCAGGCACTCCTGCAGCAACCAGAGCCCGCTCACGTTCCGCAGGTACCTGATGGTTCCGTCGATCCCCGCCTCGTTGGTGAAGTTGGCCTTCCGGCTGGCCTCGGAAAGCACCGGCGCGGCCAGCTCCAGCCCGGCCAGCGACCAGGTGCCGGAAGAGATATACGCGAAGTGCGATCCCCGTGCCGGTACGGCCACCACCGCGGACGCGGTGTCGTGGGACCCGACCGCGATGAGCGGGACGGCGCCTGGCAGTACCGTCACCGGCCCGATCAGCTCGCCCGGCTGGCGCAACGGCGGGAACAGGCCGGGCGCGATCCCTGACCTCTCCATGATCGACCTCGCCCAGGTGCGCGTGGTCACGTCCAGCAGCGCGGTGGTGGACGCGTTCGTGACCTCGGCCCCCACCGAGCCGGTCAGCCAGTATCCGAGCAGGTCGGGGATCAGCAGCAGCGTCTGGGCCACGGCCAGCACCGGGCTCCGGGCGGCCGCGGTGAGCTGGTATATCGTGTTGAACGGCAGATGCTGGATGCCGGTCGACGCGTACAGCTCGGCGAACGGTATCCCGGCGGTGACGCCATTCGTGCGCGCGTCACGGTAGTGCACCGGGTTGGCGAGCAGTTCTCCGGTCCCGTCCAGCAGCCCGTAATCCACGGCCCACGAGTCGATTCCCACGCTGGCCAGGTCGAACGCGGACGCCGCCGAGCTCAGGCCCGCCAGCACCGACCGGTACAGCCGCAGAATGTCCCAGTACAGCGTCCCGCCCGCGAAGACCGGCTCGTTGGGGAACCTGCTGACCTCGCGTACCTCGACGGCCGGGCCGGAGATCAGGCCCGCGATCACCCGCCCGCCGGACGCTCCCAGGTCTACCGCCGCGACGGCTTTCTCCTTCACCGCAAGAACGCCGCCGCCACCCCAGCGTCGACGGGGATCAGCAGGCCGGTGGTGAGGGAAAGGTCGCCGCCGCACAGCGCGAACACCGCGGCGGCGATGTGCTCGGGCAGGACTTCCCACTTGAGCAGGGTGCGCTGGGCGTAGAACGCGCCGAGCTCTTCTTCGGGGACGCCGTAGACCGCGGCGCGTGAGGCACCCCAGCCGCCGGCGAAGATCCCAGAACCGCGAACCACACCGTCGGGGTTGATGCCGTTCACCCGGATCTGGTGCTCGCCTAGCTCGGCGGCCAGCAGCCGCACCTGGTGCGCCTGGTCAGCCTTGGCCGCGCCGTAGGCGACGTTGGATGGGCCGGCGAACACCGCGTTCTTGCTGGCGATGTAGACGATGTCGCCGCCCAGGCCCTGGGCGATCATCGTCCTCGCCGCCTGCCGGGAGACAAGAAAAGACCCTCTGGCCATAACGTCGTGCAGTAGATCCCAGTCGGCCACGCTGGTCTCGGTGAGCGGCTTGGAGATCGACAGCCCGGCGTTGTTGACCACGAGATCCACCCCGCCGAAGGCCAGCGCCGCGGCCGCGAACGCGGATGCCACGTCCGTCTCACTGGTCACGTCGGCCGTCGCCGCGATGGCCACGTCGGCCGATCCGATGCCGGCGGCCACGGTCACGGCCGACTCGGCGTCCCGGTCGGCGACCACGACGCAGGCGCCCTCGGCGGCGAGCCGCTGCGCGATGGCCCGGCCGATACCGGAACCGGCGCCGGTGACCAGCGCGATCCGGCCCGCCAGCGGCTTCGGCTTGGGGCGTCGCCGTAGCTTGGCCTCCTCCAGTTCCCAGTACTCGATCCGGAACTTCTCGCTTTCCGGTATCGGCTGGTAGACGGAGATGGCCTCGGCGCCGCGCATCACGTTGATCGCGTTCAGGTAGAACTCACCGGCCACCCGCGCGGTCTGCTTGTCGGCGCCGAAGCTGAACATCCCGACCCCGGGCACCAGCACGATCGCCGGGTCCGCACCGCGCATCGGCGGTGAGCCGGCGTCCGCGTACCGCTCGTAGTAGGCCTGGTAGTCCGCCCGGTACGCCTCGTGCAGCTCGCGCAGCCGGGCGATCACGGCATCGAGCGGCGCGTCGGGCGGCAGATCGAGCACCAGCGGCCGGACCTTGGTGCGCAGGAAGTGGTCTGGACAGGAGGTTCCGAGTGCCGCCAGCGCGGGGTGCTTTTCGCTCGCCAGGAACTCCAGCACCGCCGGATGGTCGCTGAAGTGCGCGAGCTGTACCCGGTCGGTCGAGGCCAGCCCGCGGATCGCCGGCATCAGGGCGGCGGCGCGCTCCCGCCGCTCTCGCTCCGGCAGCGGCTGATGCAGGGTCTCCCCGAACGGCCGCTCGCTCCCCCGGTCGTCGATGAACTTCTGCGCGGTGGCGATGATCTCCAGCGAATGGGCCTCGCACTCATCACTGGTGGCGCCCCAAGCGGTGATCCCGTGCCCGCCCAGAATCACGCCGATGACCTCGGGGTGCTCGCGCTTGATAGCGGCGATATCGAGGCCGAGCTGGAAGCCGGGGCGACGCCATGGCACCCAGGCCACCCGCCCGCCGAAACACTCCGCCGTCAGCTTCTCCCCGTCGGCCGCGGTCGCGAACGCGATTCCGGCGTCGGGGTGCAGGTGGTCCACGTGCGCCGCGTCGACGAGGCCGTGCATCGCGGTGTCGATCGACGGGGCGGCGCCGCCCTTGCCGTCTGTGCTTGTTTTAAACATGCAGAAGTCGAACGCGGCGACCATCTCGTCCTCGCGCTCGACACCTGGATAGACGTCCACGAGGGCGCGAAGCCGGTCCAGGCGCAGCACCGCCAGCCCGGCCTCGGTGAGCGTGCCGAGGTCGCCGCCGGAGCCCTTGACCCACAGCAGTTCGGCCGGCGTGCCGGTGACCGGATCGGTCGCGGTCCCCTTCGCCGACGCGTTCCCGCCGGCGTAGTTGGTGTTGCGCGGGTCCGAGCCGAGCCTGTTGCTGCGGGCCAGCAACTGCCTGCTGACGTCGGCCATGTCAGGCCCCCCATCCGGCGGGAGAACCACCCGCTCGTTCGGCAATGATCTTTTCTCCGTAACCAGAGGCCAGGTAGGCGGCCACCGGATCCGGGGCCAGCCCCATCTCGTCCCGTAGCTCCGCCAGCAGCGGCCGTACATCGGTGTCGTAGGCATCCATCAGCACGGCGTTCGCGGCCAGTACGTCCCCGGCCAGCTGCGCGGCTCGCAGCGCCGCCATGTCGACAAGCAGCGCCTTGGCGACCGCCTCTTGCACGTTCATCACCGAGCGGATCTGGGCCGGGATCTTCGGCTCGATGTTGTGGCACTGGTCAAGCATGAACGCGACCCCGCCTCTTGCTGTTATCAGCGCGTCCGCCTTGACGACCTCGTGCATGATCCGGAACAGCTGGAACGGGTCGGCGGCCCCTACCATGAGGTCATCGTCGGCGTAGAACCGGCTGTTGAAGTCGAAGCCGCCCAGCCGCCTGGCCTTGAGCAGCAGCGCGACGATGAACTCGATGTTCACCCCCGGCGCGTGGTGACCGGTGTCCACGACGACCTGGGCCTTGGGCCCCAGCGCCTGGCAATGCAGCAGGCTGGTCCCCCAGTCCGGCACGTCCGTGGTGTAGAACGACGGCTCGAACAGCTTGTACTCCAGCAGCATCCGCTGATCATCGCCCAGCCGCTCATAGACGGCCTGCAGGCCCTCGGCCAGCCGGTCCTGACGGGCGGCTATGTCGTCCTGGCCGGGATAGTTGGTGCCGTCGGCGAACCACAGCTTGAGGTCCCTCGAGCCGATCGCGTCCATGATGTCGACGCATTCGAGCAGGTGATTCAGCGCCTTCTGCCGGACCTTCGGATCCGGATTGCAGACGCTGCCCAGCTTGTAATCGTCATCCTGGAAGACGTTGGCGTTGACCGTGCCGAGCCGGATCCCGCGCCCCGCGGCGTAGCCGGCCAGATCGGCGTAGTCATCGACCTTGTCCCACGGGATATGCACCGCCATGCTGGGTGCGACACCCGTGTACTTGTGCACTTGAGCCGCGTCATCGGCCTTCTCGTACGGGTTACGCGGTACGCCGGGCTGGCCGAATACCTTGAACCGGGTCCCGCTGTTGCCGAACGCCCAGGACGGCAGCTCGATCTCGTGCTGCCGCAACGCATCCTTCACAGCGGCCGGGTCGCGCATTCCGGGTCATCTCCCTCAGACTGTATAGAACGTTTCAATGTCAACAGACTGGGCAGCGTCTTTGTCCAAGTCAAGACGGTTCGGCCACGTCGAATCTGAATCGTTATAAGTTAGGCTATCAGCTGACGATTTGGATCGTCTATCGGCTACTGAGCGTAAGCGGATTCAGGGCAGCTGAGCAGGAACTCGGCACTGTGCCTGGTCCACTCCTGCTCGATCTCACAGGTCTCCTCGATGGTGCCGGCCCGAGGCAGCCAGTGCTCGACGATCTGGTTGATGCCCCGGGTCTCCGGGTCCACGGCCTGGACCATGGCCTCGTAGTCGAGCAGCCCGGTGCCGAGCGGGCAGCCGACGAGCGAGAAACCGACCCATCCCGCCTGGCGGGCGAACACGAAGTCCTTGATATGCATGTTCACGACGTGCGGGGCGACCTCGGCGATCACGTACTCGGGCATCTCCATGCGGGCCACGCAGTTGCCGGGGTCGAGGCACACCCCGAGGTTCTGGCTGTCCACGCCCTGCACCACGGCCAGCAGGTCCTTGGTCGAAACCTGCTCGTAGGTCTCAAGGCCCAACGTCACGCCTTGGTCTTGGTAACCCGGCAGGACCTGCCGGAGCAGGTCTATCGCCTCGGCGGGCGAGGGCTGGTGATCCGCGGTGTGCAGCATGCTGCGGACGAACCGGACGCCCAGGTCGGCGGCCAGCTCACGATAGCGTTCCAGGTGCCCGGCCGAGACGCCGCGGGTGCCGAGTTCCAGCGTGATATCCAGGTCCGCCGCATAGTCCCGCAGATCGCGCAGTTGCGCGGCCGACAGCGACTCGATCGCTGGGTAGTCACATATCTGGAAGACGCTGGCACCCAGTTGCCGGGTCTGCGTCAGCATCGCGCACAGGCTCAGCGGCTCGGGTGCGGACTCCCTTGATCGCCAGAAGAACGCGTAGGTACTCAGGCCGATAGCCACGTCGCTGCCTCCTCGTCGTGCCGCTGAACGGAGGCCGCGATGGTCTCCGCCTCGTCGAGAATCGCCTCGAGAGCGGCGGGGTCATGGGCGAACCGGCCAAGGAACAGGCCGTCCGCGCTGTCACGCACGCTGGTCAGCAGGCCGGGCCCCGCGCTCCCGCCGTAGATCACGCGGCTTCCGGCGAACTCCTCCCGGCCAGCCAGCCACTGCCGCAGGCCCGAGCACACCTGGCGGATGTGCGGTACCGGAGCCGGCTCGGCCCGGCCGATCGCCCAGTGCGGTTCGTAGCCGAGAACGGCCCGCCCCGGGCCGCCGGTGGCCGCGCGGGTCAGCACCTCGTCGACCTCCGCTACGCACCACTGGAGGGCTTCCCGCGGTGAGGACTCGGCCGGTTCGCCCACACACAGCACGGGGGTCAGGTCATTTCGCCAGCACGCCGCCACCTTGGCCGCGGCGTCCAGGTTGTCCTCCCCGAACAGGCGCCGCCGCTCGGCATGCCCGATCTCCGCGTAGCGGCACCCCAGTTCCCGCAGCAGCGCGCCGCTGATCTCGCCGGTGAACGCGCCCCGGTCCGCACCGGACAGGTTCTGCGCGCCGACCCGTACCGGGGTGCCGGAGAATATCCGCAGCACGGGGGCGATCAGCGGCGCGGCCGGGAGCACGAACAGCTCAACGGCTTGGCGCGCGACCGCCGGGTGCCGCGCCGCCAGGGCGGCCACCGCCTGGCACCAGTCGGTGGTCTGCCGCTGCCCGAAGTACATCTTCAGGCTGATACCGATCGTCAGCATCGGCCAGCTCAATCGGTCGCGGTCGCGGTTGTTTCGTAGGCAGAGATCAGCGCGACCTTCTGCCCGGAAGCCGACGACTCGTCAAAGTCGTACGTCAGCCATTCGCGCACCAGGCGCCGGGCGACCTCAAGGCCGATGACCCGCTGGCCGAGCGCCAGGATCTGAGCGTTGTTGCTCAGTATGGACCGCTCGACCGAGTAGCTGTCATGCGCCGTGGCGGCGCGGATGCCCGGCACCTTGTTCGCGGCGATGGCAACGCCGAGCCCGGTGCCGCAGATCAGCACCCCGCGATCGGCCCGGCCCGCTACGATGAGCTCCGCCGCCGCGATCGCGACCTGCGGATACGCGGTGTCGCTGTCGGCCTCGACCCCGACATCCATCACTTCGGTGACCCGCGAATGCCGGCCGAGATCGCCCTTGAGGACTTCCTTGTACTGGTAACCGGCGTCGTCGGAGCCGACGACAATCCGCAGTGGACCGCTCATGCTGAATCCCCCTTCCCGTTTCCCGCACACGACTTAGCGATAACCGGCTCGACCGCGCGCAGCACCAGGGTGAGCGACACGGCGCCCGCGTCGGGGTTCCCCAGGCTCTTGGCGGCGAGCGGGCGGGCGCGGCCTATCCGCGGGACAAGATCGGCGGTGGCCTCGGCGGCCTCATCGGCAATGGTCACCGCCGCGGTCCACGCCTCGCCTAGGCCCAGCCCGGCATCGACGCGAGCGGCGAGCACGGCGGAGAACGGCTCGAGCACGTCGACCAGGGTCTTGTCACCGGGAACCGCTCCCCCGGTCCGCATGACCTCCGCGCTCCAGTGCCTGACCGCCGCCGCCACGTTCACGGCGTCGGGTGCCACGTCGTCTCCGATCACCTCGCCGAGGGCGCGCAGCCCGATCCCCCACAACGCGCCGGAGGCGCCGCCGGACGCGTCCGACCACGCGCCGCCCGCGCGGATGAGCGTGGTGCCCGCGCCCGCGCCGCCGGCCAGCGCGGCCTCGGCCGCGCCAACCGCGGCGTTCACGCCGCGCCGCATGGCGTCGCCGTGATCGCCGTCTCCGGCTAGCGCGTCAAGGCGCCCGAGCTCAGCGGCCGAAGCGTCGATCGCGCCGCGCGCCGCGTCGAGGGCCGCGGACACGACTTGAGCGGCCGCCCGTGAAGCCTGCGACGCCGGTGGCGTCGTCACCTCGGGAGCCGGCGACCGCTCGGGCGCCGGCCGGGATGCGGGTACCGGCAGGCGGCCAGCGGAGGCAGGGTTCCCTTCCTGAAACCGGGAGTTTGCGCCGGGGCGTGCCATAGCTGGGCCAGTTCCTCGGTGAGCCAGCACATGGTCAGCGACACTCCCGCCATGTCGAGGCTGGTCACCAGCTCTCCCACCTCGGGTTCCACCACGCGGATGCCGGCCTGGCCGAGCAGTTCGTCGACGCGGCGGTACAGGACGAACAGCTCCTCGTACTTGACGCTGCCGAGTCCGTTGAGCAAGACCACGGCGTCGCTGCCGCCGGGTGGTGGTTCGCTGAGCAGCCTCGAGACGAGCAGTTCGGCCAGCTCATCGGCGCTCGGCAGGTCGTCCTCACCGATGCCGGGCTCGCCGTGGATGCCCATACCCACCGCCATACGGTTCGGCGCGATGGTGAACAGCGGTTCCTTGGCACCGGGCAGCGTGCAGCCCGCGAACGCGACGCCAAACGAACGCGTGCGCTCGTTGGCTAGCTCCGTGAGCCTGACGACCTCGGTGAGTGGCCGGCCCTCGATCGGCCGCCGCGCCGGCGATCTTGAACACCACCAGGTCCCCGGCGATACCCCGGCGACGTGACACATCGTCGGCGGCCGCGCTGGAGACATCGTCGGTGACAAGGACCTGCGTGGTCTCGATGCCCTCGTCGTTGAGCTGGTCGGCGGCGGCGCTGAAGTTCAGCACGTCACCGGCGTAGTTGCCGTAGCAGAGCAGTACGCCACCGCCGCTGCGGGCTTCCCGCACCACCGAGCACAGCTTGCCGCGCCGATGGCGAGGCGAATATGTTGCCCGCCACCGCGCCGTGCGCGAGGCCACGCCCGACGAGCCCGGCGAAAGCTGGATAGTGCCCGGACCCGCCGCCGATCACGACCGCGACGTTGCCGGGATCACCGGCCGCGACGCGCGTCACGCCACCCGGCACCAAGCGCACCAGCTGCCGGTTCGCCGCGACGAGCCCGTCCAGCGCCTCGTGCGCGAAGTTCTGTGGGTCGTTGGAGACGCGTGTCATTTGGGGATCGCGGTGCTGCCGGTGCTAAAGGTCTCGTCGGTGCTAGAGGTCTCGCCGGTACGGATGATCTTGTCGATCTGCAGCATCCGGGTTATCACGCTCATCGAGTTCGTCGCGGTCAAAGACCTTCTTCCAGTCCGGCGTGATGACCGATTCGCGCCCGTAGTCCATCGCGATCAGGCATGCCTCGGAGAACGGGTTCGATCCACGCAGCGAGTTCGTCAGCGCGACCTGGGTGTGGCCGAACAGCATCGCCTTGGCGGCCGCCTCGGGTACGCCCACCGTCTCGACCGTTTCCCGCAGCGCCTCGTTGAGCAGCCCGCTGATCATGCAGGTGATCGTCTCGACGAGCGTCGGCTCCAGGAAGGCGAGCTGCTCGACCGTCACCCAGTGCACGTCGATCACGGGCGCGTACATCGCCCGGATCACGTCCTCGGCCCGGTCGCGCGCCGTACTGTCGCCTGCCACCGAGTCGCTGGACTCGATGGCCGCCACCACTTCCTGCGGCGCCGCTTCCCCGCCGAAGGTGTCGGCCCATTCCTGCTTGCTGGTGCGCTCGAGGAACACCGACGGGTGGCACGGATGCGCGACCGCCAGGTGCAGGTCGTCACGGCGGGCGAGGACGCCGGCGTACGCGGCGGCTGGGTCCAGGGTCAGCACGACGGCACCGGTCTTGGCGATGGGCACGACGCTCGCCGAGATCTCGCCGAGCAAGCACGTCGGGAACCGCCAGGATCACGACGTCGCTGCGCGGGACGGCATCCGCGGCGTCGGTGAGCTCCCGCCCCGCCGCGCGCACCCGGTCCTGAGCCGCCGGAAAGGTCTCCGCGTACAGCGTCGTGTACGGCAGGTTGGCCGATCCAGGTTCGCGGAGACACGCATCCCCATCTTCCCGCCGGCCCCCAGGACCGTAACCGTCAGTGCTTCCGGCATCGTCCGTCGCGTCCTTTCTCTCACGTCGTCCAGGATTCTGCGGATCCAGGTCCGTCTGGCCTCGATGCTAGTCATGAAACGTTTAATTGGTCAACCGGTTGGCCAATGAGTCGTCCGGGCCGCCGGGCCGCCGGGCCGCCGACGCTCGCGCCGGGAGGCTCCGGGCCGGGAGAGGCGCTCCTGGTTCTCCCGCGATGCTGGGTGCAGCTGAGGCTGATGTTGTCCGCTCAGGAGGCCGGCGACCGCCATCGATGGGCCATCGATAGCGCGATAGCACCAGCGATGGGCCATCGATAGCACCCGGTACCGCGAGCCGACCGGATGCCGCCAGGGAGTTTCCGGCAGGCTCTAAGGTGTAACCATGGATTCCCGCCCTCGCGAGCGATCCGCCGACGAGATCACCATCGCGCTCGGCGGCAGTTTGCAGCCGAGCTCGCCGGTCTCCGAAGTCGCGAAACGACTGCTGGGTTACTTCACGAGCGGCGATATCCAGCCCGGGACGAGGCTTCCGCCGGAGCGCCAGCTCGCCGTCTCGCTCGGCGTGGGCCGTTCCGCCGTGCGGGAGGCGCTGGCCGCGCTCGACCTGCTCGGCATCGTCTACATCCGTCCCGGCTCGGGCACCTACCTGAGGGGCAGCGCATCGGAATTGCTGCCCCAGACCCTGAGCTGGGGCCTGATGCTGGGCGAGCAGCGGACCAGGGAACTGATCGAGTTGCGCCACGGCCTGGAAGTCGAGGCCGTGCGGCTGGCCGCCGAACGCGCCACCGATGAGCACATAGCCCGTCTGGGAGCGTGCCTGGCCGGCATGTGGGATGGCATTACCGACCTCGGCGTATTCGTAGAGGCGGACCGGCAGTTTCACCTCGAAGTGGGCGAGGCCGCCGGCAACCAGGCGCTCCGGGACTTGCTGCAGAACGTCCGGTCCCTGCTCCGGGTCTGGGTTGAGCGGGTGCTCCGCGACGAGCCGCTAGCCCGACTCACCTACGACGAGCATGCCGCGATCTTCGCGGCCATCAAGGATCACGACCCGGCCAGGGCCGGAGAGGCGATGGCGGCGCATATGGACAGCGCCGGCGCGCGGCTGCTGCACGCTTTCGAGACGACGACGCCCACCTGATCGGGTCTCCGGCTGGCGATCACCGGCCGGATGCTGGGTCACCAGCGCGTGAATCGTTTTATGGTCGACCTCAACATTCACGACCGTGCGGGCATTTCTGCGTCTGAAACGGTTCTGGATTGGTTACCATAATGGCGTGGCGCGTATCGTGGGCATCAAGGATGTGGCTCAGCGGGCCGGCGTCTCCGTGGGAACCGTCTCCAATGTGATCAACCGGCCCGATCTGGTGGCCGAGGAAACCCGGACCCGGGTACAGGCCATTATCGACCAGCTCGGCTACGTCCGCAGCGAGGCCGCCCGCTCGCTGCGGGCCGGCCAGAGCCGCATCATCGGGCAGCTCGTGCTCGACATGGCCAACCCGTTCTTCGCCGAGGTGGCTACGGGCGCCGCCCGCGCGGCCCGCGCGGCCGACCTGCGGGTCATGCTGTGCAACAGCGCCAACGACCCCGAGGAAGAAGCGGAATACCTGGCGCTGTTCGCGGAGCAGCGGGTACGGGGCGTCCTGCTCACCCCCGCCGACCCAACCGGCTCTGACCTAGCGGTACTCAAACGGCACGGAATCCCGTTCGTCCTGGTGGACCGGGTGGCCGCCGACGGCTGCTCGGTGTCGGTCGATGACGTGGCGGGCGGGCGGGTAGCAGTGGCTCACCTGGTTGAGACCGGGCACGAGCTCATCGGGTACGTGAGCGGCCCGATGAGCCTGGCCCAGTGCCGCGACCGGCGCACGGGGGCACTGGCCGCGCTGCTCGCTCACGGCCTCCCCGAGGACGCGCTGATCCATCTCGAAGCCGAACGCATGGATGTGGCCGCGGGACGGGACGCCGGGCGCCGGCTGCTCAAGCTGGGCCGTCGGCCGACAGCGGTCTTCTGCGCGAACGACCTCCTGGCGCTAGGTGTGCTGCAGTCGCTGTACGAGGCGGGAGTGTCGGTCCCGGACGCGATGTCGATCATCGGCTACGACGACATCGAGCTGGCTAGCGCCGCGGCCGTGCCGCTGACGTCGGTTCGCCAGCCGTCCCAGAAAATGGGGCAGATCGCCGCCGAGCTGCTGATCGAGGAAACCGGGGCGGAGTCGGTGCCGCACCATCATCAGCGGATGGTACTCGAACCCGACCTCGTGGTCCGCGAATCGACCCGCCCGGCGCCCTAACCTCGCTGGGTCTCGCGCGGGATGAGCTGGTGGCGGGGATGGTCACCGGCCAGCACGCGGAGCACCTCCTCCGCCATCAGGTCAAAGAACCTCGGCTCGGCGGCGGCGGTGACGCCGGCGATGTGCGGAGACAGGAACACGTTGGGCAGGCCCCGGATCTCCGCGTCGGGCGGCACCGGTTCCGGATCCCACACATCCAGGCAGGCGATGACGTCCCCGGACCGCAGCCGCATGGTCAGCGCCGCGCAGTCCACGACCGCTCCGCGAGACACGTTGACGAACACGGTGCCTGGCCGTAGCGCCGCGATGGCGTCGGCATTCACCATCCCCAGGGTCTGCGAGGTCAGCGGGGCCAGGCAGACCACCACGTCGGAACCGGACATGACACGGTGCAGGCTGGTCATGGTGACGTCGTAGATCTCGGCCAGCACGTCGGGCGCGTGCGGGTCATACACCAGGACCCGGACGCCGAACGGCGCGAGGAATTCCAGCAGGCGCCGGCCGATGTGGCCGCAAGCGATGATGCCGACCGTCTTGCCGGTGAGCTCGCCATTGAGGTAACCGGGGTCTTGCTGGAAGACCGTCCGGTCCGGCCACAGCAGCTCGCCATCGACCAGCCGGCGGAACAACGCCCCGGCGTTACGCAGCCCGATCAAGATCAGCGCCAGCGCCCATTCGGCCACCGGATCCGACGAGGCGTTCGTGGTGTCGACCGCCCACACCCCGCGCCGCCGGGCCGCCTCGACATCGATACGGCCTGCGAACCGGTCCCCGTGCAGGTCACCAACCATGCGCAGCGACGGTGCGGCGGCCAGCACCTCATCGTCTACCCGAGGGCAGCCATGGCTGACGACCAGTACGTCCAGCCCCGCGACGAACTCGATCAAGGCGGCCCGGGCCAGCTCGTCCTCCGGCGGCGGGCCGCTGTCCCTGGCTGGCCCGTCGAACTCTAGCCAGCGCACCTGCGCGCCGCCCGCGAGCCGCGCGACCGCCGCATCGCCGATGAACCGAGCACGGGTGGCGGCGTTGCAGGCGATACCGACGCGCGGGGTCATGCGGATTTCCGGCGGAGGGTCTCGCCGACGGCGGCGAGCGTGTCCAGGCGCATCTCGGAATACTTGCGGGACAGGACGAAGCCGTCCGCGCCAGCCTCGAGGGCGGCGGTGACGGAGGCGCTGATATCGGCGGCGGTTACCTGACGGACATGCTCCGGGGTAGGCACGCCGGCGTCCAGGCCGGGATATACCGCGGCCTGGCCCCCGACCGCGGCCACGGTGCGCGCGGTCTCCCGCCGGACGTAGTCCGACGACAGGCCACGGCCGGGCAGATCGTCGAAATCGGCCTCCTCGCCGTAGCCCAGCGCCTGCCGGTACAGGTCATAGACGGTCTGCGGATCGGTGCCGCGGAAGATGCCGCGGGCGACCTGGGTGATGTGGTGATGGATCCGGTAACCCGCGCACTTGTCATACAGCACCGGCTTGACGAAATCCGAATACTCGGCCATCGACCGGAAGCTCATCTCCGCCCGGTACAGCGGCGAGAATGAGTTGTGGTGCCAGACATGCCACCCCACCTGAACGTCGGGCGCGAGGAACTTGACCGTGCCGTAGATCTGCTGCTGGAGCGCCTGGTAGCCGTCGTGCCACAGCCGCTCCCAGGCCACGATTTCCGGATAGGTCAGCAGCAGCCGCAGGAAGGAAACCAAGCCGCTGTCGCCGTCCGCGTCGGCCTCGCCGTGAGCCAGCCGGTACAGCGCCAGGTACCCCTCCCGGGCGCGGGCCGGGTCGATCCCGCGATCAAGCCCGGCGCGCTCGCAGTACGAGCAGAAGCAGTACGGCCTGCCATCCCTGGCGAACCCGCCGTTGCCGAGCACGTTCCCAAGCGGGCCGTTGCGTTCAGAGCCGAACATCAGGCCGTCCAGCGGATAGCTCTTAACCTGGTCTTCGACCAGGCTGAGCCACCAGGTGATGTAGTCCGGGTTGCGTACGCAAGCGTAGCTGTCCCGGCGCCCCCAGGCGTCGATCTGGAGGACCTTGGGCCAGTTCGGCACGGCCCGGGTCAGTCCGGAATGGGTGTTCTCCAGGACGAATGAGTACACCTTCATCCCGTGTCGCCCGGCCTCGGGCAGCACCTGTTCCAGCACGTCCTGCCCGGCTACCTCGCGGTCGGTGGCGCGGAACGGCTTGAGCACCGTCCCCGCGTAGAACTCCGGGTGCTGGGTGACATAGGAACCGCCGTTATGGTCATCAGGCTGTTGGCGACCGTGGCCGGGCCAGGGCCGTCCGGCGATCTGCCGTCCCTGCACCCCGCGGTCGAAGGACTGGGTGGCCACCAGCAGCGCGTTGACCGCGGCCAGGTCCCGCAGCTGGCCCAGGACCCGCGTCACCCCCTCGTCAGCGAACGAGATCGCCCCGATCTGTATCCCAACGAACGGTTCCACCACTTGCTCCAAACGTGTTGGAATGAAACGCTTGAATCTGTTCGGCTCAGCCTGGATACTCCAGCAAGCTGGGCCTTCGGCAATAGTAACGTCGCCCAGAGCCCTGGAAGGTGAAACGATCTTATCGGTACGCCGTGGCCAGGCGCCCGCCGGGGACCGCACTCGGGGCGGCAGCGCTCCAAGCGGCCAGGCCCGGCCGGACCTTGACAGCCATCAGGCTGGCAGCTAGGTTCTGAAACGATTTAAGCAATCCCAGAGTTGCTGGTGATGCAGGAGAGGCGATGCTAAAGGAGGCCGCGATGACAGGTCAACCCGGACCGGATGACGCGCTCGGCACCCGGGCGGGCGGCGGTTCGCTGGAGGGCCGCCGGGCGGTGGTGACCGGATCGGGCGGGGCGCTCGGATCGCGGATTTGCCAGGCGCTGGCGGCCAACGGCGCCTGGGTTGCCGGGCTGGACGTATCGGCGGACGCGGCGGCGGCCACCACAGAAAAGCTCACCGCGGCGGGCGCGAAGGCCAGGCACGCCGTGATCGACTTGCTGGACTTTGACGGGCTCACGGCCGAGACCGACGCTATCGCGGCGGACTGGGGCGGCATCGACATCCTGGTCAACACCGCGGGCGGCGGGATGGTGCGGCCGTTCGCCGAGCTGACGCTCGCTGAGTGGAACTCCCAGCTGGCTCGCAACCTGACCAGCGTGTTCACCGCCACCAGGCTGGTGCTGCCGCACATGCTCCCCGGCGGCTGGGGCCGGATCGTCACGCTGTCCTCGATCGCCGCGGTGCGCGGCGGGAGACTGGTGCGGAACGCGACGGCGTACGCGTCGGCCAAGGCCGGGGTGATCGGGCTGACCAAGGCGCTGGCCATCGAGCTGGCCGAGACCGGCATCACGGTCAACGCGATCGCGCCCGGTGCCCAGCAGACCCCGGGCCGGGACCGCGACACCCCGGAGCGGCGGGAGGCGTTGCTGGCCCAGATTCCGACCCGGACCCTGGGCCGGCCAGAAGACCTCGCGGCGAGTGTGGTTTTCCTGTGCCAGGACGCGGCACAGTACATAACGGGAGTCACGCTGGCCCAGGACGGCGGGCACTCTATCTGAAGGGAGCACTCCGTGGGAACGAGCGACTGGACAGCGGTAAGGCCGCGTTCAATCAGGTATACGGAGAAGGGGCGGCGGACCGGTTCCTCCAGCGGAGGTCGGGACTGGGGCAGGATCTGGCCAGGTTCGGCCTGGAATTCAACTTCGGCGATGTCAATTCCCGGCCTGGGATCGATCTCGCCACCAGGGAATTGCTCACGCTGGCCACGCTGATCGGCCTGGGTGGCGCCGATCCGCAACTGGCCGGGCACACCCGCGCCGCGCTCGGGCTGGGGGTGCCGCCTGCTCAGCTGGCCGAGCTGGTCGTCCACTGCGTGCAGTACGTCGGGTTCCCGCGCGCGATCAACGCGATGGCGGTGGTGCGCGAGCACGCTGGCCGAGTGTGGCGTGGATGTGTCACTACCCGATCCCCCCATCCCGGAGGTGAACTGAACCATGGCGGCGGTCGCTCTGGTCGGGACCCTGGACACCAAGGGTCCTGACTTCGCCTTCCTCGCCTCGCGGCTGCGCGCCGCGGGCGCGGAGGTGATCGTGATTGACGTCGGCACCGGGGAGCCCGACGGGCTGACCCCAGACGTCGACGGGGATGCGGTCGCGGCGGCGGCCGGGACCAGCCGGGCCGAGCTGCGCGCGGCGCAAGACCGCGGGCGCGCGGTGACGGACATGGGCCGCGGCGCGGCCGTCGTGGTCGCGGAACTGGTCGCTCGCGGCGAGGTCGGCGGGGTGCTGTCGGCGGGCGGCTCGGGTGGCTCGTCGATCGCGGCGCAGGTCATGGCGGCGTTGCCGGTGGGGCTGCCTAAGCTGCTGGTATCCACCATGGCCTCCGGCGACGTGTCGCCCTACGTGGGGGCCAAGGATGTCGCCATCATGTACTCGGTGGTTGACGTGGCGGGCGTCAACCGGATCTCCAGGCTGGTGCTTGGCAACGCGGCCGCGGCCATGGCCGGCATGGTCGCCGCGCGGGACCAGGCCACGCCGGACACTGATGACCGGCCGCTGGTCGCGGCGAGCATGTTCGGTGTGACCACCGCGGCGGTGGAGGCGGCCAGCGCCCGGCTGACCGAGCTTGGCTACGAGGTGCTCGTCTTCCACGCGACCGGTGCTGGAGGCCGCGCGCTCGAGGCGCTCGCCGAGGCGAAGCTGGTCAGCGGGGTGCTCGACCTGACCACCACCGAACTGGCCGATGACCTGGTGGGCGGCAGTGCTGTCGGCTGGCCCGGACCGGCTCACCGCGGCTGGCGCCGCCGGACTCCCGCAGGTAATCGCGCCGGGCGCGCTGGACATGGTGAACTTCGGGCCACCCGATACGGTGCCGTCCCGGTTCACGGACCGGCTGTTTTTCGAGCACAACCCCACCGTCACGCTGATGCGGACCACCGCGGATGAGATGGCTGAGCTTGGCGCCCGGATTGGCCGCAAGGCGGCGGCCGCGACCGGGCCGACCGAGGTGTTCTGGCCGGACCGCGGGGTCAGCGCCCTGGACGCTGACGGTCAGCCGTTCCGCGACGAGGCCGCCGACGAGGCGAGCCGGGAGGCGCTGGAGCGCGAGCTGACCGCGGCCGGGCGGACCCTGCACCGGGTCGATGCCAACATCAACGACCCGTCGTTCGCGGTCGCGATGGCCGACCGGCTGCACGAGATGATCACCAACGGGAGCTGACCATGAATCGCGACTGAGGTGGTGGCCAGGCTGCGGGCCAAGGCCGCCGCGGGCAAACCGGTCATCGGGGCGGGCGCCGGTACCGGGCTGTCGGCCAAGTGCGCCGAGGCTGGCGGCGCCGACCTGATCATCATCTACAACTCGGGCCGGTACCGGATGGCCGGGCGCGGCTCACTGGCCGGGCTGATGCCGTACGGGGACGCCAACGCGATCGTGATGGAGATGGCGGGCGAGGTACTCCCCGTCGTCCGTGAGGTGCCGGTGCTGGCCGGTGTGTGCGGCACCGACCCGTTCCGGCTGATGCCGCGCTTCCTGGATCAGCTGGCTTCGACTGGTTTCGCTGGAGTGCAGAATTTCCCCACCGTCGGACTGATCGACGGCGTGTTCCGGCAGAACCTGGAAGAGACCGGGATGAGCTTCGACGCGGAGATCGAGATGATCCGGCTCGCCGCGGGGCGCGGGCTCCTCACCTGCCCGTATGTATTCGACCCGGAGCAGGCCACGCGGATGGCGCAGGCCGGCGCCGACGTGCTGGTCCCGCATATGGGGCTGACCACCTCCGGAACCATCGGGGCGCGCACCGCGCTCACCCTGGATGATGCCGTGGAGCGGGTGCAGGGCATGCGAGACGCCGCGGTCGCCGTCAACCCGGACATTCTGGTGCTGTGCCACGGCGGCCCGATCGCCGAGCCTTCGGATGCCGGGTACGTACTTTCACGCACCACTGGGGTCTGCGGCTTCTTCGGCGCCTCGTCGATGGAGCGGCTGCCGACCGAGCGCGCGCTCACCGCCCAGGTGCGCGCCTTCACCGAACTCACGTTTTAGGAGGACCCGTGTCGCACATCACGCCGGACCAGGCCGAGACGTTCAGCTTTGACTGGGGAACCATGAAATGGTTCGTGTCCCCGGTGACCATCCCGGGAGCGGCCAATTCCCAGGGGGAGGTCATCATCAACCCGGGCAAGGGCCACGTCCGGCACCTGCACGAGCACGCCGACGAGCTGATCTATGTGATCTCCGGTACCGGGACCCAGACCGTCGGGGACGAGGAGTTCCCGATCACCGAGGGCGACATGGTCTACATCCCGATGAACACCCTGCACTCCACGATGAACACCAGCTGGCGGACGCTGCGGCTTATCGTCACCTACACGCCCGGCGGCGAGGAGCAGGCACTGACCGGGCTGCCCGACTTTGTTCGGCACCCGGCTGGGGAGATCGTCGGGTGGGAGCGGCCCTCGGCATGACCGTGCTCCGGCTGCGTGACGGCGACCGCTGGAGCGTGTCGGGGCCGGCCTGGAGCGCACTGTCCGCGGTCGGCTGGTTCAGCCTGGCCGGGGCCGGCTATCGCTTCGACCGGCACTTCCACGATTGCGCCGAGTACTGGGCCATCACGTCCGGACGGATGCGAGTCGCGGTGGGAGACGGCCAGTACGATGTCGGCCCCGGTGATCTGGTGTGCACTCCCGCCGGGACGGAGCACGATATCGTCGCGGCGTACACCGACGACGTGGTGCTGCTCTTCCTGGAGGAGACGGTGCCGCCGGGGAGGACCGCCGGGCACCTGCATAAGGATCCCGGCACCGCCTGGCACGACGTGCCGCGAGCCTCTTTCTGAACCTTGGCCCCCTGAACCCTGCGAGCCGCGCCCGAGCGAGCCGCTACCCCCGCGACCCCCGCGATGGGTCATCGATAGCGCAATAGGCCCAGCGATGGGACATCCATGGGCCTCTATCGGCCGCGACGTGCTATCTACGTATCTGTGGAAAACAGGATCGCATCACTTGTCATCGACGCTGCGGACGCGGAACTGCTGGCCGAGTTCTGGTCGGCGGCGCTGGGCTGGCAGATTGTCAAACGCGGGAATTACGGGGCCTCGATCGGGACGACCGAGGTCCCCTTCGAGATCGACTTCCGCACCGTTCCCGACGGTCCTAAGACCGTCAAGAACCGTCTCCACCTGGACATCAAGCCGGTCCACCGGGACCAGGAGGCCGAACTCAGCCGACTGATCGCGCTCGGCGCACGGCATGTCGACGTCGGCCAGGGCGACCGAAGCTGGTACGTACTGGCCGATCCCGAAGGCAACGAGTTCTGTCTGTGCCTGCCCTGATGCGTCCCGGGCTGGTTACAACCGCCGTCAAGTGCGAAAATGGGAGGATGGACGGTAAACCAGATAACCCCGGACAGCAGTTCACCGCGGCCTGGAAGGCCGCGACGGATGCACTCGGCGAGTGGCGGCAACGGGTCACGGATGCGACCGCCGATGCGCTGGCCAAGCTCGATCCGGCCGTCCGCGCCGCGATGGACGCCGGACGGGCCGCGTTCACCGGGGACTGGACTGCCTGTCACTGCCCTTGTGGCACGGCGCACCCCGATGACAAGGGTGTATGCGACGGCCACGCTGTCCTGACCCGACGGCTGGGCGACGCGGATGTCCCGCTATGCGCACCCTGCGCCGTGGCGCAGGGTGTCGCGGAAATGCCACATTAAACGCAAAGCCCGCGGATCCACGGTAAGCGGGCCGCTAGCGCTCGCGGTGCTACTGGCCTGCCCCGGCCGCCGCGGCGCTGAAGACCGGCAGGTAGCCGTCTTCCTGACCGGTCGCGGTCGGGTGGTAGGAGTCATCGATGGGGAGGGTGACGGAGTTCAGCCAGCCGGAGCCGTCACACAGCTCGTGGCCGGAGAACTGGGTGCGGACGTCGGCGAACGTGTCACCGTTATCCTCCGCGGCGGTCTGGAGCACGCCATCCAGGTCGTTGATGCCGTTGTCGAGTGCCTCATGGTCGCCCGATGACAGGCCTAGGCAGATCGGGACGCTGAGGTCGTAGAAGACTGGATAGTCGAGGACGATGATCTTCGCATTCGGGGCATCCGCCTGGATGTCGGACAGCATCGTGTCGAGCAGGCCGGGGAGCGTGTCGTTGGCGTATTCGTCGCCCGTGGCAACGGCGCTTTCGCACGAGCTGGTCGATTCCAGTACGCAGGTCTCCATGATCGAGGAGAACCCAACGTCGTTACCGCCGATCGTGATGCTGACCAGGGTGGTTGATGAGCTGAGCGACGACAGCTGGCTGCTGATGACATCGCTTGTCGTGGCGCCAGAGCACGCGGCGAACGTGAACGACGTGGGTGAGTTGGCCGCTGCCCATAGAGCCGGGTAGGCGTTGGGGCTCTGGTCGCAGGATCCGCTTTCGCTTCCGGCACCGACTCCTGCGGAGTAGGAGTCACCGAGAGCAACGTAATGAACGGCCGAGGCGGCTTGAGCGGGGATTCCCGCTCCGGTGAGTGCGACGGCGAGCCCTGTGGTGAACACGGCAACGCCGATGGCGAACATGCGGGATGGACGCACTAGTCACTTCCTGTGTCCGATCGATTACGACATGCGCGCGCAACGTTTTTATACCACCGGAATCGACGCCAGGGAAGGCCCAGCTGACTCAGATGGACGAGGCCGAGCGCCGTCCGGTCACCCGAGTCTCTGCTGGACCGCCTCCAGGACACCGGGCAGCAGGACGGGAAGCAACCGGAACCAGGCATCGAGGTCGCGCTCATCGCGGTAACGGAACCAGATGTCGTGCTGAGTGCTATAGGCCGCTGTCACCTGTTGTCCTTGCGCTAGATACCAGTCTCGCGCGCGATCGTCGAGCATGCGCAGGACACGCGCGGGTGCGGGCGGTAGCCTCCTGATGACCGTGTTCTGCACGGCCCTTACCCGCTCGCGTCCCTCGTTGTCCAGAAGCTGGCAGAACCGGAATCCCGGTCCCAGCACGCCGGCCCGGGGCTCGGCACCGCGGCGGAATTCGATGATGAACCTCGACCCGTACCAGCCATGCGCGTCAGGACTGCGCGTCGGCTGAACCCAGGCGACGACGTATTTCTGGCCTGCTGGGTATTTCTGGCCTGCTGGGTATTCCTGGCCTGCCCCGCCGATGCCAGATCGCGGTGGCCGACGTTTCCCTGAGTTCAAAGCCCTGGGCGGCAAAGCCAGGCCCCAGGGCGGCCAGGGATTTCCGGTGAACCACTCGAGCGGGTACCACGCCTTCCACCAGCCCACGATAACGAAGACCGGCTCATCCGCAATCGTGGGTGGTCCGGTCTCGACCGGAACTGGCCGGGCGGGGCAAACTAGTGTCCGTGGTCACCGAGGAGATCGCCGGCCGGAATCTTCCGGCGTGGGCTGGTGAGGATCACGTCTGCGATGGCTGCTCCCTGGCCTACGCGCAGATCACGGTCGACGACGCCGGGCAGGCGATCCAGGCCCTGCCAGCGCAGTTGCGCGCAGCCGTCGACGCCGTACCGTCCGGGACCCGGCGGCAACGGCCGGGCCCGTCCGTCTGGTCGGTGGCCGAGTACACCTGCCACATTCGTGACGTGCTGATCAGCACCACGATCCGGCTGCACCGCGGCCGTACCGAGAGCGCGCCGACCGTCGACCCGATGTTCAACGACCTGCGGGCGGAGCTGTTCCGTTACAACCAGGCCGACCTGACGGCGGTCCTCGAGGAAACCGCCGCCGCCGCGGCTGGCCTGTGCGAGGAGATCAGCCGGATGACCGGCCCGGACTGGGACCGCGTCGTGCTCCGCCAGCCAGGCGAGCAGCGCACCACCCGCTGGCTGGTCCGCCAGGCCATGCACGAAGGCCGTCACCATCTCGCTGACATCGCCGCCCAGGCCCCGGCGTGAAAATTACCGCTTGACCACAGGCGCGCCGATGTGGTCAGGTCTGTCATTGTTAGTCGGTGATTAGCAAGTACCCGGGGTCTCAGGTGGGGAGCATGTCCGCCCATGACGGTTAATTCTGACGTGCCAGGCGCGCCGGGCCATGCGCTCGGACCGCGCTACAAGTGGATCGCGCTGTCTAATACGACGCTTGGCATGCTGATGGCGACGATCAACCAGTCGATCGTGCTGATCGCGCTGCCGGACATCTTCCACGGCATCGGGCTGGACCCGCTGAGTCCCGGGAACACCAGCTACCTGCTGTGGATGTTCATGGGGTTCCTGGTGGTCTCCGCGGTGCTCGTGGTGTCGTTCGGCCGGCTGGGCGACATGTTCGGCCGGGTGCGGATGTACACCCTGGGCTTCGCGGTCTTCAGCGTGGCCTCGATCTTCCTGACCGTGACCTGGATGCACGGCGCGGACGGGGCGAAGTGGCTGATCGTCTGGCGGGTCGTGCAGGGCATCGGCGGCGCGTTCCTGTTCGCCAACTCCGCCGCTATAGTCACCGACGCGTTCCCGGCCAACCAGCGCGGCACTGCCCTCAGCGTGAACTCGATCGCGGCCATCGCCGGATCGTTCATGGGCCTCATCCTCGGCGGCGTCCTCGCCCCGGTGAACTGGCACCTGATCTTCCTGGTCTCGGCACCGATCGGCGTGTTCGGCACCCTGTGGGCGTACTTCATGCTGCATGACATCGGGGTGCGCAAGCACGCGCAGATGGACTGGTGGGGCAACCTGCTGTTCGCCGCCGGCCTGATCGCCATCCTGGTCGGCATCACCTACGGCCTGCTGCCCTACGGCGGGCATCCGATGGGCTGGACCAACCCGTGGGTGCTCACCGCGCTGTTCGGCGGCCTGGCGCTGCTGGTCATCTTCGTGTACGTCGAGACCAAGGTCGCCGAGCCGCTGTTTCGTATCTCGCTGTTCAGGATCCGGGCGTTCGCCGCCGGGAACATCGCGAGCCTGATGCTGGCGATGGGCCGCGGCGGCATGCAGTTCATGCTGATCATCTGGCTGCAGGGCATCTGGCTGCCGCTGCACGGCTACAGCTACAGCCAGACCCCGCTGTGGGCCGGCATCTACCTGGTGCCGTTGACGGTCGGCTTCCTCCTGGCCGCGCCGTTGTCGGGAATACTGTCTGACAAGTTCGGCGCCAAGGCGTTCACCGTGGGCGGCGCTCTGCTGACGGGAACGGCCTTCCTGCTGCTGATATTCGTCCCGGTGGACTTCGCCTACTGGGAGTTCGCGCTCGTCATCGCCCTCAATGGCTTCGGCTCCGGCCTGTTCTTCTCGCCGAACTGGGCGGAGATGATGAACTCCGTCCCGCCCGACCGGCGGGGGGCGGGTGGCGGCATGATCGCCACCTTCCAGAACTCCGCTTTCGTGCTATCGATCGGTATCTTCTTCACCCTGATGGTGGCGGGCCTGTCCAGCAAGCTCCCGGCGGCCCTGCTCAGCGGGCTGACCACGCAGGGCATCCCGGCCGCCACGGCCGCGCCAATCTCGCACCTCCCGCCGATCGGCGTGCTGTTCGCCTCCTTCCTCGGCTACAACCCGATGCAGCAACTGCTCGGCCCGCTGCTGCATCAACTGACCCCGGCCCACGCGGCCTACGTGGCCGGGCGGGAGTTTTTCCCGCACCTGATCACGGCACCGTTCCACAGCGGTCTGGGCGTGGCCTTCGGGTTCGCCATCGCGGCCAACGTCATCGCCGCCATCGCCTCGGCACTCACAGGCCGACGCCCGCCGGTAGCGGCCACGCGCGAGCCACTGGGTTACGAGCTAGCCGCCGTGGCCGGGGAAGGCGGCTTCGAGCCCGGCGAACTCGTCGTCCCCAGCGTCCCGGAAGAGAGCACCGAACCGCCTGACCAGCCCGACTAAACCCGGTGCTGTGGTGGGTGCTGCATTACCAAGGCTCTTTGCCAATGGCAGGAACTTAGCCCTTCGGGCACACTGGGGCGGGCGACATCATGACCGCAGCCCGGAATGCCCTGAGGTCGGCTCCGGGCATTGCCGGACGGAACGGGCTGCTCGCTGCGGGCCGCCGCCCGGAGCGCCGCTTGACGCGCAAGTTCACGGAGCTGCGCGAGCGCTTTGGTATCAGCTCGTTCCTCGTCGACGACCTGGACGCGCTGGCGCCGGTGGTGGAGGAACTCGCCGGACGGTGAAGCCCACGTCCTGACTCGCTTACCGGACGCTCGCGTCGGGTGCCGCGGGCTGCCGGGCGGCAGTTGTCCCGATGGCACTGGCCGCCCGGTCAGGCTCGGGTGACCGGCGATTGCCGCGGCCCGGAAGGATGACGCCCGCCGCGGTCCCCGCGAGGGCAAGACCCGCGGCGACGGCGAAGGCCGTGGTGAACCCGTGGCTGAAGTCCGCGGGGGTGGCGTAGCTCCCGGTCGCGGCGAACGCGGCGCCGAGGACCGCGACACCGAACGCGCCGCCGAGCTGGCGCATCGTGGTGAACGCCGCGGACGCCGTGCCGATATCGGCGGGCGGCACAGTGCTGGTGACCGACCTGGTGACCGCCGGGATGGCCAACGCGAACCCGGTTCCCATGATGACCATCGGCGTGACCAGGGCAAGGTAGCTGGTGCCAGGACCCGCCGCCACCGCGATCCAGGCCACGCCGGCGGCCTGCAGCAGCGACCCGGTGATGACCAGGACGCGTTCCCCGACCCGGTCGGCCAGCGCTCCCGCCCGTGGGCCGATAAGGAACGGCGCGATCCCCCACGGGAGCAGCCGCAATCCCGAACCGAGCGGACCCTGCCCCGCGACCACCTGCTGGAACTGTGGCATCAGAAATATCACCCCGCTCAGCGAAGCGTTGATCATGAAGATCGCGGCGTTGCCCGCCGAGAACGCGGGCGAGCGGAACAGCCGCGCGGGAATCATCGGATGCGGGGCACGGCGCTCCCACACCGCGAAGGCGACCGCCGCCGCGGCACCGCCGACCAGCGTTCCGGTCACCTCAGGGCTGGTCCAGCCCGCCGTGTTTCCCCGGACTAGCCCCCAGACCAGGCCCAGCGCCGCCGCGGTGACCAGCACCAGCCCGGGCAGATCCACGGTGCTTCCCCGACCTCTCGCGCCCCCGGGGCCAGCGGCCTCGCTGATCCGGCGCAGGACCAGTGGGATAGCCGCGAGCGCGACCGGCACGTTGATCCAGAAGATCCATTGCCAGCCCAGGCCCTGGGTGACCGCCCCACCGAGCGCCGGCCCGGCCACCGCGGCCAGCGCGGTCACTCCGCCGTAGATCCCGATCGCCCAGCCACGCCGCGCGGGCGGGAACGCGCTATTGAGCAGCGCCAGCGCCATCGGCATAATGGCCGCCGCGCCCGCGCCCTGGACCGCCCGCGCGGCGATCAGCGCGGCCGCATCCGGGGCCAGAGCGCATCCCGCCGAGGACACCGCGAACATCATCAGCCCGGCCGCGAAGACCCGGCGACGGCCGAGCCGGTCACCAAGCGCGGCCGCGGTCATCAGCAGCACCGCGAAGCTGAGCGTGTACGCGTTGACCGTCCACTCCAGGTCGGCCAGTGAAGCGCCCAGATGCCGCCGGATCGCGGTCAGGGCGGTAGCCACGACCATCACGTCGAGGATCACGATGAACGACGCCAGTGACGCCAGGCCGAGCACCCAGCGCTGCTCCCGGGTCACCCTGGCCACCTGGCCGTCTTCTGCAAGCTGCTCCCGAACCATGTTCCTTCTCTCTGCGCGTTGTTGGCTTCCGTGTGGTTGGGACACGGTGCGCGCGGGAAAATGGCCGGCCGCTGGGCGGCCAGTTTCCGAGGCGGAAAGGGTCAGTACCTTGAGAAGACCATCAGCCGGGAGGCACCATGCGAGAAACCGATGAGCAGACCGGGCATTTGCTGGCCTGCGCCCGCTCCGGCGACGGAGACGCGTTCGCCGAGCTCACCGGGCCGTTCCGGCGCGAAATCCAGGTGCATTGCTACCGGATCCTCGGATCGGTCGCCGACGCCGAGGACATGCTGCAGGAGACGATGATGGCTGCCTGGCGCGGGCTCGACCGGTTCGAGGAACGATCATCGCTGCGCACCTGGCTGCACACGATCGCCACCAACAAGTGCCTGAACCAGCTGCGCGCCAGTCGTAGCGCGCCGCTGCCCGCACCGGCGGTGCCGCTGCCGGCGCCCAGTCGCAGCGGCGAGCCGCTGTGGCTAGAGCCCTACCCCGACGCGCTGCTGGGCGACCTGCCAGATGCCGCTCCGGGGCCCGAGGCACGATACGAAGCCCGGGAATCGGTGTCGCTGGCCTTCGTCACCGCCCTGCAGCATCTCCCGCCCCGTCAGCGCGCCGCCCTCGTGCTCCGCGACGTGCTCGGGTACCGCGCCCCCGAGACGGCGGTCATCCTCGACTGCACCGTGGACGCCGCGAACAACCTGCTCAAGCGGGCCCGGGCTACGATCAACGGCCAGCTGCCGCCGGGCGGACGTGATCAGGCCCCGCTGCCTGGCTCCGCGCGCGAGCAGCGGATCACTGCCCGGTTCGCCGACGCGCTTGAGCGCGGCGACGTCGCGGCGGTCGTCAGCCTGCTCACCGACGATGCCTGGCTCACGATGCCACCGCTGCCGTTTGAATACCAGGGCCGCGAGGTGATCGGGCACTTCCTGCACGCCGTCTCGTTCCGCGGCGGAACCCGCCAACTACGGCTCATTCCCACTCGGGCTAACGGCCAGCCCGCTTTCGGCCTCTACGTGCGCGACCGCTACACGCCGGTCAGCCACGCGCACGGGCTGATCGTCATCACCCTCGCCGAGGACCGCATCCGCGCCATGACCGGCTTCATCGACAGCGGTGTGCTCGCCAGGTTCGGGCTACCTCGCACCCTCCCCGATTAGGCGGTTACCCTCCGGCGGCGATGGCGAAGATGTGCATGTCGAAGTTCTCCGGCAAGGTGACCGACGCGACCGTCTTGCCCGCGTCCAGCGGTACCACGGCCGAATACACCGACACCTGGTGCGCGCCGAGCGTGGAACCGGCCGCCGGGTTCCACGGGATGGTCGCCACGATCGTGCCGCCGGAGGCCGCGCTGTCGGCGTACCAGTCGGCCAGCGACAACGTCGCCGTCGAGGACGTGCCGTCGGTGTAGCTGATCGTGACCGTACCGCTCTGCGTGCCGTTCGCGCCGGCGCCGAGGAAGCCGAGTGACGTGCCAGAGCCGGACACCCCGATCGTCTGGCCGGAGGCCCGTACGTTGTCGAGGGAACCCGGTGCGTAGGACGGCCAGGTGAACGACACGCCCTGCGCGGCGACGGTGGCCCCTGGTGCGAGGCCCGCCGCGGGCAGCGCGTCTGAGCCGTAGCTGTAGCCCGCGCCGTCATAGTTCCCGTCCAGCGGTGACGCCGACGGGGCGAAGCCCGTGTCGTTGTCGGCGGCCTTGACCGACGAGTAGGTAGCTGGCGACGGCACACCGACGTCGAAGAAGTGCATCAGCGGGTTGTCGGGCAATGTGACCGACGCGATCGTCTTGCTGGCGTCGACCGGGAGCTGCGCGTAGTAGACCGCGACCGTCTGCGGTCCGAACGAGCTCGTCTCCGACGCTGGCACGTTCCATGGCGCCGACGCGGCGATCACCGTGCCGGACACCGCCGCGTCCGCGTACCAGTCCGCGAGCGACAGCGTCGCCGTCGACGACGTGCCGTCCGTGTAGTTGATCGTGACCGTGCCGCTCTGCGTGCCGAACGTCCCGGCGCCGAGGAACCCGAGCTCGCTGCCCTGCTGGTTCAGGTCGACTACCTGGCCCTGGGCGGTGATCTCGTCCGGCGCGCCGGAAGCGACGTTCGGAAGGGTCAGCTCCTCCCCCGATGCCGCGACGGTGTCGCCCGGCGCGAACCCGTCGGCGTCAAGCTGTTGTTGCTGGTAGCTGAAGCCACCACCGTCGAAGTTCCCTTCGGCGATGTCGGTTGTCGGGGCCACGCCCACCGAGTCGAACGCCGCGGGCACAGAGGCAAAGGCGATCGACGTCGTGCCGCTGCCCGTCGTGGTATCTCGGGTGCCGCCAACCTCGTACCTGGCCGTTCCGGTGAAGGTGTACGAGCCAGGTGACGCGGAGGACGGAATCGCGACGTTGAAGACCCTGGTCACCGTGGCCCCGGCGGGGACTGTGCCGAGGGAAACCTCCGGCTGGCGCACGGTCAGCAGCCGCGCGGCGGAGGCCGCCGGGATCGGTGCGCCCCCGGTGGAGATGGATAGGCCGAGGGAGACACCACGATCCGTTATGGTCGAATGGTTGGTGAATGTGACCTTGACGGATTCGGTTCCGGTCGGCAAGACCGACGGCGTGGCGACCGTTACCGACTGCGGGCCGGCGCTGTTCCCGATCCGCAGCGATCCCTGCAGCGGCAGGTTGGCCACGGCCGATGAGTCGCCCGCGTACACGGTGAACGCGCCGGGCGGCACGACGTACGCGTTGGCGGAATCGCTCCAGTACGACAGCGACCGGGCGTCGATCGTGAAGTGCACCTGCGCCGACTGGCCGGGGTTGAGAGAGACCCGCTGATAGCCCGCTAGCTGCCGCGGCGGCTCGCCGGCCGATGACGGGTCGCCTATATAGACCTGGGCGACATCGGCGCCCGCGACCTTCCCGGCGTTGGTGACCGTCGCGGTCACCTCGGCGAGCGGCTGGTTCTGGTTGCCGTCCGCGGTGGCCGCGAGCGGCGTCACGCGCAGGCCGGAGTACTTGAAGTTCGTGTACGACAGCCCGTACCCGAACGGGAACAGCGGCGTCACGTCGTTCTGGTCGTACCAGCGGTAGCCGACGTCGATGCCTTCGGAGTAGTCCACCTGGCCGTCGACTCCGGGGAACTGCTGCGGCGTCGACACCGGCGTGTCCGACGCGCTCGTCGGGAACGTCACCGGCAGGTGCCCCGACGGGTTCGTCTGGCCGAACAGCACCTGCGCGATCGCCGTCCCGTCGTCCTGGCCGGGGTACCAGGCCTCGACGAGCCCGGCGATCTGGCTGAGCCACGGCATGAGGACCGGCGCACCGGTGTTCAGCACGACGACGGTGTGCGGGTTCGCGGCGGCGACTGCCTCGATCAGCTGGTCCTGGTTGCCTGGCAGCTCCAGGCTGGTCCGGTCGGCGCCCTCGGTCTCCACGTCGTTGACGAAGACGACAGCCTCCTGCGCACTGGCCGCCGACGCGGCCGCCGTGGTGACGTCGCTGCCGTCGTTGTAGGTGACGGTGGCGCCGCTGCCGACCTCGTTCTGGATGCCCTGCAACGGCGTGACCACCTGGGACGCCACGACGCTCGCGCTGCCGCCGCCGTCGGTCATCGGGCTGGTGGACGCGTCGGCGCCAATCACCGCGATACTCGCCGCGCTGGTGCTGTAGGGCAGGACGTTGGCGTCGTTTTTCAGGAGGGTGGTGCCCGCCTCGGCGATCGCCAGACCCGTGTCCTGGTCCGCGTCGTTGGTCACGGTGGCGGACAGGTTGCCCGTCGGGTAGTCGGTGAACAGCTTGAACCGGTACATCTCGGTCAGGATGCGCACGACGGCGTCCTTGATGGTGGACTGGCTGACCTGGCCGTCCTGCACCGCCTGCTGCAGCGCGGCTCCGAAGTACGTCGACTCCGGCTGCTCTTGGTCCAGCCCCGCGTTCGCCGAGGCAACGGTCGAGTGGGTCGCGCCGTAGTCGGAACCGACGTACCCCTGGTAGCCCAACTGTCCGTCGAGCACGTCGTGCAGCAGGTAGGAGTTCTGGCAAGCGTACTGGTTGTTGATCGTCGAGTACGCGCACATGATCGCGGCCGGGTTGGACTTCTCGATGACCGTCTGCCAAGCCGTTGTGTAGATCTCCTGGATGGCCTGCTCGGAGACGATCGCGTCGTCTTCGGGGGTGTTGCGGTTGGTCTCCTGGTTGTAGACGGCGAAGTGCTTGACCTCGGCCATCTCACCCTGGCTCTGGATGCCGTTGACCTCAGCGGCGGCGAGGTCGCCGTCCAGGTAGGGGTCCTCGGTGAACGCCTCGAACGAGCGGCCCCACTCCGGCACCCGATCAATGTTGATCGTCGGGCCGTAGTCCTCCTCGACGCCCTTGTCGCGCTGCTCGGTGCCGATCACCTTGCCGTAGCAGCTGGCGAGACTGTCGTCCCAGGTGGCGGCCAGGTCGACCGGCGCGGGTAGCTGGGTCACGCCGGTCACGCCGTCGCCGACGCCCGCCGGGCCGTCCTGCTGGTTGACGGCCGGGATGCCCAGGCTCGGGATCGCGGCGGTCGCACCGACCGTGCCGTCCGGGGTGGCTTCGGGTGATACGCCGTGCATCAGCGTGAGGTCCTGGCTCAGCGTCATCCGGTTGGCCATGGCCTCGGCCTGTTGCTGGGCCTGTTTCATCGGCTCGAGCTGGAAGTTGTTCGTGCCGACCGACTGGCAGTCGCTGGTGTTTTGGTCGGCTGCCGCCTGCCGGGCCGCCGCTGCCTGCGCCTTGGCCGCGGCGCTGCCCACATCACCGTGCGCGGTGTGCGCTGGGGAGCTGGCAGCGAGGGCGGGGGCCACCCCGGCGGCCGACACCGCCCAGCACGTAAGGAGCAGAGCACCAGCCAACCGCATTCGCCTCATTGCGACTCCCACACATGGTCCGGCCGGAACCAAGCAACTTCCGACAGCCAAATGGCCAAGGTCCCACACGGATGCTAGGCGCGTAGCATCGTCGTTACCAGTGTTCACGGTCGTTAAAAAACCGTTAAAGTCACCTCCCGGGCACGCGTTTCCCAGCCGTTGGGCTGTCAGCGGTGGAGGCCGACGTGACCCCGGATCGGGAATAGCACGGCCCCGTGTCGTGCTGTCCCGAACGCTGGCTTGTTGCCGAAGCGAGGCCCGCAAAGCACCACGTATCGGGTCTTTACGGCGCTGTCTGCCCGTGATCCGGGGCAGGCAACCCGCTTAGAGACGAACAGCGCCTCCTTCTGGCAGCCCGAGTCGATGTGGCTCTGGAGGCGCCATGACTCAGCTTGCGCGTCCGGACCTCGCGCGCAACCGATCAGAACACGATCACCTACGCCCTGGACCAGCCGATCGTTCAGGGATTCTACGGGCTGGGCGGCCAGTCCCTGGCTGGGCGGTGGCCACCGCCTTGCTGGCCCCAGTTGTCCTGGTCGGAGGCTGGCTGATCGCCGACGCGCTTCAGCCAGTCTCTTATAGCCCGATGCGGCAGACGATGAGCGTGCTGGCCGGGCAGTCGGGAACCGACCGGTGGATAATGACCGCGGCATTGCTGCTGGTGGGCAGCTGCCAGATCGCGACCGGTGCGGGCCTGACCGGCGTCCGCCTGCCTGCGCGCATCCTGCTCATCCTGACTGGCCTTTCCACTCTCGGCATCGCCGTTACTCCGGAACCGGCCACGGGCCCAACGGCGCGCCACCTCGCCTTCGCGGTGAGCTGCGTGGTCACGACAGCGGTCTGGCCTGTACTCGTGGCCAGGCACGCGCCAGGGCAATCGTGGATCCTCAGTGTCTGCGGCTGCGCGACGGCCACCGTGACCTTCATCGGGTTGTCTTGCTGGCTCCTGATCGCAGCACGAGACAGCGGCGGTGATCTGGGCATGGTCGAGCGGCTGACAGCGGAGGTTCAGAGCCTGTTTCCGCTTGTCGTCGCGCTCGCCTTGCGGAGACCGCACGAGGCGCGGGGCAACTAGCGACAACCGCGCAGGCGAAATGGCCCCGACCCCTCACTTCTTAAACACGCCTTAGTACCAGATGGCGCAAGCCGGGTTCTCGTCGCGTGTCAGCCCTGGCGGGTCAGCATGAGCAGCGGAAACTGCCGGGCGGTCCTGGTCTGGGCTTCGGCGAGCTGAGGGTATGCCGAGACCAGCTTCGGCCAGAGCTCGGCGCGGGCAGCGTCGTCCAGCTCTTGCGCCAGGATCGTGAACGTCTGGGCACCGACCTCGGCGGTGATCCTGGGGTGGGCCTTGAGGTTGTAGTACCAGTTCGGGTTGCTGGGTGATCCCCCGTTGGCGGCCCAGATCGCGAACCGGCCGCCTGGCTGGGGGTGATAAGCCACTGGGGTGACGCGTTCGATCCCGGATCTGGCGCCGATGTGGTGGATGAGGAGCAGCGTTATGTCAGCCCAGGGCCCGCCAACGCGTCCCTGGTTCGCCCGGAACTCCTTGATGATCTCGGTGTTATAGTCGCTGGCCCCGCCCGCAGCCGAGTTCGCCATGATCTCCTCCAGTACGTGTTACAGGTTGTGGTATTCATCGTGGCGGCACCACCAGAGACCAGGTTTCGTTGCGGCCGCTGCAGCGGTTCTAGTGGCGGTCATGTCCAGTGCCGAGGTGGGCGATGGGCGTTCGTCCGGCCACACTGATACTGGTGGGCAGCCGCCGGATCCCGGGTCACGTCACGCGAGTCCCGGGAGAGGATTCGAACCCCGGTGGCTTGTGACCACACCTCATCCAAAGGGCGCCCGGAGATCACTCGTCCGCTGCGGCGATTGGCGGTCCCGGGAGCAGTTCCGGCTCAACCGCAAGGTACTCGTCGTGCCGATGAAACCACGACATGTCGCCTTCGTTGCGGCCCAGCGGCGCACGGTCCAGCCACTGCCACATCGTCCACAGCCCGTCGAAGCCGCGGGAATACGCGGAGTAGGTGTGGAACACGTCGTCGCCGTCCCGCGCGAACGCGCTCATGCCGGGTTGCTCGCCCGACCAGTCGCGCCAGGCGACATTCTCCGCCTCGAGCCGCGCCTGGTCCTTGTAGTTGTACTCAACTGGTGCCACTGCTGGATCGATCGTCACGTGGAAGTCGTAGTTAAAACTACTGCCGGACGACGAGACCCAGCGAAAGTCCCATCCCATGCGCCGCTTGTACGCGGCGAGCTTTCCGATCGGCGCACGCGACACCGCGACGAACGCGACATCGTGGTGCTCGAAGTGCGGGATGCTGCCGACGAAGCCGTCGGTGACCGCCGAGCAGCTCGGACAGCCTTCATCCCAGTCCGGATCGAACATGAAGTGATAGACGAACAGCTGCGAACGCCCGCCGAACAGGTCGCGCAGCGACGCGTCGCCGTCTTCGGTCACGAACCTGTAATTCTTCTCAACCGGCACCCAGGGCAGCTCGCGCCGCCGTCGCGCGAGCTCGTCGCTGCGGCGCGTCAGTTCCTTTTCAGCTTCGAGCAGCTCAAGGCGCGCTGCGAGCCATTCGCCGCGAGTGCCGAGTGCATGGGATGCCAGTCTCGCTTCGGGGTGGCTGCCGCGACCGAGCTCACGCAGAACGTCCGACCAACCAGCATCATGCGAGGTACGCGCTTCCTCGTCCGGAAGCCCGGCCTGATGGATCTGCACCACCGTCGAGCCGTCCGGCGATGGCTGGAAGGTCACGGTCACGATCGACTCCTGGAACCGGGTCGCGGGCGAAGACCAGGTGAAGACCAGACGACGGGGCCGGTCGATCTCCCGGTAGGTGCCGACGTGAACGATGCAGGATTCGTCGTCGACCATGACAATGCGGAACGTCCCGCCAACACACGGATTCGTTTCGGCCCGAGTCTCCCGGCTACCGCACGGCCTGAACCACGACCCGAGGCTTTGCGCGTCCAGCCATGCATCGAAAAGATCTTCAGCCAGGGCGGCGATCTGCCGATGGACGGTGACCGAGTATTCGTCCATCACGACGGCCTGTCAGCATTGCCGCGCCCGGTCACGAAAGCGTCGAGAGAGGCGAGCTGATCGCTCCAGAACCTGCGGTAGTACTCGATCCATCCGGCCGCTTCATTAAGCGGTGCCGCATCCAGGCTCAAGATGTGCTCGCGCCCCTGCACCCTACGCCGCACCAGGCCTGCACCCTCGAGTACCCGAATATGCTTCGACGTCGAGTTGAGCGAGATGGGGAACGCGTCGGCGATATCCGTTACCCGAGCGTCCGATTCGGCAAGACGGGCCAGGATGGCGCGGCGGGTGGCGTCCGAGACTGCCGAGAAGACCTGATCGAGGACGCCAGCCGTATATTCACCCATAAGGGTGAATATAGCGATGGCCACGCAGGACCGCAACTCGCCGTCTCCAGGACGCCCTCGCTCGCCTCGTGGATGCCGGATCACCGAGTCGGCCTGACTTTCCGGACCCGGACCAAATCGAGGCCTGCCCAGCGCGGGCTGGCTGCCCGGATACCGCTAGTACGCTGGGGTGCCCCGGCGCAGGGTCCGCTGGGTATCCGCGTGATCGGAGTGCGTCGGCGTGGCAGATGAGGACGGCTACAGCGAGGCGCTGCGGGTGCTGGGCAGCGGCGCGGGCAGCCTGGAGGACATACTGGCCCTGGCATGCGCGTCAGTTCCCGCCTGGGACCCGTTGGTGTACCTGGCCGACTTCTCCGGCCGGCGGCTGATCCCGCTGGCTGCCGGGCGGGGCGCCGAAGACGCGGCGGGCGCGGTGCCGGGCCGCGTGTTCAGCACCGGCCAGCCGGTGACGGCGGAAGACCCGGACGGGCAGGTACGGATCTGGGTTCCCGTTATGGAAGGCAGCACCCGGACCGGGGTGCTGGCGGTCGCCGTCGCCCATGCCGAGCCGGACGTGATCGGGCGGGCGGGGCTGCTAGGGGTGTTCGCGGGACTGGCCGCTGCGGCGCTGATGCAGGTCAGCGACACGGCCGACGTGCGGCGGCGCGACCGGGCGATGTCACTGCCGGCCAGCATGCAATGGGACCTGCTGCCCCCGCCGAGCCGTCTGCTGGCTGGCGCGGTGATCGCCGGGATAGTGGAACCGGCATATGAGATCGCCGGGGACGCGTTCGACTACGCGACCGCCGGCGGCGTACTGCACTTCGCGGTGCTGGACGGGGTGGGGCACGGGATCAGTTCAACGCTGCTGACCGGCCTGGCCATCGGCGCCTACCGGCACGCCCGCCGCGACGGTGCCGCGCTGCCGCAGATTCACCAGGCCATCGACGAGGCGCTGACCGGGTACTACGACGATGAATCGTTCGCCACTGGCATCCTCGCCGCTCTGGAGACCAGGACGGGGCGGCTGGAGTGGAGCTGCGCCGGGCACCCGCCGCCGCTGCTGCTGCGCGGCCGCAAGGTCACCGGGGAGCTGGGCTGCGAGATAACGGTGCCTTTCGGCCTCGGCACCGGGACGCCCGTGCTCGGGAGCCATGACCTGGAGGCGGGCGATGCGGTGCTGCTGTACACCGACGGGGTTGTCGAGGCCCACACCCCGGACGGGGAACTATTCGGCTTGGCCCGGCTGGCTGATGTGCTGGAACGCGAAGCCGCCACCGGCCAGCCGCCCGAGGAACTGATCCGCCGACTGGTCCAGGCGGTCCTGGACCACCAGGCCGCCGGGCTCCGCGATGACGCCACCGTGCTCCTGGTGCAGTGGACCGGTCCCTGACCGCCACGGCGGCAGCACCCTGGCGATTACCCACGCAGCGCCGGATAGCGGCCTGACCTGGGAACGGGAAAAGTCCGATGAGCAGATGACCGTATCCCCCGGCAAGCCGTAGCCCCGTGCCGCCTCGATTCGCGTGCTGGCTGCGCAAGCCCAGCCTGCAAGTGACGGCCGCGGCGCGTAATGGCGTCGGCGGCACAGCCATGCTTTTATAAGCAGCAGGGCAGGGCTGTGGCATTCACATCGTTGGGAGGGCCGCCGTGACGGGTACGGTCATTGACGACTATGCCGCCGAAGCGATGCGGCTGGAGGGCATCCTTGACCTGCTGACCGAGGCTCAGTGGCTGACGGAGTCGGGTGCCGACGGCTGGTCAGTCGCCGACGTGGTGCTGCACCTGGCGCAGTCCGATGAGGGCGTTGCGGCCAGCGCGAGCGGTGCGGACCCCCGGCAAGGCGCCGGTGCGGCGGGCACGGTCGATCACTGGGCGGCCCAGATGGTGGATGCGGAACGGGCCGCGCCGACGCAGGTCTTCACGCGGTGGCGGCGGGCACGCGAGGTGGCGATGGAAGCTCTGCGTGCCGCCGATCCGCAGGTGCCGCTGCGATGGGTAACCGGGCCGATGAAGCCCGCCACACTGGCGACTACACGGCTGGCCGAATACTGGGCCCACGGCCTGGACATCACCGGGCCGCTCGCCATTGACTTGCCCGACACCAGCCGACTGCGGCACATCGCATGGCTGGCGCACCGAACGCTGCCGTACGCGCTCTCGCTGGCCGACGAAGCGCCGGTTACGGTGCGCTGCTCGCTGAGGGCGCCGGATGGGGTGACCAGGTGGACCTTCGGGCCGGACGACGCCGAATCAGAGATCAGCGGACCGGCCGGAGCCTTCTGCCGGGTGGCCGCTCAGCGCCTCGACCCGGTGGCGTCGGGCCTGCAAGCCACCGGCCCGCGTGGCGCCACCGTCCTCCGCGTCGTCCGGACCTACGCGTAACGTCCCCGGCCGGCTAGGGCTGGTCGCGGGCTACCGGGACTTGGGCCCGGACGAGGATCGACGATGTCGATTCCGGCAACAGCTCACGGGCGCTGACATAATCACGGACATGCGCATAGCGGTGTTCGGGACCGGGCCGGTCGGCCGGGCGCTGGCGGGCGGGCTGCTGAACCGGGGGCACAGCGTTGTGGTGGGAACGCGTGCGCCTGACGATCCCGCCGTCGTTGCGCGGCTGGCAGACCTGCCGGGCGCCTCGGTCATGGCTCACCGGGACGCGGCGAAAACAGCGGAACTGGCCATCTTCGCGATTCCATTCGACGGGCTGAGCGCGGTGGCTGGCGAGATCGCCGGTGCGCTGCCGCCCGGGATTACCCTTATCGACGCCTGCGATCCCGAACGGCCAGGACCTGACGGGCGACCCGTACTCGTGATCGGCCACGACGACTCCGGGGCTGAAATGCTGAAACGTCTGGTCCCCGGTGCGCACGTGGTCAAGGCATTCAACATACTTAATGCCGCGGACATGGTGTCGCCCGGATTCCCGGAGGGACCACCAACCATGCTGGTATGCGGAGACCACGAGCCCGCGGTGAAGCAGGCAATCGCACTGTGCCGTGAACTTGGCTGGACCGACATCCTGAACCTGGGCGGACTGCGTCTCGCCCGCCTGACAGAAGCTCTCAGCGTGCTCTGGGTCTATAGCGCGCTAGCCGCCGGAAGCTGGGATGTCGCATTCCGCCTGATCCGCCGCGACGGTAACTGACGCTGTTGAACAGAGTCCTCGCAGCGGGGTGGCGAGGGTGCTGTGGGGAGAGGTGAGCGCGTGATCGAAGTGTCTGACCAAGCGATGACCTGGGTGATGACTGGTGACAGTATTACCCAGGCCGTGCTGCACACCCATGGCGGGCGCGGCTGGGTGGAACATGTCCATGAGCGGATCAGGTGGCAGCTCGACCGCCTCGCCAACATCGTCATCAACAGCGGTGTCTCCGCTTCTCGCGCCCCTGACGTCCTGGCCGCTTACGACCATCTGATCGGCCGGTTCGCTCCTAACGTGGTCTCGATCTCACTGGGTACCAACGACGCCCTTGCCGGTGCGGACGGACTGGCTGAGTTCCACCAGGCGATGCGCTCGATCATCGCGAAGGCAGCCGGTGCTCAGATTGTGTTGCACACCCCCGTCCTGACCAGCCAGTCCGGGCGGATGGCCCGGGCGGAGCTGCCCCGCTATTGCCAGGCCGTGCGTGAGATCGCCACGGACAGCGGGGCTGTGCTGGTAGACCACGAGGCCCACTGGCTGGCCCACTTCGCCGACGAGGACCCGATCGCCTGGCTTGACGACCCGGACCACCCGAACGCCGCTGGCCACCTGGAGATGGCCAACCACGCACTGCGCACCATGGGCCTAGGCGAGCTGACCAGCCTGTGAACTGCTGGCCAGGCTCGCCGGGCAGGCGCAAGCTAGAGGCTAGGAGTTGCCTGCGGCTCCTTGCCCAAGGTGCAGCTGGCGGATCTCTGCCGTCGCAAGATGCGGCAGGCTCCGGTGCCTGGACGGATCCACGCCCAGGAAGCCGGCCTGCAGGATCTGCAGCGTGTCTCCGTGCGAGATCAGCAGGATGTCACGATCGCAGTACCGCCGCTCCAGCTCCGTGACGAACGCAGTCGTCCGCTCCAGCACGGCGGCCGCGGGCTCAACGTCGCCGTCTGCCTCACCGGGATCGGTCTCGTCGGCCGTCCAGACACGCGTGTAGTTACTGGTCGCCGACCCCTCCCAGCGCCCGAAACACCGTTCGCGCAGAGTCTCCGCGATGACGACCTCCGGCCCGCCAAGGTGAGCGCGCATGACCTCTGCCGTTGCCCTGGCACGGGAGAAGTCCGATGAGCAGATGACCGTGTCCCCCGGCAAGCCGCAGCCCCGCGCCGCCGCGAGCGCCTGCTGGCGGCCCTGCTCCGTAAGCCCGTAGTCGCCTCGACGGTCATTCTCGATGCAGCTCACGATGATCCCGGCCACATTCGCCTTGCTCTGCCCATGCCGCATGACGCTGAACCTGTTGGCAAGGCGACCGACGCCGCTCAGGTGATTCATGATCGTGTCCGACGCTACCACCGGCGGTATCAAGCAACAGCCGACCCCCGAAAGGACCCCATACCCACGCTCAGCAGAACAAGACGTTAGTGAGGCCACGACTCAGACCTCCGATTACGCAGCAGTCGGCACGCGGGCTTCGAGGGATCACTCTCGAGAGAAATCTATTGATAGAGATCTCTCGAGAGTTTATTCTCGAGAGGTGTCCAGCGAAGAACGGCCCGAGCCGCGAGAACTCACTGACGCCAAGACGCTGCGCGCCCTTGCGCATCCCGTGCGGATCGCGCTGTACGAGGAGCTGGCCTACGGCGGCGGCGCGATGACCGCCACCGAGCTGGGGAAGCGGATCGGTGAGACGCCGACCACCTGCTCGTTCCATCTGCGCCAGCTGGCGAAGTACGGGTTCGTCGAGGAGGCAGGAGGTGGGAAGGGCCGGGCTAGACCCTGGCGGCTGACATCATTCGGATGGCACATTCCCACCACGCATGACCCGGAGACGCAGACCGCGGGCGACCTTGTATTCCGCCTGTCCCGAGAGCGCGCGTTCGCCCGCTATCAGCGGTGGCAGGAAACGAAAGGCCGGCTATCCCCCGGTGTGGCGAGAGGCGTCCGACGACAGCCAATACCTCACTTACCTGACCGCGGACGAGCTGACGCAGCTGAACGAAGAGCTGCACGCCATGCTGGAGCGATTCTGGGAACGTCTCAAAGACCCGGCCAAACGCCCGCCCGGAGCCTTGCCAGTGGAAACGCTGCTGCTCTCCTACCCGATCGAGCCACCTCCGGACGGCAGTCGTGCCGAGCTGCACACGAGCGAAGGACGGCTAGATGCCGAAGGAGGTGCTGCACCGACCCCACTCTTAACCCGCTTATCCCGAACGGGCCAAGTTGACTGCCCGACCGTGAGGGTCCAGCTCACGGGCGGGTCCGAGATCGCGACGCACCGCAACCCAGCAAACCGAGAGAGGTCATCATGCGACAGTCGCGCAGTTCAGTATTCTCTCAACCGGCCGATGGCCGCGGGAAGCGCCGCAACGCCAGAGCGCCTGCCGTCGAGCGCGTCGGCGGGTGGAGCGCGAGACACCGCAAGAGCGTGGTGTTCGGCTGGCTGCTGCTGGTCGTCACTGTCTTCATTGTGGGCCAGAGGATCGGCTCGGGGAACGTTCAACAGTACGATGCGGGGCAGGCGGGGCAGGCCGAGCGCGTCCTGAACCAGGTCTCGCCTGCGCAGTACAACGCCTACGACGAGACCGTGCTGATCCAGGCCACGACCCCCGGTGCCACGTTCAGCTCCGATCCGGTGATGCGGCAGGCCGCGAGCCAGGTGGCGGCCGCACTGTCGGCTCAGCCGCAGTATGCCACCGACATCAGCACTCCGCTGGCGGCCGACGGCCAGTCGCTGGTGTCGAAGGACGGCCGCAGCGCCCTCGTCACGTTCGAGGTTCCCGGCAACGTTGCTGACGTCAACGCGGCGGCGACCACTGACCAGCACGCGGTCGCCACCGTGCGGGCCCGCTACCCGGACCTGCTCATCGCCGAATCCGGTGACGCGAGTATCCAGCAGGCGATCAACAATGCGCTGAACTTCAGCAAGGCCGAGGGGATCTCGCTGCCGATCACGCTGATCCTTCTGCTGCTCGTGTTCGGTTCCCTAGTGGCGGCTGGCATCCCGCTACTGCTCGCGGCGACCTCGCTGGCAGCGGCCATCGGAGTCCTGACGCTCGTCAGCCATGTGCTGCCGGTCGCCAGCGAAACCTACGAAGTCATGGTGGTCATCGGGATGGCGGTCGGCGTCGACTACTCGCTGTTCTACCTGCGTCGAGAACGCGAGGAACGCGCCAGCGGCCGGTCGTTCCCGGAGGCGCTGCGCATCACGTCCCGGACGTCCGGGCGTACCATCCTGGTATCCGGCGGGACGGTGATGGCCTCGCTGGTCGCGCTGTTCCTGGTCGGCGCCGGGGCGTTCGCCGGCATAGCGGCCGGGACCATCGCGGTGGTCGCCATCGCGGTTGCGGGTTCGCTTACCGTGCTGCCGGCGCTACTGGCGTGGCTTGGGCCACGCTCCGACGCGGGACGGATCCCGTTCCTAGGCAGACGGCGGGCCGCCGCCCGCCCGTCACGCGTCTGGGGGGCGCTAGCCTGCGGCGTGGTCGCCAGGCCTGTGATCTGGGGCGGGCTCGCCGCCATCGCGTTGCTCGCGCTAGCCAGCCCGGCGCTCGGCTTGCGGCTTGGGCAGCCACCCGTCGATGCGCCCTACGACCTGACCGTGGTGCAGACCCAGTTCAAGATCGAGCAGGAATTCCCGCAGGCCCCAGCGTCGGCGCAGGTGGTGGTGAGCGGATCGGACGTGACCGGCCCGGAGGTGGTAACCGCCGTCGACGCGCTGCGCGCCCTGACCTCGGCCAGTGGTCCGGTCCGCGGGCCGGTAACGGCTACCTCCATCGGCGGCGGGCGGGCAGTGATCGTGAGTGTGCAACTGGCCGGTAACGAGCAAAACTCCACGTCCTTCGGCGCCCTGACGACACTGCGCGACCAGGACCTGCCCGCGACGCTGGGCAAGGTGCCAGGGATCACCTACGCGGTCACCGGCGACACCGCATCGAGTCACGACAACATCCAGGCGGTGCACGACAACACTCCCCTGGTGTTCGTCGTCGTCGCCGTGCTGGCTTTCGTGGTGCTGCTGGCGGGCTTCCAGTCGCTCGTTATCCCTGTCGTGTCGATCATCTTGAACCTGCTGTCGGTGGCGGCGGCCTACGGGCTGATCACGCTGATCTTCCAGGACGGACGGTTGCAGGGGCTGCTCGGCTACACCTCGTTCGGCGGGATCACCTGGTGGGTGCCGCTGTTCATGTTCGTGCTCCTGTTCGGGATCAGCATGGACTACCACGTGTTCATCCTCAGCCGTATCCGCGAGCACTGGACGCGGGGCTCGTCTCCGCGGGAGGCAATCGTCGAGGGCGTCGCCTCCAGCGCCGGCGTGATCACTAGCGCCGCGTTGATCATGGTGGCGGTCTTCTCGATCTTCCTCACGCTGCCGCTGATCGAGCTGAAGATCCTCGGCATCGGCATGGGTACCGCCGTCCTGATCGACGCCACGGTAGTCCGCGGCATCCTGCTCCCGGCGACCCTATCGCTGCTCGGCGACCGCGCCTGGCGCCTGGGTTCGCCGTTCACGCGGAGACCTGGCCAGTGATCTGGCGGACTACTCATAGCGGCGATCCGCCGAATTTTCATGAAGCCCGGCAAAGCCAACCCGCCTCAGCCGCCCAATCGATACCAGGTCACTGACATGCATAACGTCGCGACAAGGATTGGATCTTTAGCTCATGAACTCCCGCAGAGATGAGGAAATCGCCACGTCGGTCGGGGCCTACCGTGATCTCGGCTCCGAGTATGACGATGCTATAGCGGCGGGCCTGGTCGAGCGGATCGGCGCCGAGGTCGATCGCCGCGTCGACGAGCGCATCTCCGAGTACCAAAGCGGTAGCCGGCCAACGGCTGGCCACGCGGGCAAAAGCGCTCCCGGAGCGAACCAGCAAGCGCAGGCCGGTCACCTCGGCCGTCAGATCTCCTGGCAGCAGGCCAGCCTGGCCCTCGGCTCCATGGCGATCGGCGCGATTACGTCGGCGAGCATCAACACCGACAACGGAAATGGAACCTGGCCGATCATCGTCATCTGGATCGCCATCACCTTCATCAATGTGACCATCTTCCGCACCGGTCGCCCCTCCCGACGCGACCGTCGCTCCCCTGACTGACCTCGGACTGACCCTGCTGAGTTGCCTCATGCAGTTCGTGCACTGCCTGGTCAGGACTAAACCCGACAGCTGAGGGCCTGGTCCCGGCATCTACCGCGCGCATTCGGGTTTCGTAGTCGGCAAACGGGCTTGCCGACATCAAACCGGTGGCTATCTCCGCAGGCGGGCGACATCATGATCCGGTGGCAGATGTGAGTGACACCGTGACGTTGTGGCGTCCGACCGGCCCGGAGGAACTCGCCCTGGTCGAGGCGTCGGATTGGCGCGAATGGCCGCCCCGGCTGCCCGGACAGCCAATCTTCTACCCCGTGCTCAACGAGGAGTACGCGGCCAAGATCGCCCGCGACTGGAACGTCCCGCGCTCCGGCGCCGGGTACGTCACCAGGTTCCGGGTCCTGCGGCTATTCCTGGACCAGTACGAGGTTCACCAGGCCGGGGGAAAGACCATTCTCGAATACTGGATCCCCGCCGACGATCTCCCCGCCCTGAACGCCAGCATCGTCGGCACCATCGAGATAACCGCGGAGTACCACTGACCTCACTAACAGCGGCATGTCCGGGCGTTCCTCGTACACAACGCGGTGCATGGGCTCAGGACCGCTTTCTTTTGCGTACGACCAGCACCATGGCAGAGGCTGCCGCGATGACGGCAGCGCCGATACCGGCATATTGCAGCGATCGTGAGCTGCTGGCCGCCGAGTCCGGACCGCGGACGGTGATCGCGTCCGCGTCAAATGTGAAATGGGTGCAGCCCTGGTCGGCATCGACATATGCGCCGAATTCGACGACGTAAGCCAGTCCTGGCGGTGCGCCTACGTCGATCTTAAAACGAAGCCGCAGGGTGGCGGTTGCGGTCTGTGAGCTGTTGGCAATGCCGAACGAGCTCGTGACGAGCTTGGTGCCGGCACCGGCCCACTGTCCTAGGTCTGACCACACGCTGCCGTTGAAATACTGGACGTGGCTCGTCGATAGGCCGTTCGGCTTGCCCTTTTCCGAGCCAGTGCTGACGAAGACGATCCACTTCATCTCGCGAGGAGAGTCCGCCAGATCGCTGTCCGGGCTCTCCAGCGGGAGGGACGCGGTCATCTGGAACTGATGCCAGCCACTCCCCGCGGCTATAGTCTTGGAGGTCAGGGTGCCGTCGTCGGTCTCGTCAGGGAAGCCTGGAGTGCCCAGCGACAGTTCGGAATGATCGTCTGGGTCGGACAGCACCCCGTGGTCCAGCGGAGGAACCAGTGCCGGGAGCGAGCCCGTGCAATATATCGGCCATGAGGCCGGTGATACCGGTGCGGACCGTGCGAGGCGTGCCGGATTCGCGAGCGGTGCCGCGGACGATGCGGCCCAGGCCGTCGAAGGTGCCAGCATCACTGCTGGAGTAAGCACAGCGGTCAGGGCAGCTGACGCCAAGGACCGGCGAAAGTCCATGAAGTCTCCTCTGAGCTAAAATGTTCCAAGGGCTCCTGGCAGATGGCTGCCGGACGTAGGGCGGCCAATCGCCGTAAGGAGCGCCGGGACCCGAGCGGCCCGGACCACTGGGCGGCCGCAACGCCGCGGGCGGGGCTGCTTAGGGCAGTGTGACAGCGCGGCCCGGACGACTCATCGTGCCGGGCGCGCAGTACCACGTCATGATTTCCACGGCCAGCCGTCCGGCCCGCACCGCCGGGTCGGCCTCGGCGAGTTCCCTGGATCGTTCCAGCGAGCCGGTGCGGTAGAACGCCAGGCCGCGCAGGGAAGGATCGGGCGGGCCTTCGACCGGGCCGTTGGTCACCACGTGGCCAGATTCCCGCAGCCCCGCGTGATACGCCAGATGCTCGCGCTGGATACGCTTTAGCTCCTCGTCGGGATACTCCGGGACGCTGACCGGCCGACGCAGCAGGACTAGTTCAAATGTCTCAAGGTCCACGCATCATTATCAGCCTCCGCGCCACCGGACCACGAGTCGCCATGAGGCGCTCTGGGGCAGGAGACGTTGCGCTGGCGCATCACGATCGGAGGCGTGCCGAGCAAATTGCCAGCGGTCGCCGGGAACACCTGCGTTCCATCAAGCAGCCAACGTTGAAACCTTGACCCGATACTCGCGCGGTTACATACTTTTCACTGTTTGTTAACGCTAACAACCCGGCGGTCGTAGTTGCCGATCTGGCCCTAGCCCACCCTCTGTTAGCGCTAACAATGCGCAAGGCGGCGCCCGGCCTGGCATCCGCGGCGTCACGCTCCATCAGCCGGCTCGGAGATGGGTTCCCATGCCCCAGATGAGGCACCTCAGCCTAAGAAAAACGTTGTGCTGCGTGACCGCCGCGGCCGCGCTCATCCTTGGCACGTTTATCGGCGTGTTCAGCACGACCGGGACGGCGCAGGCCGCCTCACCAACCCCTCTGCCCTGCGACATCTACGCCGCCGGGGGCACTCCTTGCGCTGCGGCGTACAGCACGGTGCGCGCTCTGTACCGCAACTACCGCGGCCCGCTCTACCAAGTCACGCGCACGTCGGATGACGCGATGACCGACATCGGCGTGCTGAAGCCGGGTGGCTACGCCGACGCCGCCGCCCAGAACAGGTTCTGCGCGGGCACGGTATGCACCATCACCAGGATTTTTGACCAGAGCCCCAACCGCAACGATCTCGGCATCGAGCCGATCGGCGGGAACGGCTCGCCTGATGTCGGCGCGATCGCCAACGCGCTGCCAGTAACGGTCGACGGCCACTCGGTCTACGGGCTCTCGGTCCAGGCCGGAGTGGGTTACCGTAACGACGTCACGCGGGGTGTCCCGATCGGCAGCCAAGCACAGGGCGCGTACATGGTGACCAGCGGTACGCACGTGGACAACTTGTGCTGCTTCGACTTCGGCAACGCCGAGACGTCCAACACCGATAACGGCAATGGCCACATGGACTCGATCAACTTCGGCACCGAGTGCTGGTTCTCGCCATGCTACGGATCTGGACCCTGGGTCCAAGCGGACCTGGAAAACGGGCTCTTCTCTGGCGCTAACGGTTCTGACACCGGCAACAAGGGCAACTCCAGCACGTTCGTGACCGCGCTGCTGGAGAACAACGGCACGACGACGTACGCGATCAAGGACGGCAACGCGCAGTCAGGCGGCCTGAATACCGAGTAGCAATACGTGG
>CAVUOU010000032.1:0-6759 GCA_963743085.1 uncultured Actinomycetota bacterium
CGGTTTGATGGGATATCACCCGGTCGAGCATCGCCCCCAGATCCGAGGGATTGCCGAGCAGTGCGGCCCCGCCCAGCAAAGAGTCTGAGCAACGCCGCACCGCCCACAATCGTCGACCGCGACAGCAGGGCGAGATGACTCAGATGTCCGGTTCGCGAACCCTCGGCGGGCCTGCCCACGCAAAGTGAACCGCAGCCAGGACCCCAACACGCCGCACGAGGGCGGCCTGAGTCGCCAGCGATGGGCCAGCGCTGGCGTTATAACGCCAGCGCTGGCCCATCGCTGGGGTCGCGGGAGGTGCCCGCAGGTGGCGAAATCCGGCATGACGGATATTTCGGGCGCGGGGCGCGGGGCACGGGGCACGGGGGCACGGGGGCACGGGGCGCGGGGCGCGGGGCGCGGGGGCGCGGGGCGCGGGGGTGCGCGGCACGGGGCGCGGCGGCGCGGGGCGCGGGGGTGCGGGGCACGGGGCGCGGGGCGCGGGGGTGCGGGGCACGGGGCGCGGGGTTAGGGGCGGCGCCAGGCTGAGGCTAGGCGGGTGGTGGTGTTGGGGATGTCGTTGGCTGATGCGATCACCAGGCCGGCGGCGCGGCTGCGCAACGACTCGACCAGGGCCGCGGCCAGGTCCACACCAACCCGGGGGGCGGCGGCGCCGGCTTGTTCGAGGGCGGTCAGCACCGGGGCGGGGATCGTGACGTCGGGGACCTCGTGGGCGAGCCACTCCGCGTCGTCGAAGCTGGACAGCGGCGCGATGGTGGCCAGTACGGGTACCCGGCCGCCGATCGCCTCGAGCAGCCGGTCCAGGCCGGTGAGTTCGTAGACCGGACGGGTAACCAGGAAGGTCGCACCAGCGGAGATCTTGTCGAGCGCACGCGAAGCCTCCCGAGCGAAGTCCCGGCTGCCCGGGTTGATCCTGGCGCCGATCTCGAAGCCGGTCTTGGCACCGAGTTCGAGCCCGTAGTTGTCGATCCCGCTGTTGAGCGAGGCCAGCAGAGCGATAAGCCCGATCGAGTCGACGTCCCAGACCCCGTCCACGTTCGGGTAGTCACCGAGCAGCGGCGGATTGCCGGTCTCGCAGATGATCCGCCGCAGGCCAAGCGCGTGCGCGCCGAGCAGGTCGGCCTGCAGCGCCATGATCGTCCGGTCCCACGTGGTGACGGTGGCGATCGTCTCCACCCCCGCCGCCGAGCTCAGGTGAGCGGCCACGTCGAGCACTCTGGCTGGCGCCCGGTTCGTCCGGTAGACGCGGGGCGGGGCGATGGACACGACATCCGCGCCGGACGCCGTCAGGTTACGCGCCAGCGCGGCTGTCTCGGAAAGGTCCGTGCCCGGCGGAGCGGTGAGCTCGGCGATCACCAACTGGCCGTTAACCGTCGGCGCCGGTTCCGCCACCACCGCGGTCACCACGGCCGCGACCGGCGCGGGCCGCCGGTGATCACGGGCTACCTCGACGGCGGCCGAGAGATGCGCGGGCGTGGTACCGCAGCATCCGCCGACGATGACGGCGCCCGCGTCCAGGCTCTGCCGGATGTAGCGGGCGAAGTACTCGGCATCGATGTCGTATTCAAAACGAGCGGGCGCGATCCGCCGCGGCAGCCCGGCATTCGGCTGAACGCTGACCGGCAGGTCGGTATGCGACCGCAGTTCCCTGAGCACCGCCAGCGATCGCTGCGGGCCCAGGGTGCAGTTCAGCCCCAGCGTGGCGACGCCATCGGCCGCCGCCGTCAGTTCGCGGGCCGTGTGCCCGCTGAGCATCCGCAGGTCGGGTCCGAAGGTTGCCTGTGCCATCACCGGCAGGCCAGTGACCTCGGCGGCGATCGAGATCGCCTCGGTGAGCTCATCCAGGTACCCGAACGTCTCGAGCAGGATCGCGTCCGCGCCGGAAAGCGCCTCGATCTGCTCGCGCAGCGCGTCCGCCCGCGCCGTCGCGGGCACCCGGCCGCGCCGCTGCACGGTCACCGCTGGCGAGACCGAGCCGACGACGAGGACACCCGGACCGGCCGCCGAGCGCGCGATGCGCACGCCGGCCTGGTTGATCTCCGTCACCCGGTCGCCGTGGCCATGCTCGGCCAGCCGTAGCCTGCTGGCCCCGAAGGTGTTGGTCTGGATGATGTCCACACCGGTACCGATGTAGCTGTCGTGTATGGTCGCCACCAGCGCGGGATCGGAGAGGTTGAGCGCGGGTAGTGCCTGGTCGAGCGAGTTGCCGGCGGCGTGCAGCATGGTGCCCATCGCCCCGTCGCAGACCAGCGCCGTGCCGCGTGCGAGCGCCTCGGCCAGCGTCATGACGTCCCCCCGAGAGCCTCCAGGATCTCCACCGCCACCTCGGCCATCAGCCGGTCCCGGTGGACAGCGAAGGACAGCCCGGTGAGCTCTTCGACGCGCTTGATGCGGTAGCCCACCGTGTTGGGATGGACGCCGAGCGACTGGGCCGCCTTGGCCGGGCTCCCGTTCTCCCGGAAGTACGCCGCCAGTGTCGCCAGGAACTCGTTGCCGGCGTCGCCGAGCACCTCCTCCGCGAACGCGCGCAGGTCGCTCACGTCGGGCACCCGCAGCAGCAGCCGGTGGATTCCCAGATCCGCGAACACGCTCACTTCCCCGGCCTTCCCCAGCCGCCTGCCCGCCTCCAGCGCCCGCCGCGCCTCGGCGTAGGAGCGCGCGATGTCCGCGGCCCGGGCGCACGGGTTGCCGACTCCGGCCGCGGTCACCTGCTCCGCGCTCAGGCACGCGCCCGCCAGCTCAGCAGGGGCGGCGGCGGTCACCGGGACAATAGCCACGATCTCGTCGGTACGGGCGGTGACCACCGCTCCCGGCGCGCCGGCGGTGAGCAGCGGCTCCACCGGGAGCGGCCCGGTGCCCGACCGGGCCGACGGCGCGTCGAAGACCAGCACGACATGCTCGCGGGAAAAGTCAAGCCCGACATGACGAGCCCACCGGTCAAGCTCCGGATCGTCGCGGGCGCTGCTGAGCAGCAGCGCCTCGACGAGTTCGTGCCGCGCCCGCCCGGCGGCGGCCGTCACCACCAGGTCCCGGCCCATGACGAGCCCGCACACCATCGCGGCGTGTTCGATGGCGAGCAGCCTCATGTCTTCGGTAAAGGCCGAATCGCCGGTCCCGTTGAGAGTGAGCAGGTAGCCAGCCACGTCCTCGCCCACCAAAACCGGCGCGATCACCACCGCGCCGCCGTGCGGCCCGGGCACCGCGAGCGGCCGACGACTCCGTGCCGCCGCTGTAATCACTGTGCGGAACGGCGCATGGCCGGTCACCGGGTCAGCGTCATCCTTGAGGCCAGCGGACGCGAGCGTCTCAAGCGTCCGGTCCACCATGGCCACCCCGCATCCGATTCCCTCGGCGAGCACGTCCACGATCGGGCTGAGTTCGGTGACCTGAGACGACAATGCTGACATGTGACTACAGAGTGTGACCAGCTTGCGCAGCAGCACCGTCTCGCTCGGGCCGGCGAACTCGGCGATGGCCATCTTTACACGATAAGCAATCTTAGGTTTCAGCACAACGAAAGATCCCATGCACACCTGGATTTCAGGGTTTTAGCCGCTCGGTCCGTTGTGTTGCGCAACAAGAAGGGCGACTGGCAGCATGGCGGTATGAGCAGTGCGCTGCGCCAAACGCTCGCGGAGGGCCGGTTCGCGGTCACCACCGAGATCAGCCCGCCTAAGGACGCGAGCCCTGAGGTCGTGCCGCGGCTAGCCCGTGAGGTGCGCGACTGGGCGGACGCGGTGAACATCACTGACAACCCCGGCGGAAAGGTCCGGATGTCCAGCCTGGCGGGCAGCGTGCTCGCCATGCGGGCCGGCGCCGAGCCGGTGATGCAGCTCACCTGCCGGGACCGTAACCGGCTCGCGCTGCAGTCCGACCTGCTCGCCGCCAGTGCCCTCGGCGTGCCCAACGTGCTGCTGATGACCGGGGACCAGCCCTCCGAGGGCGCCACGCCAGTCTTCGACCTCGACGGCATGAAGCTGATCGCCGCGGCGAGGGCGATGCGCGACCAAGGCGTGCTGATGTCCGGCCAGGAGATGCCGCAGCCACCGTCATGGCTCATCGGCACGGTGGAGAACCCGTTCGGCGCCGCAGCAGAGGTACGTGCTCAGCGGCTGGCGGACAAGGTGGCCGCCGGCGCGGAGTTCGCGCAGACCCAGTACGTCTTCGACGTCGAGGCCTTCGCGGTCTGGATGGACCGGGTACGTGACCTGGGCCTTACCGGGCAATGCGGTGTTCTCGCCGGAGTGGGGCCGCTGCGTTCCCCGCGAATGCTCGAGTTCCTGCGCACCGAGGTTCCCGGCGTGGAGGTCCCCGACCACGTGGTGCGCAGGCTGCGCGCCGTCCCGCCGCACCGGTTCGAGCGCGAGGGCGAGGAACTGTGCGTCGAGACGATCCAGCGGCTGAGGGAAATCCCCGGGGTGGCCGGGATACATCTGATGGCACCGGCGACGGTCGCGGGCGCCCTTGTTGAACGCGGGTTGAGGAGGGTCTTATGACGATCCGGGCTGACCATGTCGGAAGCCTGCTGCGGCCGTCGCAGCTGCTTGAGGCGCGCCGTCGGCACCAGGCCGGCGAACTGTCCGCTGACGAGCTGCGCGCGATCGAGGACGAGACGATCAAGGAAGCGGTCGCCGGGCAGGAGGCGTCGGGCATCGACATCATCACCGACGGCGAGTTCCGGCGGCAGGACTTCCGCACCGGGTTCGTCGCGGCCGTCGACGGCATCGAGATGAGCAGCTGGGAGATGCCGTGGCACGGGTCAGCGGGCACGAAGAAGCTGCATGCCCACGGGTTCACGGTGACCAGCAGGCTCAAGCAACGCCGCAGGCTGGCCGAGGGCGAGGCGGCGTACGTGAGGTCGCTGACCGGCAGGCCGGTGAAGGTGACCCTTATCGCGCCCGGATTTCTCGAGGACAAGTTCTGGCGGGACGGTGCCACCGACCAGGTCTACTCTTCGCGTGAGGAACTGGCCGCCGAGGTCGCCGCGATCACCCGGGCCGAGATCGAGGCGCTGATCTCTGAGGGCGTCAGCTACATCCAGCTGGACAACCCTGGCTACGGCTCGTATATCGGGTCCGACGCGGGTTCGCGTGAGGCGTTCGACCGGATGGTCGCGACCGACGCGGCCGCTGTCTCCGGCCTGGCTCGGCCCGGCGGGGTGGTGCTCGGGCTGCACGTGTGCCGCGGCAACCAGTCAAGCCTGTGGATGGGCGCCGGAGCGTACGACCCGATCGCCGAGAAGCTGTTCGACACGGTTGACGTGGACCGGTTCTTGCTGGAGTACGACGACGAGCGGTCCGGTGGGTTCGAGCCGCTGCGTTTCGTGCCGGAGCGGAAGTCGGTGGTGCTCGGGCTGGTCACCAGCAAGCAGCCCGATCTTGAACCTGCCAGTGAACTGCGGCGGCGGATCGACGAGGCGGCCGCCTTCATCGACCTGGACCGGCTGGCCCTCAGCCCGCAGTGCGGCTTCGCGTCGGTCGCCGAGGGCGGCAACCAGCTCACCGATGCCGAGCAATTCGCCAAGCTCCGGCTGGTCGCGGACGTCGCTCGCTCCGTGTGGGGTTGACGTGAAACTCCAGGTGGCTTAGCCTGCCCGCGAGCAGGCAACGGAGCCGGAGGATAGCTAGATGATCACCAGCACGATGATGGACGATTACCCGCTAACGGTCGGCTCCATCTTGCGGCATGGGTCGCGGGTCTATGGCTCGAGCGAATGCGTCACCTGGACCGGCGGCGAGCCACGGCGAGCCAGCTACGCCCAGGTCGCGGAGAACGCGCGGCGGCTGGCGGGCGCGCTCGCCGGGCTCGGCATCGGCGCGGGAGATCCGGTCGCGACGTTCTGCTGGAATAACCAGGAGCACCTGGAGGCGTACTTCGGCGTGCCCAGCATGGGCGCCGTGCTGCACACGCTGAACATCAGGCTGCCCGCGAACCAGCTCGCGCACATCATCAACCACGCCGGCGACCGGATCATCATCGTCGACGACACGCTGGTTCCGCTGCTGGCGAAGGTCGCGGACCAGATACCGTCCGTCGAGGCGTTCATCGTCAACGGCGATGCCAGTGGTTTCGAGCAGAGTGCTAGCGCGCTCGGAACCAGCCGCCCGGTGCTGCGGTACGCCGAGGTTATCGGCGGGGCCGCGCCTGGCGTCGTTATGGAAGATATGGATGAACGAAGTCCGGCGCTGATGTGTTACACGAGCGGTACCACCGGGGACCCGAAGGGTGTCGTCTACTCGCACCGGTCCACCTACCTGCACGCGCTCGGGGTATCGGCGGCGGCCGTCTGCGGGCCGACCGAGGCCGAGCGGCTGCTGGCGATCGTGCCGATGTTCCACGTCAACGCGTGGGGTATGCCGTTCGCCGCGTTCCTCACCGGGGCGACGCTGCACATGCCCGGGCCGTTCTTGCAGCCCGAGCACCTCACCAAGTTCATCGAGACCGAGCGGACCACGCGGACCGCCGCGGTGCCGACGATCTGGAACGCGATCCTGACCTACGGCGAGACGCACGACATCGACCTGTCCTCGCTGGAACTGGGCACTTCCGGTGGTGCGGCGGCGCCGCGTGCGCTGCTTGAGCGGTTCCAGGAGCGGTACGGGCTGCGGATCGTGCAGGGCTGGGGCATGACGGAGACCAGCCCGGTCGGCGGGATGGCGCTGCCGCCCGCGGACGCCGCTCCGGATGAAGACCTGGACTGGCGGATGAGGTCCGGGCGGGTTATTGCGGGCATGGAAATGCGGGTGGTGGACGCGTCCG
>CAVUOU010000033.1:0-100902 GCA_963743085.1 uncultured Actinomycetota bacterium
GCGCCACGTATTGCTCCCGCGAGCAGGCCCTAGCCCGCGAGGCGGAGCAGGCCCAGGCCGCGATCGACGAGGCCGCCGCCCGGCTCCGCGAGCTTCAGCAGGAGATCAGCGACCTGCAGGTCACCCGCAAGACCCTGATCGCCCTCGCCGGCCAGGATGACGAACCGCCAGCAGCGGAAGCCGCGCCGGCCCCGGACCTGCCCGAGCACCCGGCCTACCGGCAGATCCTCGACGCCTTCGCCGAACTGCGCCGCCCGCTCCGGGCCCGCGACCTCTGCACCGCCCTGGACCTGCCGATCGCGGCGAAGAACACCGAGGGCATCCGGTCGAAGCTGAAACGGCTGGTCAGCCGCGGCATCCTGGTCGAGACCGAGCCAGGCCTGTTCACCCAACCCAGCCCATAGCCCCGCCTGCGACCCTCCGACCAGCACTCCTAACCCAACCCAGGCGACCAAACGGGCATCAACCCGCGAAACGTCCTCTCAGATGCCTTTGATCTGAGAGCTTCGCAGGAGGAGCCGGGGGCAGGCTGCGTTGAGCGGGCATGCCGGGCAGTCTGGTGCTGTGGGGCGGCACCAGCGGCGTCCGATGTCCCAAGCGGGCAGGTCGAGTGCTCCGGGGCGTTCGGGGTTCAGGGCTCGGGCTACTGCGACCATGTGGGTTACCTCGTCGAGGCTGGCCAGTCCGGCACGCAGGAAGACACGGCGGACGTGGACGTCGTAAGCGATGTCGCTGCCGCCCATTTCCCTGAGCGGCACGCCCAGGTCGCGGGCCAGGATCTCGACGGCCATTGCTGCTTTCTTCTGGCCTATCCCGGGGAAGTTCTCCAGGCGTTCGCGTAGCACGGTGGCCGTTGGCGTGTCGGCCCAGATCCGGGCGGCGTCGCCCTGGTACTGATCAAGGACAATCTGGGCTGCCTGGACGAGCCAGGCCGGCACGTTGTTGACGAACCGGTGCAGCTTAGGTTCCTGCTGGACCGCGGCGCTCACCCTGGCGGGATTGGCGGCCAGCTCGCGCGGGGTGAGGAGGCCGAGCCGCTGGCGCAGGTGGTAGGGCAGTGCCCAGGCGCGCTCGGCACGGATGCCCATGTCGGAGATCACTGCTAGCAGGAAGGCGAACGGGTCCTCGCGGATCAGGCGGTCAGCGTCCTCATCGGGCGTGAACTGCGTCGACGTGCCCGCCAGCTGGTCTGCCAGGGCATCGGCGTGGGCTAGCAACGCGCGGCCGACGGCGTGTGCGTCCGGTGTCGGCGGCGGGGGCAGCACGGGGCGGCTGAGCGTTGTCCCCTGGATAGCCGGCTCGTGCGCCCCGCGTGGCAGCTGGCTCCGCAACCAGGCGTGCAGTGCCCAGGACGCGACGTCGTCTTCGCGGATCTTGACGGCCAGGCACTGCGGACTGTACGGGGCATCGATCTCCCGGCGATGCTCAACGATCTCAAACCCCCCGTACCCGGCCGTACCTCCTCCCAGGTCCGCGCGGTCTTGCGCCGGGTCGGCGAAGTCGGCTGACCAGGGACTGGCTGACGGGGTAATCATCAGCCTCCACGCCCTCGACTTGGACCGCGCCGTCCACCCAGGTCACCGTGTGCACCCGCTCGCGACCGTAGACCGGCCGGGCGCCGAGGCCGTGGCGGACCTTGTGCCGTCTTCCGCCGATGCGCGCGTCGACCAGCCACCCGCCCTCGAAGGCCTCGGCCCCCTCCGGCCAGCGGAACTCGAAAGCGGCAACAGGCTCAACAGCGAGAATCTCAACAGTCCAGTTCATCGCGCACTCCCTTGTGCAGCCTGCGGCGAATGGAGGCGACCAGCAGCGGCTGATCGAGCATGAGCAGTTCCTGAGCGACCTGGCGCCGACGGCGCCGGCCAGCCCTTCGGACTCGAGGACATGCTCACCTATCCGCCAGTTCCGGGCAAGCGAACCGAGAATTGCGGACATGACGGTCGGTTGCTGGCGTGATCGCGGACGCTAACAATGCTGGTGGTACATCGGAAGGCGCGAAGCACTTGGCCGAGGCTCGGACTCCGGACAGGACTAGGCTGCGCACTTCCGTCGCCTCCTTCCGAGTCAGCCGGTACCTCGACTGAAGCTGGTTCAGGCTCAGCGGGTTCCCCGCCGCGAGAGTCGCCCGCAGTGCCGCCGCTGCCGCGGTTTCGGCGTCGCTGGGGAGCGGCGACGAAACCGAGTCGGGGACCACTGCCAGAGGCACCCGGGCAATGGACTCCTCGTGCAAGAACTCGTCGTCACTCGGCACGGTCTCGTCAGCCCTGGCGATGACTCGCTTGAGAACGCTCAGCCCGACCCACATCGCAGCGAACGCGGCCACCGGAGGCACGGCGGCGGTGCCGCGCGACTGCAAGTCATGCGCGGCGACGTGGCCGATGTTTCCCGCGACGGACGCGGCCAGGCCGAGCAGTGTCACTGCCCAGGCCCCGGCTTTGTGCCGCCGCTTCCACTGGTCGATCATCGCCACAAACAGCGCCAGCTCGCCGACGACGATGAACGTGTCGACCTGCAGCGGAAAGGCCGCGGCCCAGAAGCCGGACAACCCATGGTGCCGCGCCCAGACCCACAGGCCACGGTAGGACTCGGCGAACGCAGCGCTGTCGGCGGCGGTGATGATGAACGAGATCGTCGTCAGCGCCGCGCCCCGGAACACGCGCAGGACGACGCCTGGTTCGGACGGTGGCAGCATCGGGCGCAGTTCGCGGCGCGGCCAGCGAGGGCGCGGAAGACGCGGCAGCGGCGGGAGCGACAGCCTCATGAGCCTCACCGGGAACCGTTCCGCGCGGTCTCTACTCGGGCGCGCATCGCGTCCGCGATGTCCGCCCACCGCTCGCGAGAGGAGTTCCCTTCCTCCCAAGCAGCCTGGTCCCGCTCCCTGACCGCGAAGTCCTCAAGCGCCTGGGTGAGCACGAAATACATCTCGGCGTGGTGGTCGCTTGACAGGTCGAACGTGACGCAGCGCGGCTCGGGGCGGGCGGCAGCGACCGCGCGGGCGACCAGTCCGGCGATCACGGCGCACATCGAGTCCTCGAAGCCGGAAAGCCAGTCGAGGATCCGCCGGTCGTACGCGCCGAGTTCGACCCCGGCCGTCTCGCATGCGCGCTCAAGGAGGAGCAAGTTCTGCGGCTTGCTCAGGATCGACCAGCCGTACTCGGGCCGGACGACCTCGTGTGCTGCGGCGCGGGCCTCGCGCTCGGTCTCGAAGGGGCCGTTGGGCAGTTTATCCACGGGAGACTCCAATCGCTTGGATGGCTGGCCCGCCGTGGTGTCCCTAGCGCGGTGGTGGGCCGTTTTCGGTTACGGCCGCGCCCGGCTTCCGGGCACGCTGAAGGCCCGTGCGGCGAAAACGCCGCACGGGTGCGTGTGAGCAAGAAAAATAAGAAAAACAGCGCCGGGCCGCACGCGCGGCCACGCATCGGCCACGCCAGCCCGGCAAAACATGACAAAACCGGCATATTCCGAGTATCGAACACTTGCTCGAAATATGCCGGTTAGCTGGCGGAGGATCGGGGATTTGAACCCCGGATGGGTGTTGACACCCAAACCGCATTAGCAGTGCGGCGCCATAGACCGGACTAGGCGAATCCTCCAGCCGCACTTTGTGGTGCGGTGCGCCATAGCGTACCGGCAAACGCGCCGCATCAGCAAAGCGTGGACCACCCTCGAACCAAGAGGACGACTCACTCGCGGCATTCGGTGATCGTGTAGTCACCCTGACCGAAGGCTTCCCGCATCGCGCGCTTGTTGAACTTGCCCACCGAGGTGCGCGGCACCTGGTCGATGAAGGTCCAGTACTCGGGCAGCTGCCAGCGAGCCACCCGCGAACCCAGAAAGCCGCGCAGCTCAGCCGGTGACACAACCGACCCAGGACGCAGAACGACGGCAGCCAGCGGCCGCTCACCCCAGCGATCATCCGGGATGCCGACCACCCCCGCTTCCAGCACCGCGGGATGCGCCATCAAGTAGTTCTCGAGCTCCATTGAGGAGATCCACTCGCCGCCGGACTTGATCACGTCCTTGGCCCGGTCAGTCAGCCGGATATAGCCGTAAGGATCGAGTGACCCCACATCTCCGGTGCGCAGCCAGCCGTCGTGGAACTTCTCTGGTGTGGGATCGCCATAGTAGGACGCGGTCACCCAGTGGCCGCGCACTTCCAGCTCGCCGACGGTCTCGCCGTCCGACGGGAGCACGCCACCGTCCCCGGCTATTCGCCCCTCAAGCAGACCGATCAGCCGTCCCGCCGAATCCCGGTACGGCCACGCCTCTGCAGCGCCAGAAGGCTCCCAGGCCACCGACGCGACCGGCGATGTCTCGGTCATCCCCCAGGCCTGGACAAGCCGCACGCCGAGCTCGGATTCAAAGGCCTCTATCAATGCGTGCGGCACCGCCGACCCGCCTCCGACGCACAGCCGAAGCGACGACAGATCCCCGCCGTGGGTGCGCACCTCGTCCAGCACCCCGGTCCAGATGGTCGGCACGCCGCAGGCCACCGTCGCGCCGGACGACGAGATCAGGCCGACCAGCTCGGCCGGCTTCATGAACCGGTCAGGCATGACCAGATCGGCGCCGGAGAAGACGGCCGCGTACGGGAAGCCCCAGGCGTTGGCGTGAAACATGGGCACGACGGGGAGTAGGCGATCTCGTTCTGCAAAGGAAAAGACATTGCCGGTGCAGAGCCCAAGGGCGTGCAGGAACGCCGACCGGTGACTGTAGACCACTCCCTTGGGGTGGCCGGTCGTGCCGCTGGTGTAGCACATGGCCGCGGCTGAGCGCTCGTCAAGCACCGGCCAGCTGAACGACGGTGATGCGGCGGCCAGCAGGTCCTCGTACGAGTGCACCGCGACACCAGGCAAATCCACATCGCAAGCCCCCACGACCAGGACATGCTTGATCGTCGGCGCGTGCGGCAGAACCTCGGCGAACAGTGGAGCCAGCGAGGCATCGCAGATGACCGCGTAGTCCTCGGCGTGGGTGGCGATGTACCCGATCTGCTCCGGGAGCAGCCGGATGTTGAGCGTGTGCAGGACGGCACCCATGCTCGGTACCGCCAGGTAAGCCTCGAGATGCTCGGCGTTGTTCCACATAAACGTGGCGACCCGCTGGTCGTCGTCGACGCCGAGCCCGCGCAGCGCGTTCGCCAGCCGCGCGGCGCGTTCCCCCACCTCGGAGTAATCGCGCCGCCGCACGCCGGAGCCGGTCGCCGTAGTCACCTGCTTGCCGCCGAACACCGAATTCCCGGTCCGCAGGATCGTCGTGATCGTCAGCGGATAGTCGTCCATCATCGTGCTGCGCACCGGCCACCTCCGCAAAGCCACTTAAGAGCGATACTCGCACGGAAACCCCTCGACATTAAAGAGCCTGCATGGAGGGCTCTAGGGGAGCTTCCTCGTGGCGAGAGCCCGCCGACGGACCCCACCGATGGGCCATCGATAGCGCCCGGACGCCAGCGATGGGCCACCGCTGGGGTCGGGAACCGCCACACAGCGGCGATATGTCCACAATGCGCACCGCCGTGCGCCGCCACGCCAAGGCGCGCCGCGCGCCGCAGAAAGCCGCCGCCACGCGCCGCGCGCCGCAGAAAGCCGCCGCCGCCGACCAGCCGCCCAGCCACCCACAACAGACAACAGACTAAGCCGCCGAGTTCGACGTCCTCGCGCAGTTTCGCCATGGCGCGCGACACGGTGGACTTCACCGTGCCCAGGCTGATCCCGAGCGCGGTCGCTATCTCCCGCTCGCTCTTGTCCTCGAGGTAGCGCAGCGTCACCGCGGTCCGCATCCGGTCCGGCAGCCGGTTCAGCGCCCGGACCACCAGCTCGTGCAGGTCAGAATCGGCAGCATGATCCCCCACCGCGACGTCAGGCATCTCGTCGGTCGGGTACTCCTCCAGCCGGCGCCGTCGCCACCAGGAGATTTGCGTGTTGACCATCGCCCGGCGCACGTAACCATCCAGCGCCGCGCGGTCGGAGATCTTGTCCCAGGAGAGGTACGTCTTGGCCAGCGCGGCCTGCAGCAGGTCTTCGGCGTCCGCTCGGTGACCGGTAAGCCCGATCGCCATGCCGAGAAGCACCGAGCGACGCTTACGAACGTAGTCACAGAACTCTTCTTCAGACACATGGGCATCGCACTTCTCGCCATCCCCGATGCTCATGCTTATACGCTACAGACAGTAACCAACTAACGCCGTCAAGCCGAACGTGTCGCGAACGAGGTCGCACGGATAGACGCGAACGAGGTCGCACGGATAGGACCGTTGGGCTCGCGCCGCCAGCGCCGCACCCACGCGGCCTCCAGCTAACCCCCGAGATGTATCTACCTATCCCCCGCGCGAAACATAACGGAATCACTTGACGTATCCGGCTGTACACGAGGATTGTCTTCATGACGACCCCGTGCAATCCCATGGAGGGCAAGTGCGGCGACTAGCTGGATATCGCCAGGGATGTGACGACCTAGGCGATTCCGGCATGCTCCGCGCACGGCGCCGCGCCTTTCGGGACGCGATCTTCGGTCCCCGGGAGGACACGTCGACCATCGGTAGCTCGGTTGTTGTTGGGCAGATACTCGACGTTAGCCCGCATGTCATCGTCACGCAATCGAAAACCGGAGAACAGCGCTTGCCGCTCACACCGGAGACCAAAGCCTGGCGGGGCGGCAAGCAACGCCCGGCGGCGCTGCGCGAGGGCGACCACGCCGTCATCCGCACTTCCGGCCGGGTGGCCACCAGCATCTGGGCGCAGATCGGCCGGGTCGCCGGCACCATCATCGAAGCTCACGACAATGAACTGCTGGTTGACACCGGTCCGGGCAAGGGCCGGGAGATCGTCGTCATCGACGAGGGCTCGCTCTGGCGGATCCAGGTGCGCTTCCCCCGCCTGGAACCCGGCTTCCTGATCGACGTGATCGGCCTGCGCCAGCAGGGCTTCCTCCAAGCGCAGCTGCCGGCGACATCGCAGCCGCCATATCGCGCCGACCACCCGCCGGCCCCGCCGATGATCAGCGGGCACGTTGCCGACCCGGTCAGCGGGACCGCCGTGTGGCACGAGCCTGGCGAAGAGCCGGACGACCTGCTCGGAGTCGCGTACCCCGCGCTGGACCCGGAGACGGACTGCGCCGACTACCCGGTCTCGGCCACCGAGCCGCACACGGTGGATCCGCACGCCTACGGCGCGGGCTGCGTCCGGCTGCCGTACCTCTCGGTCAGCAGCCTCCTCCGGTTGCGCAACGAGTGCGCCGAGCGTACCCGCATCCTTCCCGTGACGAGTTGCGGGGCCTTCGCCCGGCTGTTCTGCGACCGGTGTGTCGAATGCGGCACGTCTCCGAAGGGCCGGATCGCGGATCTCACGATGGCGGCTTTCGTCGAGCTGGGCGGAAACCTCGAGGCCGGATGCTTCAACGCGTCCATGACGGTGGTGAGCTGACGATGGGAGGTTAACGGTGAACCTGGGGGGGTTGGCCACGCTCAGCGTGGTCCGGGAAGTCCAAGTCCCGATTCTTTCCGTTCTACTGATCGGCGGTTGCGCGGCCAAGGCCAAGAAGGCGCTGGGTGCGCGTTCGGTCTCGGCGGGGCTCGGATCAACGGCGATGTTCCCGTTGCGGTTGCGTCGGCCGGTCGCGATCTTCATGTGCGCAAGCGAGCTAAGCCTCGGCGTCGCGCTGATCCTGACCGCCGGACGGGCCGGCGCGGGGATTCCAGCGACCGCGGTCCGCGCGGCCACCGCATTGCTGTTCTTCACCGCGGTGGGTGCGCTGCACGAACTGCGGACGCGCCGGCCGGATGCCGGATGCGGCTGTTTCGGCGATCTGTCCGAGACACCGGTCGGGCTGCGGGCGATTGCCCGCTCGGCGTTGCTGTCGGCTGCGGCGGTGTCGTCAGAGGGGGTGCCACCGATACGCATGCCGACAGCACCGTCGGCCGCCACCGCGATGATCATCTGCGCGGCCGCTGAGATCATGATCATCGCCTCGCTGTCCCCCGAACTCGGCGAGATCCTCGTCCGCCTCGGCTATTCCGAACCGTGTGAGATCCGCCGTGTCCCCGCCGAACGCACGCTGGCCACGCTTCGGTCCAGCTCGGCTTGGCGCCGTTACCGCCGCCAGATCACGTCACGCGAGCCGGTGGACATGTGGCGTGAAGGCTGCTGGCGGTTCGTGGTTTTTGCCGCGGTGATGCAGGGAAACCCGGCGGACGTTGTGTTCGCGGTCTACCTGCACACCCGCCGTCCGCCGGTGCGCGTCGCCGCCATCATGACCGAGCCGATCGACGTACCGCTGCCGTCGCTCACCACGACGATCCCGCTGCCCGTGCTATCCGCGCCCGTGCCCGGAGACGCCCTGACCGCCACCCCGCTACGCGTCTCGCCACGCGGTTTCCGCGCGGCGTCGCCCGTCCCCGCCACGCCGGAATTCATCGCACCGGCCGCACGCCGCCGCCACGCCGGCTTCGCCCGCATCATCCGCCCGCATAGCGGCACCCACCAGCGCCGCCACTCTGGGGTTCTCTAGACGACTATAGGATCTGCCGTATAAAGGCTTAGACACCGATATCAAAACGGTGGTCGGCCACTCCCTCAGACCGGCTGCGACCGCAGATACTTACCGAAATGCGGCACGGTGAATGCGATCAGCCCGCGTTCTCCGCTGTAGATGAGGCCCTTCTTGATCAGACCATCTCTGGCTGGCGACAGGCTTGACGGCTTGCGCCCGAGTTGATCGGCGACCTCGGAGGTGGGCACCGGGTCGTCGCTGATTACCGCCATCGCCCGCATGTACTCGCGCTCCGCGGGCGTGGCGCGCTCGTACCTGCTGCCGAAGAAGCCGACCGCGAGCTCTTCTTCCGCCTCGGGTGCGGCGACCGCGACATCGGCGGCGCTTATCGGGCTGCCCGCCGCGATGTCCCAGGTGACCTTGCCGTAGGCCTGAACGAAATACGGGTATCCGTCGGCGGCCTTGTAGAGCGCGTCGAGCGCGTCGCCGTTGAAGCTGACCTCCTCGCGCTCGGCCGGGGCGATCAGCGCCAGGTCGGCGGCCTCCCGGTCCAGCCGGTCGATCCGCGCGTACCGGAATAGCCGCTCGGAATAGCTCTTGCTCGCCGACAGCACCGAGGGCAGGTGCGGCAGGCCGGCCCCGACCACGATGAGCGGGCCACCGATCTGCGAAAGCTCGTGGCAGGCGGCGCACAGCGCGGAGACGTCGGGCGCGGGCACATCCTGCATCTCATCCACGAACAACGCGATCCCCACCCCGAGGTCAGCCGCCACCGAGGCCGCCTCGCTGAAGAGCTCGGTGAGGTCGACTTCAAGGTCTCCGGAGTCGGCGCGGCCCCGCACCGCTGGCACGTCGATGCCGAACTGGGTGGTGACCGAGCTGCCCTTCGGCGCCTTCGGGTCGCGAAGCGCGAATGACTTCAGGATGCCGAGAAAGTAGTCGATCCGGTCCGGCGCCCGGTGCCGGGGCGCGAGCTCGCGCACCGCCATGTGCAACGCGCTCGCCAGCGGCCGGCGCACCGACTGGTCGGGCCGCGCCTCGATCTTCCCGGTCCCCCACAGCCGCTGGATCGCCATTGACCGGAAGGTGTTGAGCAGGACCGTCTTGCCGACGCCGCGCAGACCGGTGAGCACCATGCTGCGCTCGGGGCGGCCGCGAGCGACCCGTTCAAGCACGACCTCGAATTGCTTGATCTCACGGTCGCGGCCGGCCAGCTCCGGTGGACGCTGACCGGCGCCCGGTGCGTAGGGGTTTCGTACGGGGTCCATGAATCGGACTCTATGGCTTGATCTAGTGCTAGCCGTAGATTTCCGTAGAGAACGCTACTGGCGTGTCGCCGGGCTTAACCGCCAGTCCGAACAGGGCACCTGCTCCCGGCGGGCTGCCCGAGGTATCCAGGGTCTTGATCGCGACCTGGGCACCGCCCGGGGTTGTTTCCACCAGGTTGCCGTCACCGCTGTTGACAGTGAGTATGTCGCCGTTCGGCGCGATCGCCAGGCCCAGCGGACCGTTGATCGCACCACCAGCCGACACGGTTTTGCCGGTGCCAGCACTGGTGGACCGCAGCACCGCGTTGCCGATGGTGGCGACGCTGTTGTTGAGCGTGTCCGCGACGTACAACGTCCCGTTAGATCCGAGACCGACGCCGGTGGGTCCTATCACCAAGGCGGCCGGATCCGTTCGCTGCGCGAAACCGGAGCCTATCTTGGTGACCGCAATGATGCGGGGACGGGTTCGTCTGAACACCCTGGGGCGGACGCGCCTGCGCCCCCGCGACAGGCGCGCCGCCCAGCCGCCGCCCAGTGCCTCTCCTCACTGCTGGCCGCCGGGCAACGCTCACTCCACTTAGGGGCACGTCTGACGATTGCTACCGGTTCGAGGTTGATCGGGTTCTTTTACCCAAATGTGATGAAGAATTGATACTCGCCGGTTATGTCAGTGCTTGTCGGTGCCGTTGAGTCGCGCGAGGTATGCGTTGTACGCGTCCAGGTGCTCCTCGTTGTCATCGACATCGCCACTCAAAGCGACGGGGGTTTTCACCAGCTCGCCGATATTGTCCCGGCGGGCGCTTTCCAGCCAGCCGAACCGGGAAGTGGCGCGGGTGTCCCGGCTCCACGCCAGGAACACGAACATGATCAGCACGAACATGATGGCCGCGCCGCCGACCCACATCACCGCGCCGCCGGTGTGCAAGTCATCGACAGCGCTCGGCGCCCAGCTTGGGCGCGGCGCCGAGGCCATCGCGGACCATGGCACGCTGCCCTCGGACCCCAGCACCACCCCGGTGAAGGCGTCCACCGGCATCGCCATGAAGAGCAGGAACAGCCGAACGGGGTAGGAGACCCTCCAGCGGATAGGCTCGTGCCCGATCAGCGGCAGGAAGTACAAGTAGCCGACGACCAGGAAGAGCGCGTGCTCCGCGTCATGGACGTTGCTGTTCTCCATCACCAGGTTCATGAAGCCGGTGAGGTGGGTGCCCACGATCGTCACCGTGTAGGCAACGACTCCGAAGACGGGCCAGGTCAGCGCGGAGATCACCCGGGAACGGAGCAGGCGCTTGACCCAGGTGTGCAGCGGGTTGCGGCTGGCGTGCATCAGCAGGGTGACCGGCTGGCCGACCACCAGCAGCGGCGGCGCGACCATGATCAGCAGCAGGTGCTGGATCATGTGGTCCCAGAAGAGCACGTCGTCGTAGGCGCCGATGCCGCTTTCGGTCGCCATGACCACGACGGCCAGGCCAGCCAGGAACATGCCGGCCCGCCACAGTGGCCACGGCCGGTTGGGATGCCGTCGGGCGACCCGGACGACTCCCCATAGATACAGGGCCGCGAACACCGCCACGAAGGCGGTCACGATGGGGGCGAACTGCCACTGGGTGAACACCTCCGACCAGCCAAAGGGCGGCAGCATGTCGCTTCCCATGGGGTGACCCTCCCGTATCCACTACTACGTTCAATAGTGACTGTACATCCGCTCCTGGTCCGCCTGCTGCGCAGCGGTCTCACTGAGCGAGCACACGGCCACCGGCTGCCCGTTTGCTCTGGCATCTTCGTTACCCGGACACAGTTGGGCCGTGGTCTGTTCATTTCACATATTTACGGTGAAGATTCATGGAAACCCCCTATGGCGAGATTCCCGAGAAGTTCGTCAAAGACATGTCCGTGCAGGAGATGCACGACTACCTCGCGGCGCGAGCCAGGTTCCGGCGGCGCGCTCTGCTCAAGGGCGCCGGCGTGCTCAGCGCGGCGGCCGCGGCCGGCCCGTTGTTCTGGCGCCAGTCGTCAGCCGCCGCATCAACCACCTCCGCACCGCAGTGGATCGCTTACGGCAGCGATCCCAGCCGGGAAATGTACGTTTCGTGGTCAGCGGGCAGCTACGACGGCTCCGTAGCGTCGGTCCCCCGGCCCCAGGTCCGGTGGGGCCTGGACTATCGCTACGGCGGGACCGAGCACGCTTTCCGCTCGGGGACCGTGCCGATCCCGGCGGCCACCGGAGAGCCGTCAGAGAACACGGTGTACAGCAACGCCCTGATTAAGGGTCTGCGTCCCGGGACCACGTACCACTACTCGGTAAGCAACGACGGCATCACCTGGAGCGATGACGTCACGTTCACCACGGCGGACGAGGGCCTGGCCGACTTCCGCTTCACCATGGTCGGCGATGAAGCCACCAGTGAGACAACCTCGCTGCCGATCGCCCAGGCGATCGCGGCGGTCAACCCGAAGTTCAACGTGGTGGTCGGTGACCTGAGCTACGCGGGCGGCGGCTCCGGTTACTACTCCAACGGCGAGATCTACGACGCCGTTGACTTCAGCCCGGGCGAATGGGACGAGTACCTCGGGATCGTCGGCCCGGCCGCGGCGCAGTCCATCCCGTGGTCGGTCAGCGTGGGCAACCACGAGATGGAGCCGCTGGACGACTTCGGCTACACCGGTTTCACCACCAGGTTCCCGCAGGCCTACGCCTCCTCGAGGGCCACCGGCTCTCCGGTGGTCAAGGATCTCACCTACGGCAACGTGGCCGTCATCCAGCTAGACGGCAACGACCTGTCGGCCGAGCTGTCCGACAACAACGGCTACACCGAGGGCCAGCAGACCAAGTGGCTGATCGAGAAGCTGGCGGGTTACCGGGCACCCGGCTCCGGTATCGACTTCATCATCGTCGGTTTCCACAACTGCGCGTTCTCGTCCAACACCTCGCACGGCTCCGACGGCGGCATCCGGCTGGTGTGGCAGCCCATCTTCGACAAGTACCACGTCGACCTGGTGGTCAACGGTCACGTGCACGCGTACGAGCGCACCAACCCGATCATCGGCGGCAAGATCACCAAGGAAGTGGCGGCCGACGGCACCGTGAGTCCCGAAACCGAGGGCACCACGTACATCAACGCGGGCGGCGGCGGCCAGGACCTGTACACCGGCTGGTACGGGACAACGGACGCCGGTGACCCGGCTAGCGCGGCCGGCGCTCCGCTGATCTGGGAGTGGACCGGCGACAACACCGCGACCGGCGGCACCGGCACCTCCGAGGACATCACCGACTCGGTGACGGGCTACTCGGCCTTCCGGCACGCCAACTGGAGCTTCATCGCGCTCGACGTCAAGGCGCCGCGTTTCGCGGGCGATGAGACGTCCATCCTGGTCCGGGCCATCGACCCGACCCAGACCAGCAGCGGGATCACCACCATCTCCAACGCGGCGGTGATGGACTCCGTGACCCTGGTCCGGCGCAGCCAGTGCCACATCTGGGGCCCGCAGCGCTAGCGTGTTTGCTGGGCGGTGCGGCCGTGCCCTCACTCTTTGCCGGGCAGGGCCGCACCGCCCAGAATCAGCCCTCCGCAGCTCAGCGCGACAAGTCGGACATGAGCGCGTCGAGGACGAGTTCCTCCTCGACGCGAACGCCCTCGGAGCGCATGACATCCGCCAGCGACGGGTCCCAAGGCGTCGCGGCGGGCTCGCCGGTGAGCGCGGCACGCGGGAAACCGGAGCGCAACGCTTCCAGCGCGCCAAGATACGCGACGGAGTCATACCGCCACGGCCGTGCGCCCATCCGGCCCAGGACAGCCGACGCGATCTGCACACCGCCCCAGTCGAAGTCACCGTGGTATTCCAGGCCAGCGCCGGACGCCGCGAGCAGTTCAAGCAGTCGCCACGCGGCCGCCGAGGGATGTCCGCTCACGCACACCATCGGAGGGCACTGGCTGCCGTGTTCGTCCGCAGCGGCGGCGAGCACGACCGGATTCTCACAGACTCGCACGAGCCGGGCGGTCAGCGGGTCGGCATGGCAGCGGAGCTGCCGTAGCGTGAGAGTGGCCGGCTGACCTGCTTCGCGGCACGCGGCCAGCACCCGGCCAACCGGCGTGCAGGCATCACCGGTCAGCCCCAGGCAGGTCACCAGCGACGACAGGTCATCGAGATGAACGCCGACCGCCTCCCATGCCTCACGCCGATTGCCCTCCGCCGCGAACGAGGCCGAAGGGGACGGGCCGACGGCCAGCGCCCGGGCCGCGGACAGGACGAGGGTCCCAGCGGGGCGTCCCTCATCAAACGCGTGCGCGTCCCCGCAGCATTCCGCGGCGAGCCGGCCGATCGGGATCCCGGCCGATGGGAGCCTGCGGATGGCATCCGTGACCTGCCCGAGCAGTACGCGAGCCGCCTCCGGTGACGGCACCAGCCGCCGCACCAGCCCGGTCGCGTCGAGCCATGCCCGCCATACCGCCAGTTCCGGCCGGCCCGCGACACCCGAACCGCCGTCAACAACCTCATCCAGTCCGGCGAACGCGGCCGCCCACGCCGCCAACGAGGCAGCGCGCGACGCGCGCAGATCGTGAACAGGCCCGGTGAGCAGCACCACAGCCTCGGCGAGCCCGCCTTCCGCTGCGCCGCTCGATCTCACGATGCGGTCAATCTCATCCAATGACACCGACAGCGACGAACCGGATCCCGCGCGTCGCCCGGTCAACCGTTCTGCCGCGCGACGCTGGTCGGCGGACGCATCAGACAGCGCGATCAACCCAGTCAACGGCCGACCCTGCGACAGCCGGTCCCGCGCCCGCCGCACGATCCATTCCAGCTCCGGCCCGCCCAGCAACCGGGATAGCTGATCAACGCTCACGCTACGTCTGCCCGGCGCCTCTCGTGACCGTCCCATCGCCATGGGGTCACCAGCACAGCGTCAACTCCGTCGTGACGTGCCAGCTGACAGATCGCCAGGCCGGGCACCTGGGGGTAGCAACCCCATTCGCGCTCAGAAGTCATCACCACATCCATGTCGAACGTCGCGAGCAACCCGAGGCACTTGGCTCGTGAATCGTCGTCCACCCCGGCGAACGCCTCGTCCAGCGCGATCAGCCGCGGCGCGTGCGGATTGCCCGCGGACTTGTAATGCGACGACGCCGCCGCGAACAACGGGACCGACGCCACCAAGGCACGCTCGCCACCCGACGCTGGCCCGACCGCCGGCCGCCACTGGCCATCTTGATACCGCTGGACGACGAACTCGTGCCACCGCCGGTAGTCAAGGGCGAGCGTCAGCGCCTCGGTCCACCCGGCCTCCGGATGGTTCGCGTGCTCGAAATTGATCCTGGACTGCAAGAACGACCCCACCGCTTCCCGGTCCGGCGCCGACCACGCGTCGACCGTCTGACGCAGTTTGCCGCGCACCCGGTCGAAGCCCTCCGGCGCGTCCCGTACCGGCTGCCAGATCAGCCGCAGCTTCATCCCGGTGGACGTGGGCCGGGACGAGAGCTCGGCGTTCATCTCCGTGACCTCGGCCTCGGCCGCGGTGATCAGCTCGTGCATCGTCCCGGCAACCTCGTTGAGCAGGTGGTTCTCCAGGATTTCCCGCTCCCGCGCCGACAGCAGCCGCGCCCGCTGATCGGCTTCCTCGCCCAGCGCGGTAGCCAGGCCAGGCACATCGTGTGACCGCCCCTGGAAGACGACGTCCACCACCATGACGCCATCCCGCACCGCCAGGCCCGCCGAGTGACCGTGCCGCATCATCGCGTCGGACAGCAGCTTGTGCTCTTCTGACACCTTCTTCTGCACGCGATCCCATGGCCCGTCCCCGTCGTCGACCGGCTCAAGGTCGGCGTTGACCAACCGTGCCAGCACCACCGCGGGCGACGCCGCCCAAGGCTCGTCCAGCGAGGGGATCCCCATATCGGGCAACGCCACCCGCAGCAGCCCGGTCGCCGCGAACGACTGGAACTCGGCGACGGCGAGATCCCGGACCCGGATGGCCTCCTCGATCTCGGTCCGCAACGTCGTTCGCCGACCGTCCGCCGAACCGCGCGCCTCCAGCGCCTCCCGCTCCTGGTTCCGCGCGCTCCGCTCGGCAGCAGAACGCAGCCCCAGGTCCCGGCGGACCTCCTCAAGCTGCCGGAACAGCTCGTCGACCGCCTGACCGGCGGCCTCCTTCAGTGCCCGGTACATCGCTGCCGCCTCGGCCGCCTCCTGCCGGGCCATCGCGGCCAGCTCCGCCGCCTCCGTCAGCCGGTCCCGCACCGCGGTCAGCTCGGCGGCCGCTTCCCGCGCCGCACGCTCGGCCAGCTGAAACGCCTCCGCGGCCGGCCACAGGGCCGCCAGCGCCAGCCGGTACGCCGCCACCGCTTCCTTCACCGCGGCGAGCTCGGCCTCATCCGAGGGCAGCCCGGTGTCGGACGCGAAATCGCCGGCTAGCACGACGGCCTCACCCAGCTCGGAAGCACGCAAAGTCTGCTGGTCCTCGGCATTGGCAAGCCGCGCCCGAAGTGTCTCCCGCGACCTCCGCTGCTGCGCGACGATGGTGTGCGCGTCCCGTACCCCGGCGTCCGACGGCAGCGCCCGGTGCTCGGCATCCAGGCGCGCACGCCGAACCTTAAGCTCGGCCAGCGCCGCATCGGCCTCGGCGATCAGCGCGCGCACGTCCCCCAGTTCCGACGACAGCCGCGCTATCCGTGCCGCACGGGCTGCCTGCCGCGCGCCCTCGCCGATGTACGCCGCGCCGTCCTTCGACCATGCCCCGGCCAGCACCCCGTTCGCCCAGCGTCCATCCGTGCCGACCCAGGCGGCACCGCCGCCACCAAGACCAATAGCCTCCATAACGACGCGCACCGATCCCTCGGTCAGCGCCGAGGCCATCGGGTCGTCGGCGTTGACCGCGGGCACGAGCACGCTGGCACACGACGGTCCATCGACCGGCGCGGCCCCGCTGACCAGGACGACGTCCCCGAGAACCAGCTCCCCCTCGGGCGTCACCCAGGCGTCGAGAATCCCCGATGCCTCAAGCGCCGCTTCCAGGCCTGCGCGCTCGGGCTCGTCGAGCCCGGGCGCGAAGTCGATCACCTTCCACAGCGGCGCGCCGGGACGCCCATCGCGCACGCCGGCCTCCCGGGTGTGCGGGGCCGGCGGGATGTCGTGCCCGCCGGACCGCAGCCGGCCGATCTCGGTCTCAAGCGCGGTGGCGTGCTGGGTGTGCCCGATCCGCTGAGCGGACAGCCGTTCTTCCTGGCGGCCGAGTTCCGCGCCGGTGGCGCGCGCCGCGTCATCGACCATCCCGGCGGCCGGGTTGGGGCCGTCACCGGTCGCCGCCCAGCCGATCAGCGATTCCACCAGTTCGTCATGACCGGAAATGCGCAGCTCGACGAGGTTATGCAGCCAGCCGCGGTACGCGTCGGCCAGTTCCGCCGCGCGATCGGCCGCGCCGCGTTCGGCCGCCGCGACCTGTTCGGTGGCCGCCTGGATCTCCGCCGTAAGCCGGTCCGTCTCCTCCTGGGCGCGGATCAGCGCCTGCCGACGGCGGGTGGCCTCCGCGAGTAGCTCCTCCATCCGCGCAACCGCCTGGCCCTGCCGCTCGGCGATCTCCTCGGTGCCGCGGCGCGCCCGGGGCAGGTCTTGCTCCCATTCCGTGACGGCCTGCCGGTGCGCGTCGCCGCGTCGCGCGGCGTCCGCGGTGGTTTCCGCCTCGTGCCGCACGCCGTCCAGCTTGACCTGGGCCTCGTCCGCCCGGCGGGCCGCTGTCTGCGCCTGCTCCTCGCGGCGCTGCACATCACCGGTCAGCCGGTCCCGGTCTTGTTCCCTGAGCGTTGCTGTCTTGTCCCTGCGACCGGCCTCGCCCCGCATCTGATCCAGCCGCTCGGCGTCCCGCATCTCGGGGCTTTCCTGCAGCGCCTGCCGCCGCGCCTCCAGCGTCGTCCGCCGTTCCTCAAGCTCCGCGAGGCTGCGCTCTGCTGAATTTAGCTCCCGCCCGGCCGCGGCGTACGCCTCCTCGGCCTCGTTCAGGTCCCTGCCCAGATGCTCGTACCTGCTGTGCGCCACGCGGGGCCCGGCCGCCTTGCGTTTAGCGGCGATCGTCGCATAACGGTGGTAGTGGTGCAGGAACTGCTCCGCGGCGGTCTGCGCCTCCTTCAGCGCGGTCAGCGCGTCACGTTCCTCGTCCAGCCCGCGAAACGCCTCGGCGACCGTCGTGACGAGCGCCGCGTCGAGCGGCGGCAGCGCCTCGGACAGGGCCCGCGACATCAGCTTCTCGTCGGGCTTCTTGGACAGCTGCGGCTGGCGGACCTGGATCAGCAGGTTGATCAGCGCCTCGTACCGGTGCTCCCCGAGCCCGAACAGCGCCTCGTCGACCGCCCGCCGGTAATCGGAGGCCCGGTCGTAGACCATGCCGTGACCTTCGACTTCCTCGCGGAGCTTCTCCCTGGTCAGCGGCACCCGGGTCTCCGGCAGCAGCCGCAGGTCCGGACCAACCCGCTGCGGGGTGACGAAGAACCAATGCCGCACGATGCCGCGCCCAGCGACGGCCTTCAGGCCGCAGCCGATCGTACGGAACTCGGCGGTCCCGTCCTCGCCGAGCCGGCCGAATTCTAGCCAGCTGTAGCCGAGTCGCTCCGGGTGCGGGTGCTTTCCGCCGAGCAGCAGGTTCCACTCCATGCGCTTCTGACGGTCACCGTCAGGCTCCACGCGTTCCGGTCGCAGCTCACCATCCAGCAGGAACGGGAGGATCAGCGCCAGCACCTTCGATTTTCCGGTGCCGTTGTTGCCGCGCAGCAGCAGGCGGCCGTCGTGGAACCAGAACTCCTCGGCGTCGTAGTAGAACAGGTCCACGATCCCGGCGCGGAGCGGTTTCCACCGCTCAGAACAGGGCGCTGGCAGCATGGTCGGCCTTTCTAGTTACCCGGATAACGGGCTCGTCCAGAGCGAAGCGCGCGATCGCCGGCCGCCCGCGAACGACCCTGCCCTCGACCGTCGCCAGGCGGAGCGCCACCAGCTTCTCCAGCGCGATACCGAGTAGCTCGATCTCCGCTCCCGGCTCGGTCACGCCCTTGCGCCAGTATGTCTTATGTTCCGCGGCGGCCCTCCGCACGAACGCGTGCAGTTCCTCGAACGTGGCCCGCTCACGGCCCGCCAGGTACTCCGCCACCAGCAGGGTCACGTGCCCGTCGGTGCGCTGCTCCGGCATCTTCACGTCAGCCAGTTCGTCGTCGGGGTCGACCATCGCGATCCCCTCGGCGCGTATCTCGGGAATCAGCCCGGTGGCCTCCTCGATGCGCCGGGTGATCGCGTGCCGCTGCCCGCCCTGCCCCGTGAGATACGCCAGCTCGTCGGTGTCGAGCTCGTCGTAGTAGAGCACCGGGTCCTCGAGCAGCCGCCGGGTAAGCCGCCGCCTGAGCGCCTGATTACGCAGGTCGTCGGTGTCGGCGACCGGCTCCTGGGTCAGCTCCGCGAGCCGTTCCTCGAAGCCTCCCCCCGTCACCGTTGACGGACCGCGGTGGCCGGTGAGCAGCACCCCCAGCACGTTCCGGTGCACGTCGTACAGCACGTCCCCGGTGCCGCTGAGGTACCCCTCTTCCTCACCGGCCACCCTGCCGAGCACGCCCCAGCTCAGCAGCAGCCGGACCACCGCGACCAGGTCGGACCGGTCAGCGCGGCTGTCCAGGGTGAACGTGAACCCGGTGGCGGCCAGCTCCGGCTCCGCGGCCGCGGTAAGCACCTCGTCGGCGAGGTTGCCCAGCGTGGTCTGCGCGTCCGCACGGGCCAGCGCCGACAGCGCCAGGCACAGCGTCACGTATCGCCGCCGGCCGAACGGCTCCTTGTTGTGCCCGCGCGCGGGGTGCGTCGGGTCGGTGGTGACCGGGGCCGTCTTGAACAACCTGGCGGACTCCGAGTCGACGGTCAGCCGCCAGCCGGTCTCCCGGTTCAGCCAGTCACGCAGCCAGGTGGCGTGCCGCCTGACCAGCACCAGCGCCTCCGGGTCCGTGTCGGCGAGCAGCAACGGCCTGGCCAGCAGTGTGCGCAGCGCCGACCGCCGTTGAGCCTCTTCCTCGGCGGGGATCATGAGGCACCGATCTCGACGACGTGCTCCGGCCCGGTGAAGATCCCGTCCGCCGTCCGGATCTCGACATCCCCGCCGCCAGGCACCAGCGACAGCCGCACCTCGAGCGTGCCATCTTTGGTGGTCGTTTTCACTTCGGTGTCCCCCGCCCTGCGAGCGGCCAGCGCGTCACCGAGCAACGCCAGGAACAGCTGGAACGCATGCGAATCCAGCTCGCCCAGCTCCGACAGCAGGGTCGGGCCCGTAGTCAGCAGACGGCGGCGGGCCTCCTCGGTCTGCTGGCTCTCGTATTCCGCCCGTTTCCTGAGCAGCTCGCGATCAGCGGACCGGTCGCGAACCTTGAGCGGCTGACCTCGGCGCTCGTAGCTGCCCGTCTTCCGCAACTGCGGGGAGATGCGGATGGGCGGGGCATCCGCCCACGCCGTTATGGCAGCGATGTCAGTCCAGGCGTCGGCGGTTTCGCCGGTCACGGACAGATGCCGCGCGGGACACAAGCCGAACGCCGCCCGCCACAGGCGGTGCGCGGCGTCGTCGTCCGGCGCCTGCGCGAACCAGCGGGCGAGCGAGCGGAAGTCGGCGCTACGGTCGCTGCGTCCGGAACGGCGCTCGTTGAGCAGCCCGACCGCGTCGACAAGCTGCTTGATCGCGGTGACCGCGGCCTGGCGCAGCAACCGCGCCTGGCTCGGATGAGCATTGTTACGGGAAATGAACCAGTCACGCAGGCCACGCCAGCGGTTACGCCACGAGTCCAGCGCTTCCTTCTCGGCCGCGGCCAGCGACTCGGTGGCATCGGCACCTTCGGGGACCGCGTCGGCGGCCTCGCGGCGGGCGGCGAGCGTGAGCAGCCGCTCGTGGCCAGCTTTCTCGAGCTCGGATAGCAGCTTCGCGATCCGTGATCCCTCGTTGGCCAGGTCTGAGATGAACCGGCTGATGTAATCGATCAGCCGTTCCTTATAGACGAGGAAGCCGTCCACGTCCCCGTCAGAGAAGTCGATCGCGCGGCGCAGCGCGGACATGAACGCCTGCGCGTTGTCGGCGAGGCTCGAGAACCGCTCGGCGACCGACAATAGGAGCAAGTGGGTTTTGGCCGGGTCGGGATCCCGCTGCGCCGCGAATTGCTTGAGGGACTGGAGCTGCTCAGCGATGTCATTAAGGGCGACCGACTGGAGCTGGCCGCGCCTTCCGATCGCCTCCTCGTAGAACGCGATCGCCTGCTCCGCCGCCTGGCCCTCGTTGGTGAGCTGGTAGAGGTTCCGCTTCCGGTGGAAGTCCTCGACGGTGGTGACCCGACCGGTGTCCGCGTCCGCTCGCAGGTTTCCCCAAACGACGAGCTGGTCCAGCGACTCGGTCAGATGCTCGTCAGCGTTGACCCGCAATTCGACGGCCACGTCCTCAGGCCGCAGGTGGACGATGAACCGCTCCTTGGCACGGGAGAACGTGGTCAGGATCGCGCGGTACTGCTGGGCGTTGGGCACGCCCAGGTGAGTGAATGGCTGCGAATCCGGCACCATTCCATGGTGCCGCATCCCAGACAGGAACCGAGTCGTTTCCGGCCGGTGCGGCGCGGCCGCCAAGGGCAGCACTGAGTCATTGACGCCCTAGAGGGCACCGATGTGACATGGGTGCGGCTCTGCGAGGGTGAGCATGATCCCGCCGGTATCACGAAGAGTTGCTGCTTGCCGTTTAACCTTCGGAAATCTCGCGGCGACCGGTCGGCAACTTGCCCGATATGCCCCAGCCTGCGGTGTCGCCCGACGGTCCGGACCGGCCTGCCGGCAAGATAACGGAAACTAACCGTCGGCGCGCGACGGCTAGTTACCATCATCCTGTCTCGTTACCTGATGCCACGCCAGGCTGGATGACCAGCGCCGGCAAGCCCACCGACTTGCCGTGGGAAGAAGCGGGCGCTCCCGCTAGTCGCGCTTACCGCGCTGCAGGCTTTCGACGCGGTCGGGGAATCACACCGGGAACGCGGGTGCTGGTCGAGGCGTCCGCTATCGGAGGCAGCGCGAGCCTACGAGCAGGTCGCGTCCCATCGCACCGCCGGCAAGGTGGTGCTAAAGCCCTAGCGTTCCGCCCTTCGGCTCAGATACAGTCCCGGCATGACGAAGAGAATCGAGTCTTTCTCCAGCCGGTGAGCGTGGTCGACGAGCGCAGTGCGCTCGACCCTCCGGTATCTCTCCTCAAACACGCACAGCGACTGCACCAGCTCAGCCCGACGGGCCGCTTCCTCGTGCGGCGCGCTCTACGTCACGATCGTTCGCGAGGGCCCCGTTGTGGTGTGGAAGGACTGGCGGTCCTCGATGCGCGGCGACCCGCCGCCGGAGATCCGGTTCGACGCGGCGGACTACGGCCGAGAGGTCTCCCGAGCCCAGCATGACTACAGCTGGGAGTGGCCCGCCAGAACCTTGGCCAGGTTCGTGACCGGCCGGCTCCGCGCCGATCCAGCGACCCGTTCATACAGTTTGGCCTGGTCATCGACGTTCAACAAGGCGAAACTCCCGAATCCGCCGCCGTGCGGATCATCGAGTTCCTGCAGAACACCGACCCGAAGACGACTGCCGAGATGATCGGCGGAAGCAAGCTCGGCAGAGGGCGTGGGATTCGAACCCACGAGGGGTGTCCCCACCCCAAGCAGTTTTCAAGACTGCCGCCATAGGCCACTAGGCGAGCCCTCCATCACCTATAGCTTACCGACGAACGGGCTTGGCGCTGCGTCACACGGAACCCTGGGCGCGAATGGCGGCTCTCCTCGGGACCGCGAACCCGTCGCCGACGATGGCGGCGAGGGTGAGGTAGGCCTCCGCTGTTTCGGCCGAGAGCTGGTCGAGTTCGACTTCGGCGCCTTCCTCCAGATGCGAGTCGTAGGGGATGCGCACCACGGCGCGGCAGCGGGCGGCGAAATGCTGCTCCAGCCGGTCTAGGTCGACCGTCGACTTCGAACGGGGCCTGATCGCGGACAGCACGACCGCTGCGTCGCGCACCAAGTCGCCGTAGTCGTGAGCGTCGAGCCAGTCGAGCGTGGCACTGGCGCTACGCGCCCCGTCCACCGAGGCGGAACTCACCAGCACGATGTGATCGGCCAGTTCGAGCACGCCGGCCATCGCCGAGTGCAGCAGGCCGGTCCCGCAGTCCGTGATGCAGATCGAGTAGTAGTGCTCGAGCATCCGGCACACCTGCCGGTAGTCGTCAGCGCTGAACGCCACCGACACCCCGGGATCGCGATCGGACGCCAGCACCTCGAGGCGACTCGACGCCTGCGACGTAAACGCGCGGACGTCGGCGTAACGCGAGACCTGGTCCCGCTCGTTCAGCAGATCGCGGACGGTGGCCGAGGTCTCAAGGCGCACCTTGTCGGATAGCGTGCCGCGGTCGGGGTTCGCGTCCACCGCGATCACCCGGTCGCCGCGCAGCGACGCGAGCGTCGCCCCGAGTCCCGCGGTAGTCGTGGTCTTCCCCACGCCACCCTTCAGGCTCATCACCGCGACCCGGTGGTGGCCGCCGGCGACCGGCGTCCGCGCTCGGTTGACCAGGTCACGCCGCCGTAGGTTCGCCGCCGACTCGCCCACCCTCAACAGCCCGCCCGTCGCCTGGTAGACCGTACGGCGCCACCCGGACCCGGGTGGTACCCGCTTGCCATGCAGCAACGCCTCGGTCGTGAGACTGTCGGCATTTTCCCGAACGGCGGTCCGCGGCTCTCCCGCGCCCACCTCATCCACCCGGAGGGGATGAAGCTCGCTCGGATAACCCGGCTGCGCGTACCCGCGGGAGGGGGCAGGCGGGGCCGGAACGAGCGCGGCGTGCGTGGGCGGGGCTTGCGGAAGCGCGACCGGCGTGGGCGCCGCCTGCGGAGGCGCGACCGGCGCCGACGCGGGCGGGGCGGACGCGGCCTGGGCGGGCGGGGCGGACTGAGGCGCGGCCTGAGGCAACGGCGCGGCCTGAGGCAACGGCGGCGCGGTGGCAGGCGGGCGTGCGGTGGCGGCCCAGGCGCCGTTGCGCGCGGCGGGCGAAGATTCGGCGGACGGAGTTGCCGGTGGCGAGGAGACGACAGGCTCGGACGGGACCGCCGGCGGCGCGGATGACTGCGGCGCTGACGACTGCGGCGCTGACGACTGCGGCGCTGACGACTGCCGCACGGATGACTGCCGCACGGATGACTGCCGCGCGGGCGGCGGCAGCGGGGGCGCCAGGGCCGGGTCGGGAGCCGATTGCGGCAAGACATTCGGGTCCGGCAGCGGCTCCATGCTCGGGACCTGCGCGTACCAGCCATGCGGCGGCAACGGGACCGCGGTCCGCGGATCAAAGGGACTGGACCGCCGCTGCCGGTAGTCCGGAACCCATGAATGCTCGGCGGGCGGTTCTCCGGCATCCGGCTCGGGCGTGGCCTCTCGCGGGCGCAGCCTCGGGGCAGCCGGCGGGTTCACCGACGAGAACGGGTTAGCGTCGGCATTCAGGTCCAGATCCTCGTCCTCAGCGGACTCAGGAGACTCGACAGACCCGAAAGATATAGGGGTCTCAAGGGCCGAGGACTCAGTGGGTCCCTGATCCGGGGCTTCGTGCTCGTTCGGTATCACGGGCTTCCTCACCAAATGGGGGGCGTGCAAGGGCCTCGTCTTCCCAGCTTGCCATACTGCTACCAGACATTTACAAGTTGCAGTTCCCGCGAGAGGAGCGACCCATGCACGCGGTCGTGATAACCGAGCCGGGAGATCCGGATGTGCTTCGCTGGGAAGAAGTCCCGGATCCCGTACCGGGCGACGGCGAGGTGGTGATCGACGTCGCCGCCGCAGGCGTGAACCGAGCTGACCTGCTGCAACGCCAGGGATTCTACCCTCCGCCACCCGGGGCGCCATCCTACCTAGGGCTCGAATGTTCCGGAGCGATCGCCGACATCGGCCCCGGAGTCACCGGGTGGCAGCTGGGCGATGAGGTCTGCGCCCTGCTGGCCGGTGGCGGCTACGCCGAGAAGGTCGTCGTACCCGCGGTCCAGGTACTCCCGAAGCCGGCGAACATCTCGTTCACCATGGCGGGCGCCATACCGGAGACCTTCTGCACGGTCTACAACAACGTCGTCCAGATCGCGAAGCTCCAGCCGGGCGAGACACTGCTGGTGCACGGCGGGTCCAGCGGGATCGGGACGACCGCGATCCAGCTCGGCAAGGCCCTCGGCGCGCGGGTGATCTGCACCGTCGGCTCGCCGGAGAAACAGCGGCGCTGCCTGGAACTGGGCGCGGATGTGGCGATCGACTACAACAGTCAGGACTTCGCCGCCGAGGTGGGCGAAGACGGCGCCGACGTCATCCTGGACATCATCGGCGCCAAGTACCTCGCGAGGAACATCGACGCGCTCGCGGTCAATGGCCGCTTGGTGATCATCGGCATGCAGGGCGGCATGACAGCCGAGATCAACCTCGGTGCCTTGCAGCGAAAACGCGGAGCGCTGTTCGCGACCACGCTGCGCGCCCGGCCGCCGGCCGAGAAAGCCTCGGTGGTCCAGGGCGTCCTGGCGGAAGTCTGGCCGCTCATCGAGTCCGGCCAGGTCGCTCCGGTCCTCGATACGGAGCTGCCGATGCCTGACGCGCCGCGGGCACATCGGATCATGGAAGAGAGCACGCATATCGGCAAGATCGTGTTGCTGACCGGTGCCGGACGCGTGGAAGACTAGGGAACATGAGCGAAACGAACGCCGAAGGAGCGCCACCGCAGGTTGTGGTTGTCGGGTCGGATGGCCTGGCCCTGAGCGGCGGCGAGAACGGGGAAGGTGAGCGCGAGCGGCCGGTCACCGAGATGGTCGAGCAGCCCGCGAAGGTGATGCGGATCGGCAGCATGATCCGTCAGCTCCTGGAAGAGGTCCGGGCCGCGCCGCTGGACGAGAAGAGCCGTGTCCGGCTCAGGGAGATCCACGAGTCATCCATAAAGGAACTTGAGGACGGTCTCGCGCCTGAACTGGTCGAGGAGCTCGAGCGGCTCTCGCTGCCCTTCACCGAGGACGCCCCGCCTAGCGAGGGCGAGCTGCGGATCGCGCAGGCCCAGCTCGTCGGCTGGCTCGAGGGGCTGTTCCACGGGATCCAGACCACGCTGTTCGCGCAGCAGATGGCCGCGCGGGCCCAGCTCGAGCAGATGCGCCGGGCCCTTCCGCCCGGCATGGTCCCCGACCCGGAGCAGCTGCAGCCACCGTCACACGGCACCGGCCCCTACCTGTAACCGGAACGTGTTGGCTTCCTGGAGCGATGACCCCAGGAAGCCAGCGCGTTCGCGACGGAGAGCTAAGGAGCGGCCGAAGCGGAGGCGGCCTAGCCAGGCGGCTGCTTCCGCGAACTCCTGGTCGGAGGTGCCTGCCCGGACGTGGGTGGCACCGCCATCACAGCGCGGGTAGCTGCCGAGGAATCTGACGTCCCCGCATACCCGGCGCAACCCCATCAGTGCCTCGCCGACCCTGGCGTCGTCCACGTGGCCCTCACAGTCGATGAAGAAGTAGTACCGGCCGAGCCCCGCACCGGTGGGCCGGGACTGGATCGTGGTCAGGTTGATCCCCCGGACGGCGAACTCGGTGAGGATCTCCATCAGCGCTCCCGCGTGATCCTCGTTGAGAAAGGCCGCCAGCGAGGTCCGGTCCACCGAGGTCGGCGCGGGGAGCGGCTCTCCCGCCGGAGCAACCACCACGAACCTGGTTACCGCAGCCGACGAGTCTTGCACGTCGTTCTCGGTGATGGTCAGCCCGTACTTGTCAGCGGCGAACGCGCCCGCTAGCGCGGCGTCCAGGGTGCCCTCGGCGACCCGGCGGGCCGCCTCCGCGTTGGAGGCGGCCGGAATCTGCTCGGCGTGCGGGAGACGATCGTGCAGCCAGTGACGGCACTGTGCGAGTGCCTGCGGGTGCCCGCCCACCGTCTTGATATCCGATAGGGCGGCCGCCCCCGAGGTCAGCAGCGCGAACTCGATCGGCAGCTGAAGCTCGGCACTGATCATCAGGTCAGCGGCGGCCGCGAGATCGTCCACGGTCGCGGTGACGATGCCTTCCACCGAGCTCTCCAAGGGCACGACGGCCCGCTGCACGGACCCCTCGCGGACGGCGGCGAGCGCCCCCTGTACCGTCGGGCACGGGACGGCCTCGGCCGGCTCCGGTCCCGGCGGCAGCGACTTCAGTGCCGCCTCGGTGAACGTCCCCTCGGGACCCAGGTACGCGTAGCGCATGGGTCCATGATGCCAGCCTTAGTCAGCGTTCGGTTGCGGCAAGGGCATCACGTCCCTGGTCGCCGCCAGCCGTGCGGTCACCATGGAGGGCTTCTCCCGGTTCGGCAGGGCCTGTCCGAGGCGCGCCGCCTTGATCGCCTGCTCTTCCTCGGGCGAGAGGTCCTGGGCGCCCTTCCCGGCCAGCACCACCTTGGCGTAGGTCCTCGTCTCCCGGCGTCCGTTGATAGAGCTGAGCACGATCCCGTCGCCCAGCGCGTTCATCAGCGCCATCGAGAACGACAGCTGGCCGGACATCTCGTTCAGCGCGTCGTAGCGCACCACGGCCACGTCACGCAAGGCCCGGGGATCCACCGTGCCGTGCGAGCCGACGCTGCCCTGCACCAGCGAGCCGCACTCGCGGACCGCCCGCACCGACCGAAGATAGGCGACGATCCCGAGGCAAATCCCGGCGATCCCGCCCATTACCCCTACCACACCCAACGCATGAGAAGTCACCCGAAGTAATATACCGGTTACTTCAGGTCAACACACGGGTGGCCAGTGCGCGAGTCACATCGAGTAGCTGGCGGGCCCGGTGCAGTTGCGAGCCGAGATCTCCGCCGGTGGCCCGGTGCGACATATCCACCTCGACCTCCCGCACTCGCAGGCCGTGGCGCAGCAGATCGATCGTCATCCCGGTCTCGACGCCGAACCCGCGAGCCAGCGGGCGCGCGGCCGCGAACGCGTCCCAGGTGAGGCAGCGCTGGCCGTTAAGCGGCTGGGTCGGCGTCCACCCCGTTGCCCGGTGGATACCCCAGCGCGCGGCGGCGACCACGATCCCGTGGCCGCCGAGCTTCACGATTGAACGGAACGCCGCTATCGTCATGTCCGCTTCACCAGCCACCACGGGCGCGACCAAGGGCTCCGCGTTCGCGGCCGTCGCGCCGAGGTCGGCGTCAAGGAAAAGCAGTGTCCCTGATCCGGCGGCGCGCGCGCCAGTCTCCATCGCGGCGCCCTTGCCCTGGTTGCGCGGATGACGCCAGACGGTCGCGCCCGCATCTGATGCCGCGGCAGCGGTGGCGTCACGCGAGCCGTCGTCTACCACGACCACCCGCGTCACGCCAGGCAGCGTAACGGCGGCGCGCACCGTGTCGCCGACCCGGCTCTCCTCGTCGTAGGCCGGGATGACGACCGTGAGCACTAGTTGCCAGGGACGGCGGCGGCGTCAGTGACGATGGTGAACACCGAGTCCAGCCCGGTGACCTGGAGTATCTTCCGCACGGCAGGACGCGGGGCAGCGAGTTCCATCTCGCCACCCAGCTCGCGAGCCTGCCGCAGGCAGGACAACAGCACGTTCATGCCGGTGGAGTCGCAAAACTCCACGCCAGACATGTCGACGACAACCCGGGACGGCGCCCGGTCGGCAATGACCGCGGCTAGCTCGCTGTGCAACCGGGGAGCGGTATATAGGTCGATTTCTCCCGATGCGATCACAACTGCGTGATCTTCATGAGACCGACTCGAGACATTGAGCTCCACGGTCGGAACCTTACCGTCAATGCCGCCAAGAAGCCAGGTAGCAACACTGTGCGCCCAGCTTTTTACTCATGCGTTACACCAGAACACCCTCATACCGGTACAAATCATTCAGGTAACTGGAGGTGTCATCCGGTGTGATCGAAGGGTCCCTGGCCACCGTGCAGCACAGTGCCCGCGGGCCGCCGCGCAGGCCAGCGAGCTCGCTGCCCGGAAGCTCGACCACCGTGACACCCTCCGCCCTCAGCCGGGCATTGGTCAGCGTGTTCCGCTCATACGACAGCACGGTGCCCGGCTCGATGACCAGCAGGTTGCACGCGTCGTCCCACTGCGGCCGCCCGCCGGGCGAAGGCGACAGCCCGGTCTCGATCACGTTCAGCCGCGGTAGGCCCATCGCGTGGGCCGCCGCCTCCAGGAACGGCTTCGGGTGCGAGATCCGCAGTCCCTCGCCCCGCGGGCTGATCGCCCGGGCCATCAGCGAGTAAGCCAGTGCGGGCGGCATCACCAGGGTGTCGGGCCCGGCCACGGTGCACATGGTGTCCAGGCAGTGCTCAGCCGACGGGCGCGCGCCACCGAAATGCCCGGCGCCCGGATGGGGCACCGCGAGCACCGTGTGCGCGAAACCCGCGTCGATCACCTTCCGGGCCAGCCGTTCCATCCCGGCCGACGAGGTGTGCGCGCCGACGCCGATCGCCACCACGCCGGGGGCGAGCAGCAGGACATCGCCGCCGCAGAGCTGTTCGTCACCAGGGTCATACAGCCGCTTCGTCCCGGAAAATAGCGGGTGATGCGCGAAGATTGCCGCCGCTAGCTCAGCCTCATTGCGGCGGTGGTCAGGCGCGGTGACGGCGACGCTGTCGCCGATCCAGACGCTCCAGTCCCGGGCGAAAACCAGGTTGGGCAACGGATCGATGATGTACTCGTGCGGATCGAGCAGACCGAAGACCGGACCGCTGCCCGCCGCGAACTCGGCGGGCGAAAGCCCGGTGACGAGCAGTTCGGCGAACGACTCGGGGGCGAGAAAGGCGATGTGCTTGGCGAGCTGGCCACGCAACTCACCGCCCAGCTTCGGGTCCCCCAGCACGGCGGCGATGATCTGCTGCCTGGCAGGCGCGTACTCCAAGACATCTTGCAGCAGCTCGGTGAGGTAGAGCACCTCGACACCGTGCTCGCGCAGGGCAGTGGCGAAGGCATCGTGCTCCTGCTGAGCGCGCTCCGCCCACGGAAGGGTGCCGAACATCAGCCGGTCAGCCATCCGCGGCGTCACCCGCCGTAGCTCCGCACCCGGCCGGTGCACCAGAACGGTGCGCAGCCTCCCGACTTCGCTGTCAACCCCCCGGCACCGCACCATTGCTTTCCCCCGGCGTGACTTGCCCCGATGGCTACCCGTAGTGGGTCCCTAACGGAGTATCACCAGTTCAGCGCACTATTACGCATCACTGGAGGCGTGGGTTAGCTGCTGGTCATGCCGGGCGACCGGAACCGGCACTTCTGCCCATACCGTCATTTCCCCGTCATCTTGCCGGACGCCCCAGCGGCGGGATAGCTTCTCGACGATGCCTAGCCCCCGGCCGCCGGTAGCGGACTGCCCGGGATCGGCACCTGCGACCGGAACGGTCGGGCCGCCTCCGTCGCTCACCTCAAGCTCCACGTGATCGGAGGCGAGCAGCCAGCCCACCCGGATCACGGCGCCTGGCAACGGATTCGCGTGCCGTAGCGCGTTAGTCACCAGTTCACTGATTACGATCGCGGCATCGGCCGCCACCGACTCGAAGATCCCCGAAGATATGAGGTCTGTAACAACGCGTCGACGGGCCGCGCCGACGCTAGCGGCGGTGTATGGGAGGAGAACCACCCTCGACCTAGACACCTCCTGCTACCCCGGCCATCGCGCCCCTGTATGTCCGCGCCCCGGGGTTCCGGGGCCTGTTTACGAACTGGCAACAGCGGACATGCCCCGTATGAGCCAGGTGAAACCGCATGCGGAGGCATTTGCACGTGTTTCTGCACGTGATCTTGGTCGCGGTTCTACAGAGACGGGCCTGCTTTTAGAGCCGGGCCTGCTCTCGCTGGCGAGGCTCCCCGCCGGTGGCTTCCAGGTACTCGTCAATGACACCCACCACGTCGGTGCTGTCCCGCAGGATCAGCCCCTTCTCCATCCAGATCACCCGGGTGCAGCTCTGCTCAATCTCACCGAGGTTGTGCGCGACGAGGAACACGGTGCCCGCCTGCTCGCGCAGTTCCTTGATCCGGTTGTGGCTTTTTGTGCGGAACGACGCGTCGCCGGTCGCCAGAGCCTCGTCGATCATCAGGATCTCGTGGCTCTTGGCCGCCGCGATCGCGAAACGCAGTCGCTGCGCCATACCGGTGGAGTAAGCCCGCATGGGCAAGTTGACGAACTGACCGACCCCGGAGAAGTCCACGATGTCCTGGTACCGGGCCTTGACCTCCTGAGGAGGCATGCCCATGGCGAGGCAGCCGAGTACGACATTCCGCTCGCCGGTGAGGTCATCGAGCAGTGCGGCGTTCACGCCGAGGAGCGCGGCCTCACCGGTGGTGTAGACGGCGCCCTGCTCCGCGGGCAGCAGCCCGGCGATGGCCCGCAGCAGGGTGGACTTACCCGACCCGTTACGACCGATGACGCCGATGACGTCACCGTGGCTGACCACGAAAGAGACGCCACGGATCGCGTGCACTTCACGAATGGACTGGCGCTTCTGGCGGCGCACCACACGCATGAGGGCCGTGGCGGCCGTCCCCTTGTCCCCGCCAGCCCCGTACACGCGGTAAACCACGTGCAGGTTATCGACAACAACGGTTGGTTCAGGCACGCGAATACGTTACCCGTTCATGGCGGCGGGCGGGACCCAGAAGGGTCCCGCCCGCCCGTTTTGCATAAATTGCTTATGACTGCGCCCAGATTTCCCCAGGCTGGCCGGTGCAGTCCTCCAGCGCAAGCTGGGTGGTGTTGGTGGTCGAGTTACCCGGGTCCGCGAGGCACTTCTCGGAGTTCAGGTTCTCGATCTCGCCGGTGCCGGTGATGTACCAGACCTGGTTGACGCCGTCGTTGCAGTTCCAGAGCTGCGCCAGGGTGCCGTCGGTGGTTCCGAGGCCGGTGGCGTCCAGGCACTTGCCCTCGACCTTCAGGGTCTCATCGAGCCCGAGCGTCCACTTCTGTGAGGCCTGGCCGTTGCAGGAGTAGGAATCGATTATGTTCCCGTTGGCACTGCTGGCGCCCTTGTCGTCCAGGCACTTGCCGGTGACCCCGGACTGTGCCGGGCTGGCCGGCACCGTCCAGGCCTGGTTGTCTCCGGCGTTGCAGGTCCAGATATCGAGCTGGCGGCCATTGACCGTGCTGCTGTAGGGGTCCTCGGCGCACTTGCCGGACTGCGGGTTGTAGAGCTCGCCCAAGTCACCGGTGAGGTACCACTGCTGGCTGCCGCTCCCGTTGCAGCTGTACAGGTCCAGCAGGGTGCCGTTGGTCGTCCCGCCGCGATGCACGTCCAGGCACTTGCCATTGTGCTCCACGACCCCGGCGGTGCCCGGCTCGGTGTCCGGCTCGTAGGTCCAGTTCTGGCTGGCCTCACCGTTGCAGGTGTAGATCTGGACCTTGTTCAGGTTCGCGGAGCTGTTGTTGGTGTCGTCCATGCACTTGTTGTCCAGGTCAAGGTGCACGGCTCCGGAAACGGCGTGGTAGTCGGTATCCAGCGACGCGATGCTCACAATGTCGAAGGAGATGTTCGACGCGGCACTGCCATCGCTGACGGTCACCGTGACCGCACTGGTGGCCGGGGTCGACGACAGCTTCCCGGAAATGGCCCCGGTGCTCGAGTTGATCGTCAGCCCGCTTGGGAGCCCGGTCGCTGAGTAAGTGACCGCGTTACCAGCAGAGTCGTACGCCTCGATCGCGGGGAGCGCGTAGCTGACCCCCGCCTGCAGGTCATAGGTACCCGGATTGATCGCCGAGACCACGTCCGTCGAGGTGTTCGTGAACGCGCTGAGGTCGGCGCCGTTCGGCGTGCCCCACCCGGTCGGGCCGTTGTAACCGTCGGACAGCGAGTCAGCCGCGTTGCACAGGTACTGCCGGTCCGACTCGCAGGTGTAGGTCGAGCCGCCTGCGCTAACCGAATCGTTCCCGCTGGTGATCCTGGTCAGCCCGGCACCCTCGTTCTGGTACAGGTACGACGACGGGTAGGTGTTCGCCGCCGGGGTGCCCGCCAGCGCGTAGACCGAGGTGATGATCGGGGTGGCCGCGCTCGTTCCGCCGACCGAGCACCAGCCACCGCACGTGGTGGACGAGTCGTATGAGTCGTAGATCGAGATGCCGTCCGGGCCATCAGCCACCGCGGACACGTCGTTCTCGGTGCGGTTCGCGCATCCGGTGCTGCCGGTGTCGGTCTGCCAGGCCGGCTTCGGCTCACCGGAGGAGCAGCCGGACTCGGTCGCGCCGTCAGCGTTATTCCAGACCGTCTGGGACCAGTCCCCGGTGGAGCCGGTGAGGTCAGTGCCGCCCACCGAAGTGACCAGCTCCGACGAGGCGGGGTATCCCGCACCGTAACCGTCGTCACCGGAGGCGAACGCGGTCACCACGCCGGGGTGGTTGAAGTAAACGGTGTCGTTGGCCGACTCACCCGGATAGTCGAGACCGCCCCAGCTGTTCGACACGAACTTGCTGGCTTTCGCGGCGGTGTTCTCCGCGGGACCCAGGTCCGTCAGCGCCGTGGAGTTGGCCTCGTACAGAGCGAGATGGCACAGCGGGCAGATCGCCGACACCATGTCGACGTCGAGCGATTCCTCGACCTCCCAGCCGCCGGTCGGGTCGACGGGCACGCTGGACGCGCTCCCACCGGTCTCGCTGTAAGTCGTGACGCAGCCTTCGCCGGTCGCGGAATCGCAGGCCGGGAGGCCGTACTCGGAACGGTAGGCGGCAAGGTCGGTCACGACGTTCGGGTCACGGTAGGCATCAACGATCGAGACCGTTGTGCCGGCGCCGTTAGCAGCGGCAGCGGTGGCCAGATCGTAGGCGGACTGCAGATTCGCCGCGTATAAGCGCCCGACAGCGGAGACGTGTCCGCCGCGCTGAGACCGCTCGCCTTCTTGGCGCGGTTCTGCAGGAAAACCTGGCACTGCTCCTGATTGATCGTGGTCGGGGCAGCGCAGACACTCTTAAGGTCTGTCTTCGCCGCGGCGGCCGCAGCCGGCGTGGTTGTCGCGGCTGTCGTCGTCGACGCGCTTGCGGCACCACTCGTGATCAGACTGGTGCACAAAGCAACAAGGCTGGCCCCGGCCGCCAATCCGGCACGGGACCACAAAGGATGGTGAGACATGTGGGAGGTTAGCTCCATTGCTCATGGCACCGCCCCCGGATGAGCGGGAGCAGCGGGGGCGCCGGCTGGAATCAGAAAGCATGCGAAACGCATGCCGAACCTACATTCAGGGTTATATCAGCTTTCCCCGAAAAACCGACATGTCGTGATCAGATAGAAACTGATCCATTTTGATGGTCAGGGTTTTCCCCAACGGGGGCGCGCCGCAGGCACAGCCGCATGATGGTCCCGCCCCCTGGGCGTGGCTTGGCCTCCACCGAGGCGTCTTGCGCCACGGCGAGCCGTCGGACGATGTAGAGCCCGATCCCCACACCGCCGAACCGCCGCCGGTCGCCCGTCTCGCCCTGGACGAACCGCTCGAAGATCCGCTCGGTGTCCGCGGGCGCGATCCCGATGCCCTCGTCCTCGACCGTGACCTCGATCCACGCGCCCGCGGGCCTGGCCCGCACCACCACCGCGCCGCCGGACGGCGAGTACTTGAACGCGTTCTCCAGTAGCTGCCCGACGATGATGTCGGTCGCCATCGAGTCGCCAAACGCGGTCGGCAGCTCATCCGGGATCTCCGCGACCACCTCGTGCTTGTCCGACAGCGGCTTGAACGACACCACCGCCGCGCGGAGCAGACCGCTGAGATCGAAAGGCTCGTTATGCACCGGGAGCTGATCGGCGCCGGCTCGCGCACCCAGCAGCAGTTGCTCCACCAGCCGTCCGAGCGAGCCCGCCCGCTCGGCGATGGTGCGGACCGCCAGCCGCCGGTCGGAGTCCTGCAGCTGATCCCAGCGTGAGGACAGCGTGGACGCGAAACCCTGCACCACCGTGATCGGGGTACGCAGCTCGTGGCTGGTAGTGGCCAGGAACAGGTCCTTGGCCTCCTCCAGTTCCTTGGCGGCGGTCACGTCACGGAAGTCGACAACCAGCTCTTCGCTTGACGCCAGCGCCGTACACAGCACATCTAGCCACCGGCCGCTTTCCAGCTTGTGCGTCTTACGCTCGCCTGGCGACGGCAGCGGGAACGGCGGCTCCTTGCCGATCACGTCTTCGGCCCCCAGGCCGGTGATCCGGTGCGCCGCCGGGTTCCACTGCTGTACCCGGCCGGACGCGTTCAGCACCGCGATGCCGTCAGCGCTGCCATCGATGACCGCGCGCTCATGGGCACGCTGCCTGACGACTTCCTCGAACGCCATCGCGTTGGTCAGCGCGACCCCGGCGTGCCCGGCGAGCAGCTCAAGCAGCTCAAGCTCGACGTGCGACAGCGACCGCCGGCTGTAGAGCGCGTACAGCGCGCCGTATGGCTTGTCACCCACATGCGACAGCGACAGCGCGATGGTGTGCAGTCCGGGCAACGCGGACCAGATGAGGTCATCGAACCCGCCGCTTTCCCCGGTGGCCATCATGACCGTCTTGCCGGACCTGAGCAGCTCGCCGACCAGGCTGGTGCCCAGCGAGGCGACCCGGCCGCGTAGCCGCGCGGGCAGTCCGGCCGTGCTGACCAGCCGCAGCGAGTCGTCCTCGATAAGCACGAAACCGCCGGCGTCCGCCCCGGTCAGCTCGCGCAGGCTGCTCGCGATCCGGTCAAGCACGGCTTCCAGGTCCCGCTGCGCGTTCATGTCCGCGACGACGTTGCCGAGCCTGCGGACCACGCGGGCCCGTTCCGCCATGTAGTGGCGCGCGACGTCGTCCTCGCCCGTCTGGTGACAGACGCTGACCCAGCCGGTGACCTCGCCGTCGGAGCCGGTCAGCGGGCTGGTGTCGATGCGCAGGTCGAGTAGCGAGCCGTCCTTGCGTATCCGCCTCGTCGCGAACGAGATCTGGCCGCCACCGCGGACACGCTCAAGCACGGCGTTATGCTCCGCCTTGAGTTCCTCCGGGATGATCGGCGGGTCGGTACCGAGCACCTCGCTCGCCACCCAGCCGAACATCCGCTCCGCAGCGGGATTCCACAGCACCACGTTCCGGTCGGCACCGAACGCTACGATCGCGTCCGCAGCACTGTCGAGCACCGCGTTCGCCACCTGGGCATGTCCTGGCACCACAGCACCATGGTGCCACTGAAAACCCCGGTGGTCAGCGGTTGTTTGCATAACGACGCGGACCGCTGCCCCAGCGGCCCTTAATCAGCCGGCCCGGATGCGCACTGTGTGACGAACGTCACCCTTGGTCTCCGGCGCCTCACCAGGTCGTATGGATGTACTTCCGTGACGCAACTATCGCGTCTATAGTGCTGATGCTTGCCAGCACGACGCTTCGGTGCCGTGTCAGCGGGTAATAAATGCTGAAATACACGGCGTTCCGCAAGGGTGCGGATCAATGGAACAGGCTGAACCAGAACGCGGTCCCCTCGATCCCCGGGATCGACCGGCGCCCCAGCGCGAGCCAGCCCAGCACGGGCCAGCACGGCATGAGCCGACGCGACGGGAAGAGCCGGTCCTTGAGCCTGCCATCGAACCGGAATGGCCGCTAGAGCATCCGGTCGTCGCGGGCTACGACGGTTCGGCGTCAGCCAGGCACGCCCTCGCCTACGCGGCTGGGCTAGCCCGGCGGCTCGGCCGCTCACTGCTGGTGGTGTACGTGGCCAACTCCGGTGTCTACTGCGAGCCGCTAACCGGCCAGGTAGTAGGCCTGCCCAGGGATAACGATGCGCTGGAGCGCTGGCTGCTGTCCGAACTTGACCAGGTGACCGACCGGGATGGCCTCGATGTGCACATCCGCACCCGGCGCGGCAGCCCGGCCCGCGAACTGGCCAACATCGCCAGCAGCCTGTCGGCCGACGCCCTGGTCGTCGGCGCGCCCACCAGATTCTGGCACCAGATCGCGGGCTCGGTTCCCGGCTGGCTCGCCCGCCACGCCCGCTGCCCGGTGATCGTCGTCCCCTGACCCTCGGCGAGAACGCCCGCCACGGAGTCTTTGCACGTCCCTGCTTGCCGTTTAACCTTCGGGAATCTCGCGACGACCGGCCGGCAACTTGCCCGATAGGCCCGAGCCTGCGGGGCCGCCCGACGGCCCGGGCAGGCCTGCCCGCAAGACAGTGGAAACCAGCTATCGCGGAGAGACGGATAGTTACCACCATCCTGACTCGTCACCTGATGCCACGCCAGGCTGGCTCGCTCCGCATACGCATGCTCTCGCACCCGAAACCGCCAACTAAAAACCGACAGCCCCGGCAACACGCGAACCGGTTCAGGTCACCGTTCAGATGCCGCGAGCACTCCCCGATGCTGACTGGCGAGAGCGATCAGCGCGGCGCCTGCTGCTTGCATGGTCTCCGGGACGTTGCCGAAACTGTGAAACTGCGTGATCGTACCCTCGTCGTTGTCGGCGGCGGCGCCGAACAGTTCGTCGTACGCGTCCGCCTCGATGACGACCGCGGTGAGCAGGTCGGTGGCGTAGGTCAGCGGGTCGGTGCCGAGCCCCAGCACCCAGGCCCGCGCGTGGCTCATCGCGTCCGCGAACGCCGGGTCAACAGGGCGTTCGTAATGTTCGGGGTAGCCGCCGAGTTCCTCGGCGAACTCGCGGAGCATGGCCCGCCTTAGATCGGGACGTTCGTCCGGTGTCCCCGGCTGGAAGATGCCAACCGGAACCACCATGTGCAGGCCGCCGGCGTGGCCGACCTTCGCCGGGTCACGCCAGTGCAACGGGAAGGTGAGATCACCCCCGTCGTTTCGCAACGTCAGCGTGCTGATCGCCAGGTTGGCCGGACGACGGGAAACGTCGGTCGGATCTCCGACGGCTTGGCGCAGCACCCCCGGGCCCCCGGCCGCGTACTCGTGGGCCGCCGCCTCGCCGGTATTCAGCCCGTCAAAGTAGCTGCCGGTGCCGAACGTCAGCGTCGGCTCACCGGTCAGGTCGGCACCGAGCAGCCGGAAGGTAGACCGGTCCTCGAACACGGCCGGCGCGTCCAGCGCGGCCACCGCCGCAGCATATGTCGCGTACCCGTCTGGCACCGGCCCGGCGGGCAACAGCGGGACAGCGGGGTTCGGCCGGAACGCGCACGTGACCTCGTCCAGCGGGATAGGCGCGGCGGGCAGCCATCCAGGTGCCGCGAGCAGCGGGGTCCCCGCCACCCGCATACCCGGCGGATACCCGTCAGCCGCCGCGACCCCCAGCCCATACCGGTGCTCCTTCAGGTACCGCCGCCCGCGTAGCCATTCGTCAGTATCCACAAGCAAAACGCTATGGCCATAACGACGATCTCTGGGTCCCTGGGTACCTCTGGCGCAGCGCCGCCATCGGGGCGTACCGCCAGCGGGGCAGGAAGCGGTTGGCGTAATGGAGTTCGCGGAGCTCCTGCTCGATCTCGAAGGCGGGGAGCAGGCGCTCATCGAGAAGATGGGCCAGGTCGCGGCCGGCGAGCACCGACCGGTACGCGTCGAGGAAGTCCGCACGGGCGCCGCCGATGAAGCCGGGGTTCAGGGTCACGACTAGATCCGGGCTGGGTTCCACGCCGCGTTGCTGCCGGGCGGCGATGGCGGCTACGTGCTCCAGGCTCATCAGGAGTTGCGCGACGTCACGAGCGGCGGGCTGCATGGGCTCGGCGCGGACGGCGGGGTTCCCGTCGAAGTCGATCACCGCGAGGCCCCCGTCCCAGCGCAGGATCTGGCCGACGTGCAGGTCGCCGTGCACCCGGATCAGCGGAGTGCCGGCCAGCCCGGCGGGCAGTTCGAGCCCGGAGCGGAGTGCGGGCTCCCTGGACTTGAGCCATGCGCCGTTATGGCCGCCGGTTTCTGACAACACGACGGAGAGCAGCTCGACGGCGCCCGATGACCACGTGCGGCCCGCTGGCGTGATGGGGTCGGGGAGCACGGCCGATGGGGTGGCGAGCGCGGCGTGCAGGGCGGCGGTGAGCGCGCCGAGCCTCGCGGGGAACGCCAGGTCCCCGGCCAGCAGGTCTTCGACGCACCATTCCCAGCCGTCGCGGGCCCCGGGCAGGTACTCCGTCACCAGGGCACGCAGGCCCGCCGCGTCCGACAGCACCCCGGTCAGGGCGGCGGTACCGGCGAAGCCGACCTGGGTAAGGTGCACGAGGATCGCGGGCGCCGGGTGGTCAGGTACCGGATCGCGTAGCCACTTGACCACGAAACGCTCGCCCACTACGACGGACTCGTGGGTCTGGTCGACGGTGACCGCGCGTTCTGGCAATGATCCGAGGTCCGGCATCAGCGCCGCGACCAACGCGGAAGACCTCACGGTGCTATCGCCATATATGCGAACATTATCCACGTTAACCCATAAATATGGAGGAACGTTGACCCCTCGGACGATCCTGTTCATGCCAGAAAGCGCCTATGGGCCGACGAATAACTGCGTCGGGATCGGCGACGTGCTCCGCCGCCGCGGGCATCGGGTGGTGTTCGCCGCCGAGGCTTCCTGGAAGGGGAAGCTGACGGCGCTTGGCTTCGAGGAGGACCTGGTTGACCTGGCGCCTCCCGCCGAGGGGGAACTGGATGCGGGGCAGTTCTGGAAGGACTTCATCGCCGACACCGCTCCCGAGTTCCGCAAGCCGACGATAGAGCAGCTGGATACCTGGGTGAAGCCGGTGTGGGAGGAACTCATCACCGGGGCCAGGTACTGCGAGCCGCAGCTGAAGGCGATCATCGACCGGGTGCGGCCGGACATCATCGTCGAGGACAACGTGATCTCCTTTCCCGCGCTGCTGACCGCGGGCGTGCCGTTCGTCCGGATCGTGTCCTGCAACCCGCTTGAGATAAAGGGGCCAGGGATCGCGCCGGCGTTTTCCGGATATCCGGCCGACGATCCGTCGGGCTGGGCGGCGTTCCGTGCCGAGTACGACCGGACGCACCGGCCGCTGTGGGACTCGTTCAACGAGTGGGTCGTGGCGCAGGGGGCGCCTGCCCTGCCCGACCTGGAGTTCATCCACGAGGGCGCGCTGAACTTCTACGTGTATCCCGAGATCGCCGACTACACGGCCGCGCGGCCACTGGACCCGAGCTGGCACCGGCTTGACTCTTCGGTACGGGAGACCGAAGACGAGTTTGCGTTGCCCCAGATCCCCGGTGAGGGAGCGCTGATCTACTTCTCGCTCGGTTCGCTGGGCTCGGCGGACGTGGAGCTGATGCGGCGGGTAATCGGCGTCCTGGCCGGCACCCCGCACCGGTACATCGTGTCCAAGGGCCCACTGCACGCCGACATCGACCTGGCGCCGAACATGTGGGGCGCCGAGTTCGTGCCGCAGACCTCGGTCCTGCCACAGGTCGACCTGGTGATCACGCACGGAGGTAACAACACGACGACGGAGTCGCTGCACTTCGGCAAGCCGACGATCTTGCTCCCGCTGTTCTGGGATCAGTATGACAACGCTCAGCGGATGGACGAGCTCGGCTTCGGCATCCGGCTGGACACCTACGGCTTTGCTGATTCCAAGCTCACGGGGGCGATCGACCGGCTGCTCGGCGACGCCACGCTACGCGAGCGGCTAGACAAGGCCGGGACGGATATCCGGTCCCGTGACGGGCTGCGGCACGCCGCCGACCTGATCGAGTCGCTCTGAAAAGCGAAACGGCCGACCAGCGGTTTCGCTGGCCAGCCGTCGGTACAGTGGGCGAGGAGGGATTTGAACCCTCACATCCTTTCGGACACACGGACCTGAACCGTGCGCGTCTGCCGTTCCGCCACCCGCCCGGGTGAGCCAGGGGATTCCCTGGGTGCGAGAAGATAGGTTAGCACGACCTCGGGTGCTCCCGGACCCCGGATACCATCGTGAACTACAGGGTTGGGGAAGGAGGCGCATCTATGGGAGTTCTGCAACGCTTCGAGCGCCGTCTCGAGGGCATGGTCGAGGGCGCCTTCGCCCGTGCCTTCAAGTCTGAGCTGCAGCCGGTTGAGGTCGCCAGCGCGATCCAGCGCGAGATGGACGACCGTGCGGCGATCGTCGCCGCTGGCCGCACACTCGTTCCTAACGATTTTGTTGTCGAGGTCGCCGAGAACGACCGCGACCGGCTGAACGTCTACGCCGAATCTCTTGGCGTGGAACTGGCCAACCTCGCCAGGGACTACGCCAGGGAGCAGGGCTACTCGTTCGTCGGCCCGGTGCGGATGCGATTCGAGGGCGTTCCCGACCTGACCACCGGCACGTTCCGTATCCGGTCTGGCGTGATCCGCGGCTCGACGGTGGAGGGCGGCGAGGTACGCCAGCCCGCCAGCGACCTGCCAAGGGCGCCGGCCGGCCAGTTCAATGGCCATCCGAGGCTGCTGGTAGCCACGGCGGGGGCTCCCCCCGGGCAGGGCGAGCGTACTTACGACTTGGTGACCCCGGTGACTTTGCTCGGCCGTGGCACGGACTGTGACCTTCGGCTGGTGGACGCGGGAGTGTCCCGGCACCATGCCGAGCTGCGGGTCGAGGACGGACAGGTCGTATTGGTCGACCTCGGCTCAACGAACGGTACGTTTGTCAACGGTCAGCCCGTCCGGCGCTTCGTGCTCACCGACGGGACACACGTCACACTGGGACGAACCACTTTGATCTTCCGGCAAGATGGCGGTTACCAAAACGCCGGCTACTAGAACACCGAGGACATGAACGCGCTCACCCTCACCCTCATCAGGGTGGCCTTCCTGGCCGTGTTGTGGTTGTTCGTCATCGCGGCTATCGGTGTCGTGCGCACTGACCTATTTGGCACCACCAGGCGCGCACGCCAACGCAAGGCCCCCAAGCCACAGCGGGCTCCTCAGCAACGGCAGCCCGGGCGACCCGCTAAGCCCGGGCGAGGCACTCCCCGTTTCCTCGTGGTTACGGAAGGTCCGCTAAAGGGGGCGAGCATCACCCTGGCCGAGCAGCAAATCCTGCTGGGACGAGCCAATGACGCCACGCTCGTCATCAACGACGACTACGCTTCAAGCCGACATGCCCGGATATTTCCACAGGACGGCCAGTGGATCGTTGAGGACCTCGGTTCGACCAACGGCACTTACCTGGACCGGCAGAAGGTGACCCGGCCAATGCCGGTGGCTGTGGGAGTTCCGGTGCGGATAGGCAAGACCGTTCTGGAACTGCGCAGATGACACTAGCACTCCGCTACGCGGTACGTTCCGACGTCGGCCTCCTCAGGGAGGGCAACGAAGACTCGGCATACGCTGGGCCGCACTTGCTCGCGGTCGCCGACGGCATGGGTGGCCATGCCGCCGGTGAGGTCGCGAGCTCTGCCGCTATCGCTACGATGTCCCGGCTCGACACCGATTACTCGCAAGCTGACCTGGTGCAGGCCCTGGCCGACGCCGTGGCGAACGCCAACATGCGGCTGCAGGAGATGATCTACTCCGATCCGTCGACCGAGGGCATGGGCACCACGCTCACCGCCATGCTGTGGTCGGGCGCTCACGCGGCCATTTGCCACATCGGCGACTCGCGCGCCTATCTGCTGCGCGACGGGCGGCTCTACCAGATCACTCACGACCACACGCTGGTCCAGTCGCTGGTTGATGAGGGCCGGATCACCGAGGACGACGTGGCCACCCACCCGCAGCGGTCCTTGCTGCTGCGGGCGCTGGACGGCCGGACGATCGCGGAACCAGACCTTTCCACGCTGGAGGCGCTGCCCGGCGACCGGTACCTGCTGTGCTCGGACGGGCTGTCCGGCGTGGTGACCGAGGAGACCATCCAGCACGCGCTCGGCATGTTCGCTGATCCCGATCAGGTCACCATGCAACTCGTTGACCTGGCAATCCGCGGCGGGGGCCCGGACAACATCACCTGCATCGTGGCCGACGCGATCGATCCGCTGGCCTCCCCCGTGCCGCCGACGACCAAGTCGGTCACCGCGGGCGCGGCGGCCAGCGGCACGCCGCAGGAGCTACGTGAGATCGCCCGGCAGAACTCGCCCGCGGGCCGCGCCCAGCTCACCACGACCAAGCCACAGCCCACGGCGCCTGACGAGCCTGGGTCCTGGCACGCCAACGGCAGCGGACCTGACGGGAACGGCACCGGACCTCGAGGTGGCGGCGGCCACCGGCGGCGCGGCCGGGACGACGACGACGAGGACGACTTCGGCGACGAGGAACCGCACCGCCGGAGGCGGCTGCCGATCGTGACCTCGATCCTGGTGGTCTTCGTCTTGGTGCTCATCGGCGGCGGCATCTTCGCCTGGCGGTACATCCAAAGCCAGTACTACGTGGGCGAGGACGCCGGGCAGGTGACGATCTTCCGCGGCGTCAACGAGAGCATCGCCGGGATCGGCCTGTCCAGCGTTTACGCCCGCAGCGGCATCGAACTGGCTCAGGTCTCCGCTGCCGACATGACAGAAATATCGTCCACTATCTCCGCGAACAACCTGGCTCAGGCCCAGCAGACCGTGACAAGCATCCGCGCGTCCGTGCAGGACTGCCAAGCCGAATGGCAGGCACTGAAGACCTGGCAGACGCAGGAGACCGCCTACACGACCGTCGTCGCCTACAACAAGGCGCACACGAAGGCGAAGAAGCCCCTCCCCGCTAACCCGGGTGCGCAGCCGACGACGCCTGGCTCGGAGTGCGCGGCTTCCACCGCCTTCGGCATCGCGGCATCTGACCTTCCCACCAGTCAGTCATCTGCCTCACCGTCGACCGGCGCGTCCGCTTCGCCATCGGCCAGCACGAGGTCCAGTTCGTCCCCGAAGCCGTCTTCGACTAAGTGACGAGGAGGAGCGTGTGAGCAGCATCACCGCTGAGTCATCCGCGGTGCCAGGCCCGGCCCCGGCGACCGACGACGAGGTCGCCGGCCAGCGGAGACGAACCGAGCTGCTCATGCTGCTGTTCGCGTTCGGCCTGGTGATCTTCGCGTTCCTCAACGTCGGTTTCAGCTTCAAGGGCTCCGTGCCCGCGGGCATCTTCAGCTATCTGTTCTTCTACGTGGTCTCCATGCTGGCGGCCCACGCCGCGATCCGGTGGCTGACGCCCTACGCCGACCCACTGCTGCTGCCGCTGGCCGCGCTGCTCAACGGGCTCGGCCTCGTCATGCTGTACCGGTTGCAGGAATCGGGCCGCAACGGCAACCCCGGCTTCCAGATCAGCACGCTGACTTCCTCGGCCACCTTCGTCCAGATGATCTGGACGATCGTCGGCGTGGGCGCGTTCATAGCCGTCCTGTACTTCATCAAGGAAGCCCGGGTCCTGCAGCGGTACATCTACACGTTCGGTGTCGCGGGCATGGTGCTGATCGGGCTGCCGGCCATCTTGCCGGACAGCATCAGCGAGGTCAATGGCGCGAAGATCCAGATCTCGTTCGCCGGGTTCACCGTCCAGCCAGAAGAGTTCGGCAAGATTCTGCTGGCGGTCTTCTTCGCCGGATACCTGGTCAACAAGCGGGACGCGCTCAAGCTGACCGGACGGCGGGTGCTCGGCATCGATCTGCCCCGCGGCCGGGATCTGGGCCCAATCCTGGTGATCTGGGCCGTAGCGTTGCTGCTGCTGGTCTTCGAGAGCGACATCGGCACGTCCTCGCTGTTCATGGGGCTATTCGTGGCGATGCTGTACCTCGCCACCTCGCGGACCTCGTGGCTGCTGATCGGCTTTCTGCTGTTCATCGCGGGCGCATTCACCGCCGCCAAGCTCTTCTCGCACGTCAACGCGCGGTTCATCGTCTGGCTGCATCCGTTCAGCCTGTCGGACTACGGCGGCCATCCCATCATCCAGGGCATCGGCTACCAGACCGCACAGGGCCTCGAGGGGCTCGGTTACGGCGGCATCCTCGGTCGCGGGCTCGGCGGCGGTATGCCGTACCTCACCTCGCTGGCCCAGAGCGACATGATCGTCACCGCGTTCGGCGAGGAACTCGGCCTAGCCGGCCTGATGGCCATGCTCTTGATCTACGGGCTGATCGTGCAGCGCGGGCTGCGGATCGCGCTGACGATCAAGGACCCGTTCTCGAAGCTGCTCGCCGGGGGCCTAGCCTTCATGATCGCGTTGCAGCTATTCGTGATCGTCGGCGGCGTCTCCAAGCTGATCCCGCTGACCGGCATCACCACTCCCTTCCTCTCGCAAGGCGGGTCGTCTCTTATCGGCAGCTGGATCATCATCGGGTTGTACGCGCGACTCAGTGACACCGCGAGACGGCCAGCGCCGCGCTCGATCCAGGAGGAGGGACTGACACAGGTGGTGAATCTGCAGTGAACCGAGCCCTTAAGCGGATCTCCATCGCGGTCCTGGTGATGTTCCTGCTCCTGATGATCAACCTGAACTACGTTCAGGGGTTCCAGACGACCTCGCTGGCGAATGAGCCGTTCAACAGCCGAACGCTGGCAGCGGATAACAAGTACCAGCGCGGCGAAATCGAGACCTCCGACGGGACAGTGATCGCCGAGTCCAAGGCGACCAACAACGGCGAGATCCCGTATGCGCGGTACTACCCGCAGGGTGAGGCCTATGCCCCGGTCACCGGCTACTACTCGGTCACCGCCGGGTCGGAAACCGGGCTGGAGGGCGCCTGGAACAGCTACCTGTCCGGTCAGTCCTCGACGCTGGCGTTCCGCAACATCATCGACGAGATCACGGACAAGGCCCAAAAGGGCGCCACGGTCATCACCACGATCGACGCCAAGGCCCAGGCCGCTGCCTATAACGGTCTGGAATCGGTCCTGTCGGGTACCAGCCGGGTCGGCGGGGCCGTCGCGATCAACTACAAGACCGGCGCGATCCTCGCGATGGCCTCCTACCCCAGCTACAACCCGAACAACCTGGCCAGCCTCAACGGCACCGAGGTTAACAACTACGACGCGCAACTGCTCAAGGAGAACCCGAGCCCGCTGCTGAACAACGCGACCGATTCGACGTTCCCGCCCGGGTCCACGTTCAAGATCGTCACCAGTTCGGCCTGGTTCACCCAGAACTCGACACGTACCCCGCAGACCAACGTCAACTCTCCGACCACGCTGTCGTTGCCGCAGACCAACCACATCCTGAACAACGACAACGACACGGTATGCGGCAGCGGCAGCGGCACGACCACGATCGCGGAGGCGTTCGCCGAGTCCTGCGACACCACGTTCGCCCAGCTCGGGATGGATGTCGGAACGGGCGCGCTGAACACCCAGGCGGAGAAGTTCGGGTTCAACTCCAGCCTGTCGCTGTCTGGTGTGTCGTCGGCGGCGAGTCAGTACACGATGACGGCCAGCGAGGCGGAGACCGCGATGACCGCCATCGGCCAGTTCAACGACACCGCCAGCGCGCTGCAGGAGGCCATGCTGTCCGCGGCGATCGCCAATGGCGGCACGCTGATGAAGCCGTACCTGGTCCAGTCCGTACAGGCCTCGGACCTGGCGAACGTCTACACAGCGCCTACGTCGGTATTGAGCCAGGCTGTCTCCTCATCCGTTGCTTCTAACGTGGAAACGATGATGGAAGGCGTGGTCAACGACAGCGACGGCACCGCCAATGCCGTGGCGGGCATTCACAACCTAGGTGTCCAGATCGCGGCCAAGACCGGTACCGCGCAGAACGGGGCAAACTCCAGCGGACTCAATGACGCCGTGTTCACCTGCTTCTCAACTAATCCCAACGATCCGATCGCGGTCGGCGTCATAGTCGAAGGAGGCGGTTACGGTGCCGCCGCCGCCGCGCCAGTCGCGGTTGACGTTCTACAGGCCTACCTGGGAAGCAAGTGACCGAATACATCCTCGACGGCCGCTACGTGCTGACCGAACGCATCGCGTCCGGCGGCATGGGCGAAGTCTGGCGTGGCGTCGACCGGATGCTGAACCGCACGGTCGCCGTCAAGCTGCTGGCCGCCGAGCATGCCGCCGACCCGAACTTCAAGGCCAGGTTCCGCGCTGAGGCTCGCTACGCCGCCTCGCTGTCCCACCCCGGCATCGCCCGGGTGTGGGACTACGGCGAGACCAGCGACCTCGGTCGTGCCTACCTGATCATGGAACTCGTGGAGGGCGAGCCGCTGTCCGCCATCCTGGACCGCGAGCACCGGGTCTCCGCGGCGGCCACGGTGGACATCGTCGGTCAGTGCGCGGCGGCCCTTCAGGTCGCCCACCAGGCGGGCATCGTGCACCGGGACATGAAGCCAGGGAACATCCTGGTAACGCCGGACGGCACCGCGAAGATCACCGACTTCGGCATCGCGACGGCGGTCCGCGCCTCGCAGGCCGCCCATCTGACCCAGACCGGGATCGTGATGGGCACGGCCATGTACGTGTCGCCCGAGCAGGCGACCGGCGCCACGGTCACGGCGTCCTCTGACATCTACTCCCTCGGCATCGTCGCCTACGAGTGCCTGGCCGGAACCCCGCCGTTCACCGGTGACCAGCCGCTGGCGATCGCGATCTCGCACAAGCACGATCCGGTTCCTGCGCTGCCTGAGGATGTCCCTGAGGCAGTCCAGGACCTCGTATACGCCATGCTGGAGAAGAACCCGCAGGACCGCCCGGAGACCGCCCAGCACGTCGCGGACCGGTGCGGGGTCCTCCGGGACGCGCTGTCCCTGGGCGGCCCTGAGACGCTCGCCCTCACGACGTTCGGCGCCAGGCCGGTCGGGGACGAAACGCGGCTGGATAGACCCGGCACTGCCTCGATCCCGGCGGCCGGCGATTACGACGACTACCCGCCAGAAGACGATTACGACTACCCGGCAGCGGAAGAACGCGGCTGGGGACGTCTGCTGAACAATCGGCGCCGCCTGGCGGCGGCGACTACCGCGGCGGTGTTCGGCGTGGGGATCGTCGTAGCGGTGCTCATGTTGACGTCACCCCACCCGGTGGCGATGACCAGCAAAACGACGGCTAGATCCTCCCCGACGGCCTCCGCGCCGGTCACGGCGTCGGTGGCACCAACGGAAAGCCCTAGTTCGTCCACAGCGAGTAGTCTTGGAACGGTGCCAGAGAATACACAGCGGGCGGTAAACCAGCCGACCGCTGGTAGCAGCACCAAGGCACCAGCAGCGCGCGCTTCGGCGACGGTGACTCAAACGGCCTCGCCGTCGGCGAGCGACACGACGAGTTCTCCTCCGGCCAGTTCAACGGCGACGGCCACCCCGACGGCTGGAACTTTTAGTACGGCGGCGGGCAACAAATGACATCGAGTATTGGTGGTTTGGCGCAGTGCGAGATATGACTCAGCCCCGGCTGCTCGGTGATCGCTACGAGCTTGAGGGCGTCGTGGGCCGCGGCGGTATGGCCGAGGTCTACCGAGCACGTGACATCCGGCTGGACCGCATTGTGGCGATCAAGACGCTGCGCGCGGACCTGGCCAGGGACCAGACCTTCCAGGCGCGGTTCCGCCGCGAGGCCCAATCGGCTGCCTCGCTGAACAACCCGACCATCGTCGCGGTGTACGACACCGGCGAGGACATGTCCACCGGTGTCCCCATCCCGTACATCGTGATGGAGTACGTGGATGGCCGCACGGTACGAGACCTGCTGATCGAGGGCCATCGCCTGCTACCAGAACGCGCGCTCGAAATCACCAGCGGCGTACTCCGCGCTCTGGAATACAGTCACCAGGCTGGCATCATCCACCGGGACATCAAGCCCGGCAACGTCATGGTCACCCGCAATGGCGACATCAAGGTCATGGACTTCGGCATCGCTCGCGCGATGGGCGACGCCCAGGCCACCATGACCCAGACCGCCCAGGTGATCGGCACCGCGCAGTACCTGTCGCCTGAGCAGGCCCGCGGTGAGCGGGTCGACGCCCGAAGCGACCTCTACTCCACCGGTTGCCTGCTCTATGAGCTGCTGACCGGCCGGCCGCCGTTCACGGGCGATTCCCCGGTCGCGATCGCGTACCAGCACGTACGGGAGAACCCGGTGCCGCCGTCCCAGGTGGACCCGGAGGTGCCGCGCTGGGCGGACGCCATCGTGCTCAAGGCGATGGCCAAGAGCCCGGCCGACCGCTACCAGTCCGCCGCCGAGATGCTGGCCGACGTCCAGCGGGCCGCCTCCGGTATGCAGGTCGCGGCCATGCCGCCGCCACCCACCCGGATGGACTACTACGGGAATCCGACCCGGGCGGACCAGACCGCGATGATGGGCGGCCAGACAACGACGATCCCGCCTTACGAGGGGGATTATGACCAATACGGCTACGATAACTCTTCCGGTGGCCGCCGCCGTCGCTGGATCCCATGGGTCATCGGCCTTGTTCTCGTCCTTGGTGCTGCCATCGCCGCCGCCTACGTCCTGCTCAGCGGCGGCAACAACACTAGCGGCACGTTCGTGCCACAGGTGACCGGCGAGCTCGCTACCAAAGCTGAGGCCCAGATTACCAAGGCTGGCCTGAGTTACACCGTCACCGACCAGCCCTCATCCACCGTCGCCAAGAACTATGTGATCAAGGCCAACCCGACCGACGGCAGCTCAATCAGCAAGGGTCAGTCGGTGACGCTCTACGTCTCCACGGGTGCCCAGAAGGTAACCGTCCCGACCAACCTGGTCGGTGAGAACGTCACCACGGCGGAGGGCCAGTTGTCCAAACTCGGCCTGAATCCGCAGATCAAGACCAACAGCTCCTCGACGCAGGCCGCGAACACCGTGCTGAGCGTTAACCCGAACGGCGGCACGTCCGTGAACCCGGGCTCGACGGTGACGCTCACCATTTCCGGTGGCGGGTCTAACGTGCCGAACGTGGTGGGCCTGACCGAGGCCAACGCCATCACGACGCTCCAGCAGGAGGGGTTCAAGTACAAGGTGATCACTCAGGCGGACAGCGGCGCGAGCAACCCTACGGCGGGGGTCGTCTGGCAGCAGAACCCGACGCAGAGCAGCACTGAACCCTCGGGCTCCACGGTGATCATTTACGTCCAGCCCCAGCAGGCCACACAGCCTGCTACCCCGCCGGCCAGCGCGACCGCCAGCGCGTCGCCGTCATCGTCGGCTTCGCCAAGCTCGTCCGCCAACCCAGGCGGCGGCCTGTAGCCCGCGAGCGCCTTACATAGTTAAGACCCCGCCCGGCAAGAATGCCGGGCGGGGTTTCTCATCTCTGGTCAGCCGGCGAAGCCCACGGAGTTCAGCGGGATGTGGACGTAGAGCCAGGGGAACAACCACAGCCACAGGACCATGGCCGAGGCCACGGCGAGAACCGTGGCCAGCAAGGCGCGGGCGGGTAGCGGGCCGGGAAGGTTCCGCCAGATCCAGGCGTACATCAGCGAGGTTTCACCTCCATGAGTTCACCGGTCACGATTACCCGGTGAGTACCGGTCCACGGCGGGTCACAGGTGATCAGCGTGATCAGCCGTCGCGTCGGGTGCGCACCCGGGTCACCAGGGACGGGGTCCAGGACCGCCACATCGCTGGGGGAAACCAGCACCGGCGACCCCGTGATCCGGTAGACGTAGGTGTTGTACTCGGTGTCGATGCACACCGCGTCCCCAGCTCGCAGCGCGGGCAGCGACCAGAATGGGTTTCCCGCGGTGACCCGGTGCGCGGCGACCACGAAGTTACCCACCTGGCCAGGCAGCTGCGTGCCCGCCACGTGCCCAGGGGACGTATTGAGCTGTGTCAGCGAAGTTCCCTCGATCACCGTGAACCGCCAGTTCGAACCGAACGCGGGGATCCTGATGAAAGCGAAGGGCTGCGAGGACACTAGGTGGATGGGGTCAGCGGGCACGCGAGCGTCCGCGCCCGACGAGGAGCAACTGGACGCCGGTGACGCGGCATGCCACTGGTGGTTGAGTTCGGCGGCGAACTGACGCTGGGCGGCTGCCGTGTGCGTACTTGTCCCCCACACCAGGTAGCCGACGTATAGCAGGCCGATGACGCCCACTGTCAGGCATAGCTCGCCACAGAAACGAAGGATAGAGCGCATGAGTAACTGAATCATATCGCTAAGTAACTGTCGACGTGGATGATATGCACACACCGACCCGCTACGCTTATGCCCCGAAGATTGCCGCAAACTCGAGCGAGGTACCCGGTGCCGAAGTCCCGCGTCAGGAAGAAGCCTGTTTACACGCCGCCGCCGTCCAAAACGGCGAAGCGCAAGGTCAGCGCGCCGTGGGTGGCCCCCACGATGGTGGGCTGCCTGCTCTTGGGGCTGGTATGGATCGTCCTGTACTACGTCACGCAGGCGGACATGCCGGTGCTGTCCACGCTCGGCGCGTGGAATCTGGTGGGCGGATTCGCGCTGATCATCGCCAGCGTGGTGCTAGCGACCCAGTGGCGCTAGCAAACCTGAGAAAACTCTCAGCTTGTCAGCTGGTGTGACCTGAGTACCGTCGCGACGATCAGGATCGCCAGCACCGCGACGCCCGCCGCTATCTGGATAGCGGTCCGGTTCTTCCGCGGTGCGTAGACGAACGCGGCGGTTATCAGGGCACCGGTCACCAGCCCGCCGATGTGATCCTGCCAGGCGATCGTGCTGTGGTAAATGAAGCTGAACGCCAGGTTGATGACGATCAGCAGAACGATCCCGCGAGAGTCAAGCCGCAGTCGCTTAGACACCACGAACCAGGCCCCGAAGAGCCCGAAGATGGCTCCTGACGCCCCGGCGGCTGGCTGGTTCCCCGCGACCATCCAGTAGTACAGGACGGATCCGCCGATCGCGCTCAGCAGGTACAGCGATAGGTAGCGGGTCCGGCCGAGCATCTTTTCCAGCGAGGGGCCGACGAAGATCAGCGCCCACATGTTGAACAGGATGTCCATGAAGCCGATTCCGGACACGCCTGGCGTGGTGAAGGCCGATGTGACCAGCCGGTACCACTGGCCAGCGGCGACCCCCTGCATCGCGCCGCCGGGGGCGACCGCCGCATAGCCGAACATCTCCAGGTCGGTGATGACGTTGGAGTTCGCCAGCGAGATCAGCAGGACCAAGACGTTGAGCCCCACCAAGACCCAGGTGACCACGGCGCCCGACACCGGACGCCCGCCGAACGCGGTACGCGCGGCCCGGGTTGACCGGCCCCCCTCGCGGACACACTCCACGCACTGCTGGCCCACCGAGGCACTGCGCATGCAGTCAGGGCAGGCGTGGCGGCCACAGCGGGTGCACGAGACGTAGGTTTCGCGACCCGGGTGGCGGTAGCAGGTCGGGACCGGTTCCGCGAGGGGTTCGGACATGTAACTAAGTATCCGGCCTATTCGCGAGCGATTGTTACCGATTGCAGAACGACATCCTGAACCGGGCGGTCGCCCGGGCCAGTCTGCGTCTTGCCGATCGCGTCCACGACATCCGACCCCTCGATGACCTCACCGAAGATCGTGTGCCGGCCGTTCAGCCACGGCGTGGGCGCCACCGTAATGAAGAACTGCGACCCGTTCGTTCCAGGGCCGGCGTTCGCCATCGCGAGCAGGTAGGGCCGGTCGAACTGCAGGTCAGGGTGGATCTCGTCGCCGAACTGGTAGCCCGGTCCTCCGGTTCCGGTGCCTAGCGGGTCGCCGCCCTGCAGCATGAAGCCGTCGATGACCCGGTGGAAAACGGTTCCGTCGTAAAGCTTGTCACTGCTGGTAGCCCGTGTCCGCGGGTGGGTCCACTCCCGCTTGCCCTCGGCGAGATCGGTGAAGTTACGAACCGTCTTCGGGGCGTGGTCGGGGAAAAGCCGGACCTTGATCGCGCCCTGCGTCGTCGCGAGCGTCGCGGTCAGCGTCTCCGTCATGCCATGACTCCTCAGGTAAGTGTCGTTGCCCACCCACGGTACCCGTAGCGCGACGGAAGATGGTTGAACGGCTCCGCATCGGGAAGTCTGTGGTAGGCGGGAAAAGGAACGGGAGGTAAACCATGTCCCAAAGCAAGGTAAAACGTGCAGTTCAGAACGGCGGACTCGCCGATCGCGCTCGTGGCGTCGTCGTCGTGGCCGTACCGGCAGGACAACGGGCCGGAGCGGCTGCGGCTGATCAGGTCCAGCGCGGCGTGCATCACGCCCGGCGGTGGAGCGCTCCGCGGCTCGAAGGGTTCGCCGATATGGTGGAGACCTCGATCACGCCGCGGCTGACTTCGACACTGCGCCATGGCGCCGAGGCGGTCCGTCCCGAGCAGCAGTCGCGGATGCGCGGTCTGATGAACTGGCGGGTTCTCGTAGGCGTCGTCGTGGCGCTCGGGGCGGCTGGAGCCGCTGCGGGCTTTGTCGTCCGTAAGCGTTACTCGGACGCCACTGCTGAGGCGGAGAAGGCCAGTACCGACGATCAGGCGGCAGTGCCCGCTCAGGCGGCGGGCGAGGCTCAGGATGTCAACGGCTTTAGGCGGCAGGGCCACAAAGCCCACCTGGCTTAACAGCCGGGGCCGAAGCCGAGCGACAGGTCCGGCAGGGTGAAGGTGCCAGCTGTGGTCAGCCAGGTATCTTGCCGCAAGTTGTCGATGATCACGTTGTCGGCCTGTTCGCCAAAGGTGCCACCGCCGGCGTCGGCTCCGATCACGACGTTCTGAAAGCTGGCGTTGTTTCCGTTCAGCTTGGCGGCGTCGACGATGAGGTCGCTGGCCGAGACCGCGGCGGAACCCCCGCCGGCGGTCAGCCGCAGGGTGACCCCGGCCACTGACACGCTCTGGCACATATTCGTCAGCGTGGCATTGTGGATCACGGACACGATCACCGGCACCGTGGTCTTCGAGCCATCGGTGCCGTCCACGGTCACCTGACCTGGGTACTGCTCGAAACCCGAGCCGGTGAGCTGATCAGCGGTCACCACGAACTCCTGGCCCGAGACCGAGATGCTGGCGGCTATCGCCCCCTCGGCGGTCAGCCCCATCAGCAACCCGGCGACGGCGAGTGCAGGCAGAATGGCAACCGCGAACCTGCGCCACCTGACGTGTCCGGCAGCCCTCGTGGACATAGCACCCCCCATTAGTGGTGCGTGCGTCCGCGCGGGTCCGGGCGCCAACTCAATTAACGATAACAAGTTCGCGCTCGCCCGGGAAGCGCCCGATTAACGGTACCTTCGTACCCATGACAAGCGACGCTCCCGCGAGGAGCACCCGCGGGGTCGGCGGGGCGGCCGCGGCATGCATCGGCCTGTCGCTGCTGATCATGTTCGTGATGGCGTTGAACGGCCCGTCAGTGATCGCCGAGGCGCTGAAGCATGCGGGCTCGGGTCCGCCCTGGTGGCACCCGCTGCACCTGCGGGACGCCCTTATCTTGCTGTCGCTATGGGCGGCCGCGGTCATCGCCACCGCGGGCGTGATCTTCGGGCTGGTCGCCGTGGCCAGGGGCGCCAGGCCGAGCATCAAGCTGATGGTCGGGGTCTCCCTCGGCGCGACGGCGGTATTCACCGTGCTGCTGCCCGCTGGGTCGACCGACGCCATTTCATACGCGATCGACGGCTCTATGGTGGTCGCGGGCCACAACCCGTACGTGATGACGCCGGACCAGTTCTTGAAGGTGGGCGGCTCGATCGCGCAGTACTCCTCGCCCACCTGGCGGCAATCCCTATCGGACTACGGGCCGCTGGCCACCGCGTCTGAGTGGCTGGCCGTCAAGCTCAGCGGCGGGCAGCTAGCGACGATGACCTTCTGGCTGAAGCTGTGGGCAGGTCTGTCCTTCGGCGCCGTCGTCTTGCTCCTCGACTGGCTGCTGCGCGGCGACGCCGTGATGCGGCGGCGCGCCCACCTGCTCTGGTCGCTGAACCCGCTGCTGATCTGGGAGATCGTGGCCGCCGGCCACATCGATGGGCTCGCGGTCGCCTTCGGCCTGGCCGGCATCGGGCTGCTTTGGGCAAAGCGCCCCGGCACGCCAGACAGCGCGGCCGCCGAGTCCGTTGGCCTGGCCCGCGCCGCCATCGCGGGTGTGCTCATCGGTGTAGCGATCTGCGTGAAGCTGCCCTTCGCCGTCTACGCGATCGGGGCCGCCTGGATGCTACGGCGCCAGCTCGCCGCATTCGCGGCCGCGGCGGTGGGTTGCCTCATCGTGGCGCTCCCGAGCTTCGCGGTGGCCGGGATTGGCGCCGTCACCGTGTACTTCAAGCGCGGGAACGGCGTGACCTGGGACAACCTGTACCAGGTGTTCTGGCGGCCGTTCAACCTGAACGCCACCTACGAGCCGAACCGCCTGACCGATATCGCGGCCGTGCTGACAGTGGCACTCGCCGTTTTGCTCATCATGCGCTTGCCCCAGCGGATCCCCCGCTGGCCAGCGGTGCCGCTGGCGCTGTCGCTGAGCCTGGCCTGGATCTTCCTGTGGCCGTTCCAGCGGCCCTGGTACGACGTGATGATCATCGGGTTGCTGGCGTTGTATCCGGCGTCGCGTCTGGACTGGGTGGTTCTCGGTCGGCTCGGTTTCGCAGGGATCACCTACATGGACGCGGTTACCATCCCGGGTCACAGCCACCTCGCGCAGCTACAGCACGTCGAGGGAGAGTGGATAACGTCCGTCGCACGGCTCATCGCGGTCATCGCGCTCGTGTGGCTGTGCATAACCGGACGCTGGGGATGGCGGTCAAGCACCTCAGAAACCCCGGCTACGACGCCTGAGCTGCAACCTCTCAACTGAGCACCGCCAAGTTATCCACAACTTTCGCTTGTGCACAACGTTGTGGACATGCCCTGTGGATAACCATTTGCTAACAGGCTGTGGGAAGCTGTGTAACACTTTGTTAATAACATCTCGTCTACCAGCACTTTCTTCGCAGATCAAGATGTCAGAGACATTTCACCGCCAACCCGCAGATTCCCCTTAACTTGGGCCCCGAGCTTGTACGCATGGATGAACAGGAAACCGATCAGATCGAGCTTTCCGATCGCCCGCGCCGCCGCCTCACCCGACCCATTGTGGTTGGTGGCGTCGCGGCCGTCGCGGTCATCGCTGGTGCCGGAATCGGCCTCGCCGCCACGAATCACTCAGCGCCGACCGCGACCACCACATCGGCGCTGTCCGCAGCCGCTTCGCCGAGCCCATCGGCTTCCGCCACGACTGGCAAGCACCACGGGCGGCACTCACGCGGGTTCGGCTTCGGGGGCGGCTTCGGCCTGGGCGGGGTGCTGCACGGCCAAGTGACCGTCCGTAAGACCGGTGGTACCTACGAGACTCTCGACCTGCAGCGGGGTACCGTCACGTCGGTCAGTTCCTCCTCGCTGACGATCAAGAGCGCCGATGGCTACACGGCGACCTACGCGGTGAGCAGTTCCACCACCGTCGACGCGGAAGCGGCAGGCATCGGGTCGGTCAAGTCCGGCGATAGCGTCTTCGTGACGGCGCAGGTCAGCGGGTCGAAGGTAACTGCTACCCGCCTCCAGGACACCACCGCCATCAAGGATGGCCGGATCCACTTCAGTAAATCGTCGTAACGACAGGTAATCCAGCGGCCAGCGGCAGTCGGCGAAGTCCTCAAGCGCGTCGGCCAGCCGCTGGCCGTACGTCGCGTCCGTCCGTAGCGCACCGACGGCCCGCTCCACGACAGACGGCTTTGCTATGCCAAACGACGCGACTTTATCCACAGCTTCTCGGCGCCACCTTGGTTCGTCGGGCGGGCAGAGCCACATGTCCCGGGTAACCCGGCATCTGAGCGCGGTGCTAACGTGCGCGGCCAGTCCCGCCGCGTCCGGAATCCCGGTCCGCGAGCTGATCGCCTCGTCCGCCGCGTGCGAGATCAGGCAGTCCCGCAACCGGGGCGGCAGCGCACGAAGATCTTCGAGGATCGCCAGCCGCGGAACCGGCATCGGCCAGCCCGCCAGGTGGGCGAGCACCGTGAGCTCTGTCCACAAGCGGACAGCCGGGCTTGTTTCCAGCACACGCCGGGCGTTACTCATGTCGCGGAGCGTGCACGGACGGGCGACGCAGTCCGCCCCGCAGGCGGGACCACGGCGGCCGACTATCGCAGCAGCCGACGCGGTGACCGGGGGACGCGCCCGCTCGCGTTCTGTGTGATCTTGCATTTTCACCAGCAGCGGGTGGTCCATCCCGTCGGTGAACACAGCGGCCTCCCCCGGCGCCAGGGTGACGAGATACCGTGACTGCGCGGCGCTGAGGTTCATGGTGGCGCCCACCGCGTCGCGGTCGTCCGAGGCGGGCAGCCGGTGCGCGATCTTCACCGCGGTGTTCTTGATGACGTCGGGTACCAGCCGGGCCGGGATCTGGTCGGCGATGATCAGCCCTTCACCATAGGCGCGCAGTTCCGACAGCAGGCTCGCGAACATCTCCACCGCATGCGCGGCGGCGCCGTCGTCGCGGGACTTGCGGAGCAGCCGGTGCGCCTCTTCGACGATCGTCAGGTGCCGCAGGCCGTCCTGCTGGCCTCGGACGCGCAGGTGTTCGGCCAGCCTGATCAGCACGGTTCCCATCAGGAAGGCTTTATCTCGATCGTCTCCGACGTCCTCGATTTCCAGCACGACGTTGCTGGTCAGCAGCTTCTCGAAGTCGATCGGGTGCCCGCCAGCGAGAAACCGCCCCGTCGTTCCGTGCCGGAGGCTGGCCAGGCGGACCTTCATGAAGCCGAGTACGTCGTCGGTGACTCGCTGGCTGTAGCCGATCTCCGCCACGACGTGCTCGGCCGCTCTTTGCAGGTCGGCCAGTGCGGGATAGCGCGCCCCGTCGCTGACGGGCTCGCCCAGGGCCAAGTCCCAGCCCGCCTGGGTGTAAGCGCGGGTAAGCGCGGCGGACAGCACCTGTGGAAACGGCTCTTCTGAGCGGAAGGCGGCCACAAACAGCGCCCTGGTGAGATCGGCGTGGGTCTGGAGGGGGAAACCGGGGGCGGGCTCGAGCGGGTTGATGCCAGCGGGGATAGCGTCGGGCTCGCCCGGGCGGATGCGAATGACGTCTCGCTCCCGCTCCAGGCGGTTCGCCAGGTAGCGGTACTCGGCCTTGGCGGGCTCGATCACCAGCCACGGGACAGCGGATCGCTCGAGCAGGCCGCGGATCGTCTGCGACTTGCCCGCGCCGGTCGCCCCGGTCACGAAGACGTGGCGGTTCAGCGAGTCGTATCCGATGCTGAAGGTACCCGCGGGCATCATGTTCCGATCCCGGATCTCACCGAGCGGGATCCCGGCCGTGGAGGCTTCTGGCGTCGTGTCGAATTCGGGCCGCTGGACGAGCCGGATGCCCGGTATCTCGGCCTGGGGTGGCGCCGCGACCGCCGCGACGAACTCGGTGGCGGCGCAGAACGGTGTGGTCAGTTCCGGTGCTGCTCCTGCTCGGGCCGCGTCCGACGTTCCAGCGGGAACGTGAGACGCGGGCGCGATCGCATACGGCAGGTCCCCCAGATCCACCGAGGCGCAAAACAGGCCAGCCACACGCGCCGCGGCCACCTCATCTGTTCCGCCCGCCAGGAGCCGCGTTTTCCACAGCCCTGTGGAAAACGCGCGCCGCAGTTCGACCAGCCGGTGCTTAAGCCGCCGCGCGTCCAACGCGCGCCCGGGGAACCGGTCGGCGGTGCTCTCGGTCAGATGCAGCCTGGCGGCCGTATCGTCGGCCAGTGCTCGCAGGTCCGGTAGCGGCACCGGCTCGGCAATCACCAGCCACCCAAACGGCGCGACCCAGCTCCCAAGCAGTACGTCATCCAAGCTCGTGGCGAGCCGCGGGTGGCGGGGTTCCTCGTTCAGCAGCCCGTCGCTGATCCCAGCGATCTCGCGCCAGGCAGGCAGGCTTGCGAGCAGTTCGGTGAGGTCGGCCAGCGGACGTCCCCGCGCTCCACCAGGAAGGGCGAGCATGATCTCGCCGCTGTTGATCGCGGATCCGGCGAGCGCCTTCCCGGCCGCCACAACATTCACCGGGCCATTGGGCTGAGGTCGTATCCAGCCGAACCCGATCACGCCATCCCCAGTAGCGACCCCAGCATGGTAAGCAGCAGCGAGCGCGGCGACCCGCTGTCCCTTTCCATGATCATTTGTGTCGGTTCCTCCCGATGATTCACGTGAATCATCAGTGGCGGATGTGAAAGAGGTGCGATGCGGGATCTCAGTGATCCGGTACGCGTCCACACCCTCCAGCCGCCGCCACAGTTCGCTCAACCGTCGCGACTCCACCGCTCCCGGAACCGAGCAATCAGTTCCTCAGCCTCCCCCGCACTAATCTCGACGAGTTCTTCTGCCAGATTTCCGTATTCCCAGTCCGTTACCGCATTGGTTGGCCCCCAAGTGAAGTCCTTCCGCAGCGTTTCGTCTACCCGGCCAGCAGCGGTATAGCGACGGCGTGCGATGCCGGACGGGTTGTCCACAGCCCTGCCTACGCCGATAATCGCGTAGTAGTCAATCTTGTCTTCCACAGCTACCAGCCTTCCCGTCGGTACTGCGCAATCTCCAATGCACCATGAGGTACCTGGACGTGCTCGTTAACCTCTCGCTGGAACGTGCGGAGACGTTCCCGCTCAACGGTGGGCGTACGTAGATCGCTGATCGCTTCGTATGCCTCATGAGTCTGCTGCTTGGCCTCCCAGCTTCCCTGGGTGTGAAACTGAACCTCAAAGACCGTACTGTTCGCCAGATCGCGCCACCTGCTGTTGATTCCCTTGTACTCCTCACATTCCCACGTGTTCTTCAAGACCAGCGGCTCATATCCGTTAGATTCGAGTTGTCCGAGTACGCTCCGGACTCCGGCCGCGTAGGAATCATCTTCAAATGTGAACGTATACCGTATACCGTCATGAATTGCCGTGCAGATTTCCTCAGGAGATCCATCCGGTTGGTCCAGAATCGTCTTCGCGAGCTTTTCTTTGAAGCGGTCGGGGGACTTGAGGGCGAACTTCTCGGTATCGGGGACCAAGCTTCCTTGTTCAAGGTCTCCTTCGATGCGCCGCATCGCGGGGGTGATGCCACGGTCGGTGTAGTTGCCATCGGCATCGCGTCCTTCGGCCTGGCGGCGTAGGGCGAGTCCCGCTTCGGCAACTCGGTTGGCCTGGGGTGAGAGCTCAAGGCTCTTCCAGCGCCAGCCGCCATCAGGATCCGTCTCGGGTGCATCCGCGGAGTCAGCCTCGCGGTTCTCGGCGCGCCGATCAACGTCCGGAGGACGCCGGTCGATGACCTGCTGGTGGTCAAGTGGCGCGTCGAGAACCTCGGGACCGTCATACTCGTCCAGGCCCTCAACCGGCATCCGTGATCCCCGCTCACGCCACGTCGCCAACTACGTTACGTATAAGAGTAACCACTCACCGTTCTGACGGCACGTCCGTTTCTAACTTGACGTCCAGGTCAGCGTCAGAGCGACAGCCGATCGCCCATTTTTTCGTATATATTCGCTGACTAAGGATAACGCGAAGGATCCTCGTACCCCCAGGTACGAGGATCCTTCGCGTTATCCCAGATGGTCCGGGCAACGGGCAACAGGCGGGGCGGGCGGGACCTGCGTGACTAGACTGGTCACCGCGACAGCCGGGCCTCCAGGCCCGGGATCTTGCGGTGCCGACGCGTGCTGAAATGTTATTACCCGAGAGTTAGGCGTTCCCGCTGGAACGCCGGGGACCCGCCAGCCGGACGTTCCCGGGGGCTAGGCGACGGACATCAGCGTGAGGCCGAAGACGTGGGCGCGCAGTTCGTCGGCGCTGATGCCAATAGCCGCGGCGACCGAGGAGAGCGTCTCGCCGCCATCGCGCAGCGCCTTGAACACCTTGGCCAGCAGCTGAGAAGACTCACGAGGGATGCCGCCGGGCTCAGCGGATTTGTAGCCAAGCCTGGCCAGGTTCACGCAGGCGGTGCGGTAACCCCATTCGGTGAGCAGGTCGAGCTCGGCGAGCCGGTGGGTGAGCGCGAGCGCGGATACTTTCCAGGTCGCCTTCGCCGCGAGGATCGTGTCGACGTCGGCGTGCCGCAGCCCGGCGGAGAGCACGCTGGATCGCGGCATCAAGAACGCCGCGGCGAACCGGTTCGCCTCGACCTCCGCGTCCGGCCGGTGAAGTGGCTGGTGCTCGCCGTGCAGCACCAGGTGGCCAAGTTCGTGCGCGACGTCGAACCGACCGCGTTCGCCGGACTTGCCGGTCGACAGGAACACGAACGGCCGTCCCCCCCAGTACAGCGAGAACGCGTCGAGCTCGACGCTCTCCGGGGTCAGCGAGTAGATCCGTGTTCCGTGTGCCTCCACTAGATGCAGCGCGTTCGGCACCGTACGGGTGCCCATACCCCATCTGGCCCGGACCACCTCGGCCGCTGATTCCGGGTCATATCCGGTCAGCGACGGGACGTCCGGCTCGGGCAGTATGAAGCGCGACTCGAACCATTCGTCGATGAGCAGCGCGACCCGGCCGGCGGACAGCGCTTGGTCGCGCTGCTGCGCGGTCATCTTGCTGACCGCGCGGAAGCTCACCGCGCCAACCGGAATCTCCTCGACATCGGCACCGGTGAGAAAGTCCTCCGGCACGCCAAGTACCTCGGCGAGCCGAGCGCGCGTGGCCGGGGACGGCCTGCTGTGCCCGTTCTCGTACAGGGACACGCTGCGTGCCGATAGACCCGCGAGTTCCCCGAGCCTGGCCAGCGTCAGGCCGCGCCGTTTTCGTGCCAGGGTCAGCCGCGACGGCGTCATCATGATCGTGGTGCGACCTCGAAGACGATGTCCGGATGCGGTTCCGCATCGGCGGGAGCCTTCGGTTCGTCATAGCGCTGGAACGGCGGGAGGATGATCCGCTCGTCCCAATGCGTGATCATCCCGTCTGCATAGGCACCAGGCAGCGAGAGTTCCGCCCGGTACTCGAATCCATCGGCGTAGAACAACAGGAACCAGGTGACCTTGTCCATGCCGGGCGGCAGGAACTGCGGGCCGAAGTCGAACGTCAGCTGCGCGTTGGCGTCCACGGCGAGCATGGTCGCCAGGCCCTTCGGGTTCTTGGTTCCGGGAACCATGCCTGGCAGGCCAGTCAGGCCATCGCCAGTCGTCACGACGATCGCGAATTCGCCATCGGGATGGATCGTGCGGGCGAAGTTCCGCGGGTTGTCATAGCTCCACCCAAGCGGAACGAGTTCCTCGCGCAGGTAACGCGTCGCACGCCCCCAGCGGGTCAGTCCCTCGAGCAGCGGCGGATCGAACGCCGAGCACAGCTGTGCTTCCGCGTCGGCCCGCCGGATAACGCGCTCCAAGATTTCCACAGTCAGGTCCAGCTCGGCGAGCCGGTCAGCGGCCCGTTCCTGGATGAATACCTGTGCGCTCATGGCAACCCCCTTACCTCATGAAACGCTACCTCATCGGAGGCCAGATTTCGTGAACCCGAGGTGTGGTGGCCTGATCGGCAGGATGAACCCCTGAATGCGACTCCGCCCTTACCGGGCGGCCCGGAATGCCCGCTATGCCAGATCTGGCCACCTCCGGGCCCCGATTCGCGACCCCAGCGATGGCCCATCACTGGCGTCCTAGGCCCAGCGATGGGCCATCGACAGCCTGTAGAGGATCTGCCCGGCCAGCAATATGCCCCAAATGTGCGCTATGGCCGTGGGGGATGAACCCGCTTAGTTGCGGCGCGCGCCCAGGCAGGCGCTTGCTCCATGAGGCGAGCGCCCCGGCAGGCGAGCGCCCCAGCAGGCGAGCGCCCCAGCAGGCGAGCGCCTGGCACCCCCGGCGCCGAGCGCCTGACCGCTACCTCAGCTGGAGCCCGAGGCGAGCTGGTAGATCAGAGCGCCGGCCGAGGGGGTAGTCGGCGTCGGCTGCGGGAAGCTATGGCCGCCGCCGGTGTACACCGCGAACTCCACCTTGCTCCCGTCGGCACCTTGCCACACTGACAAGTTCAGCGCACCCTTGTTCGTCACCTTGGCTGAGCCGGTCGCTCCGTCCACCTGTCGCAGCCGGGCCACCTCGACCGTCGCAGCCGGGGATTCCGGGCCCTTGTCGCCGGGTTTGAGCGGCACCTTGGTGTCGTCAGTGGAGTCGATCTGCAACATGGTGATCCGCTTGCTGACCACACAGCCGTCCGGCATGGCCTTGACGACCGCGTAGTTGTCCACCAGCGTCGGATCGGTGCACGCGATCCGGTAAGCCATCCGCCCGCCATTGCTGTACCCAGCGAGTGTCACCGAGCGGGAGTCCGCCGGGTTGACGGCGGCGACCAGCGCCTCGATGAACGCGATGTCATTCACGTCCTTGGTTGCCGCCTCGCCGCAGCAGCCACCCGCGTTCCAGGACTCATACAACGGGACCGGGTACACCAACTCGACGTCGTAACCCGTCAGGTAGTCGCGGTTGATCTCCAAGTTGGTTGTCGCGTTCACGCCCTGGAGCACGACGATGATCGGCGCCGACGAGCTCACTCCGGTGCTCGGGGTGAGCTGTACCCACTCCCGCGTGACCCCGTCGACCTTGATCTTGTAGACGGATCTATCCAGCTTCACCGAGCCGACCCGCTGCACCGTCGTGCTGATCTTCACCGCCGGGGTCGCGGTGAACGTCGTCGTCCCGCTTGCGTCACGCGCGGCCCACAGTCCGACTCCGAGGATCGCCGCGCACACCAGGGCTGCCCCGGCGAGCACCGGTTTCGACCCGCGCGGCATCCGAGACGGGCGCCCGCGCCAAGGCTTGATCATGGACCGCCCGGTGAGCAGCAAGCTCAGCGGCGTCCTGCGCATCACCCAGGTCAGTGCCCACGCCCCGAGGTACACGATCGGGACGATGATGAGCAGCATGATGAGCAGCCCGACGACCGGGGGCGCGTTGCGTATCCAGGACAGCACGCCGTAGTGACTGGCCTCCAGAACTAGCCCCTGAAGCAGCAGCGGATGCGCGAGGTAGATGCCGAACGAACAATCCGCCCCGGATGCCGCCAGCTTCCGGCCCGGCGTCCCCTTGGCTGACCAGTGCAGCCCGAGGGCCAGCAACCCCCACCCATAGGCCAGCGCCTCGATGACCACGACGGGCTGGAACACCGCACTGGCCGCGGCGGGCGTCTGGTGGACCACCAGCCACTCGAAGCAGTACACGCCGATGCCGGCACACAGCCCGGCCAGCGTCGCCAGGCCTGCCATCCGCATGTGCCGCCGGGTAAACGCGGCGATTTCCTCGAAGTGCCACCCGACGAGGGCCCCGCCGATCACATAAAGCGAGTAGCTCGGCGCCCACATCGTCGGATCGTGCAGCCAGGCACCGATGAATCCTGGCCCGCTCCATCCCTCGTGTACCGCGTAGCTAAAGACCAGCTGGAACGCGCATACCACGCCGAACAGCGCCCAGTGATAGCGCTGCGTCACCCGCAGCAGCCAGCGCACCACGGGAAAGAGCAGGTAGACCTGCATGGTGACCAGCAGAAAATACATGTGGTAGCGCGCGGTACCGGTTTCCAGTTCATGCAGCAGGGCATGCCAGTTGTCCCACCGGGTGCCGTCCGCGAGGAAATAGATGACCGACCAGGCGACGTACGCCGGGACCACGAATTTATAGCGCCGCCACCAGAACGACGGCCACTTGATCTTCGGGCGCTTCCCGTAGTTGTAGACCAGCACGAACGCCGTGAGCAGGAAGAACAGTTCCCGGCTGGTATGGAAAACGGTGGTGACCGCGCCGAGCAGCGGGGTCACCGTCCCGCCGACGTCGGACAGCGTGTGGACGCCCACCACCAGCACGATGATGAGCATCCTGATCAGGTTCAGCGCGACAACATGCGGACGACGGGCGGGCGCGGGAGCACCCGGCGCGGTTTCAGCCGCGGCCCCGCCCGTCGTCGCGTCAACCAGCCCCGACCGACCCGCTGCGTCTCCCCTGCCAACCAGCCCCGACCGACCTCCCAGGCTCACTGTGCCGAGGCGGCAAGTTCAGCCAACCTGCGCCGCTGGACCTTGCCGGTGGGCCCGAGCGGCATCTGTTCCACCAAGTAGTAGGCGCCCGGTCGTTTGTACTTGGGCAGGCTCGCATCGCAGGCGACGCGCAGTGCCCTCTCGATGTCCGCGCCGTAGCCGGGCGCGGGTATCACGTAGGCGACCGGACGAGCGCCAAGCACCTCGTCGGGACTGCCGACCACGACCGCGGACTGGACACCGGGCTGCGCGAGCAGGATCTCCTCGATTTCCCGCGGGTAAATCTTCTCGCCACCACGGTTGATCACGTCGTCGGACCGCCCGGCCAGGAACAGGTACCCGTCCTCGTCGAGATACCCGAGGTCACCGGTGTCCAGCCAGCCGTCGGCATCGATCGCGCCGCGGCGACCGCCTTCGGCATACCTGGAGATCACTCCCCGGCCGCGGATCTGCACGTTCCCCACGGTCTCGGCCGGGCAGGGCAGCCCGTCCCGCGTCACCCGGACCTCGGTTCCCGCCGCCCGGCCAGCCGAGCCCGGCTTACGAGGGCCGTCCTCCGCCAGCGGGTTCGCGGTGATCATCGAAGCCGCCTCGGTCATGCCGTACGTCTCCACGACCGGGATACCCGTCGTCTCCTCGAACCGCCGCAGCACCGCCGCGGGCAGCGGGGCCGACGCCGACCTGACGAACCGGACCGTTACGGGTGCTCTCTCTGGCGGCTCCTGGGCCAGCAGGGTGATTATGGCTGGCACGGCATTGATCCAGGTGATCCTCCGTTGCCGGATGACATCCCAGAATCCCTGGCGCGAGAACCGTCGGTCGAGCGCGAGCCTGCCCTGCGCAGCGAGCGTCGCGAACAGCCCGACGACCTCGGCATTCACGTGGAACAACGGCAGCGAGCAGTAGCCGCGGTCCTTCGCGGTCAGCCGGTGATGCGCCACCACGCACGCCGCCACATGCGCCAGCTGCCCGTCTTCAAGCAGTATCCCCTTAGGCATCCCAGTCGTCCCGCTAGTACACAGAAAGATCCCGCCGGTCCCAGCGCTGTCCATGTCACATCGACCGGCATAGAGCGCGGTCGATGTCACATCGACCGGCAAGGCCTCGGAGAGCACCGGCGACGGCTCGGAGAGCACCAGCCGGGGACGGGCCACCCGCAACACGCGGGTTAGCTCCGCGGACGGGGCACCGGAGTCCAGCGGGACAGCGACGCGACCCGCCGCGATGACGCTGATCAGCGCCTCGGCGTAGTCCAGCGGGTCCGGAAGCCGGATCGCTACCCGGCTGCCGGCCGGCACGCCCTCGCGGTCCAGGAACGCCGCCCAGTCATTCGCACGTACACGGAGCTGGGCGTAGCTGAGAGTCCGCGATCCTCTCGCGTCCTCAAGGTAGACGGCATCACCGCGCCGGACAGCTGCCTGCTGAATCCATTCGGTGATCATGTCAGTACATCATCCGCGGGTCGCGGTAGTGCTTGAACTCCAGGAGGTTGCCGGAGGGGTCCTTGAGCACGAAGGTGCGGTGCTCCTCGTGCAGCCCCTCGAACCGCAGCGACATCTCGTGAAAGAACGGGATCTTGCGCATCACCGCGCAGGCGTGCAGGTTCTCGAAATCCGTCGATTCGCTGAACGTCACGCCGAAATGCCGCGGGTACAAACTGGATGGCTCGACCGGCGAATCCTCGGTGAGGTGGCACACCACCTGGTCACCGAAGAAGTCCAGCGTGATCCGGTCGTCGTACCTCCGCGCCAGCTTGGCGCCCAGCAAAGTCACGTAGAAGTGCTGCGCCACGTCCAGGTCGTGCGTGGGGATGGCGAGATGGAATACGTCATGAGTGGTACGCATGCGGGTTGTCCTTGTCCTCGAAAGCGGCCAGCGTGTCGCCCCGCAGGCCCAGCCGGAGCGTCTCCACCGAGATGACCGCCGACGCCGGGACGTTCCCCAGGTTCACGTCCGGCCCGATCCTGGTGATGAAGTACGCCTGCAGCTCGGTGCTCGGTGCCTCGAAGAGCAGGTGCTCCGGGCCGATCCCGGCCCTGAGCACGTCCTCGATCAGCCCGAAGCGCAGCTCGCCGTCCGGACGGCAGATCCCGGACTTGCCGCTCTCCCGCGCCTCCAGGGTGACGAGGCCCGCGCCCGCCTCGAGGTCTTCGTTGATGTACTCGATCCAGGCGCTCGGCGGAAGCTGCTCGCTGCGCTCCTGGTCCTTGAAACCGACCTCGGACACGATCTCGAAGTCGCCGGCGAGCTTACGGATGTAGCTGGCCTTCTCATGGTTGGACATCGCGATGGTCCCGTTGGAGACCTCCACGTGGCTGGCGCCATGGTCCAGGCAGAGCCGGCGGAAGTCGTCGAACCTGTCCTGCAGCACGTACTTCTCGAAGAGCGTGCCGCCGAAGTAGAACCCCACGTCGTGGGCGTCCAGCACCTCGATCTTCTGTCGCAGGCTGCTGGTGACGACCGCCGTTCCCCAGCCGAACTTCACATAGTCGATGTAGTCGGCGGAGAACTCGATCATGTCGGTGAACGCGGCCAGCGGAATGCCGGTGTCGATCACCATCGTGAGCCCGGAGCGGCGCGGCTTGACCGTTCGTTCGGGGAGCCTGAGAGTTGTACTGATCATGGGTGATCCCTCCTCGCGGAATCGCGACGATCGCCGTCCGGGGTAAGGGCGACGCGCAGGATGGTCCCGTTCGGGACTGGCATCCAGCCCATGCGCTCGACCGGAAGGCCGGTAAGGCAGGCTTGCAGCACGCGGAGCGTTCCGCCGTGCGCGACGATCACGACGTCACCTGGCGGCCCGGGAGGTCGGTCGGGGCCGGTTGGTTGGGGAAACGCAGCGCCGCGGTCGAGCTTGTCCGCGAGATCCGCGCTGAACTCGGCGGCCCGGCCGTAGAAGTCCCGCAGGGACTCACCGCCGTCGGGCCTCGCGTCCGGGTCGACGACCACACCGCCATTAACCCCGGTGACATCCGGGCCGACCTCGGTCAGCGGCCCACCCTCTTTGACCCCGAGGCACCGCTCCCGAAGCCGGACATCGGCCTGCATCGGGAGACCGTGTTTCGCGGCCAGGGGGGTGGCGGTCTGCACCGCTCGGCGCAGGTCGCTGACGTAAATAGCGCCGATCGTTATGTCACGGAGTGTTACAGCGACGTCTTGCGCATGCTGCTGTCCCCGGTCGGTCAGTTCGGCCTCGTCGTTGTGCCCCTGGCACAGGCCAAGCCTGTTCCATGTGCTCTCGCCGTGCCGGACCAGCCAGGCCGTTCGGGTAGCCAGCGTGCTGTTCACCATGGGAAGGAGGTTGCTGTCTGATTGTTAAACGGTGCTTAAATTCCGGCGTTACACGGGAACCTTGGAGCATTTACTCAGGTAACGCTGATTACATAGAGTCGTGGAACTGGAGTCTCCCGGTAGCAGGCTGCTGGTGGCGGACGACGATCGCGACGTCCGGGACTCGTTGCGCCGTGCCCTGGGCCGTGCTGGCTATTCCGTCAGCACGGCGTCCAATGGCGTGGACGCGATCGACGCCGTGTCCAGGTCACCCGTTGACCTGATCGTGCTTGACATCCTGATGCCCGCCATGGACGGGCTGTCGGTGTGCCGGATGCTGCGGAGCCGGGGAGACTCCACGCCGGTGCTGGCGCTGACCGCCAGGGACAGCATCGACGACCGGGTGCTCGGCCTGGCCGCCGGGGCGGACGACTACCTGGTCAAGCCGTTCGCGCTCCGTGAGCTGCTGGCCCGGGTGGCCGCCCTGCTGCGGCGCAGCCAGTTCAACCGGGATGTGCTCGGCTACGCCGACCTGACCGTCGACGTGTCGGCCCGCCGGGTGACCCGCGGCGATACCGTGATCGACCTCACCAAGATCGAGTTCGACCTGCTAGAGCTATTGCTGCGCAACTCAGAACAGGTGCTCAGCTATGAGGTCATCAGAGACCGGGTGTGGGGTTACGGATCATCACCGGAATCCAACGCGCTTCAGGTTTTCGTCAGCATGCTGCGGCGCAAGCTCGAGGACGACGGCAAGACCCGGCTGGTGCACAACATCCGTGGCGTCGGGTACGTGCTGCGGGCCTCGCCATGAAGCTGCGCACCAGGTTCACCATCGCCGTGGCGGCAGCGGTAGCGGTCGTCACGCTGGCGGTCGCGGCCGTGGCCTACCTGGCGATCCGCGCCGATCTGCGGGATCAGGTACAGCAGCAGCTCTTCGCCCGGGCGTTTTCGGTGCAGCACGAGGCAAACGCACACCGTCACATCCCCAACGGGTGGCTCCCGCCACACTCGGACCGGTTCGGCGACTCCACGCCTTATACGCAGATCGTCACCTCCGGCGGGGAGGTATGGGCGCCAGCCGGGTACCAGGGGCTGCTGCGGTCCACCGCCGCCGCTCAAGAGGTCGCCGACGGCACTCGCGGGTCGTACTACTACGACACATCCCTTGGCGGAGTGCATGCCCTGGTCATGGTCATGCAGATCCGTCATGGCCTAGCGGTTGAGGTCGCCGAGCCGCTGGACACCGTGGACAGCGAGCTGGCCAGCATCGGAGCGACCCTCATCCTGATCAGCGTGTTCGGTGTCGGGCTCGCCGCGCTGGTCGGCTGGGGCGTGGCCCGCGGCGGACTGGCCCCGGTGTCACGACTCGCCGCCGTCACCGAGCAGGTGGCGGTCACCGGCGACCTGGAGCTGGGGGTCGATGTACACCGGCCCGACGAGCTCGGCAGGCTGGCGGCGTCGTTCAACACGATGCTCGCCGCACTCCGGCGCTCGACCGCGGCGCAGCGACAGCTTGTCAGTGATGCCAGCCATGAGCTCAGAACGCCGCTCACCAGTCTCCGGGTCAACGTCGATCTGCTCGCGGCCGAGCCTGACCTGCCAGCCGACGAGCGTGAAGAGATAATCGACCGGGTGGCGCACCAGGTCAACGAGCTGTCCGGACTGGTGTCCAGCATCACCGAGCTGGCCCGCGGCGAGACCCCCTCCGATGCCTTCCAGGAGATCAAGCTGAACGACGTCGCGGACGCCGCGCTGGAGGCGGCTCGGCGGGACTGGCCGTCGGTGACATTCGCGGCGAGACTGGAACCCTGCATGGTGATCGGCAGCGCCGAGCGGCTCCGGATCGCGATACGAAACCTGCTGGACAACGCGGCCAAGTTCGGCCCGCCGGGAGGACCGGTGGAGGTAGAGCTATCCCACGGCGTCCTAACCGTCCGCGACCACGGGCCCGGGATACCGGCGGAGGATCTGGCCCGCGTCTTCGACCGGTTCTACCGCGCCACCGCCGACCGGTCGGTCCCCGGCTCCGGGCTCGGCCTGGCCATCGTCCGCCAGGTAGCGCACGCGCACGGCGGCTCCGTCGCCGCCGAGCGCGCCCCCGGCGGCGGCGCCCTGATGCGCCTGACCCTCCCGGCCGGTTAGCCGCCTCACCCCACCCCAGCGATGGGCCATCGATAGCGGCAGAGCGCCAGCAATGGGCCATCGGTGGCGGCAAGGTGCGGAGGGTTAGCTCGCTACGGTGATGTTGACGCGGTAGGCGACGATGACGCCGCACTGCATCGAGCTTCTGCCTTTGGTGGCTGTTCCGCAGGGGTACCGGGAGGCGCTGATGTACGCGGTGCCCGAACGGATCGCCTCGTAGGCGTTGCCGGTCCAGCCGGCCGCCAGGGTGAAGCCGGGGTCGAGTTTGGGGGCCAGGATGAGCTCGGAGCTGCTGTGCACCGACTGCCATTTGTTGGCCGGGGTCCCTTGCAACGCCACCGTCAGCGTGGTGCCGAGGTTGACGCACAGGTTCTTGCCGTTATCGCTGTAGGTCAGGTTCACGGTGCTGCCCGCTACCGGGGTGGCGCCGCCACACGCGGATGCGACGGGAGCCCCGCCGCTGGCCGTTGGCGACGGGCTGGGCGTGCTCGACGTGCTCGATCCGCCGGACGTGCTCGATCCGCTAGCGGATGGCGACCCGGTGGACGTGCTCGCGCACGCCGTTGTCACCAGCAGACCGCCGATGACCATAACGACCGCGAACGGGCTCTTCACCATGATCTCCTCCCTGACCAACCTTGGACGCCGAACCTACCGCACCGGTTCCGCCGAGCCGGGCTCGGCCGGGTTTCTGTTCCGTGCGGCGTTGCCCAGCTAAGAGTGCCGGCAGGGCCGCACCGACCAGCAAAGGCCACGGGCGCGAGCGGGCGATGCCGCGCCGACGCCGGGTCGGGCAGCGGTAGGTTGGGGTTATGGCGTGTGAGGTGTCCTGGTTCGCGGCGCTGTGCGATGACGACTACGAGTTCCTCGGGGTGCCGGATCCCCGGCTGGTGTCCAGCTGGGAGCACTGCCGGGATATCGCGCTCGCGGCCGAATCGCAAAACTACGACAACCTGCTGCTGCCGAGCGGGTACGCGATGGGGATCGACTCGGTGGCCTTCGCGGCCGGGATCGCGCCGCTGCTTAAGCGGATGCGGCTGCTGGTGGCGGTGCGGATGGGCGAGATGTGGGTGCCACAGCTGGCCCGCCAGCTGGCGACGATCGACCAGATGCTCGGCGGGCGGCTCGCGATCAACATCATTTCCTCGGAGCCACCGGGCCAGCCGATGGAATCGGCGCCGAGGTACCGGCGGACGCTGGAGATCATGCGGGTGCTCCGCGACCTGCTGAACGGCAAGCCGGTCGACTTCCATGGCGAGTTCATCGACGTCACGCTTGACCCGCCGCGGATCACCGCCGGTGCCCCGGAGAAACAGTTCTACTTCGGCGGGCTTTCCGAGGCGGCGCGGGAGGTGGCGGCCCAGGCGGCGGACGTGTTCCTGATGTGGCCGGACACGCTGGAAGGCGTCGAGGCGACGATAGCCGACATGCGCGAACGCGCCGCGCGCTACGGGCGGGAGCTGCGCTTCGGCTACCGGGCGCATGTCATCGTCCGGCCGACCGAGGCGCAGGCGCGGGACGCCGCGGAGCGGCTCATCTCCAGGCTGGACGCCGAGACCGGGGAGCGCATCCGGCGCCGGTCGCTCGACACCACCTCAAAGGGCAACCAACGGCAGCGCGAGCTGCGCGACGCCGCGAGCGATGACGGCTACGCCGAGCCGAATCTGTGGACCGGGATCGGCCGGGCGCGGTCAGGGGCCGGGGCCGCGATCGTCGGCGACCCCGACCAGGTGCTAGCGAAGCTGCGCGCCTACCAGGAGCTGGGGATGGAGTCCTTCATCCTGTCCGGGTACCCGCACGCGGCCGAGGGTGATCTGTTCGCACGGCATGTTCTTCCGCGCCTGGACCACGGCCCGCTTCCCACGCGGTGAACCGCCGCAGTCGCAAGCTATTGGTCACGACGAACACGGAGCTGAAGGCCATCGCGGCCCCCGCGACCAGCGGGTTGAGGAATCCGAGCGCGGCCAGCGGTATGACGAGCACGTTGTAGCCGAACGCCCAGACCAGGTTGCCCTTGATGACCGCCAGCGTCCGTCGTGACAGCCGGATGGCGTCACCCGCCGCGAGCAGGTCACCGCGGACCAGGGTCAGGTCGCTGGCCTCGATCGCCGCGTCGGTACCGGTCCCCATCGCCAGCCCCAGGTCGGCGGTGGCGAGCGCGGCCGCGTCGTTCACCCCGTCGCCGGCCATCGCGACCACCCGGCCATCATCCCGCAGCCGGCGGATCACGTCGGCCTTCTCCGCAGGCAGCACACCGGCGATGACCTCGTCGATGCCCACCGCCTCGGCGACCGCCCGCGCGGCCCGCTCGTTGTCGCCGGTGAGCAGGATCGGCCGCAGCCCCATGTCCCGCAGCCGCTCGACCGCCAGGGCCGAGGTCGGTTTCACCGTGTCGGCCACCACGAGCACGCCGCGTACCGCGCCGTCCCAGCCGGCATACACGGTGGTCTGTCCCGCCGCCTCCGCCGCGTCGCCCACCGAGGCCAGCGACGACGGAACCGGAAGCTCCAGCCACGAGCGGCGCCCGGCGATCACCGCGTGCCCCTCGACGACTCCAGTGACCCCGAGCCCCGAGTGGCTGACGAATTCCGCGACATCCGGCAGCGAGCCGAACCGGGACCGCGCGGCCGAAGCGATCGCCGCCGCGACCGGATGCGAGGAGGCATCCTCGACCGCGCCGGCCAGCCGTAGCACATCGGCGTCACCCGCGACCTCGACGAGGCTCATCCGCCCGGTGGTCACCGTGCCGGTCTTGTCCAGCACGATCGTGTCCACCCGGCGGGTGGACTCGAGGACCTCGGGTCCCTTGATGACGATGCCGAGCTGCGCGCCCCGTCCGGTGCCGACCAGCAGCGCGGTCGGCGTGGCCAGCCCCATGGCGCACGGGCACGCGATGATCAGCACCGCGACCGCCGCGGTGAACGCCGCGTTCGCTCCCTGACCTGCCGCCAGCCATGCCACCGCCGTCACCAGTGCGACGACCATAACGACCGGGACGAAGACGGCCGATACCCGGTCGGCCAGCCGCTGCACCGGGGCCTTACCCGCCTGCGCCTCACTGACCAGGCGAGCGAGCTGCGCGAGCTGGGTGTCCGCGCCGACCCTGGTCGCCCGGACCACCAGCCGTCCTCCGGCGTTCACGCACCCGCCGGTCACCGGGTCGCCGGGTCCCGCCTCGACGGGCACTGGCTCACCGGTGAGCATCGAGGTGTCCACCGCCGAGTTGCCGGTAACCACCACGCCGTCGGTCGCGATCTTCTCGCCGGGCCGGACCACGAACTCATCACCGGGAGCTAGCTGGGTGACGGGGACGCGACGTTCAGCGCCGTTATGGACAATGGAAACTTCCTTGGCGCCGAGTGTTAGCAGCGCGTGCAACGCCAGGCCGCTGCGGCGCTTGGCGCGGGCTTCGAGGTACCGCCCGAGCAAGATGAGGGCGGTCACCCCAGATGCGACCTCGAGGTAGGTGGCACCGGCCCCGCTGCCGCGGGCGAGCCAGGCGAAGTCCATCCGCGCCCCGGTCCGGCCCGCGGTGCCGAAGAACAGCGCGTACAGCGACCACAGGTACGCGGCGGCGACGCCGACCGAGACCAGCGTGTCCATGGTGGCGGCGCCGTGCCGCGCGTTCTTCGCGGCGGCGAGGTGGAACGGCCAGGCGCCCCACACCGCGACCGGTGAAGCGAGCGCGAGGCAGGCCCACTGCCAGTTGCGGAACTGCAGCGCCGGGACCATGGCCGCGGCGACGACCGGGATGGCCAGCGCCAGGCAGATAAGGAGCCGCTGCCGCAGTTCTGCCGTCTCGTCGCGTTCTTTCTGAGCGACGGACTGCGCCGTGTAGCCGGCCTTTTCCACCGTCGCCACCAGGTCAGCCCTGGTCACGGTGGCCGGGTAGCTGACCCGAGCCGTCTCGGTGGCGTAGTTGACGGTCGCGGTGACACCGGCGAGCTTGTTCAGCTTCTTCTCGACCCGCGCGGCGCAGGAGGCACAGGTCATGCCGCCAATGGCCAGCTCGATGTCGCTCACAGCGCCAGCTGGTAGTTCCCCGCCTCGTCAACGGCGGCGGCGACGGCCTGCTCATCGAGCGGAGCTGTACTGGTGACGGTCACGGCCGAGGTCCCGCCAGGAACGAGGTCGATGTTCACTTCGCTCACCCCGTCGATGCCCTTGATCTCCTCGGTCACCGCGCTGGCGCAGTGCCCGCAGGTCATGCCGGTCACCTTGTAGGTGGTTGAAGTCATGAAAGCTCCTTTACGAACGGACGAGCCGGGCGATCGCGTCGGAGGCCTCGCGGATCTTTTCCTCCGCGACCGGGCCACCCTCGGCGGCCGCCTCGGCGACGCAATGGCTGAGGTGGTCATCGAGCAGGCCAAGCGCCACCGATTGCAGAGCGTGAGTGGCAGCTGACACCTGAGTGAGGATATCGATGCAGTACTTGTCGTCCTCGACCATCTTCTCCAGGCCGCGCACCTGGCCTTCGATGCGACGCAATCGCTTCAGGTACGCGTCTTTACTCGGGCTGTATCCGTGCATAGCGACCATACTATACCCCCGCAGGGTATCTCTCACTGTGACGGCGCCCACGTTACAACGCGGGCGGCCGGTTAGAGGTTGAGGCGGCGGGAGAGGTCGGAGGCGAGGACGCCCGCCGGGTCGATGGTGGCCCGTACCTTACGGAACTCTTCGACGCGCGGGTACATCTGGTCGAATACCACCGCGGGGACCCTGGAGTCCTTGGCCAGGTACACCCGGCCGCCGGCTTCCAGCACCAGGGAGTCCAGCTTGTTGCATAGGTCGAGCAGCCCGGGAGTGCGGGCCGGGAAGTCAAGCGCCAGCGTCCATCCGGCCGTCGGGAAGGAGAGCAGGCCCGGGTCGGACGGCCCGAACCGCTTGAGCACCGTGACGAACGACGGCGCCCGGACCGCGCTGACCAGCTCATACGACCGGCGCACCGCGTCCTCCGCGCCGAACGGCACGACGTACTGGTACTGGCGGAACCCGCCGGGGCCGTAGGCACGGTTCCAGTTCCGTATCCCGTCGAGCGGGTGGAAGAACTGGCCGATCGTCTGCAGCTCGTCGGTCCGGTGCTTCGGTGCCTTCACGAACCAGGCGGTGTTAGCCAGGCCGATGGAGTACTTGTTGAGCAACCCGGGGGGGAACCCGGATGGCAGCCCGACCCGGGCCGCTGGGTTGAACTCGTAGCGGTCGGCACCCGCGGGCAGCGCCGACGCGGGTGCGAAGTCCCCGCTGGTGACGATCGACCGGCCGAGGCCGGCGCTGCGCGCCAGGCAGTCGGACCACGCGACCGTGTAGCCGTACCGCGAGTCGTGATCGGACAGCACGGCCATCGTCTCGTCGATGTCGGGGGTGCGCACGGTCTCCACCAGCACCCGCGAGCTATCCACCTTCTTGAGCTGGAGCGTCGCCCGGGTGATGAACCCGGTCAGCCCCATCCCCCCGGCCGTCGCCCAGAAGAGCTCGTCTTCCGGCGTCATCGTCCGGGACTCCCCGCCGGGCAGCACCAGGTCAAAGGACGTCACGTGCTGGGCGAACGAGCCGGCCTTGTGGTGGTTCTTGCCGTGCACGTCGGCCGCGATCGCGCCGCCGATCGTGACCTGCCGCGTCCCGGGCGACACCGGAACGAACCAGCCAGCGGGCAGCCCCGCGACCATCAGCTGTTCCAGCGACACCCCCGCGCCGGCGGTGACCACCCCGGTCGACGGGTCAAGCGACTCGATGTGGTTCAGCCGCTCCGATGAAATGACCACGCCGCCGTCGCACTGAGCGGCGTTGTTGTAGCTACGGCCGAGTCCGCGCGGGATCGCCGGGCTGTCGCCGCGGAGCAGCGAGGCCGCCTCGCCGGAGTCTGCGGGGTCAGTGAGCGAGGCCGTGGTCGGGGCGATCCGGCCCCATCCGGTAAGCGTGACGTTGCGGGGATGCATAACACGCAAGCCTAGCGGCGCACGAGTACCGCTACCTGGTCTCCGGGCGCGATCGACAAGTTTCGCAATAGCCTTAATTGGTCACTTCTGCCCCTGGTCGGAGCTACCCACTGCATAGGCCAGGTAACGTCCATACCCTGGTTCCCGGGGGCGGCCACGCGAATCAGGGGAACCGGACATGAATGCGCCGGAGTTCGGCACGATACGGAAAGCTTTCACCGACCTAGCGGACACCGTGGTAGGCGATTTCGACATTCTCGCTTTCCTCGACACGCTGTGTGGTTACTGCGCGGACCTGTTGCCGATCGCGTCATCATCGAGCAAGCCAAGGGCGTGCTCGCCGAGCGTCTCCAGGTCGCCATCGACGAAGCGTTCCTCGCGCTGCGCCGCTACGCGCGCAACAACAACATGAAGCTCACCGACGCTGCCCGCGCCGTGGCCGAGGGCACCCTGGACATCGACTCCGCGTAATGGTTCAGGGTGCGCCCAGGCGGCCGCTGATCAGGGCGGCGGTCGCGCGGACCGCGTCGGCGGCGGTGGCGCGGGTGGCCTGATTACGGAGCCGGGAAGACGGGCCGGAGACGCTGACGCTCGCGACCACCGATCCGTCCCGGCCATACACCGGTGCGGCCACGCAGCACAGGTGCGGCTCGAGTTCTTCAAGATCCTCGGCGAATCCCTGAGTGCGCACCCGGCCGAGGTGCTCGCGCAGGTCGTCGGCGCTGGTGATGGTGGCGACAGTGCGGGCCGGCAGTTCCTGGCCTGGGTACCTGCTAGCGAACTGGGCCGAGCTAAGCCCCGCCAGCAGCGCCTTCCCCATCGAGCTGCAATGCGCGGGCGAACGCTTGCCCACCCACGAATGCATCCTGACCGTGTGCCAGCCATCCACGACGTCGATCGTGACGGCCTCGGTGCCTTCCAGCATGCCGAGGTGGCCGGTCTCCCCGAGACGGGAGACGAGATCCCTGAGTGGTTCTGCCGCGGCGCGGCGCAGGTCGCTGTTGCTGGCCGCGATCTCGCCAAGGGTGGCCAGCTTCGGCGCCAGCCGGTACCGTCCCGGCTCGCCAGCGACTTCCAGGTATCCGGCGCTGGCCAGCGTGGCGGCCAGCCGGGACGCGGTAGAGCGGTGCACGTCGAGCTGACGCGCGATGTCCGCCACGGCGATGACGGTCCGGTCCCGGTCGAACATGTCGAGGACGGCGAGCCCGTGCAATAGCGCCCCGACCAAGCCGTCCCGTGAGTCCACCACGATTTCAGCCTACGGTGGGCTCGGGGTGGGGCAGCGGCGGCAGCTCCCAGGTGGCGACGGCAGGCTGCGGGGTATCCGCGTCGACGGCCACGTCGATGACGGTCGGCCGACCGGAGTCCAACGCGGTCCTGAGCGCGGCGCCGAGATCGGCGGGTGTGCTGGCCCGCAGCCCCTCGGCGCCCATCGAGCGGGCCATGGCCGCGAAATCAGCCCGGTGGGCGAAACTCGTTCCGTACTCCTTACCGAAGTACGCCACCTGCTGGTCCCTGATCGAGATGAATCCCCCGTTGTTCCACACCAGCCAGACCACGGGCAGGTGGTATTCGACCGCGGTGGAAACCACGCTGGGCAGCATGAGGAACCCGCCGTCGCCGACGACCGCGACCACCGGCCGGTCCGGCGCGGCCAGCCGCGCACCGAGCGCGCCCGCGACGCCGAATCCCATCGCCGCGTATCCCCAGCTCTGCAGCAGCGTCCCCGGTCCGCCGGGTTCGAAGTGCTGCACGATCCAGTTGTGGTGCACGCCGACGTCGGCCAGCACGATCCCGTCCGACGGCAGTGCCCGGCGCAGCTCGGCGATCGCGCGTTCTGGCCGTAGCGGGCTAGCGTCCGACGTAGACCAGAACGCCGTGAGCTTCGCCCACTCCGCCCGCCACCTCGCTATATCGGCGAGCCAAGCCCGGCGCGCGTCCGGCCGAGCCCGCTGCATCCCCGCCGGCGGCCGATCTGATGGCGGCGAGCAGCTGCCCGACCACCTCCGCCGGGGTGGCCGCGATAGCGATCTCGGCCGGGTAGTTGCGCCCGATCTCGCCGGGATCGACATGCACGTGGATCAGCCGGGCTGGCGGGATCGAGTAGGTGTAACCAGGCAGCCAAGAGCTAGTGGACCGGTCATCGAACCTCGTCCCGAGAGCAAAGATCACATCGGCGTTCTGCGTCGCCTTGTTAGCCGGCAGAGTCCCGTTCCGCCCCGCGGGGCCGAGGGAGTCTTCCGGCGCCAGATCCTTCCCCGCCGGCGAGCTAACCACCGGAATCCCCGTCTCGGTCGAAAGCACCGCCAGATCATCCGCCAAGCGCTTGACCTCCGCCGGGTCGCGAGTCCCGTCCGCCGCCCCAGCCCCCACCACAATCACCGGCCGCTCAGCACCCAGCAGCAACTCCACCGCGTCCCGCAGATCCCGCGCCGCCGCCCCCGCCCGGGGTAGCGCGGTGCGGGAAGGCCGGTCGATGTGACATCGACCGCGCTCTATGCCGGCCGATGTCACATCGACCGTTTCCGCGAACACGTTGAGCGGAACGTCGAGGTTGACCGGGCCCGGGCGGCCGGAGACCGCGGTGGCGTAGGACTGGCGGAGCATCAGCGGGAGCTGGTCGCCCCGGGTCGCCTGATAGCTCCGCTTGACGAACGGGCGGACGGCGGTGGGGAAATCCGCTTGGTAGTGGCGGCCGAGTTCCTGGAATGGCGCGCGGCCGAACTGGCTGGTCGGCACGTTGCCGGTGATCGCGAGGATCGCGGAGGAGTCCATCAGCGCGGCACCGAGGGCGACGAGGAGCTGCGCGGATCCGGGGCCGCAGGAGGTAAGCGTGGCGAGTGGTTTTCTGGCGACCCGGTAATACGCGTCCGCGATGAAGCCGGCGGCGGCCTCGTGCTGCACCGAGATGAACGGGATCTCGTCCTTCCGGCGCAGCAGCGCGTCAAGCATCCCGATGTCCCCGTGCCCGCACAGCCCGACCACATAAGGCACCTCGGCTCCCACCAGAAAGTCCGCGATCAGCTCGGCGCCGGTTTTCATGTTCGGGAGTCACATCCCTTAGTGGTGTTGCGCGATGCGCAATGCATTGCTTGATGCGGGACGCTATGTCAGGCTGGTGTTCTCGTCAAGAGAGAGGCCGACGAGCATGAGCTTGCCGCTATCAGGCTGCACGTTCGGCGGCGAGGATGCGCCCATCATCGTGGCGGGCAGCGGGGCGGCTGGGCTGACGGCGGCGCTGGCGGCGCTGGCGGCTGCTGCGGCGGGGGTGCGGGTGCTGGTGGCCGAACGCGCCGCGCGGATCGGCGGGACATCCGCACTGTCCGGCGGGCGGGTGTGGGTACCGGCCAGCGGACTGCCGGGCAGCGGGCCAGATCCGTCACCCAGCTATGTCCCATCGCTGGTGCCCTGGCGCCAGCGATGGGACATAGCTGGGGTCGCAGTCGGGTGCCCCGGGCCGCATGCTCAGCCGAGGCGGACCCGGCGTGCGGCCGTGACGCTAGCAGGCGGGTTCGCGATAGAACGCATCTCACACCGACCCTGCGTACGCGAGCCAGACCCGCCCAGTACTATGAGTTGTAGTGCTCGGCCTCATCCGGGCCGGAAGGTGGGGTCGATACCAGGTGAGCTTGCTTAACGTGACGCGTCCCGACGCGCGGCAAGTCCCAGTCGCCGTTCCCAGCCTGGGACGGACGGCCAGGGCGACCGCGATCGTGAAGGCGTACGTCGCGCTCACCAAGCCGCGGATCGTCGAGCTGCTGCTGATCACCGCGGTGCCGACGCTGTTCCTCGCGTACCGTGGGCTTCCCTCGCTGCTTGTCACCACGGTCGTGGTGTTCGGCGGCGCGATGGCGGCGGGCAGCGCGAACGCGCTCAACTGCTACATCGACCGCGACATCGACGAGGTGATGCGCCGGACCAGGGGCCGCCCTCTGGTGAAGGCCACCGTCTCGCCGCGCGCCGCGCTGATCTTCGGCCTCGTCATCGGGGCGATCTCGGTCGTCGCGTTCGCCGTGGTCACGAACCTGCTGGCCGCCGGGCTGACCCTGGGCGCCATTCTTTACTACGTCGTCGTCTACACGCTGCTGCTGAAGCGGCGCACCTCACAGTCCACGCTGTGGGGCGGCGTCTGCGGCGCCGCGCCGGTGCTGATCGCCTGGGCCGCTGCCACCGGGACCCTGTCCCTGGCCGCGGTGCTGCTGTTCCTCGTCGTGTTCTTCTGGCAGCCGCCGCACTTCTGGGCGCTGGCCATCAAGTACAAGGACGACTACCGCCGTGCCGGTATCCCGATGCTCCCCGTGGTCGCCACCGGCAAGCGGGTGCTCGCCGAGACCGTCGTGCACAGCTGGCTGATGGTGGCCGCCTCGGTGGCGCTGTGGCCGGTGGCCATGGGCCCGGTGTACGGGATATGCGCGGTGCTGCTCGGCGCTGCTTTCCTGTACGAGGTGCACAGCCTGTACGCCAAGGCCCGGCAGGACGGCGAGATCCGCACGATGCGGCTGTTCCACGGTTCGATCATCTACCTGACCCTGCTTTTCCTGGCCGTCGGCGTGGACTCACTAATTCACTGACGTAGGCTGGCGCAGCGTGATCCTGATAATGGGCGGCATCGCCGGAAGCGGCAAGACAACCGTGGGCGCGCTGGTCGCCGGGTCCAGGCACTGGCGGTTCGCCGACGCGGACGCGTTCCACTCCGAGGCCAACATCCGCAAGATGCGAGCCGGGCTGCCGCTGACCGACGCCGACCGTGCCCCCTGGCTGGCGGCCATCGGCGAGTGGATGGACGAACGGATCGCGGCCGGTGAGTCCGCGGTGGTGGCGTGCTCCGCGCTCAAGCGCGCCTACCGGGACCAGTTGCTGGCCGGACGCCCGGAAGCGCGCATGGTGTTTCTCGAGGCCAGCTCCGAGGAACTGCATGACCGCCTCGCCACCAGGCCCGGGCACTTCTTCCCGGCCAAGCTGCTGGAGAGCCAGCTCGCCGCGTTCGAACCGCCGGCCCCCGACGAACGCGTGATCCTCGTCCAGACGTCACCGGACCCGAACATCACCGCCGAGCGGGTTCTGGAAGCACTTCAGCCCGGCAACGGCACCGGCCACTGCGTAGGCTGACGCCGATAAGCGGACCCCGATTCTGGTGGGTGTGACACCAACCATGAAAGAGTGCGGGTAGTGCAGCACCAACGAGGAAAGGCAGGGGGGCCTATGAAGCTGCATCTGGACCTGCATGACATCTATAACCACGGCGGGGAGATCGACAAGGCGCTCGAGAACATCATCCACGAGGCCGTCGCCAAGAAGGCCTCGTCAGTGGAGATCATCCCGGGCAAGGGGTCCGGCCAGCTCAAGAAGCACGTGCTGCGCTTCCTCGAGCGTAAGGACATCAAGCCGCTGTACCACCGCGTGGAAAAGGACTCCAAGAACTTCGGCCGGATATTCGTACATTTCCGGCACTAGCGGAACGGGCTTCACTGACGCGTGTGTCGGGGATCGGCAAATGCTTCTGGATTCCGGCGATTCGGTTCAGGGAATGCATACGTGACATAGAGCCTGACTCGCCCCAAACTAGGGAGGCATGACTCCCATGGGAAATCATCATCCGGCGCGCCGGATCCTGCTGGTCACGGCATCCGGGATCTCGATAGCGGGGCTCGCCGCCTGCTCCAGTTCATCGAATCCCCCGGCCGCGTCGCCGTCTCCGACGGCGGCAGCAGCCACGACTGCCCCCGCCTCGTCGACCGGCGGGAACGCGGCCGCGACGAGCCAGATCACCGCGAACTGGGAGGGGTTCTTCAGCGGCTCGACCGCGGCGGCCAAGAAGATCACCCTGCTGCAGAACGGCCAGGCCTTCGCCTCGGTCATCGACGGCCAGGCGGGCTCGGCGATGTCTAAGTCGACGACGGCCAAAGTGCTGTCGGTGACGGTCAACTCAACGGGCACCCAGGCCTCCGTTAAGTACACCGTCCTGTTCGGCGGCACGCCGGCCCTGAGCAACCAGACCGGCACGGCGGTAAACGAGAGCGGGACGTGGAAGGTCGGAGACGCGACGTTCTGCGCGCTGCTAGCGCTGGAGAACAACGGGAAAGCGCCATCGGTGTGCAGTTCAGCGGGCTGAACGCACAGCGCCTCGCGGTCCGCCGTCCCCGGAACACCTCCGGGCACGGTGGCCGGCGACTTGCGCTGCTGGCACTGTGCACACTGGTCTTCCTGACCTTCCTCGACAACACGGTGGTCAGCGTCGCGCTGGGCAGCGTGCAGACCGACCTGAAAGCAGGAGTCAGCGACCTGCAGTGGGTCGTGGGCGGATACTCGCTGAGCTTCGCCAGCCTCATGCTGGCCTGCGGGATGATCGGCGACGAACTCGGCAGGAAGATCGTCATGCTGACCGGCGCCGGCGTGTTCTGCGCCGGATCGGTGGTGTGCGCGCTCGCGCCCGACACCGGGACGCTGATCGCGGGCCGGGTCATCATGGGGATGGGAGCGGCGGCGAGCGAGCCGGGAACGCTCTCGATGCTGCGGCACATCTTCGCCGGGGAACGTGAGCGCGCCCGCGCGGTCGGAGTCTGGGCCGCGACCACCGGGCTGGCGCTCGCGCTCGGACCAGTAATCGGCGGCGCCATCACCGGGGCCTGGAGCTGGCGGGGTATCTTCTGGTTCAACCTGTTCTTCGGGCTCGCCGCCCTCGTCACCGCGATCATCGTGCTGCCGGAAAGCTCCGACCCTCAGGCTGCACGGGTGGACACCGCCGGGACGTTCCTCGGTGGCGGGGCGCTCGCGTTGCTGGTCTTCGCGATCATCCACGCGGAGACGGCGGGCTTCGGGTCCGCCCTAGTGATCGCGTTCCTGTGCGTGGCGGCGCTGCTCGGCGCGGTCTTCATCTGGTGGGAGCTGCGCACGCCGAATCCGCTGCTCAACCCCAGGTACTTCCGTATCCCTGGCTTCGGGGTCGCGAACATCGTCGCGTTCTGCACCTACTTCGCGACGTTCGCCATTTTCTTCTTCACCGCGCTGTACCTCAACGAGGTGACCAACGCCTCCGGGTACCGGATCGCCGCGGTGTTCGCCCCGATGACGGTGCTGATGATCGCGGCGTCGCTGCTGTCCGGGATGTGGACCGGGCGGGCCGGGCCGCGGTGGCCGGTCACCGCCGGGTGCGCGCTATTCACCGCCGGGCTACTGCTGGCCGGGCCGTTCGTGCGCCCGCATCCGGACTACGTGCCGCTGGCGATCGCGCTCGCCATCGCGGGCATCGGCATCGGCATCACGATCGTCCCGATCACCTCCAGCGTGCTGTCCGCCATCCCGGCCGAGCGGTCAGGCATGGCGGCGTCGTCCACCAACACCAGCCGGGAGATCGGCGCGGTCACCGGTGTCGCGGTGCTCGGTGCCTTGGTGTACGGCCAGCTCACCGCCAACCTCACCCACCGGTTCATCCAGCTCGGGGTGCCGCTCGCGTTCCGCGGGCTGGTGCTCAACGCCCTGGAAACTGGCCAGATCCCGCAGAATACATCTCAATACAACAGTTTTGGCGCACTCGTTCAAGAGGTAATCAACGCCGCATACTCGTCGTTTGGCGATGGACTGCACGCGGCGCTCTACCTCTCGGCGGCCCTCGTCTTCGCCTCCGGAGTCCTCGCCGCGGTGACATTGCGCAGGCAGTTATCCGTAAGATCTTGCGTCTAAGCAGCGATTCCACGGATGTTTTGCGCAACGCTTAGCGGACATTTGTCTCGTTTAAGACATTGATCTTGACATTTCTATCCGCTTGGACGATTCAGTAAGTGGGACTGCAATGGCGCATGGCCACACGCGGATTACCGAGAGTGGTCCCTGAAGGAGCGTGGTCCGGTCCCAGCCACGCACCACTCAGCACGCCATGGGCACGCCCGGCACACAACCCGCGCCGGGTCCGCGGCCCTCGGCGTGCGCACCTAGCGCCACAAGCGCGGGAGGAGATGCTGCCGTGCGCTGCTATGTTCCCAGAACCGGGACAATCCTTTTCATCATCGTGATCGGCGCGATCGTACTGCACGGCCCCGTCGGGCACGCGGCCGCGACAATCGGCGTGATCACCGCGATCCTCGCGGCCATCGCGCTCGTAGCCGGCATCGTTACCGGCACCACGATCGCCGCCCGCGCCCGCCAGCGGCGACGGGCCGCCGACGGCGGGTGCGTCACCTGCCAGTTCAAGTGCCAGCAGGCACTCACCCGCCGCGGCTTCCGGGCCGCCGCGCGACGGCCGCTACTCGTCGGCTTCTACGCGGTGGAACGCCCTCGGCCGCAGTGGCCGCTCGAACCAATGCCGCTGTCAGCCGCGGGGAGCGGGGACGCTCAGACCACCGTCGTCCCGGAGGTCACCGTCGACCAGCCGGCTGCCGTCGTCCCGGAGACGGTTGTCATCCCGGAGACGGTTGTCATCCCCGAGACCGTTGTCATCCCGGAGCCCTTCGTCACGGGGGCCGCGGAGGACCACGAGCGAGCGCGGACCGACGGTGATCTCGTCCCCAGCTGACAGCGGAGTACCGGGCCGGATAGCCGACGGGTCATAGCTGTCGATCTCCGTGCCCCACGACTGGGCGGGACGCACCTGCGGGATCGTGAAGACCAGCGGTTCCCACCAGGCGTTGACGAACACCAGGAAGTCATCGTCAAGCGCCGGCGTCCCGTCCGGCGCGGGGTCCGGGTCATCCCAGCCATCCAGGTACACCCCGAGCGACCGAACGGAGCCGTCCGCCCAGTCGTCTTCGGTCATCGGCGTGCCGGCCGGGATGAACCACTTAAGTTCGGAGGCCTCCGCGCCGGTGAGGAACTTACGCCGCCGGAAGACCGGATGCGCGCGGCGGAACGCGACCAGCTGCTTGACGTAGCCGAGCAGATCCTCGTCGATGGCGGACCAGTCGAACCAGGAGATCTCGTTGTCCTGGCAGTACGCGTTGTTGTTGCCGCCCTGGGTACGGCCGAACTCGTCGCCGCCGAGCAGCATCGGCACACCGAAGGACAGCAGCAGCGTGGTCAGCATCGCCCGCTGCTGACGCGTGCGCAGGACGTTCACGTCCGGGTCGGACGTGACGCCCTCGATGCCGCAGTTCCAGGACCGGTTGTCGTTCGCGCCGTCCCGGTTCTGCTCGTCGTTCGCCTCGTTGTGCTTGCTGTCGTAGCTGACCAGGTCCCGCAGCGTGAACCCGTCGTGCACGGTGACCATGTTCACCGACGCGGTGGGCCGCCGCCGGGCGCCGCTGTACAGGTCGGCGGACCCGCTGAACCGGGTGGCGAACTGGCCGATGTCGGTGACCTGCCCCCGCCAGAAGTCCCGCATGTAGTCGCGGTACTTGCCGTTCCACTCCCGCCACTGCGGAGGGAATCCGCCGAGGTCGTAGCTGTCCATCTGGCCGACGTCCCACGGCTCGGCGATCAGCTTGGTCGTCGCGACGACCGGGTCCTGCGCGACCAGGTCGAAGAACGCCGACACCTTGCTGAACCCGCCGTCGGCCCGGGCCAGCGTCGTCGCGAGGTCGAACCGGAACCCGTCCACGTGCATCTCGGTGATCCAGTACCGCAGCGAGTCCATGATCAGCCGCAGCGTCATCGGGTCGCCGACGTTCAGCGAGTTACCACAGCCCGTGGTGTCGTAGTACTGACTCGGGTCGTCGTCCACCAGCCGGTAATAGGCGGGGTTGTCCAGGCCGCGGAAGCACATCGTGGGACCGCCCGTACCGCCCTCGGCGGTGTGGTTGAACACCACGTCGAGTATGACCTCGATGCCCGCCGCGTGCAGTGCCTTCACCATCGACTTGAACTCGGTGACCGGGTCATCGGTCGCCGCGTACCCGTTGTGCGGGGCGAAGTACCCGATCGTGTTGTAGCCCCAGTAGTTGGTGAGTCCCTTGTCCAGGAGGAATTGCTCCGCGACGTTATGGTGAATAGGAAGAAGCTCGACGGCGGTCACTCCGAGGTCGGAGAGGTACCGCACGACAGGCTCGCTCGCCAGCGCCGCGTAGCTGCCGCGTTGCCCCTCAGGAACGTCGGGGTGCCGCATGGTGAGGCCCTTGACGTGGGCTTCGTAAATGATCGAGTCGGAGTAGCGGCGGCGCAGCGGCCGGTCGTCTCCCCAGTCGAACGGCACGCCGTTGACCACAGCGCGCGGCATGTTCGCTACGGAATCGAGGCCGTGGGAGTACAGTTCGGGCCCGAACTTGACGGTGCCGCGGATCGAGCGGGCGTACGGGTCGAGCAGCAGCTTCGACTCATCGCACCACAGGCCGCGGGACGGATCGTACGGCCCGCGCACCCGGAAACCGTAGGCCTGACCGGGCTGGAGGTCGGGGACGAACCCATGCCAGACGCCCGCGTCGAAGTCGGGCAGCTGGACCCGGCTCTCCCGGCCGTCGGCGTCGAAAAGACAAAGGATTACCGCTTCCGCCACCGACGAGGCGACGGCGAAGTTGACTCCTCCGGAAACCGGCGTCGCGCCTAGCGGCGCGTCCATACCCGGCACGCACCGCAGGCTGGTTTGCTCAAGCGTCGCCGTCATAACGGGTCCCCTCTATCACGTTGTCCACGGCCGGGACCGCACGGTACCGACGCAGGATGAGATCCGCGACCAGGCCGGTCCAGCCGGTCTGGTGCGAGGCGCCGATACCGGCGCCGTTGTCACCGTGGAAGTATTCGCTGAAAACTATGTTGTCATGCCACGCCGGATCGGTTTGAAACCGTTCCGTCCCACCGAAACACGGACGCCGCCCGTCCTCCCCGGACCGGAAAATACCGATCAGCCGGTCCCGCAGGTCTTGCGCTATGTCGTCCAGGTGCCGCTGCTGGCCGGAACCGGACGGGTACTCCACGGTGAACTCGTCGCCGAAGAACCGGTGGTAGCTCTCCAGGCAGGAGATGAGCAGGTAGTTCAGCGGGAACCAGACCGGCCCGCGCCAGTTCGAGTTCCCGCCGAACATCGGGATCGTGGACTCGGCGGGCTCGTAGTCGACCGTCGCGCAGACACCCTCGACGTTGAGCTCGTACGGGTGATCCTGGTGGTACCGAGACAGCGCGCGCAGGCCGTGCTCGGACAGGAACTCCTCGGGGTCGAACAGCCGGGCCAGCATCTTCTCGAACCGGTCGGTGCCGACCACGGACAGCAGCAGTCGTTCCTCGCCCGGTTCGCCGCGCAGCACCCCGAGCTTGCGCAGGGTGTCGGCGTCGGTATGACCTTGCCTGTTCAGCGACCGGGCGAACCGCTTGCCCAGCGTGAGCGACCGGCTCAGCGTGGGCTGTTCGATCACCGTCACCGCGAACATCGGGATCATGCCGACCATCGACCTGGCCTTCACCGGCACTCGGGTGCCGGACGGCGTGACCAGCACGTCGTAGTACATGCCGTCTTCGTCGTCCCACATGCCCTGCCCGGCGATGGCCTCGCTGATCTGCGCGAAGTGCTCGAGGAACTTGATCATCAGGTCGGTGCCGGGCAGTCGGCCCGCCCGGTACAGCACCCGCGCGATGCGTCCCATCGAGACGGCGAAGAACGCCATCCAGCCGGTCGCGTCGGACTGCTCGAGCACGCCGCCGCAAGGCAGGTGCGATCGGTCGATGGGCCCGATGTTGTCCAGCCCGAGGAAGCCGCCCTCGAAGAGGTTGTTGCCGCTGGCGTCCTCCCGGTTAACCCACCAGGTGAACGTGATCAGCAGCTTGTCGAAGACGCGGGCCAGGAAGTCCAGGTCCCGGCCCCCGTCGATGGCCCAGACCTCGAGCGCGGCCCAGGCCCGCACGGGCGGGTTAACGTCGCCGAAGTCCCACTCGTAGGCAGGCAGCGAACCGTTCGGGTGCTGGAACCACTCCCGGCTCAGCAGTTCGATCTGGTACTTGGCGAACGCCGGGTCGATGTGCGCCAGCGTGACGCAGTGGAAGGACATGTCCCAGGCGGCGAACCACGGGTACTCCCAGCTGTCCGGCATCGACATGATGTCGAACGCGTCGAACGTCCGCCACTTACTGTTGCGGGCCTGTTTTCGCTGCTGTGGTGGCGGCGGCTGAGCGGGATCACCGTCGAGCCAGCGGCTCACGTCGAAGTAGTAGAGCTGCTTGCACCACAGCATGCCCGCGAACGCCTGCCGCATGATGGACCGCTCGTCGTCGCTCGCTTCTTTTGGTGCTAGCTCGGCGTAGAACTCGTCGGCCTCGGCCTCGCGAAGCGCGAGCACCGCGTCGAACTCGGTGGTCAGCGCCGCTTCTGAGTGGCCTGTCGGACGCAGCCGCAGCCGTACTTCGGTGCTCTCCCCCGGACCCAGTGTAATTTTGTAGCAGAACGCTGCTTTCGTTCCTTTTTGATCCCCGTTGACTGTTGCCGCGTTCTTGACCACGTGGTCGTTGATCCCGTCCTTACGGCCGGTCTCGTTCTCGCAGAACAGCATGTACGGCTCGGACCCGTCGGGAGCCTGGCCCGCGATCAGCTCCAGATCACCCAGAAACGGGTGGCCGATCGCGATCCGGCTGGTGCCGTCCTGCCGAAGCTCGGGCTTCGCGTCTTGGCTCTCGTCCCAGGCCCAGGTGTTGCGGAACCAGGCGGTCGGCAGCACGTGGATGGTGTCCTGCTCGGGACCCGCGTTGGTGACGGTGATCCGCATCAGGATGTCACCTGGGTCGGCCTTGGCGTAACTGACCTCGGTGATCCAGTAGCGGTCCTCGTCGAAGACGCCGGTATCGAGCAGCTCGTACTCGGGCTGCGTCCTGTCCCGCTGCTGGTTGGTGGTGCGCAGGTCCTGGTAGGGGAACTCGCGTTGCGGATAGTGATAGCGCCAGCGGTTCCACGCGTGGCTCGGGATCGCGTCGAGGTACCACCAGTAGTCCTTGGCGTCCTCTCCGTGGTTTCCCTCCGGTCCGCTCAGGCCGAACATCCGCTCCTTGAGCATCGGGTCCCGGCCGTTCCACAGCGCGAGGCCCAGGCACAGCCGCTGCTCAATGTCGCAGAACCCCGCCATGCCCTCCTCGCCCCACCGGTAGGCGCGGGACCTGGCCTGATCATGGGTGAGGTAGTTCCAGGCGTCCCCGTGGGGGCTGTAATCCTCGCGTACGGTGCCCCACTGACGTTCGGTGAGGTAGGGACCCCATAGATACCAGTCGCTCGCCTCCCGCAGCCCCTCGGCCAGATCCCCGAAGGCCTCGACCCGTTCTCGTTCAGCGCTCAACTGAGTCCCCCGCGTGTCGGTGATTCCCCGGATCCGGATATACCCGTAAGCGACGATCCGATTACCCTTCGCGGTTGCGATCAATCTCACGCGGGGCGCCGATGTTACCGTTGGGTATGCCACTCGCCTTCGAACGCCATGGTTCAGGACCGCCACTGGTGCTCATCCACGGTCTCGGGCACCGCCGCCAAGGGTGGGACGTCTTGCTCAGCCGGCTCACCCCGCACCGCGAGGTGGTCACCCTGGACCTGCCGGGTCACGGCGAGTCTCCGCCGCTGCGGCTGGAGGGCAGCGATCCGATCACCGAAGTGGCGGCCGACATCGCGCTGCTGCTCGGCGACCTTGGGCTGCCGCGGCCGCATCTGGCGGGCAACTCCCTAGGCGGCGCGCTGGCCCTGGCGTTGGCGGCGAACGGTCACGCGGCCAGCGTCACCGCGCTATCCCCGGCCGGATTCTTCGCGCACCGTTACCAGATGGCGTACGCGCACGCCGTATTCATCGCGGCACGGGCGGGTGCCCAGGTGGTGGAGCCCGCCGTTCCGGCGCTGGCGAAGAGCGCGGCGGGCCGGGCACTGCTGTACGGACAGATGGTTCACCGGCCGCAGCGGGTCCCGCCTTCACAGGTCGCCGGTGACATAGCGAGCTTCGTCCGGGCCAGGGCGGCGATGCGCGCTTTCTTCTCCGGGCCGCTGGCCTTCACCAGCACGGTGGATGTGCCCGTCACGATTGCCTGGGGCAGCAAGGACCGGATCCTGCCCCCGTCCAACGCCGTTATCGCCCACCGCCGGCTGCCAGCCGCACGGTTCATCAAGCTGACCGGCTGCGGCCACGTACCGATGACCGACGATCCAGCCGCGGTCGCGCGCGTGCTACTCGACGGCAGCCGCTAGCCCTGCGGTGCCTGGGGGCCTGCGGGCCTGCGGGGGCCACGCGCGGAGCCCGCGGGCCGTGCGTGGGACCTGTGGTTCTCCTGAGTTCTGTGGGGCCAGTGGGGCCAGTGGGGCCAGCTGCAACGCCAGCGATGGCCCATCGCTGGGGCTATTCCGCTATCGATGGCCCATCGCTGGGGTCACACCAAGCCGTGCCGCAGCCCGCTCCACACCGAAAAATCACCTTATTTGGTCGATGTCCCTGATGGCCTGCTCGTTGTCTTGGTAGAGCACCGCGTGGAGGCCTGCTTTTATGGCGCCATCCACGCAGGCCTGAGAGTCGTCGAGGAACACCGTCCGTGCGGGCTCTGTCTTCAGCCGGGCGCAAGCCAGCGCGTAGATCCGCAGGTCGGGCTTGCTCATTCCTGACTCGTGCGAGTAGACGATCTCGTCGACGAGGTCTTCGAAACCGTAGGCCGCCTGTTCCCGCTTCCGGGCGCCGACAAAACTGTTGCTCAGGATTCCCGTCCGGTACCGGGGGCGGAGCTGACGGGCGTACTCGATCAGTTCCGCGTTGGCTGTCCCCAGGTATTCACGCCAGATGTCGGCCATGAACGCCTCGCGTTCCTCGTCGTCGAGCCCGAGACGTTCCTGGACCGCCTGGCGGACGGCTTCTTCGCTGATCGTGCCGATGCTGCCGCCCCGCCACACATCGTCCATCCGGTCATTGAGCTCACCGGGCCTGAGTCCGAGGCGGGATTCCCAATTTCGCGTTACGCCCAGGTCAGGGGTGATTTCCAGGACACCGCCGATGTCGAAAAGGATCGCTTCTATGGTCATGCCGACCATCATGCGAGTTGCCCCAGGGGCGAGGTCAAGGTTCTCAGCCTGCCACCTCCGCTCGGTTGCGCTGTGTCACGGAAACGCTAGGAACCAGAGCATACGATTCGGTCGGGGCCCCGAGCTGGAGTAAGTGGCCGCTCGCCGCTGACCGGTTCACCGAACGCGGCGAGCGCGCGTCGCGCACCTTTGGGTTTGAGGCGGTCGAGTGGCGCGCGTTGCGCCGATGCACCTTCGCCTTCGCAGACGCAGACGCGGCGGGCGTAGCTCTCGTCTTCGGCGTCACCGGATGCGGAGCGGCCAGGCTCCAGATGGCGAATGAAAGACCGATGACGACAAGGACGGCGATGACGGCCGCGACTACGCGGGTACGCTCCCGCGACCGCGTCTCGGGCTGGACGAGGCTGGAGCTGAGCGCCGGGGCACCTGGCCACGCGGATCCGAGGGAAATCTCGGTGGAGCGGTCGGCCTCGATCGCGTCGGCCGCCATCCACAGCCTGCGGAAGGCAGGTGCGATCCGCGCCGTTACGCCGTCCATATCGGCTTCGATGATCCGCACGCCCTCGGCGCGTCTGGCGGGCAGTCGCAGCACCAGTCCTTCGAAGACCCGGATGTCCCGTCCGGAACGGTCCCGCAGCGGGCCGCCGCCTTCGAGTCCGTACCGCTCGGCGGTGGCTTCGGCGATGCGATAGGCGATGGTCACCGGCCCGGTAACGCTGCCGTCTACCGCACGGACGATGAGTTCCCCTGGCTCGGTGTCTGCCTCGGCTCGGCTCGCATACTCGAGCAGGTAGGCCTCGTTCTCATCAGCGAGGAAATCCGGCACAACGATCGCCTGGAAGCCGACTAGCTTTCCTCGGGCGATCGCGTACGGCCAAGCTTGCGCCGCCACCTGCTTACCCTTCCCGTGAGCCAGTGAAGTGCACGAGGTGCGACTCAGGGAACTCGCGGTCGAACTCGGAGAGCCGGTCGTAGCAGTACCTGATGAGCTGCGCCACGGCTATCGGCGTCTTTGCCGTCGTGGTCGCGGTCAACTCGCCGCGCCGCCGTTCGAGACCGACGTCGAGGACACCCAGCGGCAAGTGGACGTTCACCCGTACCGCCTTGGCCCATCCCATCAGGGCCGAACGATTTCGGGGCGCGTTCTGCGCCGCGATGACCGCGTCGGGTAGCGCGCACGCGATGGGCAGTTCCACCCTGACCGGGTTGATCTGCTTGCCGGGCTTCTTGTGCATCTCGTCGCCTTCTTCGACGACGAATCCGTGACCCACGGAGCTAACCGGAATGAGCCGGCAGGTACCGACAAGCTCCTGCGACTGGACAAACTTCGCAAATATCTCGATTTGCAGCAGTCGCTCGATTACCTGGCGGAAAGAGTAATGATCTTCGATGAGATCCCACTTGGTGAGGACGAAATTCACCGCCTTCCTGTGGTTGGAGAGCACCGCTAGCAGCGAACCCAGGTCCTCGTGGAACTTGGGACTTGGCCGGCCTTCCAGATAGTGCTTCACTTCGAGGCCGTCGAGTACGCCCATGAGCACGTCAGCACCCGCGAACCGGGCACGGAGCTTGGTGGTCTGCGGGTTCGGGGCCGCTCCTGACATCTCGCGTAGTGACTCGCCGGCGAAGTCGAGGTAGGAGAACCTGGCGACTTCGGCGACCCCGCCCGCAGACTTCGCCTTGACACTGAAGGGCCATTCCCGCAGCTCACCCTTTGCGGTGGCGACCGGGAACCCGGCGTCGGTATCGGCCGTGGCGTTGTACAAGGCCAGGAGGCTGCTGGCGCTCTCCGGCGTGGTGTCGAGGAAGATGCCTTCCCGCCCGGGAACCCTCAGCTCGTGGAACATGCACCCGGAAAAGACGGTCTTCCCCGACGCTTCGAAGCCAACGAGAGCGAGCCTCAGGTCCAGCATCCTGCGCCGCGTTCTCCGTCTGACGTAAACAATGCCACCGGCAGCAAGCAGCACGACTACCACCACATATCCCATTTCCCCGCCCCTCACTCACAATCCCCATCCACTGGGATGTGTATGGGACGTTAGCGGCTTGTCAATACGTTTCCGCCTAGACCGGATAACGGAACGGTTCCTTTCGCATTAGATTTCCGCTGCGATAGTGAGATTTGGACATATGCCGCACTCCCGCGGAAACATTCGCCACGATTTCGGGGACCTTATGCACCTATTTCGTGAATTGCACTAATGGGTGTCCCTGGCACGACCGCTCTTACCGTTCGCCGTCGTCCCCTGCCATCGCAGCATTTCAAGTGCGACACCCACGTTGAGAACGTTCTCCGCTAGCGGGCGGGGCAGCAGTTCGTCGGCTCGCGCTAGGCGGCGCAGCAGCGTATTGCGGTGTGTGTAGAGCCGGGCCGCGGCGTGTGAGGCGTTGCACTGCTCGGCGATGTAGACCCGGACGGCCTCGGTGATCTCGGTTCCGGCGCGCTCAAGTGGCCCGAGGGTCCGCCGCACGAAGTCCTCGGCGCCTTCAGGATCGGCGGTCAGCAAGGCGACCAGTTCTACTTCGCTGTAGGTGGCAAGCTGTCGCGCAGACGCGAGCCGCGCCAGCATGCGCTGCACGGTGAGGGCGTCGAGATAGCTACGGCGGAACCCGTCCAGCCCGGCAGCGGTGGCGCCGAGAGCCACGTGGGCGGCCGGAATGGCTCCGACGGCCGCGCGAAGCCCGGTCATATCGGGCTGACCGTGCACCCAGACCCATCGCGTGGCCGCGCTGGCCAGCACCGTGAGCGGACGGCCGTCCCCGGCACTACTGGCGATCAGGTCAGCGACACGGTCCAAAGCACCGAGGTCTGCGGCCTGATCGTCGCTCCACACGATGGCCGCGGTGTGCTGGCCGGTGAGCCGGTAGCCAAGGCGCTGCTCGGCCAGGACTCGCGGGATCGGCGCACCGTCCAGCAGCAGGCTGACGGTCTCGCGCCGCTCCGCGTGCGTGCCCCGGGTGAGCTCGTCACGCTCGCGGGCGATCTGGGCGGAGATCGCGGCGAGAGTGTCGTCCACGAAGGTCGAGATGGAACGGCAGGAGACGTCGAGCAGCTCGCTCAGTTCGTCGGGGTCGGAGGTGAGCGAGAAGCAGACCTGGATCCACAGCCGGAGCGCGACGGCCTGGCCGACCCGGTACGCATCCAGCGCGGACTCGTTGAACCCGCGGCGGACCAGGTCGCGGGCGATCGCCAGCGGCGCGTCCCCTAGGTTCGCCGGAACGCGCTCGCCGGGTGCGCGCAGATTCGCGGTAGCCCAGTGCAGCAGGTTAGAGCGGTTCGTACGCCGGGTCGCCGCCACGAGCACTGGGTCGTCGGCGACCTGCCGCTGGTGCGGCCCGGACAGCGTCGCCTCGTCGAGTTCGTCCAGCCAGCGATCAGGCGGGTGCAGAGCGAACTCCGCGCCCTGGCGGATGAGCTCTCGGACACGCGGCGACGGAGGATCCCACGGCACAAAGCCAGGCTAACCAACAAGAGGTGCAAAATGCCACAACCAACTAGCAGAACGATGCACTTTGTGCTTTCAGTCGATTCTTTCGGATGGCATCATGGATAGCGTCGGCGATTCCTTCCGTCGTTGGGAGCTAACCGTCATGCCTCCGGCTTCCCCTGTCCCGACCTCTGCCGACGTCGACGTTCTCATCGTCGGCGCCGGCATCTCCGGCATCGGCGCCGCGTACTACCTGCAGCGCGAGCACCCGCAGCGCAGCTACGCTGATCCTGGAAGCGCGCGAGGCCTCCGGCGGCACCTGGGACCTGTTCCGCTACCCGGGCATCCGGTCGGACTCGGACCTGCACACGTTCGGCTACGAGTTCAAGCCCTGGCGCGACGAGCACGCGATCGCGAGCGCCGACAAGATCCTCGCGTACGTGCGCGAGACAGCGGCCGAGTACGGCATCGACGGCAAGATCCGCTTTCACTCGAAGGTGATCAGCGCGTCGTGGTCCTCGCAGGACGCCCGGTGGACAGTCGAGGTCGAGCACACCGACACCGGCGAGCGCACGACGCTGACCTGCAACTGGATGTTCTGCGCGGGCGGCTACTACCGCTACGACGAGGGCTTCACGCCGCGCTTCGAGGGGCGCGAGCGGTTCCGCGGGCCGATCGTCCACCCGCAGCACTGGCCCGCAGGATCTCGATTACGCCGGCAAGCGGGTGCTCGTCATCGGCAGCGGCGCCACGGCCGTCACCCTGGTCCCGGCGATGGCGGACACCGCCGCGCACGTGACGATGCTGCAGCGGACGCCGAGCTACGTCATGCCGCTGCCGGCGAAGGACCAGCTCGCCAACCGGCTCCGGGCACTGCTCGGCGAGGAGCGCGGCTACGCGATCACGCGCCGCAAGAACATCCTCCAGCAGCAGGCTCTCTGGCGGTTCTGCCAGAAGTACCCGAAGGCCGCGCGCAGGCTTATCCGCAAGCTCAATGTGAAGATGCTGCCCGAGGGGTATCCGGTGGACGAGCACTTCAATCCGCCGTACAACCCGTGGGACCAGCGGCTGTGCTTCGTGCCGAACGGCGACCTGTTCAACGCCATCCGCGCCGGACGCGCGTCGGTGGTCACCGACCGCATCGCGACGTTCACCGAGAACGGCGTCCTGCTGGAGTCCGGCCGGGAGCTGGAGGCGGACATCATCGTCACGGCGACCGGCCTGAACGTGCAGGCGATGGGCGGCATGTCGCTGACCGTCGACGGTGCAGCCGGTCCGCCTGCCAGACACGATCGCCTACAAGGGCATGATGCTGTCCGGCGTGCCGAACTTCGCCTACGCGATCGGCTACACCAACTCCTCCTGGACGCTGAAGGTCGGGCTGCTGTGCGAGCACTTCTGCCGGCTGCTCACGCACATGGACGCCCACGGCTACGACACCGCGCGACCCGAACCCGCCGACCCGGCGATGCCGACGCGGCCGTTCCTGAACTTCGGCGCCGGCTACATCCAGCGCGCGATCGACCAACTGCCGCGCCAGGGTGACCGGGCCCCGTGGCTGACCTCGATGAGCTACGCCAGTGACGTCAAGCTGCTGCGCCGTCTGCCGGTCCAGGATCCGGAGCTGCGGCTCAGCCAAAGCCACGCTCATGTAGCCAGTCCCGCCGCGGAGGTCGTCGCTTTATGGACAAGTTCGACTTCACCCGCGGCACCGCGATTGTCACCGGGGCGGCCAGCGGTATCGGCGAGCAGCTCGCTTACGCGCTCGCCCGCCGGGGCAGCGCGCTGGCCCTGGTCGACCGGGACGCCGAGCGGCTAGAGCGGGTCGCCAAGACGGTGGGAACCATCAGCGACCGGCCGTTGACCTGCTACGTCACCGACCTCTCCGACGAGGAAGCCACCCACACCCTCGGCGACACGCTGGCCGCCGCGCACCCGGATACCACCCTGCTGATCAACAACGCCGGAGTCGCTCTCGGCGGGACCTTCGAGCAGGTCAGCGAGGATGAATTCGACTGGCTCCTCGCGATTAACCTGCGGGCCGTGATCACCCTGACCCGGGCGCTGCTACCGGTGCTGCGCGCCAATCCCGGATCGCATCTAGTCAATGTCTCCAGTCTTTTCGGGCTGATCGCGCCGCCCGGCCAGGTGGCCTACGCCACCAGCAAGTTCGCCGTCCGCGGGTTCACCGAGGCGCTGCGAGCTGAGCTCGCCGGCGCTGTCGGCGTCACGGTTGTGCATCCCGGCGGCATCCGGACCCGGATCGCCGAGACGGCACGAGTGGCCGCCGGGGCCCCCGCCGGTCAGGAGGCGGCCGGAAAGGCCACCTTCGCTCGGCTACTGACCTACCCGCCCGACCGCGCTGCCGAAGAGATTGTTGTCGCCGTCGAAACCCGCCGTCCGCGGCTGCTCATCTCGTCCAGCGCACGCATCCCCGACCTGATGGCCCGGATATCCCCGACCCGGTACCCGGAACTGCTGAAGATCGTCACACGGCTGCAGAACCGGCGACGCTAAGGCACCGATAGATACACTACGAAGGGAAAACGGACCAAACCGGGATGGAGTCAGCGATGCAGCCACTAGGGATAGGTGCTCTCGCTGTAGGCGCCGTCATGGTCATCGGCGTTGTTGTCACCTTGATCCGAACCCGACACGCCAGTAAGCGCCGCCCCGCTGGTATCAGTCGCTTGCAGCTTCACGGAAGCATCCCGCTGGCCGCAGCCGGTCTAGTGCTGGGCGTGATCTCGCGCGCCGGCGGGCAGTCTCCTGCCACGCATAACGTGATCTTCGCGACCACAACCGCACTGCTCCTCGGCGCCCTGCTGTGCGCGCTGGCTGGTGCGGTTACCGAGACGCGAAACCAGCGCACCGCACGTTAGCCGTCACGCGTTAGAGACCGTTCCCGCACTGTCCCAGATCGCGTCGACGACCTGGCCCGGGGTTTCCAGCTGCGGGGAATGGCCGGTGTCGGGCAGCAGCTGGAAGCGGGCCAGCGGGATCGCGGCGGCGTAGGCGCGGCCGTAGTCGACGTCGACGATCCCGTCGCTGCGGCCCCACAGCACCAGAGTGGGGATCTCAAGCGAGCCGAGACGCCCGGCAAGCGTCGGATCGGTCATGGCGGTACCCGCGTACACCCTGACAGCGGCCCGGTTGCCCGCGACGATCGCCTGCGCGGCCGGGGGGAGGGTCGCGGGGTCGATACGGAACGGCTCGGGGTTGTGGAAGCTGCGCTGGAAGACCTGGTCCATGGTGAGGGAGAAGAAGTCGGCCACCGGGTGGCCGGGCACCTCGATCCCGACCGCGTCGATCAGCACGATTCCGCTGACGCGGGGCGACTTCAGCAGTGCGATCTCCGCCGTGATCCAGCCTCCGATGGAGTTGCCGATGACGGTGACGCCCTGAAGATCGAACTCGCCGAGCAACGCGTTGTACAGCGCGGCCAGGCCTCCGATGGAGTTCAGCGCCTCGGGTCGGGGAGTGCCATCGAAGCCAGGGTGGGTCGGCGCTAGCACGCGCACACCGTGGGCCGCCGCGAACTTCTCGGCGAACCCGGTCACCGACTGCGGACCAGCCCCGCCGTGCAGAATCAGGAACGTCTGCCCGGACCCGTAGTCGGCGACGGTCACGCCGTGGACCAGGCCGATACCGGCCAGGTCCACGGCGTGAATAGTGGTATTCATGGGTCTCTCCTACGCGTAGTCGGTGGCCGGTTCGGTGGCATAACGGCTCATCGCCTGGATTGTGGCCTCGGGGGTTAGTGCCTGGCCGTCGGCGATCATGTCGCGCAGGTCGCGGAAGTACTCGACGTACAGGTCGGGGGTGAAGGTGTTGAGAATGACGGTGATCTCGTCGGTCGGGTTGGCGAAGGTGTGCGGTGCGCCCGGCGGGATCATGACCAGGGTTCCGGCGGGCGCGTCGTAGACGGTCTCGCCAACGGTGAACCGCGCGGTACCGGACACGACATAGAAGCCCTCATCGTGCCGGGCGTGACGGTGCTGGGGCGGCCCGTCGGTGTGCGGAGCGATGGTGATCTCGCCCATCCCGAGCCGGTGCCCAGTAGACGAGCCGTCCTCCAAGATCCGCATCTGGGTCGAACCGAGCTGGATCGACTCACCGCCGCCCGGACCCACCACCGAAACCTGTGTCATGAGAGCTCCAATCGAGATGGTTGACTATCTTCGTGAGAGTTAACTCTTATAAAGAGTAGCACGTCAGTCGCATCATGCAAGTTGACTCTCACAAAGACCGCCGGAAATCCTCCATAGGACCTGGGAGCAGCCGACCGTGGTTCCGGCAGAGCTAGCAGAGCTAGCTGTGGCCCGCGCGTAGTTGCCTATCTATCCACGCGGTGGCCGCGACGGTCAACTGCTCCAGAGGCGCCGGGCCCGAAGCACCGGCGCTGGTCGCGAACATGTGGTTGGCGGCCCGGATCTCCACGAGCTCATACTGTGGCGGAAGATGCGGGAACTGGGTTGGGCGGCCGAACGGGTCGCTGCCGCCCTGGATGATCAAGGTAGGGCGGCCCGTGGCGAGCAGTTCCCGAGGGCTGCCGGGGCCGAGCAGCGGATAGGCCAGCGCGAGTACGGCGAGTGCGCCGAGTTCCGCAGCGGTTCGGCAGGCCACCTGTGATCCGGCGCTGCGGCCGCCGGAGATCACCGGCAGCCCCTGCCGGATGGGCGAGGGGCCTTTGAGCTGGCGCGCTCGGAGGGACTCGAACCCCCAACCTTCTGATCCGTAGTCAGATGCTCTATCCGTTGAGCTACGAGCGCCGGTTTTTAGTTCTCCTACCTGCACTTTTATAGTGACAGTGTTACCATACCATACAAGCACAGCGAGGATAGAGCATCTGATTCGTTGCCGAAGCTCCTCCGGCTGTACCCCACAAGGGTAGAGCATTGGGAGCACGGTTCGCACCTGGATGGCTGGGAGGCAACCGTGTCATCCGAAAACAGTAACGCCAGCTCGCCCGTGACGAGCATGGGAGACGCGCGGCGAGCACGGACACGCCGTTCCGCGGCTTCCGGTCTTGGCGTTCCGCTCGTCGATCTCGTCCCGTCCTGGCAGCTCGCCCTTGAGGCGGCGAACAAGTCCCCCAAGACCGTCCGTTCGTATCTCGACTCGGTTCGCGCGTTTCACGCGTTCCTCGTTGACCAAGGTATGCCAGGCGGAACCGAATCCGTGGACGCCGAGCACGTCCGCGCGTTCCTACTGTCCGAGGAACAGCGCACGTCCGCCGCGTCGGCCGCCGTCCACTTCCGCAACCTGCGCGTCTTCTTCGGGTGGCTCAAGCAAGAAGGCGAACGCATGGAGCCCAACCCCATGACCAGGGTCGAGGCACCGAAGGTCACGAAGAAGGCTAAGGCGTTCTTCACCGACGAGGAGCTAACCGCACTGCTCAAGACATGCTCGGGCAACTCCTTGGTGGACCGCCGCGATACGGCGCTCATACGCGTGCTTATGGATACCGGTATGCGCGTTTCGGGTCTGGCGAACCTGCGCTACGACGCCGAAGACGAGTCCCGCAACGACGTGTACCTTGCGAAGCGCCGGCTCCGTATCCGCCTCAAAGGCGGCGACGAGACGTGGGTGCCGATCGGCAAGAAGGCCGCGCTCGCCCTAGACAGGTATATCCGCGCCCGTGGCGGGCATGAGAAGGCCGAATCCCCGTGGCTATGGCTGGGTATGAAGGGCCACAACCCCTCTCACCTCACCGACTCTGGCGTCCGCGACGTGCTATCGCGCCATGGCGAGGAAGCGGGAATCCAGAACGTCCACCCACACAGGTTCCGCCGGTCGTTCGCGGACAAGTGGCTCGCGTCGGGCGGGTCAACCGATGACCTCATGCACATCACTGGGTGGAAGACCTACGACATGATCCGCGAGTACACCGAGGCTCGCGGGATCGCCCGCGCGCACGATGCCCATGCTCGCCTCAGTCCCGGCGATCAGATCTAAGCGGCGATCACTCCCCTTTAGAACGATGAACCCTCCCGGTGCGGTCCGGGAGGGTTCATTCGTTGCTGGATAGTGCCCCTATTGGGAGGGAGGGTCTGGCGCATCCTGCTCGCCATCGCGTTCTAGCGCGTCACGCACGCGGCGGAGAACGTCGGGCGGCACGGGCACCAGAGTCGGAGGTCGCCAGTTGCCGGGTGGTCGCTGGGGCTCGTTTGTCACGCATCGCACGGGACCTCGTAGTGCTGTTTGCCGTCGATCCCGGGAATGCCTTCCGGGCGGCAGATTTCCGGATCCGTCCAGTCAACGCTGTCGGGCGTGCCGGCGATCCCCATGGACGCGAGGTAGTGCGCGTCCAGGTCATCGGCGGTCGTGAAGCTGGCACCGCACGCGCACATGTAGGAGTCCCAGCTCATCCCGGCTCCGCGTCTTCGGCCGACGCATCGCGTTCTTCCCGTTCGTGGTTGAGCGCGTGCAGGTAGTCGAACAGCGGGACGGCGACCAAGCGGCGCGGCCGGAACAACGTGAGCGCGTGCACAAGCTCGATGCACTCGGCTAGCTCCTCGCCGGTCAGGTCTTTCGGCTCGCGTCTCTGGTCCTTCTCCCGGAGATACAGCGATGTCCGGATGTCCCGTAGATGCGTCAGCAGCACCTCGGCGAGAGTGCGGCGCGGGCAGTAGGAGAGCAGCGCCTCGCACAGCCGGTCCTGCTCATGGAGTTCCTCCAGGCTCATAAGCCCGGCAGCGCGGTCGATGTCCAGTCGTTTCATGCGTACGGACTCTCCTTGTACCTGGTGCCGCAGCGCAGGCACTGGCACCCGCGCGGCGGCTCGCCACCGCAGTCCGGACATGGCATGAGCAGATAACCCACGGTCGTGCCGAGCAAGTCGGCGACGATCCGGGCGGACGGTGTTCCGCGCTCGCCGCGCTCGATGCGGGACACCCGCGAGATATCGCACCCGAGGAGCCGCG
>CAVUOU010000034.1:0-208606 GCA_963743085.1 uncultured Actinomycetota bacterium
TGTGTCCTCTACTTCGTTCAGTTACGTGTTGGCACTCGGACTCGACGAGGTGCTGTTCGCGAGGATCGGGACGTTCTGCGAGCGGCAGTTCTCCACGTCGATTGTCGACGTGGCGCGTGGCCAATTGCTCGACATCGTGAAGGGTCGCTCGGGCAAGGAGCCCACCGAGGGGATCGAGCGCAGAGGAGCGAGGTGGCGTGACCAGGTCCGCTTCGGCACCTGTGGCTTGGCCGGCTCCTATCGAGCCGTGTTCGAGCAGGCGCTGCCAGGTGCCACCTTGGTCGCAGACCCCTTTCGCGTGGTCAAGCTCGCCAACGCCAAGCTCGACGAGTGCCACGGCGTGTCCAGAACGACACGCTCGGGCACCGCGGACGAAAGGCTCACAGAACTGTCCGAAGAGCGCAGCAGCGTCTCCTGGGCCAACCTCTGACGCCGGGGCCAGCATGCGCCCCGCTGCCCACGACGCACCATGACTCGGGGATGGGTCGATGAGTGTGCATGACGCTCGATTGAGCGCTTTCAGTGCTGCGGACGTGCAGAAACAGTCTGGGGCAGGCTCGGGACGGGCGACCGGAGATGGACGGGCAGCGCCCAGCAAGGTCGCGATATCGTTCGGTGCGGCTCAGTCGCCGTACGCGCCACGGTTCGAGCACGAGGGAGCAACCGAGGAGTGCTCACCAACGTCACGGGATCGCGCAAGGTGCACACCGTCTGGCCGCTTCACCTGTGGGTCGCGATCGGTCTTTTCGGTGCCTTCGGCCTCGCACTCGTTGGTACCTCGCTCGGAGCCCTGCCCCGTCCCGACATGCCCAGTTGGTGGTTCAACGTCTCGATGGGCAATGCGGCGATCACCCACATCGCCTTCTATCTCTCGATTGCCCTGATGCTCGTCGGCTGGGGCGGCGTCGGCCTCCATGCTTACGCCGGCAGGCTCAGCGTCCCCAAGGCCTGGTGCATCCTGGCGATGTGGGGGACCTCCGCTTCTATCTCGGACCTCCGCTGTTCAGTCGAGATATCTACAGCTACATCGGCCAGGGCCAGTTGGCCCGACACGGTCTCAACCCGTACGTCGTGCCTGCCTCACACCTGGGCAATGGCGTGATGCTGTCGTCAATCGCGCCGGTGTGGCGTGACACCATCTCTCCCTACGGACCGCTCTTCGTCTCGCTGAGCCGGGTCGCCGCCGACACCGGCAGCTCGCTCGTCTTCCAGGTGCTCGTCTTTCGGGCACTCGAACTGCTTGGCGTGTGCTTGCTTGCGTGCGCCTTGCCGCCGCTTGCGCGGAGCATGGGCACAGACCCGGGGATCGCGATGTGGCTCGGCGTCCTCAGCCCGCTCGCGTTGTTCAGTTTCATTTCTTCGGGGCACAACGATGCACTCATGGTCGGACTCAGGTCGCAGGCGTCGCGCTCGCGCGTACCGGACGCCTGGCGTGGGGTGTCGCACTCTGTGCGATCGCCGCCTCGATCAAACTGCCAGCAGCCGCCTCGATCGTCTTTATCGCTGCGGATCAGCTGCGCTCCGCGAGCGGACCGCAACGACGTCGGGTCGTCGTGACCGCGATCGCGATTCCCTGTCTGGTGATCGGCGCGGTCACGGTCGCCACCGGGCTGGGCTGGGGAGTGGCTCGGCCCAACCTCCCTTCACGTGCCCGCAAAGATCCGCGTGCTCACGACGCCCACCGTGGCGATTGGCAACTTTGTCCACGCCGTTATCCATGTGCTGGGAGTACCGGTCTCGCTCACCGTCACGGTGTCGGTGTTCGAGGCGCTTGGCGGACTCGTGGGCGTCGCCGGCACCTTGTGGCTGGTCTACCGGGCGCGTGAGACTGACGCCGTTCGCCTCCTCGGACTCGCCCTCGTGCTGATCGTCGTGAGCAGCCCCATCGTGTGGCCCTGGTACCTCAGCTGGGGAGTGGCGATCCTTGCTGCGACCAGTGCGCAGCGCTCGAAGCTCCTGGCGGCCGTCGCCGCGTTCTCCATGCTCGCCGTCGGGCCTGGGGGCACGCCGATGCTCGGTGGCGACACCTACTTTTTGACCGCGCCACTGGTGCTCGGCGCGATCGGCTGGTTCGTCTGGGACCGCCAGTGGCGACTGGCGCCGCTGCGAACAGGCCTCGCCAGCTAAACGGGGTCGGCGCCGTCTCGTCGAGGCGCGTGCGACGTCGACGCTGACGGCGAGCAGCGGCTGGGTGACGGTCGCTGCCGCAGCACCACGTGCGGCACGTTGCCGGATGGCCAGCATGACCGCGATCCCCACCATGAACACCACCATCGCGCCGAAGAAGGAGTTCGCGCGCACAAGCTGCCAGCCGTGCTCGGCGAGCTGGGCTTCGGGGTGCTGCGCACCGACCAGATCGGCGCCCACCAGAACAGGATCGCGCCGGCGAGGGCCCACAGCCACCCTCCTCTTGGCCGATCATGTTGCCAGCACCAACCACAGCAAGATCGGCACCACCCAGACGAGATGGTGCGCCCAGGTGATCGGCGAGACCAGCAGACCCGTGGTGGCACAGACGAGCACGCCCAAGAAGCCCGACGACAGGTGCCACGCCCACCGGGCCAGCGCGATCCCGAGCACGAGCACCACGCCGCTTGCCGCGGTGATCAAGGTGGTGGACACCACGCGGTGGTCCAATCGGTCAGCGACGGCCCGAAGACTCTGGTTGCTGATGTAGTACACGCCGCCGATGCGCTTGGCGTCGGTGGCGTAATTCGTCCAGTAGGACCACGCGACGGATGGATCGAGCAGCGAAGCCACAAGCGAACAGGCCACGAAACTCGCGAGTGCCGTCCAACCAGCCCGGACTTGTTTGGTCACAAACAGGTAGGGCGCAAAGACGAGTGGGACGAGCTTGACCGCCGCGACCGTGCCGACCAGGACGCCTCGCGGAAGGGTCCGTCGACCGACCCGCAGGTGCAGGTGAGATCTGCGAGCGCCAACGCAGCGAGCACCAGATTGACCTGTCCGAACGCAAACGTGAGGCGAACCGGCTCGATCATGTACGCCGGGGCGAGCAGCACCACCGACCACAGCAACACGAGACGATGCGGAAGCGCCGGACGCAGCGCATGCAGTGACAGCGCGAGAATGCTGAACAGTGCAACGAGCCCCACGAAGGCCCACGCGAGCTGGCCCCCCTGTAGCGAGAGAGCGTCCAGGGGGGAGAACGCGAGCGCGGCGAACGGGGGATACGTGAACGGGAGGTGCGGCGAGATGCCGAGCCGGGCGATGTAGAGCTGCCCGTCAGTGAGGTGATGCGCACCCATCATGTACACGGAGAAGTCGAGGTCCACGTGGTGCCAGGAGGTTCGCCACACACGGTCGACCACGAAGGCGAGCGACAGCGCGCCGAGGACACCGAGCACGCCCAACCACTTTCCCGTGGGCCAGCCGAGGAGGTCGCGCGACGAGCGCGTCTCGCAGTCGTCGCGAGCGCCAGCCGTAGGGGGCACAGGCGCGGTCACTCGACGAAGTGTAAATCAACGAAGGTCGCGCACCGAAGCCGGTCGGCTCGTGTCACGGTGTCCATCGGCCGCTGCCCATCGCCAGCACGGCGAGCGTGGCGAGACAGAACGTGGAGAAGCCGAGGAAGATTTCAAACCAGAACGCGGGCAAGCGTGCCCCGACGACGCCGAGCAACGGGAAGTTGCGCAGCAAGAGTCGTGGGGTGACACCGACGACGGGTGACAGCATGCCGAGACACAGCACGGCTAGGACGTATCCGGTCCATGGGGCTGGCGGGTGCGCCTTGAAGTAGAGGACCAGCAGTCCGAGGGCCACAAGGAGACTCAGGGTCTTCACCGTCGCGTTTGGATTGGCGATGCCGTGCCGGATCACGGTCTCGACTGCGCCCGGCACGCCACCGCCGAACGATCCGGACTGCCATCCCGCGCGTTGCGCGAAGAACCACTCGAAAGGCGAGCCGGCATGGATCCACAAATAGGAGAAAAAGATGCCCACACCAAGCGGGGCGAGCAGCGGCGCGAAAAGCGACCGCCACTCGCGACGTGCGCGAATAGCGGCCATCGACGCCACGACACACGGCATCCACCTCAATGCGGCGTTGCGCGCGCATGCGTTGTACAAGCGGGACGTGGAATACATCGTGCGGCGGCGGCGAGGTCATCATCGTCGATGAGTTCACCGGTCGCACCATGCCGGGACGACGCTGGTCGGATGGGCTGCACCAGGCGGTGGAGGCCAAGGAGGGGTGCGGGTCCGCGGAGAAGACTCAACCGTCGCCTCGATCACCTTCCAGAATTACTTCAGGCTGTACTCGAAGCTCTCGGGCATGACCGGTACCGCCGATACCGAGGCGTTCGAGTTCCAGGAGATCTACGGTTTGGAAGTCGCCGTGATTCCGACGCACAAGCCGATGATCCGCAAGGATCACTCGGATCTCGTGTTCCTGTCGGAGAGTGACAAATTCCAGGCCATCCTCGAGGACATCCAGGATTGCGTGAAGCGCGGGCAGCCCGCACTGGTCGGCACCACCTGATCGAGACCTCGGAGCGGCTGGCGAAGCTCCTGGTCGGAGCCAATATTCCGCACGAGGTTTTGAACGCCAAGCAGCACGAGCGCGAGGCGCACATCGTGGCCGACGCGCGCCCGCCTGCGTTCGGGACCGCGAACTCGGATGAACTATGTGTCTACGTTCCGTTCTGGTCGCTGGAGGAACTGGCTGAACGCCGCGGCACCGATGCCGCCGAGGTTCTTGGCTGGCTCGGTGGGTGCGCGGTGGTCACCGCGGCCGGACACCATCGAGAAGTGATCGCGGGCCGGTACGCCCGTCTCGTCGCCTCCGGTGAGGTACCGGACCTGCTGGCGGGTGCACTGGAGGGCGGCACCGGTGAGGCGATGCTGGGCAGCCCAACCGAGATACAGGTCGAGAGCGACGGCTGGGACCCGGTCGGCTTGGGCGCGATCACCGATATCGTTCAGCAGGCCTACGGCCCAGTCGCATATGACCGTTCGCTGGTCGAACTGACGACGCTTCCGGCGCCGCGTCAGGGCTGCCCGGCCTGTGCGGGGAGACGATTCAATTTTCCCGCTGACCTCAACGAACAAGCGGCGTACATGTGCGACCCGCACCAGAAGGAGGCACAACGGGTCACACGACAACGCACGGTGCGCGCCGAGCAGAGCAACCGCCGAGGGTGGAACGCGATAACCGACGCGTGCATACGGCTGCAACGGCCAATACTGCCGTCCGGACTGGCTCCGAAGATCCGCGCCCAGATTGACAAGCCCGGACCGGAACTGCTCCGATTGCTCGTCCAGGCCAAAGAAGTTCCCCGGCCAGCCAGAGGACTTCTATGCCGCCATCGGCGAGAAATCCGTTCGTGTCGGTCGCCCGCCACGCTGGCTGGAGACGCTCGTGCGCGACCTGGCATCCGCGAATCTGTTTGCGGAGGCGCTCGCCGCGGCGGAGGCTCTGGCGGACTTCGAGCCGCTGTGGTCGGAACACTGGTACGACGATCTCCTGGCAGCGCTCCCCGCTGCCGTGCCCACTGAGGCGATCGATGAGGACCGGGTGAGGTTCCAGGCCCAATTCGTCACGGATCTCTGCCCGGGGAATCCCTCGGTCCAGATGCACGCGGGTGACGTCTACGAGGCTCTCGGCGAGCGCGAAAACGCGCTTGAGGCCTACCAGGAGGCCAGGTCGCTAGCGGTCGCGCAAGGCGACTTCGAGATCCGCCGGGCTGTGACATTCCGCATCGCGGACCTGACGGGTGATGGGGCGCCCACACAACAGGTCATCCGGGTTCAGCGCAGGGTCCAGCCTCGCCGTAAGCGTCGCCACTGACGGGTTAGGAGCCTCGGCTCAGGGGGTCTGAAACGACGATCAGCCTGCGTCGTTGCTAGATCAGGTAGCGGGTGGGGTGGACACTGCGGGTTCTTCCTGATGGTCCGGTCCATCGGGTTTCGCGAGGTGCGGTCTTCACTACCGTCCACTCTTTTTGCTGCTTGAGCCGGTGGCAGTGCCGGTGTCCGGGGTCGAGGTTCCCTTCGCTGGTGTGTCCTCCGTCCTCCCACGGGATCGGTGTTCCATGTCGCAGGTGACGGCGGCGGCATCGCATCCGGGTGTCGCGCAGGTGGTGTTCCGTGCTTCGATCAGGTGCCGCAGTGCTGCGACTGGGATCGTGTCGCGGTTCGCCGTGCCCGTCGTCGGTCGCTGGCGTTCCGGCGATGCGCTCCATCTTGAGGTTCAGGCTGGCCACGAACTCGGTGACCCCTGACTCTGGCGGTGTCTGCTGGCCCGGGTTGCTCGCCACCCGGCGGTCCGGTCCCCGGTGGTCCCGTCCCCGGCGGCCCGGTTCCTGGCGGGGGCCACCGGTGCTGGCCCCTGGCGCACCCGTGGGCGACGGCTTCGCCGGTGCGGGGATCGACTTCGGTGACGCACCATCTGGCTGGCCGGGTTGGCCGTGCCGGCGGTGATCAGGTCCCGCGCGACCGCCCCGGTGATGTGGCCCCAGCCGGGAATCCAGCCGGGGGCGTCCTGCTTCGGGTCGAGGGTTCCGGCGGTGATCACCAGGTTGATGGTCACTACCGGGCTGCCCGGCACCGGCGGCTCCGTGCCCCGCTCCGTACTCGAAATCCCCGAATCCCCAGGGGTTGAAGTAGGTTGCCTCCTCATCTTCGGCTTGCTCGGCGGGGTCCTGGTCGGCTGGGGTGATGCCGTCCCACGCGCCGCTCGGCTGCCGGGCCGGGCCGGTGAAGGCGGGGGCGGCGCCGCCGGTGACCGGGTGCCGGCCTAGCGCCAGTGCCGCCAGTGCGTCGGCTCGCAGATTGTCGAGGGTTCCGTTGATCCCGGCGGCTCGCATGATCCTCGCCCAGCCGGTGAGCGCCTGCTTGATGCCCATCGCGACTGCGACCGACAGTTCCCGGGCCGTCATCAGCGCGTTGCCTGATTGTTCGGGCGCGAACTCCACCCGGCGGCCCTTGGCTGCCTTCTTCCTCCGTTCTTCCGCCTGCGCTGGATCGAGCAAAAGGACAATGCGTCGGCACATCGCCCGCAGCGATCCCGGGGTCCGGCCTGCTGCGTCTTTGGCGATCAGTTCGTCGGCCTTGCTGAGGAGCGATGGGTCCAGCAGCGCGGTTTCCTCGGCGATGATGCGCTGGCGGTAGTCGGTCAGTGCGCCGTCGTGGGCGAGTCGCATGCATTGCGGCATCCGGTCCAGGGTGACCGAGCGGTTCAGGTTCCCCTTCGCCGCCATGCCCGACAGCCGGATCTCCTGTGCGTAATCGTCGGCCCCGAACTCCGGTATCACCTCCTGCCCGCGTTGCGGATCCCACTCCAGGTTCCTTTTCGCGTACTCGGCGGCGAGGGTGTTCGCGGCCCACGCCGCGTGCCCGGCGACCCGTTCCGCCGCATTGATCGCGCCCAGCAGTTCGTTGTCGCTGAGCCCGGACAGGTCACCCTCAGCGGTCACCGACACCGCCAGGCCCAGCACCGGTCCGCCCGGCTGGCCATCCAGCGCCCGGCCCTGCGCGAACTGCCGCTCGGCCGGCTCGGCGACCTGAAATCCCTCCTCCCGCTCCGCATCCCAGAACTCGTCCGGATACGCCGCCATCGGCTCTTAGTCGAGATCTTCGATGTAGTTCATTTCTTCTCACCTCCTTCCCGTCGAACTATCTGAATCATACATCTGTTCGAATGTCATCATCAAGAGTTCAGGAATAAATTTCGAAATAAGTTTCAATGAATTTGTCCGGTATGTGCGGCTCGGGTGAACGCCGTACCTCTCCGGTGCAACTGGTTGCCAGGTAGGCGAATTAGATCAGGCCGGTGGAATCGTACATACGTCGATAGTGGTCGTCTATACTCACCTGCATGCCAGTCCCGGAGGAGCCGGAAGAATCCCGGCAGTACATGCGTCTAGCGAACCTGCTCCGCTCCCAGATCAACGACGGCACCTTGCGTGCAGGTACGCCAGCACCTTCCCTGACGTCGCTATCGGAGCGGTACGGCATCGCGCGAGGCACAGCACGCAAGGCCATTCGCCTCCTTGAGAGCGAAGGGCTACTGCGCCGGATGCCCGGCCTCGCCTACTGCGTCACAAAACAGGCCCCGCTGGGCCGTAGCTCGCCCAGTGCCGAAAGCATGTTGGAGAGCGAATGCCGACTCTGGTGTAAGGGCGTCAGACGGAACACCGAAGACGACGCCGGCCTGCTAGCTGACGTTCCCTCGCGCATCTTGCGGCGCGTGCGCCACGTCGTGTCTAACGATTTGCTTGAGGATCCGTTCCGCGGGCTGCTCGGGGAACCGATCTTCACTCGGCTCTGTTGCCTTCATGCGACGGTCAGCGGTGAGCTGACCCGCCGGGATTTCGCGACCAAACGGGCGGCAAGGTAGGGCTGCGGCTCGGGCGAGCGTTGAAAGCCGCGTCAGTGCCCGCCCGGACTAGGCACATGCGCCTTCGAGCGTGTTGCCACCGATGTTCAGCACGACCGTTTTCGGGGTCACATCGCCGTATGCGCAGACTGCCGGTCGGGTGTTAAGGGGTTCATATCCGCCGAAAAGTACGGTGTCCCGACCGAGATTGACAACCAGTCCGCTGTTCCACATACCTGCCGCGAGCAGTGCTGACCGCACGGCGGTGACCTGCAGCCGCTGCGACGGATCGAGCCGCTGAAGTGCCTGCCGGATTCGTGTGGTGACCGGGGCGGCCTCGGCGGCCACCGAGGCCGGCAGAGATTTGCGCTCGTTGAACATCTCGTTGGATTGCTGGTACTGCTGTACTCCGACCGACACACAAGGATTTGGCGGCGTGACGTTCGCGGCCGCCTCGGGGCACAGCGGAGGAGGCGCGACCTTACTGCTAGCGGTGGCAGACGCAGACGCCGTAGTAGTACCAGGGACCGCGCACCCCGGCAGCAGGGCGATAAGGGAGATGCCGCACCCCGCCAGAAGCAGCCTGCCGCGCCCGTTCATCTCGCCGCCTCCCCGTCGATGACACAAACGGTACATCCCGCCGAATCCAGGCGAAGCTGGTTCGGCGTCGGACGAGTCGTCGGCTGACTCGAAGGCTCGCTGAGGCGGCCTGCATCAGCGAGCTACCGGTTCCTCCTGGACCTGACTGCCGACTACGACCAGCCCGCGCCGACCTTGAACGTTATGGTCTGCGTGAGCAGGAGGCCGGTAATCGTCACCGTGTACGTGCCGTCAGCCATTCCGTCCGTGTCGATTTTGGCGGTGACCCTACCGTTGCCATCCGGTCCGGTCACCGCAAGCGATGAGTCCGTCCCGGGTCCGGCGATGGTGGCCGTCACGTCGTCCCAGGTCTGTCCGGGCACCGTTGAGTTCGGGTTAGCATACGGGCCGCTCGTCACCCCGTACTGGCCGGGAAGCGGCGGGTACACGCCGAATCCGTCCAGAATCGTCGTCCCGTTCGGGGTCCGGCCGGGGATGAACCCGTTCCCGGTGATCGTGATGGTATGACCGCTAACCGCCTCGCGGATGTTGGACTGCAACCGGTTCAGCGCCTGCTGCGCTAGTCGGCGAGGCTGGGACGGTCCGTGCTGCCTGTCGATCTGCCTGACCAGCGCGGGCACGAAAGCCGGCGCGTAGATGGTGCCCCAGCCCGACGCGATGTCGTAGCCAGGCCCGGTCGAATAACCGGTGACGCCGTACGCGCTGTCCGTATAGCCGGCGGGCACATCGATGATGCCGGCCGCCGCGCCACGCGGTCCGATCGCCGCCAGAGCAGGATTGATCGTGCCCAGATCGGCACCGCGTAGCTGGGTGGCCAGCGCGAGGATGCCCGCGAAGGTGGGCGACGCCTGCGAGGTGCCGTCGGAAGCATCCATCGAGATGTCGGGGAAGGCCCGGCCGGTGACGTCACGCAATGCCGGGATGTCCCGCTGCCAGTACGGCTTCGGGTAGATGGTGGATATCCCGGCGCTCGCCGCGTCAGAGTCGTCGTTCGGCGCGGTCCACAGCCCATCAGGGGCGGTACGCCCGGACTCGGTGGCGAGGCCAGCGTTGGGGATGGTGCCACCAACGGCGGTTACCCATGGGCTGTCGACCGGGTGACCCGCGGTGAGACCGATCGTCGGCGTGCACTGGCCGGTGTCGCCGAGGACCGTTGGATTGGTCGGGCCGCAGTCGCCGGCCGCGAACGACACCGGAATGTTGTGCGCGGCGGCGTCAATGAATGCGGGATCCAGCGAATGGATGGCCGCCTGCTGGGTGGCGGACGGATTCGTCGGGTCGTCGATGAAGTCGTTCTCTCCGTCAGCCAGGCTCACCGTGATGACGTCGGCCAGGTGCTTGTTCGCGATCATCTCAATGGCCTGGGCCACCTGTGGCCAGCCCTGCATGCCAACGGTTTCGGGCACCGGAGGATAGACGAAGATAATGTTCGCGTAGGGCGCCATCGAGTGGATGGCCTCCGCGTCGAGCTGGTCTTCGCCGGTGCTGCACTCGACCTGGCACGTGGTGGAGGGGTTGGATGGCGCCGGGTACGCCATCTCAGTGATGTTCGCCGGTGGCAAGTCCATCGCCGTGTCGTAAGACGCCATCGACGCGGCCAGGTCAGGGTCCGGATTGGTGACGATGTACGCCACGGTCACGCCGGCGCCGTCGATCCCCTTCTTCCACAGGTCGTTAACGCCGTAGTCGATGATGTCTTCCTGCGCCGTTGGATCCGGATAGCGCAGCCTGAGCGACTTACCGGCAGCGATCTTCGCCTCGATCGCGTTGTACGTCGCCGTCGTTGCCGCGATGCGTTGCGCGGGAGGCGGGACGCTCTGGCTCTGGCCTGATGATGTCATGGCCATTGCTGACGCCGGACTGATGAACAGGAGGCTGGCCGCGCCAGCGATGAGAAGGGGCCTACGGACCATGTGAGGGCCTCCAGGAGACGCCTTGCGACTCTTGCCTTATCCGTCTAGCAAATCACTACATTCGGCAAATGAACACCTACGGGCGGAGTGGTGAACCGGGTGGTTAGGCTTCGCGGGTGGAAGGCATCGACACCAGCGTTCCGAACATCGCGAGGGTCTACGACTGCCTGCTGGGTGGCAAGGACCACTTCGCGGTTGACCGAGTGCAGGCCGCCAAGTTGATCGAGTTCGATCCGTCGCTGCTGGGGTTACGGCGCTATGGGGTGACTAAGAGTTTATGCGCTGCGCGGCGGGAGATCCGCAGCACTTCTTGAACTTGGTTCCGCTGCCGCAGGGACACGGTTCGTTGCGTCCTACCTTCCTGCTCACGACCGGGACCGGGTCTCGGAGTTGGCTGGCCTTCCGCTCCCATTCGCGAGCGTCGGCAACCTTGCCCATGTCCTCGTATAGGTAACGGAACCTGTCGGCGATATCGGCACGGTCGCGCACGCCAGGGACTGAGTAGCCGCGCCGCAGCAGTTCCTCTGCCCGGCCCGGGTCCTCCGGGCTTTCTTTGAGCAAGCCGCCATAACAATCAGACCACCCGATCCAGCCCCATCCCCATCGCGGGTCGGCGGTCAGCCACGCGTCAAAGTGCTCGTCTGCCTTGCCCGGCCCGTCTGTCACGAAGTACGTCTCGGCAAGCGCGCGGCGAAGATTCTCGGTGAGCAACTGGTCCTCGTCGGCGAACCTGCGCAAGGCCTCCTCGCAGAGAGCGATCCGTTCGGTTAGGAACTCGGGCTTCTGCAGGCCCGCGTTCCATAGCTCTGATTCGATGTCGTTGAGCCAGTTGAACAGCGACTGAGTGAGCGGGAAGCGGTTATCAAAGCGTTCGATGGAGGTGATACACGCGGCGTCGCACAGAGCCAGGATGCTGCGCCACGCGTCGAGCCAGACGGTCATGCACGCGGTCAGATCCTTGCGCTCATGGTGCTTGTAGCCCGCCTGCATCTTGTCGTCGAGCAACTCCATGCAGACCTTGTCCGGCCACCAGCGCTCCCAGAGCGCGAGGACGCAGAGCCATATCCAGTCACCCTGCTGACCGCCGTCCGGGTTGCGTGAATCCCAGTTGTCCAGGAGCGGCTTGGCGGCATCCTCTGCCGACAGCGCGGTCGCGCAGAGATCCGTGAGCGCCTGGCGGTCCAGTTCGAATCCCAGGCCGCGCAGCTTGCCGAGCAGTTCGTCATCGCTCAGTTCTGCCGTACCCGACCGCATCGGCCTATCGTCGGCCTCAAGCGAGCGGCGCAACGACTCGTCTCGAGCCGCTTCCTCTTGGAGCATACGGTCGAGGGTCACCCACGACAGGTTCATGGCGCTCCTAGCTATGAGGCCTGGAAGATCTCGTCCATGTGCCATTGCAGGAACTCAGGGTTGGGCCGCTGGTCCCGGCGTTCCGGCAGTGCGATGACTTCACCTTGCTGCGCATAGTACCTGTCACCGTTCCCGTACACCTCGCGCAGCAGCGGGCTGACTCGGAGCCGGTACTGCGGATCGACGCCAAGGAACCCGCGATCGAACATAGTGTGCACATCGGATCGGAGCAGAAGCCCGTTGTCAATCCGGTGCTCGCCATGCCGCTCGACGGGAACGATGTGTGCCGCCTGCAGCACCGGCCAGACTTTCGCCTCAGTGATCGCGCAACGCCGGTGATAGGCATTGAACACCGCTGCCCGGAAGCCGCCTTGCCCGAGCCGTTCCTGGCGCAGCCGCAGGTCGCTGAACATCGGCCCACTGTGCCGCCACTCCGGACTGCTGAGGTCGATCTCCACCGCCAGGTCGAGGACTTGCGCGGTGATCAGGTCGAAGTATCCGCCGTATCGTGGGGCATCGATGTCGTACGCCTTGCCCTGCATGATGCCCGGTGCCCACTCCGGCGGCGGTCCGGCGGTGTCGTGCCGATCGAAGAACCGCACGTCCCGCAGCAGAACGCAGCCGATCTCCGGATCGTCGCGTGGCCCCAGCGTGGCGTGCGCGCCGATCAGACGCCGTAGCTCGTCCAAAGTGGCGGCGCCGTTGCCAGGGCCGTACACCTCCCACGCGGCGGACAGCGGGAGAAGTTCCCAGTCGGCGAAAATGCCGCCGCCGACCACGCGGTTGCCAACCGCCGCCTTGAGCTTGAAAAAGAAGAGGTCACCGGACTGGATCGCGCCGAAGCGCTTGCGGTCCCGTGGCCGCCAGAAGTTGACCTCGGTGAGTTCGGGGCGTGCGGACAGGAACTCGTACCATTCGAGGTCGGTTACCCCGACGTATCCCCGCACAGTCGTATTTTGCACTGGTGGCATGAAGCTGCGGGTGACATCGGCGCAAGTGCCTACCGTACTCGGCGCAGCGCCGCGAGGTGCGCTCACCGCCGTTCTCTGTAAAGACTTTCATTCCCATAACGACGGTTACCGATCTCAAGCAGATACTCGAGTCGGGGGACGGCACGTATAGAGAATCCTGTTGGTTAGGTCGTCCAGGCCAGCTTCGATCTGTTCAGGCCCAGTCGTCAGGTCCAGCCACCATGAGTGAATCCGGATGTTCACGTTCCGGATCGTCGCCAAGAAGTCGGTTGGGAGCGACACGGATGCTGCCTTGAGGGCATAAACAAGCGCCACGTCTTTAACGTCGTGCCCGATCGCGTAAGAGAGCATCTGGGCGTAGTGGTCGACATGCGTTGTTCCGTCACTCGCCAGGACGTACTTCGAGTCCAGGACGAAGGCGGCTGACGACCCTCGCTGCACGACGATGTCGGGTCTGATGATGAGGCGGTTCTCGACGTCCAGATGCCGCTGCTCTTGGCCGACCACCCGGATGGTGTTGTCGGCTGCCTGAAGCCGCTTTCTGAGTCCCTCTTCGAGGAACTGCTCGAATAGATTGTTCATGTCGACCAGGAAAGAACAGTCGCGTGTGTTGCCGGCGGCTTCTGACAGGCTGAGTCGCCGCAGCAGGAGAGCGCTCAACCGGACGGCCGGAAGATAGCGACGGTCAAGTCGGGTCGGTTCCCAGGTTTCTGCCCAATGAAGGTCCGGCTCCACGGGTACGACTTCTTCGAGCAGAGTGAGTTGGAGTTGCAGGGTTCTGCGTACGGTTCCCGGTATGCCTGGCAGTCGCAGAACGCGGGAAAGTGCTGCTCTGATCAGCTGATTCAGCTTCGTATCGGCGGTGTAGTCGTCGTATCGGCAGCGGACCGGGACGGGTGAAAAAGGGTGGCGGAGTTGTTCCCTGAGGTCGATCCGGCCGCGGAGGGCGACGAGAGGCTCCTGGCGTTCGACGTAGCCATGCTGAACTCCTCGCCCAATGGCGCGGTCAACTGTGTGCGCTAGCAGCCTGGCAATGCCCGCGAAAAGGTCGTGATGGATCAGCAGATCCACCTCTTCGTTGCCCCACCAGTCTCGCGGCCGTTCGATACCCACTGATCATCGGTCGGCTTAGCGAACTTCAAGGCGAGTACGGTGGCGTGCGCTTGGACCGTTTCCGATCGTTCGAGTTGTATCGCCGCAACACGGCCGAACCCGAGATCGTGACCTACGACGAACTCCTCGCACGAGCCGAGTGGCATCTCGCTGTTAGGTAAAGCCGTGATACCGGCCTCTGGGCGACTGAACGCCTACAGGAGCCCGTACTGCCTCGCGTAGCCGGGAAATTCGGCACCCGTGCAGGGCAGCCTGTGTCCCGACGCTCGCAAGGCGTCGATTAGATTTCCGGCGGCGGGCTCCGAGAGTTTGCCATCGCGGCAGGCGCCCGCCAGCATCCAAATGGTCCCGTGTGCGTCTAGACCGTGGGCCCTAGCGACTCGTACCGCCCCTCGATCGTCGGTGATGGCAATCGCCGAACGTAGTTCGGCTGCCGCGAATACGCTGGCTTCCCCCAGGTCCCGCTCGCCCGAACCTAGGCGCTTTGTCCACACTGCGAAATGCTTGATCTCGTCGAGAGTGTCGAGTTGGACGATCTTGAGCCAGTCAGCCGCAAGGACATCGTTCAGCGCTGGGTACGCGGTGACGCCTCGCCTGACTTCTTCTAGAACGACTCGGGTTGTCCAGCACTCCTTCCCGACCAGTAGGTCGCGAAGTACATCCAGTCGTTCCGTCCGAGCGAAATGGCTCAAGCACACGGCATCGAATACCCAAACCGAGCTGACGGCAGCCGCCTGCTCGGTCATGGTTCGATATCTTCCTCGGTACACGCAGGCAGGTCGGCTGCGGTGATCTGCCCGTGCATGAGTTCAACGGCCCTCGATGCGGTGACGGCGCCCTTCTTCCAGGCTTCCATGACGGCATGGGCATAACCGGGAGGCACTCGTATAGCTTCGAGATCCGGTTGCGGCGCCCATCCCAAGGCTTCCATGAACTCGCCCCGCGTAGGAGAGACCTTTCCCCAGTCGCGGCGGGTCGGCCCGCTGAGGACTCCCGCGCGGGCGGCTTGCCTGATCGCCAGCGACCACGACGTCCGATAGTGGGCCGCGAGTCCGATGAGCTGATCCCGGTCCATGGTCTCTGACGCGCCGAGTTCAGCCGTCACGACCTGCGAGGGGAGTAGCAGTTCCGCTGCGAATGTGTCGAGCAACGCCTCTCGGTCTCCTCGCGACGTGTGGACACCGAGATCACTGGAGTATTCATCACCGACGACGAGGTGGCCGAGTTCGTGAGCAGCGGTGGCACGGCGACGCCCTGGATCTCCTCGGCGGCTGATGACCGCGACCGCCACGTCGCCATCGACCATCGATGCGCCTTCTCCTGGAACGTCGGTGACCAGGACGTACTGGCCAGCTCGTTCGCAAAGATCCACCATCGAGTCGATTGGCTTGGTGTGAACGCCCAGTTGCTCTCGAACCCCTAGCGCGACTTCGCGAGCAGCGGCCTCGGAGTCGACCGGCGTCTTGGCCCGCAAGAGAGGTCCTGGCCGCAGCGTACCCAGCTTGACCATCTGCTGCACGTCATGCAGCCATGCCACCAGAGTCAGGTCTAGACGCCCAGACTCTCGTGCTGCTTCGGTGTCCGCGTCTTCGGTCACGACACCAGAGCGGTGCGACAAGATGAGGGGCGTGGGCTGGAGCAATAGTTCAACTGGCACCTGAAGCGCAGACGACAGTCTGATCAGCTCCATGGCATCTATGCGCCGGTGCCCGGACTCGATCTTGACGATCATTGTGCGGTCCAAGCCTGCCTTGCTGCCGAGCTCCTCTTGAGTAAGGCCTGCGGCCAGACGAGCGATGCGCATGCGCTCTCCGACATCTGCCCACTCAGCGTCGCCACTCATAGTTCGATAATCGCACATCCGCCTCGTGAGCGCGAACGAGACCCGCCGCCAGGGAGGCCTGCCTCGATAAGGAGGCCAGCGGGCCGACGGTCAGTCCGCGCCTGTTTCCGATTGCCTTGACTGCGCAATGTGTTCGATATTAGAAACGAATAGTATGAGAGGACCGTCGAGGTGCGGGAACACCTCGACGGTCCTAGTCATCAACTCCAACACAACTGGAGGACGACATGGGACCCATCAAATCATGAGCGATCGAGAACTCGTCGATGGTGTCGCGTCGGTTAGCCACGCCATCCCTGGCGTCCCCAACGTCACCAGGCTGTGGATGGGTGTCCGGGGAATGGAGAAGCGTTACGTCTTCTCCGGGAAGCCCTACCAGCGCTTCTTGTAAAAGGAGTTCGTGAAGGCGTGGAAACGATCGGGTCGGTAGCTCAGCTTTGGGCGGCCAGGTGGCGTTCGAGGATGGTGCGGCTCTCGGTCGGGTCCGCGGCCACAGTGGTCTCGATGTGAGTCCAGATGTCATACAGCGCGTCACCAGAGGCTAGTCGGACGCCAATGACTGCGGGATAGGCGACGCCAATCCGATCGTTAGTGCCTGCGAAAGACAAAATCTCGAAGAGGTGGCCGCGGCTCTCGAAGAAAGCGGCGTCCTTGGGGATGATGCACACTGTGGCATGCGGGCTGTGGCTTAGTGCGAGCAGGTGACGGAGCTGCCCGGCCATGATGTCTGGACGATTCAACCGCTCGAAAGCGGTCTCGTCGATGATCACGTCGAGAAGCCGGGTAGCCGCGGCCGGGTGATGCGTCTGGCGATGGTAGAGCAGGTCCCATTCCTGATCGACGTCGCAGTCGAGGAAGACATACGGCGCGATCTCGCGGAAGTAGCCTTCGGTCTGGACCAGGTAGGGGATCAGCAGAAGGCCGTGGACCTGGGCGAGGGTGGCCTCTGCTTCGAGCAAGAGCACGTCCCTGGTGTCTGCGGTCATCCGGGCGTGTGCGCGGCGAGCCAGGGTGGCGGGGAAGCCACGCGCCGAGCCATGTCGATAATCATGTCGGAGGCTCCGGCTTCCCGTACGCCGTACTCGACAAGGATGCGTGCGACTTCCTCGGAGCTCGCTACCCCGAATCCGGTCTCTAGGCGAACCAGCCAGTCAGACCCGCGGCCCAGTCGCGCTGCGGCCTCGTCGTAGGTCAGGCACGCGACTTCCCGGGCCGTCTCGAGCATCGATCCCAGAGTGCCCGGACGGTTCGCGGTGCTGCTCGACGCGAACTCGGCCGGTGAGACCACGTTCTCCCAGGGCGTTCACCTGGCGCGGGCGAATAGTGCCCCCTGCGGCGTTGCCCGGTCTGGCTGGAGGATTTCGCCTCGTTCGATCGCGCCGGTCCGAAGCAGAACAGTGTAGGCGATCTCGGCGGAGTGCCTTGCTGTCCACTTGGTCATCGGTAAGCCATCGCGGAAACCGTAGCCGAACTTCTCTAGCCAGTCGGTGGCGAACTGAAGCGGGTCCTCGGGCAGTTGCGCGGCCACCGCGGTGAGCAACAGTACGGTTGCCTGCAACTCCAGCCGTTGTGCACGGCGGGGTGGCACGTTTGCCGCTAGGTCCCACCAGAGCTTGACCGGGTCGTTGCGGACCGCGCGTCCGCTCGGGGTAGCGAGCAGGATGCCGCGTTCCTTGCGCAGTAGACCGGTTTTCATTGCAGACTCACGCAGTTCCAGAACGGGGAGAGTCTGGTTCTCCCGGTTGTGCTTGCCGATCCACTCGTCCCAGAGCCCGAGTTCGGCAACGGTGGCCTCGACGACCTTGGGCGGAAGGAACCCAGCAGCGGTCAGCTTTATCCCGTCGCTGACCTGGTCCAGCAGCCACGTGTACGGCGCACCATTCGGGTCGCGACCTGCGCGTCAACGAGGACCGGGTCTCCCAGTTTGGCTAGGAGCATCGACCTCAGCAGCTCGATCTGGAGGAGCGGGTCTTGCAGCACCGACACCACATCGTTGACCTGTTCGGCGAGAGTAGCTCGGAAACTTGGGTAGCCGAGGTTTTCCCAGGACTTGTCCATGCTGGTCACCGTACCGGCGTGCGGGCTCTCCGTGAGCATGACGGCAATCTATGGGTGACAGCCATCACACCGCCTTGCTGGCGCCGTTCGCATCGGGCACTAGAACGCGCATCTGCAAGGCTGCCACGAGGTCTTGGCGCTCATAGCTGGCGAAGACGTTGGTGAGCTGCCCGAGTAGCAGCGTCTTCTCCGCGGGACTAAGCTCCGCGAGGAACTGCGCGACGAGACCGGGAACTACGTCCTTGTCAGCAGCGCTTGCACTGGACTCCGCGATGCCCTGCACGACCGTCTCGAATTGGTTCTCCTTGTCTGCTAGGGCGAGAAGCTTGCCCGGGTCACCATCGAACCACCACAGCCGGGCGGTGGCGGTATCGGCAAGGAACACGTCGCGCAGCTTCACCAGCCGGTCCCGCTGAGCCTCGAGTTCCGCGTCGGCGAGCATGGCCGCGCGATCGATGGAAGCCCGTCGTTCCGCATATTCAAGGTCATCGGCGGTTACGGTCAGCGTCACGTGTGCGGCCATCAGCGTGGCGCCAGTGCCTGGTATTTCCTGGGGCACCGCGAGACGATGGTTGACTTCGTCCTGGGCGGCGCTTGCGTCAAGCACCGAGTACTGGCGGGTGACCTTATTCGCGTCCTCAACCAGGTAGCGGAATACCGCCGCCCCGTCCTCCGGGGACGACACCCAGCGGGCAGACACCGTGGCGGTGAACCACGCTGCGGTCAGCAGGCGACTGGCCAGCCGGTATGGTCCCGCGTTGGCGTTGCAGCCAGGATCCGCGTAAGCACGCTGCCATCTCATACGTTGGCCTCCGCGATCGCGGTATAAATTTTAGCCGGCGAGAGCCCGGGTGTGAGCGGGTCGCGAGCCGCTACCTTCCGCATGAGCTCGTCGTTGATGGTCTCACGGGGAATCGGGGCTGGATCGGTGTCCGCTTTCGCCCATTGCCAGGTCGCATTCGACAGAATGCCGATGTCATGGCTGCTATGGCAGGCGTCGGCCAGTGTGGTGGTCACAACCTCGTGAGATACCTTTCCCTGGGCGGCCGCCTCCAGCCATTCGACGCAGGCATCCCGCGCGGCGGCGACGTAGTCAGGGTCATGGAACGCGGCGCGCCAGCCCTCGGCGAGCAACTCGCGCCGGTCACGGCTGGAGAGCAGATCAGCGTCAGGAACGGCCAGCGCGAGAAACACCCGGATGCCGGTCGTGCGCAGGGGCTCGGGTTGCTCGATCCACCAGATTGTCTCCCGCAGCGTCTGGGTCCGCAGATGAGGCTCGTCAGCGAGCGACTGCAATGCCATCGTGACGCGCTCATACACGCCGGTGTCGCCGTTCCGGACGAGGTGACGCAGCCGCGTCATCGCGTTCCGCGGGAAGCTCTTGCCGAGCGGGCCGCCGCAGACGTCGGCGATGGTGAGCTTGAGGCTCTGCGTGGTTCCCGAGCGGGTCGCCCAACGGTACATGGCCTGGCGGATGCTGCTTCCGATAGTCGCGCTTACGCCCGCCTCTGTTAGTGCGTCAGCAGCTAGCTCCCGGCTTGCCGACTGCTCCGCCCATGTGCCAGCCGCATGGGTAATGAGTGCGGCGTCACCGTGCCGGATGGCGAGATCGATCAGGCTGTAGGCGGCCTTGGCACCCGCTGGGTCGCGGAGTGATGTGGGCAGGTCAATGAGCCAGCGCTCCAGGTCGCCTCGCAAATGCAGACGATCGGTCCACACGTGTTCAAGCACAGAGGCGGCGTAGGCGGGGCGGGGAAGCTTTATCGTACCGTCGATGATCACCGCGTCGATCTCGGCGATGAGCTTGCCGGCACCGTCCCCGACGAGTCCTCCGCCGGGCGGCCGCTCGAATTTCACCCGGTCGATGAGCTGATCGGCAGCTCTGAAAACCGCTCCCGCGGCCGCGCCATCCAGAGAGGCAGCCGAGAGTAGCAGCGCTCGCTCGTATCCGTCGGTGTGCTTGCCGAACCAGACGCTCAGCTCATCGGACCAGTTTCGATATGCCGAGATAGCCTCGTGAAGGGGGTCGTCGCTATGTGCGGTGATCGCGTCGTTCCCAAGCTTTGCCAAACGTGCGGCGTCCGCCGGGCTCGCATCGTTTAGCAGATCCAGGACCTGGGGTCGCTGTGACCAGTCGTCAGCGACGGCCGGTGCGAGGTGGGTTCTCAGCACGTCGGCCGGATTCGGCGAGATGATGGGGACAGAACGCATACGCGGCCCAAGCAGATTCCGGGTGGCAGGGGTCGTCGTCACCACGAGGTAGGCGCCGACCTTGGCGAGCTGATGGGCATAGCGAGGGAGGAGTTCGCTGAGCTCAGGCATTCCTCGCCCCATCTGATCATCGATGGCCACGATGTAGCCGTCGCCGCTCTTCGCGGGCAGCTCGCGCCGGTCGTCACCGGGGTCGAGGTCAACCCGATGGGGGATCGCGCCAAGCTCGGTGATCACGGCAACCGCAGTGACCAGTCGGCCAGACCCGGGCTGGCCGGTCAGCACAACGGCGTTCGCGGATCTTAGGGCATCAACCGCTTGGTCGGCCGATGCGGTACGTACATATACGGTCCGCAGTCGTGTGAGCTCTTCCAGGTCCAGCGCGTGCGCTTCGACCAGCTCCCGGACCCGCTGGACGATGTTTATGGTGTCGGCATTCAGTTGCTGCCCGTCGCCAGTGTTCTGATAGAACCTGGCAGGCTCGTCGATATCCGTCACGATGACCGGCCCCCGTATGTGATTGGTGCGGAGATGGTGTCGGCGTTGATCTGCTGGCCAGCTCCGGTGTTCTGGTAGAACCGGCCCGCCTTCGGCGGTTCACTGGAGTCGACGAGGGTGGCTGTCGCCGCCTGGGTCTCGGGGGCTGACGATCGCGATGGGCGCGGCACGTAGATCCAGGCAGGTTCGGCGAAGTCCTTGCCCGGCACCTCGGCTGTCACCTGATCGAACCGATCGGGATGCAACACTGATGTGTAGCCGCCACGGACGACATCATCGAAGACGCGCTGCGAAACGATCGCGGCGAGCAGCGTTACATCGTGGTTGGAGCGGTTGAGGGCATCGCGCAGGGCGGTGGAGTCCAGAAGGCGGCATGCGACGTTCGTTGGAGTGCCAATGCGATCCCGCAGTTCGTCGCCTGCGTCTGGTACTGGGCCGATGTTGACGGACACTCGCAGCCGGAGCCGCAGCGCACGGTCGAGTGCCCGCAATTCCTCATCGGTCTCGGCCAGAACATCATGGAGCGTGTCGAGGACAGGGTGTAGCAGAAACGGCACGTCGGTCGGCATAGTTCCGAACAGGTACCCGTCGCCGGTCCCCTGGGGGAAACGGCGTTGCTCCCAGATGCCCGGGAGCTGGCACCGCTCGAACGTCACCTTGAGCACGCGCTGAATGGTGGCGCTCAGGTCGGGCTGGCGGGCACTCGGGTTGGCGGTGAACCGTACGGTATCGACGGCGAAGATGCCTCGATACGGGGGAAGTGGTTCTGACATACCACGAAGGTGCCGCATCGCGGCGAACCCTTCTGTCCAGGAATAGACACTAACGCTAGCCCATCCGCGACGGCCGCGAGGCCGAGGGCGTCGGCTATCCAGATCCTGCGGCGGCCGGTTCGCACCAGTGCGTGGCGGCGAAGCCAGGCGAGCTCGCTGGCCACAGCGGATCGTGACATTCCCGCGGTCGTCGCGAGGTCGGACTGGGTGAGAACGCAGCAGCCACCCGGGGATAGGCGCAACAGCGAGCGTGCGAGCCGACGACGGGCAGGCAGCCCGGTCAGCTCGGCACGGATCTCCTCGCTCTCCCGTAGCCGCGCGATCACATGGCAGAAAACGAGGTCGCCAAGGGTGAAGTCACTAACGATCTTCCTGAAGCGTGCGTCCGGCAGGATGTACGTCACGCATGGGGAAAGAGCTGTGATGGTAGCGGAGCGCCGTCGATGGTCCAGATACGAGAGATCCCCGATGAGCTCGCCTCGTCCCCGAACGGCGAGCACGAGTTCGTGCCCGTCGGGTTCCAGGTGCGTGACCTTGACCAGGCCATGGGTCAGCGCGAGTACGAAACGCCCTTCGTCCCCCTGCCGTACGAGGATCTCGCCAGTGGCGTACTGCCGGGGTGATCCGTTCACCAGGGTTGCGTGCCATGCTTGCAGCGGCATGAGGGCACCGAGTCCCTGGAGTCCGTCGTGCTCCACATTCATACGACAACAGACCATCTAGCCATCGGCAAGCCCCGCTTTGGGAACGTTTGCTCGTCGAGTGCGTTCGCCATCAACTCCCGGATCGCGAACGGCACCGTCCAGTGCTCCAGGGCCTTCTCGATGTTCAGAACCCGTAGTGAGACGCATGACCGTGGGACAAGGTGTGCAGAAGACTACATAGGTGCACGGCATTCGTTACCGCACTGCTAGCCGTCACGTGACCGGCTAGTGGTCAGGCACCCACGAGAGGTTCCGGTGACTGGTAACAACCTTCCGAGTTGCGGGACCCCGGAGGGCTAAGCCCCCGTCGTTATGGTCCTCCGTGCTCTCACGGGCGCGGTCGGGCGCGTGTACCTCCCACCGGTACCAGCACGAAGGGCAACCCCATGCATCCTCAGTCGGCTATCGGTCAGCGGCTGCTCGCCGGTTACCGCAAAATCTTGCATCGTCGCAGGTAGGGACCACTTTGTCGGGGGGCCTCATTATGGTGAGCGCACGATCCGTTACGGAGAGGAACCCCCCATGAACGAGCTGATCGTCCCAGTCAGGGAGGACGACGTGCACGCGACCTACCTGGTTCCGCTGCCCGGGTTCACGACCGTCGAAGCGGCCACCCAGGTCATCGCCGCAGCCGCCGCCACGGCGATCACCGGTAAGCGCGGCCGGAAGCTTACCCGCAAACGTGCGACCCGGCTGCCAGGGCTGTTCCCGGCGCTCGTCCTGTCGTGGGTCCGGTCGGGTGAGGTGACCATCTCTATGCTGGAGGGCGAGGATCCCGACGGCCTGCCGGGAGACATCCCGCCGGACCTGGCCCGGTTTCTCGCTACGGCTCCCGCCTTCGCGGTCATCGCCTCGGTGCACCCCGCCTCGCTTCTGGCGGTGCAGGAATGGCGGGCACGCGCCACCGCCGCGGCGCTCGCCGCCGGGCTCGGGTGCGGGATGTTCGAGCTCACCGCCCTGCGAACGATCGATGTGCCCACGGCGCTCGCGTCACTGCCCGAGATCATCATCGACGGTGAAGAGGTGGAGACCCGGTTTGACATGCGACCGTGGATCATGGCCAGCGCCTTCGAGGTCGAAGGCACCTACTGGGCGGTGTCGGACGGGATGGGGTATTTCGGCCTGCCGGAGCTGAAGTTCGGCGGGACGACGCGTGACCTGCGCACCGAACTCGCCGACATCGCCCGCGGGCTGGCGATCCTCATCGTTTCTTGCATAGATCCCGACGCCGCGTACTCCGGTCCCAACGCCCCGATGATGGCACTGCCGCCCGCGGTGCTGGTCCCCGAGGTGATCGAAGTCAACCGCGAACTGCTGAACCTCGATCCGGAGGCCCAGCACCGCAGCGGCACGAGGACAGGAGTGCGCATCCGTCTTGAGGAGGCGCCGCAGGGCTGCCGCTGGCTGACAGTGTGCCCACCCGACGAGAACGTCAGCGCGGAAACCTTTATCGGGGAACTGTGCGATGCGATGTTCGGCTTCGAGAAGCCGAGGTTGCGTTAGTCGGTGGCCAGGTTCCCACTCGCCCGAGCCGGTTGGTTCAGGCGGGGTACTGGCGGGGCTGGCTGGTGTAGTGCCGCCCGCTGGGGGTGGTCCATTGCCGGAAGCCGGGGGCGATCTGCTTGACTTGCCAGCTGGGCTTCTGCTTGATCTGGTGGTCGTGTTCGTCGACCATCGAGCAATTACACATACAGGTCCACCCACCCGATTCGAACGGCTGAGCGTGCTCGTAGTCGCATTTTCGAGCGGGTCGGGCGCAGCCGGGACGGGCGCAGGTTCCGTCCCTAACCTCGGTCAGGTGCCGGAGCAATTCGCTGGGATCGTGCTGCTCGGTGCGGTAGGTGTGGTCGCAGTCGAAGATGGCGACCGGGTACAGCGTGAACTCCCTGGCCTGGTCTTGCGGGAAGGCGATGCGCATGGTCCCGGCGTTGTCCGCTTTCGCCCGGTTGCTCCGCCGGTTCGCGGGTGGACATCCGTGCGAGGTGACCCAGCCCTGGTCGTTCACGAGGGAGAGATGCCATTCGGTCTGGTCCCCGGCGCGGGCCGCCGCTGCGGCGAGCTGGCGGACCATGTCCGGGTCGATGGCGCCGAGCCCGGCCGCTTCGCCCGGATTGTCGGCCTGGCCGAGCACGGTCAAAAGCGGCAGGATCCACTCCGGCGCGGTCAGGTGCACCTGCCGCGGTGCCGCCGCGGTGCTTTCCGTGGAGGTGTCGGTGCCGAGGGGGTTGCGGCCGGTGAGCTTATCGGCGAAGGCCCGGGCACGGAGCTTGTCCATTCCTCCGGTCATCCCGGACTTCTTGTAGGCTTCGGCGCGTTCCTGGACCGCGGCCTCGGCGTCCATCGCGTCGGCTGGGTTGAGGCCGGAGGCCTGGATCGCCATCGTGCCTTCCGGCTCCCGCCAGGACGCGACCTTCGCGTTCCGCTCCGATTCCGTTCGGCGCTTTTCCGCCGCCTCCGGGTCGGCGGCGATGCTGGCCCCCTCGGTCAGCTTGCGCAGCTCACCGGGGGTCTTGCCCTTGAACGAGCCCCCGGCCTGCATCAGGGCGAGTTTTTCGGCGTTCCACGCGGCCTCGTTGTCCAGCGGCCGGGTGACTTCCGCCATGATCGAGGCCTTCACGTAGTCGACGTCGCCGGTCTCCAGCGCGGCGGCGGTGGCGGTCAGCCGGGTGGCCAGCGTGACCCCCAGGCTCACCAGCTTGTCGGTCGCTGGCTTGGACATGCCCAGCGCCAGCGCCGCTTCCTCGCTGACGCTTTCGTCCCATCCGGCCGGTACTTCCGGTGCGATGTCGGCCGGTCCGGTGACAGTGCCGAGCGCCGGGATGCCCCGGCGCCGCACCAGCTCGGTCACCGCGGCCAGCTTCTGTGAGCAGGCCTAGGACTCGACCGCCGCCCACCGGCCCAGCGCCCCGGTGAGCTGGTCATCGTCCAGCCCTCGGTACCGGCGGTCCTGGCCCGCCACTTGCTCCAGGATCCCCGCCAGCTTCGCTGACGGGCGGGCCATGTCCAAGGTCTCGCCCTGGGAGAAGCCGCTGTAGTCTGCCATGCTCCCGTTCACCCCGCTTCCCGGTCTGGGATACCTGGCGTCTCTTCCCGCCAGGCTTCCCGGTATCGATTTTACGTTCGAATTCTATCACGAACGATCCTGATATCGAACTCGCAGTTGATTGTGGTGGCGCGGGTAAGAATCCGGATATTGCACCACGGCCCCGCTGGATGAAAACGTGACAAAAGCTAGCAAATAGCGAGTGAATCGGAAGGCGTCCACGATTTGCCTGGTCGCCCATGCCTCGCTCACCATTCCTTGAGCCGAACGACAGGCTCTCATCGTCGTCGGCCATGCGCATCCCCGGCGAATGCCCTATTCTGATCACAGCTGCACTCGACCACTGTCGAGTTGTCCTTGAATGCACGACAGGAAGGACGTCGTGGACCACGACAGCGCTCCTGGGGGTCAGGAGAACGACGAGTACGAGCTCCCGGCCTCGTTCTGGCGGGCGGTGGCGACACTCGATGCCAGGACGGGGCCTGCGGTCACCGCGGTCATCCGGCTGTACCAGGAGTTCCCGGCCTGGGCCGTATGGCTGCCCCGTGGCGGTGGTCCGTGGGTCGCCGCCCGTCCGGCGTCCGCTGAGTGTCCGGCCGTCGGCTTGCCCATGGTGTGGGTGCACGCGGGCACCGCGACCGAGCTAGCCAACCGGATGCGGGGCGTGGACTGGCAGCTCAACTGATCGCGCGCCTTGGCGGCCGGCGGCGGCGGAAGTTCCACTGTGGCTGGTTGCCCGGAGATCCGAGCGCCGGGCCTGCCGGACAAAACGTGCGTTCAGGCTGATAGATCCAGACCGGTCGGCACGATCATGCCTTACCGACGAGCTTCGGCTCGTCGGTCCGGTTGCCGGCCCGATGCGGAACCATCGTTGCCGCCGCGTCGGCGTCCCGGACGGTGAGTGCGACGGCGATGGCAGCGACGGCCGCCGCCGCGGCGGCGAGGAAGCCGTAGTGGTAGGCGCTCAGGTTCGCGGTGACGTGACCGGCTGCCAAACGCGTGGGTCCGGCGGCGGCGAGCACCGTGGTGAGCAACGCGACGCCAACGGCCCCGCCGAGTTGCTTGCCGGCGTTGAAGATCGATGAGGCGCGGCCGGTCTCAGCCTTGGTGATGGTCGCCATCGACGCGGCCTGGTTGGGGATGAACACCAGCGAGACCCCGATGCCGAGCACCAGCATGATCAAGCGGATCAGCCACAGGCTGGTGCTGACCTGGGCCATCAGGACCATCGCTGCGGCCACGACGATGAGTCCCGCGATCACGAGCCGCTGCGGACCGAACCGCCAGTACAGCAGCCGTGTCACGACCTGTCCGCCGGCCATGACGCCGAGCGCGGAGGGGAAGACGGTGAGCCCTGACTGCACGGCGGACAGGCCGAGCGCGTCCTGGAGGAACAGCGCGGCTAGGTACAGCGCGCCGAGGTAGGCGACCGAGCCGAGCCCGTACAGGCTGGTCGCCGCCGCGAACAAACGATTGCGGAACAGGTGCAGGTCCACCAGCGGGTTGGCTACCCGCAGCTCGACGACAATCATTGCTATCAATAGCGCTGTTCCCGCGCAGATGGTGGCGAGTACCGGAACGGCCAGCCAGCCCTGGGCCGGTCCCTCCGAGATTCCGTACATGACCGAGCCGAGCCCAAGGCCCGACAGCGCCAGGCCGGTGATGTCGAGACGGCCGGGGTGGTGCGGGATGTGGTCGGCGAGCGTCACCGCGCCGAACACGAACGCCGCCACGCCGATTGGCGCGTTGACGAAGAACACCAGCCGCCACGACAGGTAGGTCGTGAACAGCCCGCCGAGGATCGGTCCCAACGCTGGTGCCAGTGCGGTGAGCACAGCTAGGACGCTCGAGATCCGCACCCGTTCGGCCGGCGGGTACACCCGGAACAGCATTGCCAATCCGACCGGGGTCATCACCGCGCCGCCGACGCCCTGCAGGACCCGGAACGCGATCAGCTCACCCAGGCTGGTGGACAGACCGCACAGCGCCGACGCGATGGTGAACACGCCGATCGCGGTGAGCAGCGCGCGGCGGCCGCCGATCCGGTCGCCCAGCCAGCCCGAGGCTGGGATGAACACCGTCAGGCTGACCAGGTAGGCGATCGACACCAGGCCGACCCCGTTGGCTCTGGCGTGGAAGTCCCGGCCCAGGGTGGGCAGCGCCACGTTGACGATTGTCGTGTCCATGATCGCCATGAACATCGCGGCGACGTATACAACGGCCACGGCCAGCTTCTGATCTTGATGCCGATCCATAGTCAAGAACATAGATAATATCACTGAGTGTGTCAATCAATGAAAATGTCAATCTTTTATACTGTCAGTCAGTGACAGGCAGTATCATCGATCTCATGAGCTCTGGTATGCAGGCGCCGGCCGCCGAAGTCGAGACTGAGGAACCCGCGGCTGAGGCGTGGCGGCGGATCCGGTCGCTCAGTCATAACCCGGCTGCCATGGCCGCTGCTCACCAGATCACGCTGGAGACTGGGCTGCCGCTTGCTCCGCTGCGGGCGCTGCTGGTGCTTCCGCTGGACGAGACCATGCCGATGCGCCAGCTTGCCAAGCACCTAGGCTGTGACAACTCCTACGTGACCTCGCTGGTCGACGCCCTGGAGCAACGGGGCCTCGCGGTTCGTCAGCAGCACCCGACCGACCGGCGGGTCAAGGTCATCGCGCTCACCGGGAAGGGCCAAGAGGTGGCCAAGCGCGCGCAGCTCGCCGACACGACACCGCCGGTCGCGTTCTCCGCGCTGAGCGAGTCTCAGCTGGTCACGCTCCGGGACCTGCTGCGAAAGCTCGATTCCGAGAGCGCCTAACGTCCCAATCCCTGTGCGTTGGCCCAGTAGTCACGGATCTCCTGGAACTTCTGGCCCTCGGGGACCTCGGTCGGCAGGCTGTAGCGCGAGGCGGAGATGTTCACGACCTGGATGTCTGTCACCTCCGGCCAGTGGCACGAATGATGGCCGAAGAACGTGCCTGTCCGGATGCCCTTCGGCGACAAGACGGTGGGGCCATGGGCGACGTTGAGCAAAATTATCGCGGCGATGAAGCCCGCCAAGCCCGGTATGAAGAGAAACCTGGTCGCCTGGCCGGACACCTCTGGCGCTGCGGCGACGCCCGCGACCCCGATCAAGAACACGACGGTGGCGATCCACCCTCGTCTCAGGAGCTGACGACGCTGAGACAGGCGATACTCGATCGCATCCACCGCCAAATCCCAGTAGAGGGTGAGAAACCATACCGTCCGTACTCGCGTTCAAAATTTCGCTGAGGAGGCGGTCGCCGAAGACAGGTCGATAACGGGCGAGTACGCATGACGATAAGTCTGGTGCCGATAACCGCATCGCTGATACACCATAAACGAAGGGATGGGCAATGGATCTCGGGCAGCTGTGGAACGGGCTCGCTGACGAATTGAACCGTGAGTTCCGCAAGTTCCGGTCTCACCTCACGGGTCTCGATGTGCGGGTGAAAGCCGACAACACTCTGCTCACGGATGCGGATATAGCCGTCGAGAACCTGATCATAGATCATATCCGTATGGTTGATCCCGATCCGGTCATCGTGGCGGAAGAGGATGAGCGGGACTCGGTCCGCGATGAGGTGCTGGAGCGTCCCGGCCGGATATGGGTGATCGATCCGATTGACGGGACTGCTGAGTTCGTGAAGCGGGATGGCCGGGAGTTCTGTTCGGTGGTCTGCCTGCTGGAGAATCTGCTGCCAGTGGCCGCATTCGTGTTTGCGCCCGAACTCGGCCATGATGCAACGCCTATACAGGTAATAGGTAACGCTCGTGAGCCGTCGATCACGGCTAATGGCACCGTGGTGGGCCGGCGTTCTGGGAGCTGGGTATCGGCGACCCGCAGCACCGGAACGGAGCCGCGACCGTTTGAGACGGGACTTGAGCGCGCCGGGTACCGGCTGAAAACCCGGACAACGTTGCAAACCCTGGACATGGTTCGCACCGCGGTGGATGTTGATGTCTTCTCGGATCTTCCGTTGCCTCAGTTCAAGATGTTTCTTCGGGAGAACCAGAAGGTCTGGGATGGTCTGGCGGGCGTGTGCCTGGGCAAGGTCGCGGGTCTCGCTTGCGTGGATGCCGACGGGCGTGATCGGGTGCCGGTCAGCACCGACGTGCTGAGTCAACCCGAGCCCGTGTTCAAGACAACGATTGTTGGTGACAAGGAGTTGGTTTCGTGGCTCCTGAACGGATGTAGCGGGAGCTAGACGGCGGCATATGAACACGGTCCTGATCGATGTGACATCCCTGATAGGGGCCGAAGAGTTCGTTCTTGCGCAAAATAACCGCCGACCGTTCGGTGATCCGTTTGGTCGGCAATGCTTTGTCGAGGTCGTCCAGTCTCTGATCTTCATGTCCGAGGTCTGCGTCGCTCATCCGGTGCTAGCTTTGCCGCGGGATACCGATTTTGGTGAGCAGCCACGCTTGCTCCGCACCTTGCTCTCTCGCGGTCTTGTCACGGCACTCCGGCTTGAGGAATCGGCCCGCAACTCTGCCTCGGCGCTGGAAGCGGCAGCGCTGAAAGATTTGCAGAGCGCCGATGGGCTCAGCTCCGTCGTGCGTTTCGTAACTCAAGCTCGGCTATGCGACGACACGGTTGCGTATGGAATCGCGCTTGCGACGAGGTTGCGTGAATGGTCGCAATTCCAGGAGACGTGAGTCCACGGCGTCGCTGGTCACCATGACGTACGTATTCAGACCAACGATGGCATCGAGGCCGATGCTTTCGGCGACTGGGCGAGGGCAGCGGCGGTCGTGTTGAGTGAGACTCTGGCGGACATCTCGGTTCCCGGGACCGAGGCCTATCTGATGGCTACCTTGGCCCGGGGTATTCGATACCGCGCTCGAGCGGATGCGGCGAATGTGTCGTACCAGTCCCATCCACTGCGGCGAGACTTCCTGCTCACTTTCGAACTGACTCGCGGTGGTGCCGGGGACTCGCTCATCTTCGATGTCATCCAGGTTGTCCGCGGCATCCAGACATCGCTGGTGACCGCTGGCGGTGAGTCGATGAGATCCCGGCTGCAGATCCTGGAGCTAGAGTTGCCGCTTCTCGGCGGTCGGCTATGGGATGCGTCGGAGACTGGCAGGTACTCCGACGAGTCGTGGATCGAGCTAGTCGCTGACAGAATCGTCGACTACCGAGCGAGAGCGCGGGAACTGAGGGATGCGATAGAGCAGTGCGTGACCGCTGAAGACTACCTACGGCTTTCCCGGGATATCGCCGCGGTTAAGAAGCGCCTGCTGGAACGGCTCGGCCTGCGGGCAGTGGACCTATCGCCCGTTGAGCGAGAACTTGTCGAAGGCGTTGCCTCGGTCAGTCACTCCATCCCTGGCGTCCCGAACGTCACCGGTCTGTGGATGGGTGTTCGCGAGGTGGAGAAGCGTTACGTCTTCGCGGGAAAGCCCTTTCAGCGGTTCTTGTACAAGGAGTTCGTGAAGGCGTGGAAGCGGTCGGGGCGGTTAGGTGGCGTTGAGCCCAACAGACCGTCAACCGCAGCAAGATGCCGTTCGGACGCGGTGCTCAAGTCCCGGCCACTACTCGATGGCCGATTTCGCGGTAACTCGCCCCGGAGGCCGGATCAGGACGTGTCCATCATCCCCTGGCCTTCGGCGTCACACACGCGACCGGACACGGTGCTCACTATGACGGGGCCGCGCACCTATGTGGGATTCAGGCTTTGCCCTCCTTCTTCCTCATGCGCTTGATGGGCCGCCGGACTACTAGTCCGGCGGCCCATCAGAGTCGCTATCGGCGTGTATCAGCAGCCGTCGTAGGCCGACCAGTTGGACTCGCCGCCATCAGCGACGGCGGTGTCGAACACCTGGTTCTGCTCGGCCACGCTCGCGTCACCGAAGTCAGCCGGGTTACCGCCGTACTCGGCCCAGGTCGAGGCGCTGAACTGGTACAGGCCGTAGTGGCCACTGGAGTTCATGACCTGGCTGTCGCCGCCAGACTCGCGTTCGATCACGCACTCCTGGAACGAGCTCTCGCCGGAGCCCGTGCTGGCGGACTGGTCCGACTCGCTGCTGTCCGAGGAGCCCTGCGAATAGGTCGAGGTCTGCTCGGTGCTCGTCGGCTCCGAGGTGGACGCCTGCTCCGAGGTGGACGCCTGCGACGGAGTCCCCGGGATGCTCAGAACCTCGCCGGGGTAGATGAGATTCTCATCCGAGATCTCGCCGGTGTTGGCCTGGTAAATGGCCGACCAATCGGCCGAGTTGCCGTAAACGCCCGCGGCGATCGAGCTGAGCGTGTCGCCCGACTGCACCGTGTACGAGGAGGTGCTCGTGGAGGCCGTCTGCTGCGCCGCCGCCGAGCTTACGGCCGACAGCAGCTGAGCGTGCGCGACGCTCGACTGGTGGCGAGCGGTCACGGCATGGTGCGCGATCGTGCTGGCCGATGCCGGGCTTGCCTGGAGTGACAGAGCGGCCGCTGCCGCTACCCCGAGGAGGGCGGGAGCGGCGGCAATCGGGAGTCGTTTTGACTTACGGAATCGTGCTGAGTGCTTACCTGGGCAGCCCAAAGGGCTCCTTCCCGCGAAGTTCGCGCTCACCTAGAAGGTGCAGAGTGGGGAGTATGGGTCGTTCGATCCCCACTCGTCCTCTGTAGCGCCTGACATCAACGCAACGTAGTTGATAAACGGTCAAAAGTTCAAAAATTGGACAAAATTTTTGTTGGATGCTACCTTGCGTGACCTTGATCCGCGGTCGCCGGTGAGATCGGACGCTTACTCTGTGTATCTGGCCACCCTGCGTGGACCTCTAACAAAGCCGGGGAAAGCGCCAAAATAGCGAGATATGACCGCAGGCGTCGCTCTCGCCGGGTCGGCTGGTTCTCGCGCTAATTGACCGCTATGTTCCGCGTTTCAAGCCGGGACACCCGACCAGTCGGTGCCTCGGGTGAGTGCAACGTCACACTCGCCAGCCTCGGCCCGGCGGAAGCCTGGAAGGGCGCCGGGGCCTACTCGGGAACCGCTTGAGCGCCTCTTCGAGCGCTTCGGGAAGGTGAGTGGGCACGCCCATGCGCGGCACGGTCTTGTACGGGATAAGTACGGCGAATTAACCGCTCCGTCGGGGAGTACGGTGGGGGCTGTTGTCGTGGTGGAGCTGGGAGGCAGTATGACTGACGAGGTGCTGAGCAGGACCTTGACGATCAAGGCACCCGCGATGCGGATATTCGAGACACTGGCGGATCCGGCGAGCCATGCGGCGATCGACGGCACGGGGTGGGTCCGTCAGCCGCTGGACACCGCGCCTGTGACGGCAGCGGGCCAGGTCTTCCGGATGGCGATGTTCCGCGAGGCGTCCGGCGACTACGTGATGGCGAACAGGGTCAAGGACTTCGACCCGCCGCGTGCCATCTCCTGGGAGCCTGGCCTGGTCACCGACGGCCAGAATGAGCAACGATACGGCCACTGGATCTGGCGTTACGACCTGACCCCGGTGACTGAGTCCGAGACCGAGGTGCGGCTGTCTTACGATTGGTCGGCGGTTCCCCAGGCTCTCCGGGAGCGGATTCCGTTTCCTCCGTTTCCGCCGGAGCACTTGGAGAACTCGCTTCAGCATCTGGCCAAGCTCGCTTAGCGAGCCGGGCGAGCTACGCTCCCCGGAGCCTGTCCAACGCCGTGGCCACCTTCCGCTCGGCCGCCTCGGCCCGCCGGGCGCGCAGCCTGGCTTGTGCCAGTTCGTCCCGCGCGGCCGTGACGCGTTCTTCGAGATCGCGGACCACCGCTTCCAGCCGTTCCTCTTCGGCCGCGGTGGAGGCGGTGATGACCGCGGCATTCGCAACGGCTCGTTCTGCTTCCTGGACGCGCTGACGGTGGCGGTTCTGCTCTTCCGCCTCCCGGAGCGGAGCGGAGGCCCGCGAGGTCGGCTTCGGCTTGGCGACCGGCTCAGCGGAGGGTGCCCGCTCGGGCCGGGGGACAGGTACCGGCCCCGCGTCAGCACTCGGCTCGAACACGCCGAACCCGGCCCAGTGCACCGGCCGGGTCAGCGTCCCGGCGGATAGCTCCGCCGCGACCTCTGGGTCGGCGATCGCCGCCGACAGAGTAGCCGACACGTCCCCGCGCAAGGCCGCCGCCGGATCAGGTACCGAAGCGAGCGTGAGCTCGGTAAGGGAATCCACCAGTGCCGAACGCGTCGCGGACAGTTCACGAAGCCGAGCGCCGTCACGCGAGGAGGCTGCTGACCGGAGGCCGTCGCTCAGTTCCGCGAGCTCGGCCGGTACTTCGGGATGCTCCCGCACCAGGCTATTCAGCAGCCAGGCCGGGCGGGTGGGCTTGCGCAGCGCCGCGATCCGCTTGGCCGCGTCGGAATCTCCGGCCGCGCGTGCCGACTTCACCAGTTCGGCGCGGCGAGCGGTGAAATCGTCCGGGTCCCGGCCGTATAGCTCGGCGGCGGCCTCACCCGCCCGGTCGGTCATCGCAGGCCGGAGAACAGATCGTTTTCCGGGATCGGGGCACCGGTCGAGTCGGCGGCCCGGATGAATGACTCGAAGCCGAACGCCTCGCCAGCTACCGTCGGCGGGATCTTGGCGAACCAGGATTCGGCGATCTGGCTGTTGTGCGCGAGCAGCGCTTCGCGCTTGCGGTCCAGCACGCTCCTGATGTCGAGGGTGGTGGTGATGCGTGCCTCGGACTCAGCGGCGGCGCGGGCGGCCGCGCGTCCCTCCTCTGAGTCGTTGTCCCAGGTGGGAACCTCCTCGCCGGCCTCGCGGAGCGCCTCCCACACCTTGGCGAACGAGCTGCTACGCATCGCGGACAGGTACAGCTTGGCGGGGATGCCGGACTGCTTGAACGCGGCCTGCGCGGCCTGGCTGGCGTGCACGTGGTCGGGGTGCTGGTACGGACCCTTGTCGTCGTAGGTGATCAGGATCTGCGGGCGGTACTTCTCTATCAGCCCCGCGATGCGGTCCGCGACCTCGGACAGCGGCACGTTGCTGAACGCGTCAGGGCGGAATTTGTACTCCCAGTCCGGCATGCCGGAGTCGTGGTAACCGAGTGTCTCAAGCTCGCTAACGCCGAGGATGGTGGCCGACTCGCGCAGCTCGGCGAGCCTGATCTTCGCCACGGCTTGCTCATCGTGGCCCGGCTGGCCGGGTTTGATCCCGCCGGGGGCATCGCCGAATTCGCCGTTCGTGCAGGTCACGACGATGGTCCGGACGCCCTCATCGGAATAGAGCGCCAGCACGCCCCCGGTGCTGGAGGCCTCGTCATCGGGGTGAGCGTGCACCGCCATGAGAGTCAGAGGTTCTGTCATGGAAACAAGCTTGCCCGAGCCCGGCCACTACCTGGGAACCGGCCCGCCGGCCACGCGAGGAGGACGGGCGTCCTGGTCGTGGTTTTGCTTCGCGGCGGAGGGTGCGTGAACCGGACATCCGTGCCCATTTCGCCCGACTGCCGGGCTTGATGATCATGGTCGGTGCTGCACTAGCCACACTCTTTGCTTGGTAAGGCCGCACAGACCATAATCACCTCGGGCCTAGGGTGGCGACGGGAGTCGGCGCAACCGGGTGATATCGCCGCAAAACGGCCGGGGCGGTGGGGGAGCCGCCGCCACCCCGACCGGTCGGCCGGGAGCCGCCGCCGCCGGCCGGTTGGCTGGCTGGGACGCCGCGGCCGCCACGACCAGGCTCGTGGCGGCCGTGGCGCAGCTTAGTGATCGGCGGCCTGTCCGTTTACCGCGGCCTCCGGCCTGACGACGGCCGGTGTGGTACGGAGCGTGTCGAGCACCGCCATGCCTTGGGCCACGATGCCGGTCAGCACCTGGCCGACGCCCTCGGTGCCGTTCAGAACGGTCAGATGAGAGTCGGCCAGCCCGCGGGCGGCGGCCTCCACGACCTGCGGCAGCATCTCGACCAGGCGGCTCGCCGCGATCAGTTCCTGGTTGCCGTCGCGCAGCGACGCGGCTCGCGCCGTGTTCGCATCCGCCTCGGCGGAGGCGAGCGCCCGCTCGGCATCCGCCTCCGCCGCGGCAGACGCCCGCCTGGCGAAGCCATCCGCCTCGGCGAGGGTCCGCTTGCGGTAGGCCTCGGCGTCCGCCGGGCGGCGGACCTCGGCCTCGAGCCTCTGCGCGGCGAGTTCGGCTTGCCGTTGCGCGACCAAGGTCTGCTGCTGGATAACCTCCTGGGACGCCTGGGCCTGGGCCAGCGGGCCCGCCTGCGCGGCACGCGACTTGGCCTCCTCGGTCTCGGCGAGGTAGCCCGCGCGCTTGATCTCCGTGTCCCGCTCGAACTGGGCTTTCATCGCGGCGGCTTCCAGTTCGCGCTCAGTTGCCTCCTGATCCGCTCGGGCCTGGGCGATCCTGGCCTGACTGGCGATGTTGGCGGCGTGTGGCGCGGCGAGGTTCTTGATGTAGCCGGTGGAGTCCTCGATCTCCTGGATCTCCAGCGCGTCGACGACGATGCCCAGCTTCTCCATTTCGCTGTGGCTGCCGTCCTTCACCTCCTGCGCGACCCGGTCCCGTTCCCTGATGATCTGCTCGACGGTGAGCCCGCCGACGATGGACCGCAGGTGCCCGGCGAAGATGCGGCCGACGAGGACGTCCATCTTGTCCTGCTCGGACAGGAAGCGGCGGGCGGCGTTGGCGATGGACGCTGAGTCGTCACCGACCTTGAACGCGGCGACCGACCTGACGTTGATCCGGATCCCCTGATTGGTGATGCATTCCTCGGTGATCTCCGCCTCGCGCAGCGCGAGCGACAGCAGCCGCGCATTGCGGACCACCGGCAGCACGAACGCGCCGTGGCCGGTGACGATGCGGAACTGCGTCTCGTCCGTGTGCTTGGATCCGGAGATGAGGAGTGCCTCGTTCGGTGCCGGAACCCGCCAAAAGAACATGACTAACTGCCCCCTTTATAGGGTGACCTAGTTACTGGAATGGGGTAACGAAGACAGAGCGAGCCGAGATGCACTCGACGACCACTACACGCCGGTGCCTGGCTATCGGCTCGTCGGACCAGGCGGCGAACGCCTCACTGCCGCCGCGTACCGGGAGCAGTACTTCACCTGGCCCGTTTGCCGGTATGGAAACGGTTACTCGCCCGACCTTGCCGAGAAGATTCTCCCGCGCGCCAACGGACACTTGGTCCCCACCGGCTCTCTGTTTGCTATGCCCAATTCACGGTATAGCACCGCAAACGCGTCGCGTACGAGACCCTAACAGCGTCCTAACGAGGAGGCTGCCCGGCTGGATTGTCACGGTCAGGGTGCGGGCCGAAGGACCTGGGAGAATGTCGCCATCGGCCTGGCGGGGGAGCGGCTTGTCCGAGGTGATCTCGATCCGAGTGGCGGGAAAATTCTCCAGGTGGCCGTCGCCACGAAGCACGTGGCCGGCCAGGGTGATCCAGCCGAACGGCCCGTGCGGGGCCAGCACCCCCACGTCGAGTACACCGTCGTCCACCCGAGCATCCGGCAGGATGGTAAAGCCGCCCGGCAAGAGTCCGCAGTTGGCGACGACAATGGAGCGCGCCGTTCTGGTAAAGGGTTCTTGATCGCCGACCCGGATGGTGAAGTGAGCCGGCGCACCCACCACGTGGGCGACACCCGACAAACCATAGGAAATCCACCCGAGGTTGCGCTTGAGGCGGGCGGCGGCGACCACGGCGGCGTCAATGCCGATGCCCGCCATCGCGGTGAAGGTCATGCTGTCCGCGGTGGCCAGATCGATCCGGCGGTCCCGTCCGTCGAACGCGGTGCGCAACGCGGTGACCGGGTGCCGCGGGAGCCCGAGGGCGCGGGCGAGCAGGTTGGCGGTCCCGAGCGGGACGATCCCCAGCGGAACGCCGCTGCCGGTCAGCGCCTGGGCGCAGCTGCGAACCGTCCCGTCCCCGCCCGCCGCGACGACCAGCGCGGCGCCGTCAGCGACGGCGCGACTAGCCGCCGCGACGCCGTCCGCCGCCGTGCTGGTCACCGTGACGCAGGGCTGCCAGCCAGCCCGTTTCGCGAGCGTGGCACATGCCGCTTGGAGCCGGGGGCTGGCGTGTGTTCCGTTGACGATGAAATGAGCGGCGGGGGCCACCAGCTACGACAGGTGCCAATGGAACGGCTTGAGCAGGTCGTCCACCTCCGATGGTCCCCAGGTTCCCTTCGCGTAAGGCTTGACCGGCGGCGGTGATTGCAGCAGCGGCTCGGAGATCTCCCAGACCCGCTCGATCCCGTCGGCGCGGGTGAACAGCGACTGATCGCCGAGCATCGCCTGCAGTATCAGCCGCTCGTAGCCTTCCAGCGCGTTCGCCTGGGCGAAGGAGTTCGCGTAGCTGAAGTTCATCGACGTCCGCCCCAGGGTTATCTCCGGCCCGGGCTCCTTGGCGAGGAAGTCGATGCTGATTGACCCTGGATCGGCGAAGTCGATGACGAGTTCGTTGTCGGTGCTCGAGGGCAGGTGGCCCCGGTGCACGTGGAACATCCGCAGCGCCGGCTCACGGAAGCCGAGCGTGATGACCTGGCGGCTCGCCGCCATGGACTTGCCCGACCGCAGGAAGAACGGGACGCCGTGCCATCGCCAGTTGTCTATCTCGGCCCGCACCGCGACCATCGTCTCGGTGTCGGAGTCCGGCGCGACGCCCGGTTCTGAACAGTATCCCTCGTATTGCCCGCGCACGACGTGCCGGACGTCCAGCGGCAGCAGCGAGTCGAAGGCCTTCGACTTCTCGTCGCGCAGCGGCTTGGCGGACAGCGACGTCGGCGGCTCCATCGCCACGAAGCCGAGCACCTGGAGCAGGTGGGTGACCACCATGTCGCGGTAGGCGCCGGTCGCGTCGTAGAACGCCGCACGCCCCTCGATCGACAGCGTCTCCGGCACGTCTATTTGGACATAACGCAGGTGGTAATTGTTCCAGATCGGCTCGAACAACCCGTTGGCGAAACGGAACGCCAAAATGTTGTCGACCGACTCCTTGCCCAGGAAGTGGTCGATCCGGAACACCTGGTCCTCGGAGAAGACCTTGTGCACCAGGTCGTTCAGCGCCCGCGCCGAAGCCAGGTCGGTGCCGAACGGCTTCTCGATGATGACCCGCGAGTCCGGCGTCGCGAGTCCCGATGAGCCGAGTTCGCCGACCACCGAGCCGAACGCGACGGGCGGGACGGCCAGGTGGAACAGCCGCCGCGGCGAACCTCCGATGGCCTCCTCGGCGGCGTGCACCGCGTCTACCAGCGGCTGGCTGGCACCAGGGTCGGCCACGCCGAAGGACAGGTTCGCGGCGAAGGCGTCCCACGTCGCGCCGGTCGGCTTGGTGTTGCCGAACTCGGTCACCGCGTCCTTCGCGTGCTGCCGGAAATCATCCTCCGACAGCGCCGCGTTGGCCGGCGAGGAACCGATGATCCGGTACCGCTCGGGGAGCAGCCCGGCGACCGCGAGGTGGTACAGCCCGGGCAGCAGCTTCCGCTTCGCAAGGTCACCGGTCGCGCCGAACATGACGATGACGTGATTTTCTGGCCGCATGTTCACGATTTCTTCTCCGCGTGGCCGCCGAACTCGGACCGCATCGCGGACAGCACCTTGGCGGTGAACTGGCCGTTGTCCCGCGACTCGAATCGCTCGTAGAGCGACGCCGAGATGACCGAGGCGGGCACGCCCTCGTCGATCGCCGCAAGTACCGTCCAGCGGCCCTCGCCGGAGTCGGAGACATGTCCCGAGAAGTCCGACAGCTGCGGGTCCTTCACCAGGGCGGCGGCGATCAGGTCGACCAGCCAGGAGCTGACCACCGATCCGCGCCGCCACACCTCGGCGACGTCGGCCACGTTGATGTCGTACTGGTACGCCTCCGGCGTCCGCAGCGGCGTGGTCTCCGCGTCGATCTCCTGCTGGTGCAGGCCGATGTCCGCGTGCTTGATGATCGACAGGCCCTCGGCGATCGAGGCCATCATGCCGTACTCGACGCCGTTGTGCACCATCTTGACGAAGTGCCCGGCGCCGGCCGGGCCGCAGTGCAGGTATCCCTGCTGGGCGGTTCCGCCGGGCTTACGCCCTGGCGTCACCGGAGCAGACGACTCACCGGGCGCGATCGTCTTGAAGATCGGGTCCATCCGGGCGACGGCTGTGTCGTCGCCGCCGATCATCAGGGAGTAGCCGCGTTCCAGGCCCCAGACGCCGCCGCTGGTGCCCACGTCGACGTAGTGCAGTCCGTGCGCCGCGACCGCTTTGGCCCGGTCGATGTCGTCACGGTAGTAGGTGTTTCCGCCGTCGATGACCGTGTCGTCGGCGTCAAGCAGCGGCACGAGCTCGTCCAGCGTGGACGCCACGATTCCGGCCGGGAGCATGAGCCAGACGTTGCGCGGCTTTTCGAGCTTGGATACGAAATCGGCGAGTGAGGTCGCGCCCACCGCGCCCTCGGACTCGAGCGCCTTCACGGCGTCCGCGTTCACGTCGTAGGCGACGCAATGATGACCATCGCGCATCAGCCGCCGGACCAGGTTCGCACCCATCCGGCCAAGTCCGATCATGCCCAGTTGCATAGGCCTGTCAGTTGCCATTTTTATGCCCCCTTCAAGGACCGGTACCGGCGTATCAGCGTATTCGTGGACGAATCATGATCCAACGCCGGTTCAGAGGTGGCGGTGAGCTCCGGAATGATCTGCTGCGCGAGGATCTTGCCGAGTTCGACGCCCCACTGGTCGAAGGAGTCAATACCCCAGATCGTGCCCTGGACGAACACCGAGTGCTCATACAGCGCCACCAGCGAACCGAGCAGCCGCGGCGTGAGAATCTCCGCGAGCAGCACGTTGGTCGGCCGGTTGCCCTCCATGACCTTGTGCGGCGCGACGTTCGCGGGGGTTCCCTCGGCGAGGATCTCGTCAAGGGTCTTCCCGAAGGCCAGTGCCTGGGCCTGTGCGAACACGTTGCTCATCAGGTCGTCGTGGTGGTCACCGAGCGGGTTCAGTGACTTGCCGAACCCGATCAGATCGACCGGGATCAGTGACGTTCCCTGGTGAATGAGCTGATAGAAGCTGTGCTGCCCGTTAGTTCCGGGTTCGCCCCAGTACACCGCGCCGGTGTCGTAGTCCACGTGCTCGCCGGTGAGCGTCACGTGCTTGCCGTTGGACTCCATCGTGAGCTGCTGCAGGTAGGCGGGAAACCGCTTCAGGTACTGCTCGTAGGGCATCACGCCGACGGTCTGCGCGCCGAAGAAATCGCGGTACCACACCGCCAGCAGGCCGAGGAGCACCGGCAGGTTGGACTCAAGCGGCGCCGACTGGAAATGCTCGTCGATCGCGCGGAACCCGGCCAGCAGCTCATAGAACCCGTCTGGTCCGAGTGCGATCATGGTGGACAGCCCGATCGCGGAGTCCATCGAGTAGCGACCGCCGACCCAGTCCCAGAATCCGAACATGTTCGCCGTGTCGATACCGAATTCCGACACCCGCTCGGCATTGGTGGAAACCGCGACGAAATGGTTCGCCACCGCGTCCTGCGAGCCAAGCGCGTTCACGATCCAGTCCCGCGCCGACCGGGCATTGGTCAGCGTCTCCAGCGTCCCGAAAGTCTTAGACGAGATGATGAACAGCGTCTCCGCGGGGTCCAGATCCCTGGTCGCCTCCACCAGGTCGGTGGAGTCCACATTGGAGACGAACCGGAACGTCATGTCCCGCTTCGAGTAATGCTTCAGCGCCTCATACGCCATTACCGGACCAAGGTCGCTGCCTCCGATCCCGATGTTCACAACGTTCCGTATCGTCCGGCCGGTAAAACCTTTGAATTGACCAGAACGAAGGCGCTCAGTAAACTCGGCCATCTTCCTCAGCACGGCGTGCACGTCGCCCACGACGTCCTGGCCGTCGACGACAAGTTTCGCTGCCCGTGTTTCCGGAGAGCTCAGTGGCATGCGCAGCGCCACATGGAGCACGGCGCGGTTCTCCGACACGTTGATGTGCTCGCCGCGGAACATCGCGTCGCGTCGTTCCTCGACGTCGGACTCCCTGGCCAGTTCGACGAGCAGCCGGAGGGTCTCGTCGGTCACCCGGTTCTTCGAGTAGTCCAGGTAGAGCCCCGCGGCCTCCGCCGTCAGCCGCTCGCCACGTCCCGGGTCCTCGGCGAAGAACTCCCGCAGGTGCCGGCCGCCGATCTCCGCGTGGTGCCGCTCTAGTGCTTGCCAGGCCTTGCGTTCCCGCAGCGGAACCGCTGCCATCGGATTTCTCCCCTCGTTTGCTGCTATCTGCTCCAACCAGATCGTTTCATGCCTGCCGCCTGCTCCGCGCGTCAACCCCGCTCAGCGGGACCGCAGCGGGCGGGTGACTTCAAGGACGGCCGGGTTACTGGGGAGGTCTTCGACGAGGACCGGCTTGCCCGCGCCGTCGGACAGCGGGACGCGCCAGTTGGGGTATTCGTCGGTGGTGCCGGGAATGTTCTGCGGTCCCCGCTCTCCAACTGCGTCGGCGAGCGCGACTCCGATCAGCAACGCGGGAGATTCCGCGATATATGCGTACAGCGCCGCGGTGAAGCCGGTCGCGTCAGGAGTCCGGTCACGCGTCAGCAAGCGTTCGCGGGCCAGTGCGTCCAGCCAGGAGCCGAGTGCCCGTTTCGCGTCGGCCCGTTCGGCATCCTCGGATCGGGTAAGCAAGCCCAGCTTGGCGCGCAGCGCGACGTGCTCGCCGGTGAGGAAGGCGGCGGCCGGCGGCAGGTCGTGGGTGGACACCGTGGCCAGGCTGTCGCGTCGCCACCGCCGCGGTGGCAGCGGTCTCCCGTCTGGCAACCGTTCGAACCAGAGCATCGAGGTGCCGAGGATGTGCTTGCGGTCGAGGAACCCGCGCAGCCCGCGCTCGACCGTGCCGAGATCCTCGCCGATGGCGAGCCCGCCGGCCTTGGTGGCTGACTCCGCGAGCACGCCCACCGTGGCGGACCGGTCATACCGCAGGTAGGTGCCCTTGTCGGGCGTCAGGCCGTCCGGGATAACCCACAGCCGGGACAGCCCCATGACATGGTCGACGCGCAGCGCGCCCGCGTCCCGGTAGACCGCGTCGAACAGCTCGGCCATCGGCTGGTATCCGTGGGCGGCGAGGTTGCCTGGGTGCCACGGCGGGAGTGCCCAGTTCTGCCCGAGCTGGTTGAACTCGTCCGGTGGCGCGCCCACTGTGAGCCCGCCGACCAGCACATCCTGGCGGGCCCAGGCGTCGAAACCACCTGGGTAGGTGCCGACCGCGAGATCGTGCACGATCCCGATGCTCATTCCGGCGTCCAGCGCCGCGCGTTGCGCATCCGCCGCCTGCTCCGCGATCTGCCACTGCAGCCACTCGTGAAACGCGACCAGCTGGGAGTGCGCGTCGCGGAACTCCGCGACTTCCGCGGACGACGGGTCGCGCAGCCGCTTCGGCCAGACGCGGTAGTCGTGACCGTGCGTCTCGGCGATCGCGCACCAAGTCGCCCAGCCGGTCAGCGCCTGGCCCTCACGGACCCGGAACGCGTCCAGCGATCGTTGCCGGGCCGGGACCAGCGCGACGGTGAAGATCTGCTCCAGCGCTTTCCTCTTGGCCGTCCAGACGGCGTCGCGGTCGATGAGCGCGGAGGTTGTGCTGGCTGACAGGAGGTCCTTGGGAGCATCCACGCGCCGTTGTGAAAACTCTGGTATGTCCTCTACCCGGAGGTAGAGCGGGCTGAGGAAGCGGCGGCTCATCGGCGTGTACGGCGACGCCGTGATCGGCGGCACCGGCTCGGCGGCGTGCAGCGGATTGACCAGCACGAAGGACGCGCCGAGATCGCGTGCCGCCCAGGTCGCGAAGTCGGCTAGGTCCCGTAGGTCACCGTGGCCCCAGGAGTTCCGGGACCGCAGCGAGTACAACTGCACGGCGAAGCCCCATGCGCGTTTCGGTGGCAACGGCGCGATGGCTGTCGGCTGAGGGTTCTTGGGGGTTTCGGTGGGGGGCGGGCCAAGCGCGTCAAGGACGGCGGCTAGCGTCGCTTCCCGCACGTGGTGCGTGCGGCCGCTCACGGTCCACGACGTCGCGATGCCGTGACGGCGGGCATTCCGGCGTAGTTCGGCGCTTGTCACTCATCCAGTCTGCCAGGTCTTGCGCTCCATAACGATGAGTGCGAGTCTGATTACCGATCGGAGTCGAACGAGGGAGGCGCGAGACGGTGGCGGACGCTTTCGTACTGCCGGAGTTCTATCTGCCGTATCCGGCACGGCTGAACCCCAACCTGGAACACACCCGGGTGCACAGCCTGGAGTGGGCGCACGAGATGGGCATACTCGACGACCCGAACATCTGGGACGAGGCCGCCCTGATGGCCATGGATTATCCGCTGTTGTGCGCGTACACGCACCCGGACTGCGACGCGCAGACGCTTAACCTGGTCACCGACTGGTACGTGTGGGTGTTCTTCTTCGACGACCACTTCGTGGAGAAGTTCAAGTACACCCACGACCAGGCCGGGGCGCAGGCGTACCTCGACCGGCTCGAGCTGTTCATGACTGACGACCCGCCAGAAGTACTGAACCCCGCGGAGGCCGGGCTGGCTGACCTGTGGGCGCGGACAGTCCCCGCCATGTCGGAGGCTTGGCGCGAACGGTTTCGCACCAGTATGCACAACCTGATGGTCGAGTCGATGTGGGAACTGGAGAACATCGACGCCAACCGGATCGCCAACCCCATCGAGTACCTGCAGATGCGCCGCCGGGTCGGCGGGGCGCCGTGGTCGGCCAACCTGGTCGAGTACGCGGCCGGGGCGGAGATACCGGCGCGTTTCGCGGGCGAACGGCCGATTCGGGTGCTGACCGATGCCTTCGCCGACGCGATTCACCTGCGCAACGACCTGTTCTCCTATCAGCGGGAGGTGCAGCAGGAAGGTGAGAACTCTAACGCGGTGCTGGTGTTCGAACGGTTTCTCGACATCCCCACCCAGGACGCGGCCGAGCTGGTCAATGACCTGCTGACCTCCCGGGTGCAGCAGTTCGAGCACACCGCGCTGGCCGAGGTTCCGGCCTTCCTGGCCGACCGAGCGTCGAACGGCGAGGAAGCCGCGGCGGTGGCGGCCTACGTGAAGGGCCTGCAGGACTGGCAGTCCGGCGGACACGAATGGCACGTGCGATCCAGCCGGTACATGAACTCGGCGGCGGCGAGGCAGCAGACGAGCACCGGTCTCGGGCGGCGGGCCCGGCAGTTCGCGTACGTACCGTTCGAGCCGGTCGGCCACCTGGTCGTGCCGCCGCTCTACATGCCGTTTGAGTTCCGCACCAGCCCGTACCTGCCGGCCGCGCGGGAGCACGTGCTCGGGTGGGCGCGGTCGATGGGCATGCTGGATGAGGGAATCTGGGACGAACGGCGGTTTCGCGGTTTCGACTTCGCACACTGCGCCGCGATGATCGACGCGGGTGGCACCGCCGAGGCCGTCGACCTGACGTCGGACTGGCTGGCGTGGGGCACCTACGCCGATGACCTCTATCCTCAGCTCGACCTGCTCCGCGCCCGGGCGCAGCATGAGCGGCTGCGGATGCTGCTGTCGGATCAACCACCCGAGCCGGTGAACGCGCTCGAGCGCGGGCTGGCCGACGTGTGGCGGCGGACCTCGTCGTCGCTGTCGGCCGGTTCGCGGGCGCGGATGCGGGCGGCTGTGCTCGACATGACGGAGAGCTGGCTATGGGAACTCGGCAACCGGATGGTGAACAGGATCCCGGATCCGATCGATTACGTCGAGATGCGGCGCGATACGTTCGGCTCAGACTTGACGATCCTGGCTGGCAGGCTGGCCGCCGATGACCCGGTGCCTGACGAGATCTACCAGTCCCGGGTGGTCCGCGAGATGGTGACCGCCGCGCAGGATTACGCCTGCTTTACCAACGACCTGCACTCCTACCAGAAGGAGATCCAGTTCGACGGCGAGCTGCACAACATGGTGCTCGTCGTGCAGCGGTTCCTCGACGTGGACCGGTGGACGGCTGCGGACATCGTGGCGCGGCTGATGCGGGAACGCATGGAACAGTTCGAAATGCTTGTGGAGACCGGGCTGCCGAGGCTTTTCGACGAGTATGACCTGTCGGCTGAGGCACGTGACGAGCTGATCCGCCAGGCCGATCTGCTCAAGGACTGGATGGCGGGAGTCCTGGAGTGGCACCGGCGTACACCCCGGTACACCGACGCCGAACTGCGCCGGACACATTACGGGTTCACCCTGCTACCGACTGGTCTAGGCACCGCCGCCGCGAGGTTGTTGCCCGCTGGGGCGTGGTCTGAGGGGGCGGCGTCTGAGGGGGTGCCGGCCGCCGGGGCGTAGCCGCTCCAGCGGCCGACGAGCCGGTTAGTCCTTCTTAGCAGGCAGCCGGTCAAGGATCTCGTGGAGCAGTTTCGTGTGCTCCCCGAGAACCATGGTGTGTTCGTCCTGGACCGTCTTGAGGGTGCCGACGTCGGTTTTGAGTGTGCTGACGTCGGTTTTGAGGGTGCCTACGTCGGTCTTGAGGGTCTTGACGTCGGTCTTGAGGACCGCGGTGTCGGCCTTGAGGGTCTTGACGTCGGTCTTGAGGACCGCGGTGTCGGCCTTGAGGGTCTTGACGTCGGTCTTGAGGACCGCGGTGTCGGCCTTGAGGATCTTGACGTCGGTCTTGAGGACCGCGGTGTCGGCCTTGAGGATCTTGACGTCGGTTTTAAGGACCGCGGTGTCGGCCTTGAGGGTCTTGACGTCGGTTTTAAGGACCGCGGTGTCGGCCTTGAGGACTGCGGTGTCTTTCTTCAGGGTGCTGACGTCGGTTTTGAGGATGGCGACGTCGGTCTTGAGGACTGCGGTGTCTTTCTTCAGGGTGCTGACGTCGGTTTTGAGGATGGCGACGTCGGTCTTGAGGACTGCGGTGTCTTTCTTCAGGGTGCTGACGTCGGTTTTGAGGATGGCGACGTCGGTTTTGAGGGCCGCGGTGTCTTTCTTCAGGGTGCTGACGTCAGCTTTGAGGACCGCGGTGTCGGTTTTGAGGATGGCGACGTCGGTTTTGAGGGCCGCAGTGTCCTTCTTCAGCGTGCTGAAGTTTGTCTTGAGAGACTGGACGTCCTTCTTGAGGGCTTTGACATCGATGTGGACGTCGGTGATGCGGCTGGACAGAACCTTGATCTGTCCTTCCCCAGCCCACGCTTCCAGACGTTCCACCCGCTCCTCCAGCTGAAGGGCCATAGTTCCCGCTCCTAGCGTAGCGAAGTCGCGATCCAGGGGGGTTTGGGAGGCGCGATCTCCGGGCCGACGATAACGGATCGGCCGGTGACTAAATGTAGCGAGGGGTACTGACATTCTGTCGAGCGAATTACCATACGGTCATGAGCGACAACGCGGTCAACCTGGTCCGGCATGACGCCGCCGCCATCATCGAGCTGAACCGCCCGGATCGGATGAACGCCTGGAGCGATCAGCTGTCCGCCGAGCTGCTGACGGCGGTGCAGGCTGTCGCGGAGGACCCGGCTACCCGGGCGGTCCTGATCACTGGCGCGGGCCGCGCGTTTTCATCCGGCGCGGATCTCAAGGAAGGCATCGATCTTTTCAAGTCCGGAAACTTCGATCCGTACAAGATACTGACGCAGCGCTACCACCCGATCATCTCCGCGATCCGGGAGATGGCCAAGCCGGTCGTCGCCGCCGTCAACGGTCCGTGTGCCGGAGTCGGGGTATCTCTCGCGCTAGCCTGCGACCTCGTGGTCGCGACCCAGTCGTCGTATTTCTCGCTGGCTTTCGTCAACATCGGGCTGGTACCCGACGGCGGATCGAGCGTGTTCGTGCCGTCGCGGGTCGGGTTCGCCCGGGCCGCGGAGATGGCGCTTCTTGGCGAACCGGTCGCTGCCGAGCAGGCCGCCGAATGGGGCCTGATCAACAGGGTGTACGCCGACGAGGTCTTTGCCGACGAATCCCGCGCGCTGGTGACTCGCCTAGCCGCCGGTCCGACCAAGTCCTATGCCGGGACGAAGCGCCAGCTCAACCGCTGGATGTACTCCACGATGGCGGATCAGCTCGAGTTCGAGGCCAGTATCCAGGGCGAGATGGCCGTTTCCGCCGATTTCGCCGAAGGCCTGGCCGCCTTCACCGAGAAGCGCCCGCCGAAATTCACCGGCGCGTGACGGCCCCCTGCTGGTTAATGCCGCATCAACCAGAGCGGCGCTCCGGGCGGCGGCCCGCAGCGAGCAGCCCGTTCCGTCCGGCAATGCCCGGAGCCGAGGTCAGGGCATTCCGGGCTGCGGTCATGATCGTGGGCTGAAACGACCAGATACTGGTCGTTTCAGCCCACGATCATGAGACCATGGCGTCGCACGCCCCAGTGTGCCCGAAGGGCGAGAGCTTTCTTAAGTTCCTGCCATTGGAAAAGAAGCTGGGGAGTGCAGCACCCACCAGGAACCGGGCACCCCTCAGGCGATCACACAAGAAACATCTGCACTGCCAGCACCACGACCATCAACAGCACGCGCCTTCGGCGGCGGGCGCGGGTGCGGCAGCGACCCCCAGCCCGCTACCCGCCACTCCGCCTCGCTGTCACGCCACCGCGATCATTCTCCGGGGATCAGGCAGGCTTTGCTTGATAATGCCGCACCAACCAGCAAAGCCTGCGTCAGGCAAACGCTACCGTGGGCACTCATGGAGACCAAGATCGCCGTCGTCACCGGGGCCGGCGCGGGCCTGGGGCGGGACATCACACTGACCCTCGCCGCCGATGGGTGGCAGATCGCGGCGGCGGGGCGCCGCCCGGACCCGTTGGAGGAGGTCGCCGCGGCCGCGCCACCGGGTGCCGTGCTGCCGGTCCAGACCGATGTGTCCGACCCGGCCCAGGTGGCCGCGTTGTTCGCCGCCGTGCGATCCCGGTGGGGGAGGGTCGACCTGCTGGTGAACAACGCGGGCGTGTTCGGCCCGGCCGGCGCGGTCGACGAACTGTCGCCGCAAGGCTGGCAGCAGATCGTGGACATCAACCTGACCGGTTCGTTCCTGTGCGCGCACCACGCGGTGCGGCTGATGAAGGAGCAGGACCCACGGGGCGGCCGGATCATCAACAACGGCTCCATCTCCGCGCACGTCCCGAGGCCGGCCAGCGTCGGCTACACCGCGACGAAACACGCGATCACCGGCCTGACGAAATCGATCTCCCTCGACGGGCGGGCCCACAACATCGCGTGCGGCCAGATCGATATCGGCAACGCGGCCACCGAAATGACGGCCGGGATAAGCAAAGGCGCTCTGCAGGCTAACGGCGAGCGGCGGCCAGAACCGGTCTTCGACGCCCGTCACGTGGCCGATGCCGTGCGGTACATGGCGTCGCTGCCGCTTGATGCGAACGTTCAGTTCATGACCGTGATGGCCACCGCGATGCCCTATATCGGGCGAGGCTGAATATCGAGCGAGGCTGAATATCGAGCGAGGCTGAAAAGAGTGTGTCCGCCGGCCCGGGCGTCCGCTGCGGACGGACGGCCGGGCCGGCGGACACCAGCAGAACCCAGGACGGGGGGGCACCCGGGGTTCCGCATGCGGGGAAAAGGCCCTCATACGTAACAACGCCGACGCCCTGCGTGGCGTTACACCTCCACGGCGGGAGCCGCGATTTCCGCGGAATCGGTGATCCGCAGCTTGCGCCGGGCCCGTTGGTAGAACGTGGTCTGCCCGAGCCGGATCACCCGCGCGGCGCCGGTCCTGGCGGTGATCCGCAGTTGGTCGCCCGCTACGACATAGCCGCCAACCGGCCCATCCACCTCGACCGCGAGCCGTCCGCTGCCGGACAGTACCTCGAGCGTGACGGAGTCGGCCAAGGACAGCACAACACCTCTGTTATAGGCGGAATGCGGTGAAGCCGGCGTCACGATCAGCGCGTCCACTGTCGGCGCGACGATCGGCCCGCCCGCTGAGAAGCTGTAGGCCGTCGAGCCGGTGGGGGTCGATACCACGACCGCGTCGGCCGCGTAGGACACGAAAGGATCGCCGCCAACCCGCACCGCCACGAGCGCCGCGCCGTCGCCCGGCACCCGGACCGTGGCGATGTCGTTGAACGCGGTGACCGTCACTCCGCCGAGCACCGAATCAATCGCCAGCCGCGGCTCAATGGTGAACTCTTGCCGCTCGATCGCCGACAACGCGGCCGGCACATCGGGGACGTCGATTTCCGCCAGGAACCCGAGCTTGCCCAGGTTCACCCCGAGCACCGGCGTCGGCTCGACGCCCGGGTGGCACACCCCGTCCGACAGCCGCATCGCCCGCAGCATCGTGCCATCCCCGCCCAGGCTGACCAGCAGGTCGCAGTGCTTGGCAAGCTGGTCGGCGGGCACCGCGACCGCCGCGCAGCGCAGCCGCTGCACCTCGTCGTCGATGCCGTAGACGGTCTTGCCGCTGCGTTGCGCCCAGCTGAGGATCTCCTCGACGGCTTCCGCCGAGTCACGCTTAGGGTGCAGCACCATCCCTACCGAATGCATCAGCACTCACATCCCGTACGTTTCCAGCAGGCGCAGCCATACTTCGCTCATTGTCGGGTACGACGGCACGGACTGCCAGAGCGTGTCAAGCGGCACTGCTCCCGCGACCGCGATCGTCGCGGCGTGGATCATCTCGCCCGTGCCCGGACCGACGAACGTCACACCCAGCAGCACCCGCCGGTCCTCATCCACCACCATCCGGGCCTGGCCGGAATATCGGTCCTCGAACAGCGACGCTCCCGCGACCGAGCCCAGGTCGTAGTCCACGACCCGGGTCCGGTATCCGGTGGTGATCGCCTCCGCCGCGGTGAGGCCGACCGACGCGACCTCGGGGATGGTGAAGACCACCTGCGGTACCGGCGCGGTCGCCAGGACCGAGGGCTGTTCGCTGCGGGCACGGGCCGCGATCGCGTCGCCGCAGACCCGCGCCTGGTACTTGCCCATGTGAGTGAGCAACGCCCGGTTAGTCACGTCACCCGCGGCGTAAAGCCAGTCTCCGTCGACCCCAAGGACCCGCATGGTGTCGTCGGTGTCCAGCCATGCTCCTGGGTGTAGCCCAGCGTGCTCAAGCCCGATGTCGTCGGTACGCGGTGCGCGGCCGGTCGCCGCGAGCACCTCGTCGGAGGTCACCCGGGTCCCGTCGGCCAGCGTCAGCGTCACCTTGCCAGAGCCGTCGCGGGTCGCCGACAATACGGACGCGTTGGTCCGCACGTCCACTCCCGCGGCGCGTAGCCCGTCGGCAACGAGCTGGCCAGCGAAGTCCTCTGACCGGTCAAGCAGACCGCCGCGCGAGAGCAGTGTGACTCGTACCCCGAGCGCTGACCACGCCGCGGCCATCTCGCAGCCGACCACGCCACCGCCGACGATCGCCAGTCGCTCCGGCACCGCCGGCCCCTCGGGCGCCCCGGCACTGGTCGCCTCACGGCTGGTCCACGGTTTGACCTCGGCCAGTGCTGGCGGCACCATCGCGCGGCTCCCGGTGCACACCACCACCGCGCGCCGCGCTTGATACTGCGTGCCCGCGACCTCGACGGCCCGGATCCCGGTGATCTTGCCGCTGCCTCGGACCAGGTCGATGCCCGCGCTTTTGACCCAGTCGACCTGGGAGTCGTCGTTCCAGTCATGGGCGAAAGAGTCTCGCCGGGCCAGCACCTCAGGAGTGACCAACCTAGCCCCGGTGACGCCGCCCAGGTGCTCGGCTTCGCTGACCGCGCTGACCGGGCGCAGCAGCGCCTTGGACGGCATGCACGCCCAGTAGGAGCATTCGCCGCCCACCAGCTCGGATTCGACAAGCAGCGCCGAAAGGCCGCCCTTGACCGCACGGTCCGCGACGTTCTCCCCGGTCGGTCCCGCACCGATCACGATCACGTGATAGGTCTCGGTCATTGTTCAACCCCTGTCATACGCGCCGGGTCGACCACCCGGTCGAATTCATCGGCCCCGATATACCCGCTGGCGATCGCCGCTTCGCGCAACGTGGTGTTCTCCGCGCTGGCCTTGTGGGCGATTTCTGCGGCTTTGTCGTAGCCAATAGCGGGCGAGAGGGCAGTCACCAGCATCAGCGACCGTCCGGTGAGTTCGTCGATGCGCTCGCGGTTGAGTTCCGTCCCCCGGACACAGTGGATGTCGAGCGAGCCGCACGCGTCGCCGAGAATATTCGCCGACCGCAGCACGTTACCGGCGATTAGCGGCCGCATCGTGTTCAGTTCCAGGTTCCCTTGGGCCGCGGCCGACGCGACGATGGCGTCGTTGCCCAGCACCTGCAGGCAGACCATGATCGCCGCTTCGCACTGGGTCGGGTTGACCTTGCCCGGCATGATGGACGATCCGGGCTCGTTCGGCGGGAGAACAAGCTCGCCCAGACCGCATCGCGGCCCGGACGCCAGCCACCGCAGGTCGTTGGCGAACTTCATTACCGCGGCGGCCAGCCCGCGCAACCCGGCCGAGGCGGCGGCCATCGCGTCCGCGCCGGCCAGCGCGGCGAACTTGTTCGGCGCGGTGCGGTATGGATGTCCGGTTTCGTTGGCGATCTGGGCCGCCACCGCCTCGGCGAAGCCCGGCGGCGCGTTCAGGCCGGTCCCGACCGCCGTTCCGCCGACAGCCAGCTCATGCAGCCCGTCCACCGAGCGCTCGAGCGCGTCGATGGTGGCACTTAGCTGAGCCGCGTAACCGGACCACTCCTGCCCGACGGTGAGCGGGACGGCGTCCTGGAGATGGGTACGCCCCGTTTTGGTCACGTCGTACCACTGCTTGGCTTTGGCTGACACCGTGTCGCGCAGTCCACGGGCCTGGGGGAGTACCCGTTCGCGCAGCGCCCGCACGGTGGCGATGTGCATCGCGGTGGGAAACGTGTCGTTAGACGACTGGCCCATGTTCACGTCGTCGTTGGGGTGCACCGGTTTCTTGCTGCCGAGCTCGCCGCCCGCCAGCTGGATCGCCCGGTTGCTGATCACCTCGTTGACGTTCATGTTGGTCTGCGTGCCCGATCCCGTCTGCCACAGGCAGAGCGGGAAGTTCTCATCCAGTTCGCCGCGGGTCACCTCGTCGGCTACCCGGGCGATCAGGTCCGACTTCCAGCTGGGCAGTCGTCCGGCCTCGCCGTTCACCAGCGCCGCGGCCTTCTTCACCAGCCCGAGCGCGTGGTAGACCTCGATAGGCATCCGCTCGCCGCCGATCGCGAAGTTCCGCAGCGACCGCTCGGTTTGCGCGCCCCAGTACCTGTTCGCTGGTACCTCGACCGCGCCCATTGAGTCGGTCTCCCGGCGCACGCCAGTGGCGCTAATTCCTGCGGGTATGTCCGAGATTTCGGGACCATCCTCCATGGTTCAACCCTCTCATACACCCGCCATCGTGCGGTTGAGGCGGCTGCGGTTGAGGCGGCCGCGGTTGAGGCGGCCGCGGTTGAGGCGGCTGCGGCACGCTGCTCCCGCGACCCCAGCGATGGGTCATCGATAGCGCTCCAGCCCCTGCGATGGGCCATCGACGGCCCGGCATCACGAGGCGCTAGAGTGTCGCTGTGGATCAATGGGGGCATAAAGCGCCCGTGATAGGAGACGGGCCGGAGCCTCAGCCAGTGCTGAGTCCGCTCACCGAGGCCGCGATCTTCCTCGTGCTATCGGTCAGTCCCGGCGGCGAGGACGCTGCCCGGGGCGTACTCGAGGATATGGCGGCGCTGCAGCGGTCGGTTGGCTTCCGGATACCCGACGGGAAGCTCCAGTGCGTCGCGGCTATCGGCTCCGCCGCCTGGGACCGGCTGCTGCGCGGCCCGAGGCCCAAGGAACTGCATCCGTTCCGTGAGCTGGCCGGTGCGCGGCACCGCGCGCCCGCTACGGCTGGTGACCTGTTCTTCCATCTGCGGGCGAACCGGATGGACTTGTGCTTCGAGTTCGCCGCGCAGGTGATGTACCGGCTGGCCGGGCAGGTCACGGTCAACGACGAGGTGCACGGATTCCGCTACTTCGACGAGCGCGATCTGATCGGCTTCGTCGACGGGACCGAGTCGCCGTCAGGCACCGCGGGCGTCACCGCCGCCATCGTCACCCAGGCCGACGACCCGGACTTCGCCGGCGGCAGCTACGCCATCGTGCAGAAGTACCTGCATGACATGCCGGCGTGGAACGCGCTCCCTATCGAGGAGCAGGAACGGGCGATCGGCCGCAGCAAACTGGACGACATCGAGATACCCGATGACGTCAAGGCGGTGAACTCGCACGTCGCGCTGAACACGATCACCGACGCCAATGGCGAGGAGCAGAAGATCGTCCGCGCGAACATGCCGTTTGGCGACGTCGGACGGGCCGAGTTCGGCACCTACTACATCAGCTACGCGGCCACCCCCAGCGTCACCGAGCAGATGCTGACCAACATGTTCATCGGGAACCCACCGGGTAACACCGACCGGATTCTCGATTTCTCCACGGCGGTGACGGGCGGATTGTTCTTCGCTCCGTCAGCGGACTTCCTGGACAATCTGCCCGATCCGCCGTCGTCGGGTACGACGAGCGGGCTCGGGATCGGTTCACTGAAGGGGCAGTAGTGATGAACAACCTGTACCGCGAGCTGGCGCCAGTGTCGGACGACGCCTGGGCGAGCATCGAGGCCGAGGCCAAGCGCACTTTCGAGCTGCACGTGGCGGGACGGCGGGTCACCGATGTCACCGGCCCTGACGGGGACGCGCTCGCCGCCCTCGGCACCGGGCACCGTACGGACATCGACTCCCCGGACGACGGGGTGACGGCCTGGCTGCGCACCGTGCTGCGCGTGGTTGAGTTCCGGGTGCCGTTCACCCTGGCCCGCCGGGACATCGACGACGTGGAACGCGGCGCGCAGGACTCCGACTGGCAGCCGGTCAAGGACGCGGCGAAAAAGATCGCGTTCGCCGAGGACCGGGCCATCTTCGAGGGCTACGAGGCGGCCGGGATCACCGGTATCCGCCCGGCATCGTCGAATGAGCCGCTGACCTTCCCGGCGTCGGTCACCGATTACCCGGACGTGGTCAGCCGCGCGGTTAGCGAACTGCGGCTCGCCGGGGTCGCGGGACCGTATTCGCTGCTGCTGTCGGCGGACGCCTACACCGCGGTGTCGGAGACGGCCGACCACGGCTACCCGGTCCGCGACCACCTGGCGAAGGTGATCGACGGCGACATCATCTGGGCGCCCGCGATCGCCGGCGGCGTCGTGCTTTCCGGCCGCGGCGGCGACTACGAGCTGCGGCTCGGCCAGGACCTGTCGATCGGTTACCTGTCGCACGACGCCGAGAACGTTCAGCTCTACTTCACCGAGACGTTCACCTTCGCGCTCTACACCGCTGAGGCCAGCGTCTCGATCGGCCACGCTTAAGCGCCCGTCTGGAAACCCGCGTCCACGCGGGTTTCCAGACACAGGTTCTTAGGCGCTGAACCCGTTCATGATTACGGTCGGCTCCAGAGTGGACGAGTTCCAGGCGCCCGAGGTGTAGTCGGTGAACTGGGTGAGCACCTCTGGCTCCCAGTAGAAGATGCCCTGCCCGCCTGTTGAGTTAAGCGCGCTGATGTAGGCCTCGAGAGCGGACTCGGTGCTCCCCGGCGAGTTGACGGAGCCGCCGAATTCCGTCTGCATGAACGGCTTGTCGTAGGCCGCCGCGATCGATTTCATGTTGGCCACGATGCCCGCTGCCTCGCTCGCGCTGCCGTAGGAGGAGAACACCGACATGTCCCACTGGCCGCCATTTTCCGAATAGGCGCTGAAGAAGTCCTCCAGCGAGGAGTAATCCTGCGGTTGGGCCAGGTGGATGCAGACCGTGGTATCGGAGGACACCTCCTTGACCATGTCGTAGGCCGCGTTCAGCAGCCCAGTCATCTGGGACGGATAGTTGAGGCCGCCGATTGGCCAGCAGATGCCGGAGTTAATCTCGTTTCCGATCTGCACCCACTCCGGATAGATGTTGGAGTACTTCAGTGTCTCCATCGAGTCGTAGACGTAGTTGTACATCGCCTGGAGCATCTCGCTGTAGGTCATGTCCGCCCAGGCCGCCGGGGGATTCTGGACTCCGACGGAGTTCCAGGTGTCACCGAAGTGGAAGTCGATGACCACCGACATTCCGGCGTCTTTGGCGAGCACGGCCATCTCCGTGGTCTCGGTAATGTCGCAGTTGCCGTTGACCGGGTCGTCGGACGGGTCGACCCAGGTGCGGAGCCGGATCGCGCCGATGCCATAGCCAGCCAGGATGGTGAACAGGTCCTCCGTGGTGCCGGAGGCGTTCTTCCACGTGTAACCCTCCGCCATCATCTGCTGCGCCCAGCTAATGTCACAGCCCTTGATGAACGTCGAGGCCTCGGCCCGCTGCGCGGACACGAGCCCTTTGGACGCGAGCCCTCCGAGCGCGAGAGCCGAGGCTCCCGCGGCGCTCGCCTGAAGGAATGATCGCCTGCTCAATCGCGGCTGGTTCATGCCGCGCACCTCCTTGTGTGAGCGCTCCCACATGTACGTTAAACGCGCTACAGCCCGGAAGCAATCATTTCCCCAAGCAACTACACAAGATCAAGCTCAAGGACCCAGGCCGAATGAAAGCCAGCTGAAACGCGCGGCGGCGCGCGTCTCCATCTCGTCACCACATCGGTTTCACCTGGATGGCACGAGCGCTTGGTGCACTGGCGGCATGAACGCAGATGAAGTCATCAACCGGCACGGACCCCTCGACCGCCCGCGATGGCGAGCGGTGCTGGAAACCCGCTGGCTAGCGCGGCTGCGGGAGGTCACGGAGCTCTCGCTGGCCTACCACCACGCGGCGGCCGAGACCCCCGTCGGATTCCATCTTGGGCCCGACCAACTCCAGACCCAGCGGGTGCTTGACCGCGCCGTCGCGGCCCGGCGAGGGCTGGCGGACGTCGAGGAGGCGCTCGGGCGGCTGTCGGCGGGGACCTTCGGGCGCTGTGAACAGTGCGGCTCGCAGATCGACCCGAGAATTCTGGAAGCGCTCCCAGAAACAAGGTACTGCGCGAGCTGTGCCGGCGTGCCCAGCGCGTCTGGCATGGCCGCTGTGCCGGCTCCGCGCCCGGCGGTCACGGGGTGACGCTGTAGGCCTGCTCCCAGCTCCGCGGTCACGTCGCGATAGGAAGGGTCAGCGTGAAGCGGGCCCCGTGGCCGGGATTGCTGCTGACGGTGAGCTCGCCGCCGTGCGCGCGGGCCAGTTCGGCTGCGATCGCGAGGCCGATTCCGCTCCCGGAGGTGCTCGCCGCCGCTGGCCCGCGCCAGAACCGGTCGAAGACACGGGGCAGGTCTTCGGCGGGGATGCCGATACCCGTGTCGCTGACCTCCAGCACGGCGCTGTCACCGTCCCGCCGGGTAAGGACAGTGACGTTGCCTCCAGGGGGCGTGAACTTGAGCGAGTTGGTCAGCAGGTTGGTGACGATCTGGTGCAGCCAGTGTTCGTCGGCGAGCACCGGAACGCTGGCGAAATGCCGGTCCACGGCCACTCCCGCCGCTTCGAAATTCCTGGCCAGGCTCTCGGTCGCGGTCGCCGCCAGACTCCCGAGGTCAAGCCGCAGCGGGGACAAGTGCAGGGCCGCGGCGTCGGCGGCCGCCAGCGTCTGCAGGTCGCCGACCATCCGGGCTAGCCGGAGTACCTCGTCGCGTAGCGAGGAGAGCTCCTCCGGGGTGGGCTCGGCGACCCCGTTGAGCAAGGCTTCGTGTCCCGCTTGGAGCACCGCGATCGGCGTGCGCAGCTCATGAGCGACGCTGGCCACCAGGTCACGCCGGATCTGGTCCTCCCGGTCGAGCGACTCCGCCATCTGATCGAAGGCGACGGCGAGCTCCCGCAATTCCCCGGGCGCACTGACGTCGCCTGCCCGCGACGCGTGATCGCCGGCGGTCATGGCACGGGTAACCGCGATCAGCCGGGTGATCGGGCGAGTGAGCCGTTGCGCGATGAACAGGCCGGTCACCAGAGCCAGCAACGCCGCCAGGCCAGCCGCACCGGCGATGGCCCGCAGCAGCCCGTTCCGCAGCACGTTGTCGGCCGCGCTGAGCCCGGAGCCGGTGAAGCGGACCGCGACCCCGCCGCGTCGCTGATCCCGGACCACGACGTCAGCAGTGGACTGCTCTCCTGATCGTGCCGCGAAACCGGACGACGCGACCACCGACTGTCCAGTGGCATCAGTGACCTGGATGGCCAGCCCGCTGCGGGCGGCCAGGTCGAGAACGGGCGTGAGATCGGCGGATGTCCAGCTATCGTGGGCGTCCCAAGCCGCTCCCGCGGCCACCGAGACCGCCGTGGTCAGTTCCGAGCGCTGCTGGTTCGCCAGCGACGAGACATCTCTGGCGGTGAAGGCCGAGGCGAGGCCGGCCAGCAGTGCCACCGCGGCCAGCGCGACGGCCACGAACGCCAGTGTGAGCCGCAGCGCCAGCGTGCCGCCTCGCCGCACCGCCGGTGCCGGTGCCGGTGCCGGTGCGGATGCGGATACCGATGCCGATGGCGGTGTGTCAGCCATCGCGGGTCAGCCCCAGTCGGTAACCGCCGCCCAGAACGGTCTGGACAATGCGCGGATCACCCGGATCCTCCTCGATCTTGCGCCGGAGGTTCTTCACATGGGAGTCAACCGTGCGCTCGTACCCTTCGAACTCGTAGCCGCGCACCCGGTTGATCAGCTCGAATCTGGAGTACACCCGGCCGGGGACGGTGGCCAGCGCCACGAGCACACCCCACTCGGTGGGGGTGAGCGCGGGCTGTGCGCCGCGGACCGTCACGGTGCGGCGCTGCTCGTCGATCAGCAGTTCGCCCCCGCCATAGCTGGCGACCTCCTGACCGGTGGCCGGAACTCCGCGCCGTAGGATTGCCTGCACTCTCAGCACCAGTTCCCGCGGGCTGAACGGCTTCGTCACGTAGTCATCGGCGCCGAGCTCCAGGCCGCGGATCCGGTCTTCCTCCGTGCTTTTCGCGGTCAGCATCAGGATCGGCGTCGCGCGGACCCCGCGGATCTCGCCCGCGACCGTCTCACCCGGCACGTCGGGCAGGCCCAGGTCAAGGATGACCAGATCCGGGTGAGCCTCGAGAGCCATGGTGATCGCCTCCGCGCCGGAGCCGGTCGTCAGCACCGTGAATCCGGCTCGTTCCAGGTAGGAGCGGATGAGATCGCGGAGCTTCCGCTCGTCCTCGACCACCAGCACCGTCGCGGCCATCGCCTCGCACTCCCTCCACACCGTCACCATGGCACCTTCACCCAGCAGGCACGCTCACCAGGTGAGCTGATACCAACAGCATCGGCAGAGTAGTACAGGACAGCGACGATGATTGGAAGCGATCTGATCGTGGCGGCGCCATGGCTCATTTTCGGCGTCGCGCTCACCGTCCTCTGCGTCAGGCTGTTCCGCGGCTCCGGGCACCGGTGAGCGGGGCCGCTGACGGGGAGCGTCTCCACACCATCTCCACTCATTGCCCGTCGTCCGTCCACATCGGTGGCCGAACCTACAGTCATGCAGAACACACCGCTTCTCGATCCGATCAGCGCCGCCTGGAACACGGTCGGGCGCTTCGATGACTACGAGTCCGCGCAGCGCGCGGTCGACAGGCTCTCCGACGACGGATTCCCAGTGGCCAAGCTGGACATCGTCGGCAGCGACGTAAGGCTGGTCGAGCGGGTCACCGGTCGGCTGACCACCGGGCGGGCCGCCAGCGCCGGGGCGCTCAGCGGGCTGTGGGCCGGGCTACTGATCGGCGCGCTGCTCGCGCTGTTCACGACCGGGCACGCCTGGCTCGCCGTCATCGCCGTCGCCGCCGCCCTCGGTGCCGTGTGGGGCGGCGTCTTTGGATTCGTCGCGCACTCGGCGACCCGTGGCCAGCGCGACTTCAGCTCCGTGCGGGCGCTGGCCGCGCGTCATTACGACCTCATCGCCCGGGAGGGCACGGTCGACCAGGCCCGGACTATGCTCCGCGACGCCGGTCTGCTGCCCGAAACTGAGGCACAAACGGTCGGGTGACCGCCGCCCGCCGCGCGGTTCCTCCGGTAATCGTGTTCTGCGGGCCAGGTGAAATAACGCGAAGCCTATTTGTACCTGGGGGTGCAAAAATCCTCCGTGTTATTCTGAGCCGAGGTAGCTGCCGCCCGATATGCCGGGCGTTCCAGTCGCAGCATCCCCGCTGACCGCGAGTACTGGCATGCGGGCCCGCGTATGTTGGGGTTTGTTGGTGTTTGCGGCGTGTGGGAGACGCGTGGATTGAACACATGGCGACCTGGACGGCTACGAGCCGAGGAGCATATACCTGCAAACCGGACGACTGGCTACCGCCACGATGCGCCGACCGACACGCGGCGACGCGCCGACCGACACGCCGGCTCACGCGCCGACCAGCGCGCTGCGGCGCGCCGACCGACACGCCGGCCCACGACGCCGGCCCACGCGCCGACCCCGGCGTCGCCTAAGCACCCAAAAGCCGTAACGGTACCGATTGAACCCTTGAGCCGGCGGGTAACCCGCATCCATGACGGAGGATCAGGAGTTTCACCGAGACCGCCGGTACCACGGCGGCGCGCCGCAGCGGCTGGATGACGACAAGCTCGCCGAACTGACCGAAGAAGAGCGTGTCGACGCCGGACTGGACGCTTACGACCCGGACGAGGTGCCCCCGGCGACCGACCCGTTGCCCGAGGGAGTGCCCGCGCCGAAGCCCGATATCCGCGACACGCCCGAATACCGCGAGGAACTGCGGGAAGCCGCGGCGGAGCAACCCGATGACGAGGGTTTCCCGCCGACCCGATACGACAAGTGACCCACCCCACTACTACAGGACGTAGTAGGTAGAGCTAGGCTGGCCTCATGGGGGTTAACCAGCAGTACCTCTATCAGGCGCGACAGATGCAGGCGCTGTCGCTGTCGGTGCATATCCCGCTTGTCTGTTTCGGCATCGCGTTCCCGGTTCTCGTGCTGTTCGCCGAATGGCGGTACCTGCGAACCGGGGACGCGCTCTACCGGACGATCGCCCGCCGGTGGAGCAGGATCATGCTCGCGCTGTTCGCCGTCGGCGTGGTCACCGGCACCATCTTGTCCTTCGAGCTTGGGCTGCTGTGGCCGGTGTGGATGCAGGATTTCGGGAACGTGTTCGGCCTCGGCTTCACGCTCGAAGGCTTCTCGTTCTTCCTCGAGGCCATCTTCATGGGCATCTACGCCTACGGCTGGGACCGGCTCAAGCCACGGACTCACTGGATCTCCGGGTTCCCGATCGCGTTCGCCGGCGTCGCCGGTTCGTTCTTCGTCATCAGCGTCAACGCGTGGATGAACCACCCGTCCGGTTTCACGCTGCAGGATGGCCGAGCCGTCGACGTGCATCCGTGGAAAGCGCTGTTCGCCAACCCGATGTTCTACTCCGAGTACATCCACATGTACTTCGCGGCCTTCATCGTCTGCGGATTCTGCATGGCGGCGGTGTACGCCTGGTGCCGGCTCGGGGCCGGTTCGGCCGTTACGAAAAGACCGCGCTGTCCATCTCGGCGACCGCCGCCGCGGTGGCCTCGCCGCTGCAGGTCATCATCGGTGACTGGGCGGCACGTGACGTCGCCCAGTACCAGCCGGTCAAGCTGGCCGCGATAGAGGGCCTCGCCACCACGACGAAAGGCGCCGCCGAGCACATCCTGGGCTGGTACAACGGCCACGCGGTGGTGTGGGGCATCGAGATACCGAGGCTGCTGTCCATCCTCGCCTTCCATAACCCGAACGCGGTGGTCAAGGGCCTGAACATCGTGCCGCTCTCCGAACAGCCGCCGATCAACGTGGTCCGCTTCGCGTTCCAGACCATGGTCGGTCTCGGCACGCTGTTCGCGATCATCGGGCTGTTCTGGCTCTACATGGCGATCCGCAAGAAGGACTTTCCGCGCTGGGCGTGCTGGGCGATACTCGCGGCCGGCCCGCTGTCGGTCGTCGCGCTCATCTCGGGCTGGATCACCACCGAGGTCGGCCGCCAGCCGTGGATCGTCTACGACGTGATGAAGGTCGACGCGGCGGTCACCGGGGCCAAGGACATCCCCATCGGGTACGGCGCGCTGTCCGTCGCGTACCTGATCCTGGCCGTCATCGTGGTGGTGATCCTGCGCCGGCTGGCCCGGATCCCGCTGGAGACCCGGGAGCAGAGCGATGCTGGCTTACGTACCCGCCGGCCTGATCCTGGCCGGGATGGCCGCCTACACCGTGCTGGCCGGCGCGGACTTCGGCGCCGGGCTATGGACGCTGCTCGCCCGGCCGGGCCGCGCGCCAGCAGAAGACACCCGCGACCACGCACGGCACGCGATGGGCCCGGTGTGGGAGGCCAACCACGTCTGGCTGATCTTCGTGCTCGTGGTGTGCTGGACGGCCTACCCGGTGGCGTTCGGCTCGATCATGTCGACGCTGGCCGCGCCGATGCTGATCGCCGCGATCGGCATCATCTTCCGCGGCTCGTCCTACGCGCTGCGCGGCCTCACGTCCGGCAACTCCAGCCGAGTAGAGCTGCTGTTCGCGTTGTCCTCGATCCTGACCCCGTTCGCGCTCGGCACCGTCATCGGGGCCATCGCGCTCGGCCGGGTCCCAGTAGGCAACGCCAAGGGCGATCCGGTCGGTTCCTGGCTCGCGCCGGGGCCGGTGCTGATCGGGGTGCTCGCCGTCGCGTTCTCCGGGTACCTGGCGGCGGTTTACCTCGCCGCCGACGCGATCCGCCTCGGCGAACGGACCCTCGCAAAAGACTTCCGGGATCGCGCGCTGATCAGCGGGGTGGTGGCCGGCGGGCTCGCGATCGCGGGCCTGATCGAGCTCCGGTCGCTGCCACTGACCCACGGGCTGGCGCTCGTCATGGTGATCGTGAGCGGCTGCGGGGGACTGGCGACCGTCGTTTTGGTATGGATATGGCGGTTTGAGGCGGCGCGGCTGACCGCGGCGCTAGCCGTGGCGGCGGTGGTGATCGGCTGGGCCGCGGCGCAGGCGCCCAGGTTCCTGCCCGGGATGACCGTGACCCAGGCGGCGGCGGGCCGGTCGACGCTGATCGCGCTGCTGATCGGGGTGGCCGTGGGGCTGGCCGTCCTGATCCCGTCGCTGATCCTGCTGTTCACCCTGTTCCTGCGGGGCAAGCTGGCCGAGCCGGAGATCAGCCTCCAAACGTCCGTAGAATCTGCTGCTCCGGCGCCAGATTCTACGGACGTTCGCCATGCGTTCCGGGGGGCACTGGCCGTCGCGACGCTGGCGGCCGGCGCGGTGCTGGTGGTGTTCGCTGGATCGGTCTGGCTGCAGGTCTTTGGGGTGGCCTGCCTGGTGGTATGCGCCGTGTCCGCGTTCGGCGTCGCGGTGGAATAACCGCCCCCGGCATCTCGTTTTTAAAGACGCGAAACAACATGACACGTCAACTAATTGCCGGGAGCACCCACATGCAGTTCGGTATTTTCACGGTCGGGGATGTCACCGAGGACCCCACAACGGGCCGGACGCCGACCGAGCATGAGCGCATCAAGGCCATGATCGCCATCGCGGAGAAGGCGGAACAGGTTGGGCTCGACGTCTTCGCGACCGGTGAGCACCACAACCCGCCGTTCGTGCCGTCCTCGCCGACCACCATGCTCGGCTACATCGCCGCCAAGACGGACAAGCTGATCCTGTCCACCGCCACCACGCTGATCACCACGAACGACCCGGTGAAGATCGCCGAGGACTTCGCGATGCTGCAGCACATCTCGGACGGCCGGGTGGACCTGATGCTCGGCCGTGGCAACACCGCCCCGGTGTACCCCTGGTTCGGCAAGGACATCCGGGACGGCATCGACCTGGCCATCGAGAACTACCAGTTGCTGTACCAGCTGTGGCACGAAGACGTCGTTGACTGGGAAGGCAAGTTCCGGACGCCGTTGCAGGGCTTCACCTCCACGCCGCGTCCGCTGGACGGTGTGCCGCCGTTCGTCTGGCACGGCTCGATCAGGTCCCCGCAGATCGCCGAGCAGGCCGCGTACTACGGCGACGGCTTTTTCGCCAACCACATCTTCTGGCCCACCGACCACTTCCAGCGGCTGATCGCCTTTTACCGGCAGCGTTTCGAGCACTACGGGCACGGCACCGCCGATCAGGCGATCGTCGGCCTCGGCGGACAGGTGTTCATGCGGAAGAACTCCCAGGACGCGGTCAGCGAGTTCCGCCCGTACTTCGACAACGCGCCGGTCTACGGGCACGGGCCGAGCCTGGAGGAGTACACGTCGACGACCCCGCTGACCGTCGGCAGCCCGGAGCAGGTGATCGAGAAGACACTGACCTTCCGCGATCACTTCGGCGACTACCAGCGCCAGCTGTTCCTGATGGACCACTCAGGCCTGCCGCTGAAGACCGTGCTCGAGCAGATCGACATGCTGGGCGAGGTCGTCCCGGTGCTGCGCCGCGAGATGGACGCCAACCGTCCGGCGCACGTCCCGGACGCGCCCACTCACGCATCGCTGCTCGCCGCGCGGGGCACGCGGGAGACGCGGGAGACGCAGGTGACAGCATGATCACCGCCGTCAGCGCCGGGCTGGGGTCCCCCTCCGCCTCGACCCTCCTCGCCACCCGCCTGTCCCAGGCGACCAAACAAGACTTCCAGGTCATCGAGCTCCGCGACCACGCGAAAGACATCACGAACGCCCTGCTCACCGGCGTCCCCTCAGCCTCGCTGACGAAGGTCATCGAGCAGGTGACGACGGCGGACGGGCTGATCGCGGTGACGCCGGTGTTCAACGCGTCCTACAGCGGGCTGTTCAAGATGTTCTTCGACATCCTGGACCCGGACGCGCTGACCGGCAAACCCGTGCTGGTCGGCGCGGCGGGCAACTCGCCCCGGCACTCGCTGGTCATCGAGCACGAGATAAAGCCGATGTTCGGCTATCTGCGAGCGCTGCTGGTCCCGACCGGCGTCTACGCAACCGGTACCGATCCCGAGCTGGCCAGCCGGATCGACCGGGCCGGAGCAGAACTGGCCGCTCTAGTACAACGGAACCCAGTCTCGGAACCCAAGGACCCGTACGCGAGCTTCACCCCGATCGGGGAACTGCTCAGCCGGTAGTCCGGCCGATAATCCGGCACGGCACCGGGGTCTTCTCGTTGAGGTGATAGCTCGCGCAGACCCGGTGATAGCCGTCCGCGATCCACAGCGGGGCGCCGTAGACCAGCAACACGGGCGACAGCTTCGTGCCGGACCTGACCTTTTCCAGATCGGTGGCGACCTCGGAGTCGTCCGGGGACAGCAAGGGCAGCCCCGCCGCGCGCAGAATATCCTTGGCCGCGTAATTCTGGAGCGCTGGCCCCTTGCGCAGGGATTTGGCCATTTTGGCCGCGGCGTCCGGGCCGACCAGCAGCGACAGATAGGAATTCGCGGCGGGAAAGTCCTGATCCTCCGGCTCATCTTTCCAGTGCTCGTTAGCCATAGGTTCTCACGCTCCTGATATCGGTTAAGCGCTACGGTATCGTTATGGCCGATAACCCGGCGTTCCGTGCCAACGGCGTCACGTACCTGCGCATCCCGGCCCCCGATCCGCGGCAGGCCGCGGTCTTCTACCACGTGGTCTTCGACTGGACGGTGGACACCAGCCGCGCGGACCCCTCATTCTCCGACAGCACCGGGCACGTGATCGGCCATTTCGTGTCCGATCTGCTGGTAGTCGGCGAGGCCGGCGTGCTGCCCTACGTCTACGTGGACAGCGTCCCCGACACCCTGGCGAGGGTGACGGCCAGCGGCGGAGAGGTAGTCCGCCAGCCCTACAACGAAGGCGACCTGATCGTCGCGACCTTCAGAGACCCCCCAGGCAACGTAATCGGCCTCTGGCAGCACGCCTGAACGCGGGGGCGCGGGGTGCGTCCGGCGGGGAGCCTGAGGCCAGCAGGGGGAGGTCGCGCCGGGCGATGACCTCCGACAGCGCGATCGCGCTAGTGGACCGGGCGACGGCGGGGGATGAGTCGATCCGCAGCAGCGTGACCTGCAGGTCCGCGTGCGAGGTGGCCGCGACCTTGCACAGCAGGTCACCGGTGCCGGTGATCGCGTAGGCCTCGAGCACGCCGGGAATCGCGCGCAGGTCGGCGGTGACCCGCTCAAGCGCGCCCTGCGCGATCTCCAGCGTGACGAACGCCTGCACCCCGTACCCGGCCGAGGCCAGGTCAATATCGGGCCCATAGCCGGTGATCACCCCGGCCCGCTCCAGCCGGTCAAGCCGCGCCTGCACGGTGGCCCGCGCCACCCCGGTCAGCCGGGACAACTGCAGCGCACCGGCCCGCGGGTTATCCCGGAGCGCTGTCAGCAGTGCCAGATCGAGCGAGTCAATCTGCATAGCACCTGACCATATCAACTGCGCACTCTGATCAACTAGACCACCTCACGGGGTACTACTTGCATAGTTACCTAACGGCGGGTTCCAATGCCGATATGAGCGAAGTGATCGAGCGTGACCTGGTGGGACTGGTGGACTACGACCCCTCGGCGGACCCGTTCCCGGTAACCGGGTGGGACGCCGTGGTCTGGGCGTGCGGCAACGCGACCGTGACGGCCGCCTGGTACCAGGCGATTTTCGGCATGACCCTAGACGCCTATACCGGCCCGGAAACCGGCAACCGCGATCATGTCGGATACGTGCTGACATCCGGCAACCTTCGTTTTGTCATAAAAGGAGCGGTGGCCCCCGATTCGGTGATCGCCGATCACCACCGCCAGCACGGTGACGGTGTCCTCGATGTGGCGCTTGAGGTGCCCGACGTGGACCGGTGCATCGCGCACGCCCGCGAGACGGGCGCGAAGGTGCTCGAGGACCCGCACGACGTGACCGACGAGCACGGCACGGTGCGGGTGGCGGCGATCGCCGCCTACGGCGACACCCGGCACACCCTGGTCGATCGGTCGCGCTACCACGGTGTCTACCTGCCCGGCTATGTGCCAAGGACCGCGCCGCATGCCGAGCCGCCCGTGGTTAGGGAAAGCGGAGTTGTCGCGCTTGACCACGTGGTCGGGAACGTCGAACTCGGCCGGATGGACGAGTGGGTGGACTTCTACAACCGGGTCATGGGCTTCACCAACATGGCCGAATTCGTCGGCGACGACATCGCGACCAAGTACTCCGCGCTGATGAGCAAGGTGGTCGCCAACGGCAACCACCGGGTCAAGTTCCCGCTGAACGAGCCCGCCCCCGGCGAGCGCAAGTCGCAGATCGACGAGTTCCTCGAGTTCTATCGTGGCCCTGGCGTGCAGCACCTGGCGCTGGCGACCCCGGACATCCTGGCCACCGTGGACACGCTGCGCGCGCGGGGCGTGCAGTTCCTCGACGCCCCGGACAGCTACTACACCGATCCGGCGCTCCGTGCCCGCATCGGTGAGGTACGGGTGCCCGTCGAGGAGCTTCAGTCCCGCGGCATCCTGGTCGACCGGGACGAGGACGGCTACCTGCTGCAGATCTTCGGCCGTCCCATCGGTGACCGGCCCACCGTGTTCTTCGAGTTCATCGAGCGGCATGGTTCGCTGGGCTTCGGCAAGGGGAACTTCCAGGCGCTGTTCGAGGCGATCGAGCGCGAGCAGGAGCTCCGCGGCAACCTGTAATAAAACCGGGCTGACCAGCATCAGCAGAGCATCGTCACGCATCGGCCGGTCCACGGCATGCGTGTGCAACGCGGCGAGCAGCCCGTCCAGCAGCGCGTCGCCGTCGCGCCCTGAGACTTGGTGGGCGGCGGCCGCGCTGGCCGCGAGCGGGAAGAACTCGCGGGCGGCGTCGCGGGCTTCGCTGACTCCGTCGGTGTACAGCAGCAGCCGGTCCGAGCTAGTGAACCGGAAGGTACCCGGCGAGCACCATCCGTCGGCCATGTCCAGCAGCCCGAGCGGGGGAGCGGGCTGGTAGCTGTCGATGAAGGTCGCGGTGCCTGCGCTCAGCAGCAACGGCGGCGGGTGGCCGCAGCAGACGAACTCGGCCCAGGACTGGCTGTCGAAGTTCGCCATCAGCGCGGTGACGAAACGCTCCGGGTGCTGGGACTTCGTGACCAGGCCGTGCAGCCGGACGGCCGCCCCGGCCAGCGTCGGCTCGGTCCGGGCGATGGCCCGCCATCCGGCCAGGATCTCGGCGCCGGTCTGGCTGGCCGCTATGCCGGTCCCCATCACATCCCCGATCAGCACCCGCAGGCCAAACTTGGTCTGTGCCACGTCGTAGATGTCGCCGCCACGGACCTGAGCAGGGAGGTGCCGCACGAGTACACTCCACCCCCCGGTCCAGGTCGTGCCGACCGGGTCGAACTGGTGTGACCGCTCCCGCTCAGTCATCTCACCGCGAGTGTAGTGATTCGGTAGCAACTTGTTGCCGGTTACTCACGGGTCGGGTTACCTATTTTCGCTGTATTCGCCACAGCCGGTAACGGGCGTGCATCGCGCTTTCCTCGCCGAGCCGGAGCAGCATGGCCGAGCCGTAGGCGCGAATGGTCTCCGGTACCCGGTACAAGGTGTCACCGCGGCGGGTGGTCTCGGTCAGCAGCACCGATCGCCGGGCGAGACCGAGCAGCGCCTCCGCAATTGCTAGCGGATCCAGGTACTCGTCGCCGCAGACCTGGCGAGCGTCGTCGTAATTCACTGGCTCGGCGAAGACGGACAGCCTGGCCCAGAGCAGCCGCTCGACGGGGGTGCACAGCTGGTGGCTCCAGCCGATCGCCGCGCTCATCGTCTGATGCCGGCCGGGTGCCTCGACGCCGTCGTGCAGCAGGCCGAGCCCGTGGTTAAGGTCATCGCGGAGTTCGGTCAGCGACAGCGAGTCGAGCTGGCGTACCGCTAGCTCGATCGCCAGCGGCAACCGGTCCAGGCGGCGGCAGATCTCGGTCACGATCTGGCGGTTCTCCGGGGTGACGCGGAAATCAGCGGCGACCGGCCGGGCGCGCTTGCCGAACAGCACGACCGCGTGTCCCAGCGTCAGCGGGCGCAGTGAGTACACCTGTTCCGCTGGCAGCCGCAGCGGCTCCCGGCTGGTGGCCATGATCCGGACATCGGGGCAGTTCCGCAGCAGCGCCGCGGCCAGTTCGTTGCAACCCCTGATGAGATGCTCGCAGGTGTCGAGCACTATCAGCAGCTGGCGATCCCGCAGGCCGGCGGCGAGCGCGTCCAGCCGGCGAAGGCTGAGCTCGTCGGGACTGGGCTGGCCACCAATGGCCAGCGCCTGCGCGACCGTGTGCGGTACGAGATCGTCATTGCGCAGCTGTCCCAGCGGCACGGGCCAGACCCCGTCGCGGAATGTCCCGGTCGCGTCGGCGGCCACGGCCAGGGTCACCGCCGTCTTGCCGACGCCGGGCAGCCCGGTGACGGTGACCAGCCTGGTGTCGAGCGCGGCCAGGGCGGCCTTGTCCCGGGCGCGGCCGGTCAGCTCGCCGGATTCCCCGGCCAGCCTGACCAGCTGCTCCGATTCACCCCTCAGCACGACTTCGAGCATGCCCCGGAGCAGAGTTTTCGGCATCGGTCGAAATACGCATCCGGGTACCTAAAAAGCGGTGTACCTAAAAAGAGCGCCGGGACACCACGTGGTGTCCCGGCGCTCTTTTTAGGTACCGCTACTTGTCGTCGGGCGGGAGCTCGCTGATCAGGTCAGGAGCGGTCTCCATGCCCTTGCGCCAGACCGAACGCGCCACGATCTTGGTCGGGTCAGCGCGATCCCGGTACTTGTGGGCAATCTCGGTGATCTCTTCCAGCAGGCCGTCCGACAGAGTGGTTGGCTCGAGACCGAGGGCGAGGAACCGGTCGTTACGCACGATCAGCTCGTTCTCGTCCGCCTCGCGGCGCGGGTTCGGCAGGTAGGCGATCTCGGCGCCGGTGACGTCGGAGACCAGTTTGGCCAGATCGAGGACCCGGTGGGTCTCGGTCATCTGGTTGAGCACCAGCGGCTTGCTGCCGGGCTCCGGCGGGTTCTCCAGCGCGATCTCGATGCACCGGACGGTGTCCCTGATGTGGATGAACGCCCGGGTCTGGCCGCCGGTGCCGTGCACCGTCAGCGGGTGCCCGACCGCGGCCTGCATGAGGAACCGGTTCAGTACGGTGCCGTAGTCGCCGTCGTAGTCGAACCGGTTGACCAACCGCTCGTCGCGGATGGTCTGCGGGGTCTGGGTGCCCCACACGATGCCCTGGTGCAGGTCGGTGATCCGCAGGTTGTCGTTCTTCGCGTAGAACGAGAACATCAGCTGGTCCAGGGTCTTGGTCATGTGGTAGACCGACCCCGGGTTCGCCGGGTGCAAGATCTCGCGCTCCAGGTCGCCGTCGGGCGTGGGGACCTTGACGGTCAGGTAGCCCTCGGGGATAGGAGCACTGCCGGACCAGCCGTAGCCATAGACGCCCATCGTGCCCAGGTGCACGACGGCCGCTTCGACACCGGTGCTGACCAGCGCGGTGAGCAGGTTGTGGGTCGCGCGCACGTTGTTGTCAACTGTGTAACGCTTGGTGTGCGCGTTGCGCATGGAGTACGGTGCGGCGCGCTGCTCCGCAAAGTGCACAACGGCGTCGGGACGCAACTCGACCAGTATGTCGGCGAGCCGGTCGTACTCGGTCGCCAAGTCGATGTTGATGTGATTGATCTCCCGGCCAGAGACCTCTTTCCAGGCCTTGAGGCGTTCGCTGACCGGCCGGATCGGAGTAAGCGACTGAACCTCAAGGTCGACGTCGATCTTCCGTCGGCTGAGGTTGTCCAGGATCGTGACGTCGTGGCCACGATCCGATAGGTACAGTGACGTAGGCCACCCACAGAACCCGTCACCTCCGAGTACGAGGACGCGCATTCAGACTGACTCCTATCGCCGATTTGAAAAAGGCCTGTAAGCAGCGAATCCTGCGTGGCGACTCTACCTGCACGGCAAGATTCACGCCAACGCACCCTCAAGGGCTGGTCAAGCGGTCCATCAGGCTCGAGCTGACACCGTTTTTTCTGCTCTGATGTTTACGACTACCACAAGTCTGCCTGATGAACAGCCCCCCTCGGCTATTCTGCGACGCCCGCCTCACCCCCGTACCCCGCGCGCGGCGTGGCGACGGGACCCGGCCGCGCCGTTCCGGTAACGTCGCGCGACGAAGTAACTACGGACATCCGGGGGCCGGGTCATGCGGGTCATCAAGGCGATGGTGCTGCTCGTGGCGGTGGTGGGCGTCCAGTTCACCCATCTCGCGCCTGGGAGCGCGAGCATCTTGTTGTGCAATCAGCGAGCGTCGCTGCCCATCGGGGACGCGTACGCGATCAAGAACGACAATTTCATGGGCGCAGCGCAATGCCTGTCCGCGCCGAGTGCCGAAACACCGAGTTTCCAGGTCGCGGTGTCAAGGGCCAACTCCAAGGGAGTAGAGCCGCTGGCCTACCCGGAGATCTTCGTCGGCTGCACCTGGGGGCTGTGCTCTCCGGACAGCCCGCTGCCGGCCCGGGTGGACACGCTGCGCGATCCGCGCACCAGCTGGACGACCTCGCAGCACGCCGGCGGGATATGGAACGCGGCCTACGATCTCTGGTTCGACCGGTACCCGATGCACAACGGACAGGCCACCGGTGCCGAGATGATGATCTGGCTGAACGAGCAGGACACCGCCTCGAGCGCGGGCTGGCCGGTCGTCACGCTGGACGACACCCGCTGGTACCTCGTCACCTGGGTAACCAGTGGTCACGGCAAGCACTGGCGTTACATATCGTTCCGCAAGGTCGATCCGACCTGGCAGGTCAGGCACCTAGAACTCGAGCCCTTCTTCAGGCTGGCGGAAAGCAAGGGCTGGATCAGGCCGGACTGGTACCTGCTCAACGTCGAGGCCGGCTTCGAGATCTGGCGCGGCGGCCGCGGCCTGGCCACCAGGTCCTTCTCCACCTCTATCTAGCGTCCCGATACTCCGGTTTTGCCGTGCCGTGCCGTGCCGTGCCACGGCACGCCCGCGACCCCATGGATGGCCCATCGCTAGCGGAATAGCGCCACCGATGGGCCATCGCTGGCGCTCCGGTCCGTGCCCGAGCGGGATTCTCGTACCACAGCTGACTCACTTACCCATAATGGTCGGTATGCCAGAGTTCCGGTTCTCGTCGAACATTTTCGGGCTGCGCTCGCGGGACGACTTCGTCGCGATGTGCCGCCGCGCCGAATCACACGGGTACGACACGATCTTCTCCGCCGACCACCTGGGCATGGCGGCACCGTTCGCCACGCTGGTCACCGCGGCGGAGGCGACCACCAGGCTGCGGGTCGGGACGCTGGTGGTGAACGTCCCCTTCTGGAACCCGTCGCTGCTGGCCCGCGAGATCGCCACCGCCGACATCCTGACCGGCGGGCGCCTCGAGGTGGGGCTCGGAGCCGGGCACATGAAGTGGGAGTTCGACGAGGCGGGCATCGACTGGCAACCGTTCGGTGCTCGTACCGAGCAGCTTGCCGCGACGATCGACGAGCTGAAGCGGCTATTCGCGTCCGACGGGTACGAGCAGCAGTCGAAGTCTCGCGAATGGCTCGGCTACCCGCCGCTGCGTCCGGTCCAGCGCCAGGGATTCGGCGGCTACGGTCCGCCGTTGCTGGTCGGCGGGACGGGGGAGCGGGTGCTGCGGATCGCGGCGCGTGAGGCGGATATCGTCGCGATCGCGGGTGCGTATCAGCTCAAGGGCCGGCCGCCAGGCATCTTCAGGCTCGGTACGGCGGCCGAGACCGACGACCGCGTCGCGTTTGCTCGCGACGCCGCTGGCTCGCGCGCCGACCAGATTGAATGGCACATCCTCATCCAGACGGTGATCGTCACCGCTGACCGGGAGAAGACCGCGGCGGAACTCGAGGAACGCTTCGAGCAGACCGAGACGGCCGAGAACATCCTGGGCACGCCGTTCATGCTGATCGGCACGGTGGATGAGATCGCGGCGCAGATCCTGACCAACCGTGACCGGTACGGCTTCACCTATTACACGGTGCACGAGCCCTACCTGGACACGTTCGCCCCGGTGATCGCCGCGCTCCAGCAACGCGCATAACGACCGCAGCGCGCGGTTTCCGCCCCATGGATGGCCCATCGCTAGCGTGATAGCCCCCTCGATGGGACATCCATGGGGCTCGGCGTCGGCTTCGCTCGCTTGACGGATCGTGTGCCCATAGTGTCGTGACTATGAAGCTGACCAGGCAACAGATTTCCGACGCGGTGGCCGAACACGGCTGGCGGCTCATTCTCGGCACCGTCCAGACCCACGTGCTCACCGAGTCACTCGGCGTTGGCGCCCAATTCGCCGGGCGGGTGGCCGAGATCTCCGGTGCGGACGGGCACGTGCTGTTTGACCTGCGCGATGACCGGGTGGTTGTCACGGTGCGGAGCCCCGACGAGGACTGGGTGCGGCCGGAAGACATCGAGCTTGCCCTTGAGATCACCTCGCTCGCGCACGCACTCGGGCTTCCAGTCCAGGTGGCGGGGGAGCCGCGGACGCCGCAGACGATCGAGATCGGGATCGACGCGCTTGACATACCGGCGGTCCTGCCGTTCTGGAAGGCGGTGCTCGGATACGTCCAGCAGGGCCGCAACGCGCTGATCGACCCGTTGTTCGCCGGTCCGGCCGTGTGGTTCCAGCAGATGGACGCGCCGCGGCCGCAGCGCAACCGCATCCACTTCGACGTGGTCGTGCCGGACGAGGAGGCGCAGGCCCGCATCGACGCGACGATCGCGGCGGGCGGGAAGCTGGTCTATGTGGAGGAGGCACCGGCGTTCTGGGTACTGGCCGATCCAGAAGGCAACGAGGCCTGCGTCTGCAGCTGGCAAGGCCGTGACAAGTAAGCGGTTGCTCGTCCTGTGGGACATCGACCACACGCTGATCGATGGGGGTGGGGTGTCGCGGCGGGCGTACGGGGCGGCGTTCCGGCGGGCTACCGGGCGGGAGCTTGAGCTGGACTGGGAGTTCGATGGGCGGACCGAGCTGGCGGCGGCCAGCGGGGTGCTGCGCGCGCACGGCGTCGACCCGGGGCTGGACCGGTTCCTTGACCTCATCGTCGAGGAGCTGGCCGAACGCGCGGGCGAACTGCGGGCCGAGGGACGCGTGCTGCCCGGGGCCGTCGAGGCGCTCACCGCGTTGGCCGGCCTGGGGGTCGAGCAGTCGGTCCTCACCGGCAACTTGCGCGCCATCGCGGTGCTCAAGCTCGCCGCGCTCGGCCTGGAGGACCTCCTTGACCTGCGGGTCGGGGCGTTCGGTGATGACGGCTACGAGCGCACCGACCTGCCGGAGGTCGCTTTCGAGCGGACGGAGAAGTACCTCGGGCACCGGTATTCAGGCAGTGACACGGTGATCATCGGCGACACGCTACGGGACGTCGCCACCGCGAAAGCCGCGGGCGCGCGCGCCATCGCCGTCGCGACCGGGACGGTCTCGGCGGTCGACCTCGCGGCGGCGGGCGCGGACGTCGTGCTCCAGGATCTGACGGACACCGGTGCCGTCCTGGCGGCGATCAGGTGAGGATCAAACGGCTGCGCCGGTATCCGGTGAAATCCATGCTCGGCGAGGAACTTGTCGCTGCCCTTGCCGCATGGTGACCTGCCGCGCAATACCGATGCCCTGCGGGTGCCCGCCGCGCTTAACCGCGTGGCAGCGATGCCGGACTTGGATCCCCGGCCCTGCGCGGGTGTCTACGCGCAGGTCGTGACGCCTGGGCGGATAGCCCTCGGCGACGAGGTCAGGTAGCACCGACGAGCAGGGAAACGAGGATCGCGAGCGGCGCCACGATGAGTCCGGCCATCGCCCACGTCAGACCCAGGTGGCTGGCGGCTAGCCCGACGACGAACGGGCCAGCCCCGCCGACCAGGCTCGCGACGGAGCTCAGCGTGACCGCCACGGAGCTGCCTTCGCCTTGCGAGCCGAACAACCTGGCGTTGAGAATCGGGTACCAGCACGCGGTCGCGGCGCTGAGCGGCACGAGCAGTATCAGCTTGACCGTGACCCCGGGGACGAACAGGAACGCCGGGTACAGTACTGCGGCCGCGACGGCGCTCAGCCGTAGTACGGGCAGGTCGTCGGCGCGCTCGAGGATTACGGTGAGCACCGCGTCACCGCCGAGCCCGGCCAGGAACCGGATGGCGACCGCGAGCGCGGCGACCGTCGGTGTCGCGTGCGCGACATTCACCAGATACACCGCGACGAACCCGGTGGCCACATCGACCAGCAGGTCCGCGACCTGGAGCAGCACGAGCCAGCGCACCGTGTCGCCGTCGCGCAGCGCCGAGAGGACGTCGCGGACTCGCGGCGCCGGTGCCTTGCCGTCACCCGAAGGCGGCCCCGATCGCCAGATACCGAGCCAGGCGATCGCGGACAGTCCCGCGAGCACGAGGTATGCCGTCCGCCATGAGCCGCCAACGGCGAGGCACACGATCAGCAGCGGCGGTCCGAGCACCGCGCCCGCCGAGCCCGCCAGATCCCAGCGGGCCATGACTTGTGACCGGCGTTCCGGCCACGCGTCCATCAGCCCGGCCTGGGTCAGTGACACGAACGCCCCCGAAGCCGGATAGAACAACACGAACAGGGCGAGCAGCAGCGGCAGTGAGGTGGCGAACGGGATCGCGGAAAGCGTCGCGACGAATACCGCACCGCCGCCGAGCACCACGAGGCGACGACGGCTGAGGAAGCCCAGCGGGAGCTCCAGCAGCCCGCCCACCACAATGGGCACCGAAGTCAGCAGCCCGACAGCGGCGTAGCTCAGCCCCAGACCGTGCTGAATATCCGGCAGGGCCGCCCCGCGGACCCCGTCGGCAAGCTCATCGGCGAACACCACCGCGAGCGCGGCGGCTCAACGTCAAGTGAAACCCATAGCTAGAGCGTAACGCGTTCGAGCCTGGGCTCGTAAACGCGGCTTCGTAAACGCCGATCGGCGCTGTGCGAAATTAACGTTGCCCGGGAGTGAGTATGCCGAGTATTATGTTGAGCATGATGTCAGGTATGACGAAGTCATGAGCGTCCCGCACGTGCTGCTAGCACTGCTGTCGGAGGGGCCGAAGTACGGGCTGCAGCTGCGCGAGGAGTTCGAGGCCGGGACCGGCGAGGTGTGGCCGCTGAACGTCGGCCAGGTGTACAAGACGCTGGGCCGGCTGGAGCGCGACGGGCTGGCCGAGTCCGACGGCGCCGACCAGGACGGGCCACAGAAGCGGTTCCGGATCACCCACCGCGGTGAGGAGGCGCTGGCCGCCTGGCTGCGCACGCCGCCGGACCTGACCTCCCCGCCTCGTGACGAGCTGGTGATGAAGGTGCTGGTGGCGGCTCGGGTACCGGGCACTGACGCGCATGAGGTGATCCAGGCGCACCGCGTGTACCTGCTGGAGCTGATGCAGCAGTGGACTCGGCTGAAGGAGGGCGAGGCCCGTGATGACCTGAGCCTGGCGCTGGTGGTGGACGCCGAGCTGTTCCGGCTGGACGCGGTGATCCGGTGGCTGGACTCGGCGGAGGTACGCCTGGCGCGGGCCGCCGCCGAGCCGCCCCGGCCCGCGTCCGCCCCGGCTCCGTCCCCGCAGCTTCGCCGGCTGGGAGCCAGACGATGAGCCGGCCAGGACAAGCAGGCAGTGTGCTGGAGCTGCGCGGCGTGTCGAAGACCTACGGGCAGGAGTCGGCCGCGGTGCACGCGCTGGCCGGGGTGGACCTGTCGGTGCGGGCCGGGGAGATGGTGGCGGTGATGGGGCCGTCCGGGTCGGGCAAGTCCACGCTGCTGACCATCGCCGGGAGCCTGGAGGACCCCGACAGCGGGGAGGTGCTGGTCTGCGGCATGGCGCTGGCGGGGATGCCGCGGGCGCGCAAGGCCCGGCTGCGGCGCCGGGTGATCGGATACGTGTTCCAGGATTTCAACCTGCTGCCCGGACTGACCGCCGCCGAGAACGCCGCGTTGCCGCTGGAACTGGACGGCGTCGCGGTGCCGAAGGCGCGCGCGGCCGGGCTGGCCGCGCTGGAAGCGCTCGGGGTGGCCAACCGGGCGGGCTCGTTCCCCGATCAGCTGTCCGGTGGCGAGCGGCAGCGGGTAGCGATCGCCCGCGCGGTGGTGGGGGACCACCGGCTGCTGCTGGCCGACGAGCCGTCCGGCGCGCTGGACTCGGTGAACGCCGGCGAGGTGATGCGGCTGCTGCACGAGGCATGCCAGCGGGGCGTAGCCGCGGTGGTGGTGACCCACGACGCGCAGCTGGCCGCCTGGGCCGACCGGATAGTGCTGCTGCGCGACGGGCGGATGACCGGCCATACCACCCGGCCGCCCGGCCCCGAATCCCTCCTCCCCGGGGAGATCCGATGAGCACCGTTCTAGAGGGCCTCCCCGACCTGGACGCGGACGCGGGCAGCGGCATCGTCGCCCGCCGGGCGGTGATCCGCTGGGGCTGGCGGCTGTTCCGCCGCGAGTGGCGCCAGCAGCTGCTCGTGCTCGGGCTGCTCACCGTCGCGGTCGCGGCGACCATCTGGGGTGCCAGCGTCGTCACGAACTCGCAGATCCCGCCCGGCTACCCCACGTTCGGCACCGGTGCCGCGCAGGTCACGCTGCCCGGCGCCGATCCGCACCTGACCGCCGACATCGCCACCATCGCCGGCCGCTGGGGACCGGCTGATCTCATCGAGAAGCAGGACATCACGACTGGCACCAAACAGTCTGTGCAGGTCCGCGCGGAGAGCCCACATGGGCACTACAACTCTCCGTTGCTCGGCCTGGTTGGCGGAACGTACCCGGCCGGGCCAGGTCAGGTCGCGCTGACCAGCCAGGTGGCGACTCGGTACGGCGCGCACGTCGGCGGCACCTGGCACGCGGCCGGCCTCACCTGGCGGGTGACCGGCATCGTGCAGGACCCGAGCAACCTGGCGGACCAGTTCGCGCTGGTCGCCCCGGGCCAGCTCCGCCATCCCAGCCAGGCGATCATGCTGCTCGGCCCGGCCGCCGCCCAGCAGATCGGCGGTGACACAACGGTGCCCGGTGTCCCGGCGGCAACGGTAACGCTTCCCACGCAGCAGGTGAGCGGGGTCTCGCCAGCGGTGTTCATCCTGGTGGTGGAGGTACTCGGCCTGGCGTTCATCGGCCTGGTGTCGGTAGCCAGTTTCTCGGTGATGGCCCAGCGCCGGCTCCGTGCCCTCGGCATGCTGAGCGCGATCGGCGCGACCGAACGCAACCTCCGCCTGGTCATGATCGCGGGCGGCTTGGCCGTCGGCGCGACGGCCGCGCTGGCCGGGGCGGCGGGTGGCCTTGCCGCCTGGTTCGCTTACGCGCCGACGGTGCAGCGGGACACCGGCCATGCGGTGGACGCCGCGCACCTGCCGTGGTGGGCGTTCGTCATCGGGATCGTGCTCGCGATCGCCACGTCGGCACTGGCGTCCCGCCGCCCGGCTAAGACAATGGCCGCGGTCCCGGTGGTGGCCGCGCTGTCCGGCCGCCCCGCGCCGCCCAAGGCGGTGCACCGGTCCGCCCTGCTCGGCGTCATCGTGTTCGCGGCCGGCCTGGCGTGCCTGGCGTCCGCTGGCGGGCTGAACGGAGTGGCCGGCGGCGGACCGGACGGCAACGGCGGGGGCAGCGGGCACGCGCTGTTCCTGCTGGCCGGGCTGGTCATCACCATCGTCGGGGTCTGCCTGCTCGCCCCGCTGGCCATCAGCGTGCTGGCGGTCGGGGCGGGCTCGCGGCTGCCGGTCGCGATCCGGATCGCGCTGCGCGATCTGGTGCGCTACCGGGCCCGGTCCGGTGCCGCGCTGGCGGCCACCACGTTCGCCGTGTTCCTGGCCATGGGGATCTGCATCGTCGCCGGCATCAGATTCAACAATCCGCTCAACTGGATCGGCCCGGACCTGTCAAGCAACCAGGTGTTCATTCCCTCGGAGCTGAGCTCAGGCCCCGGACAGATGACGCAGCCCAGCGCCGCCCAGCTCACCGCCCTGACCACGCGAGTGAATGCTCTCGCCGCCAGCCTGCCCGCGCCCGCGGTGCTGCTGGAATCCGCGAGCAACCTGTACCAGGCTGGCCTGCCGGAACACGGTGTGCAGAATTTCACCGGCACCGTGTACGTGGCCACCCCGCAGTTGCTGGCCACGTACGGCATCAAGGTCAGCCAGATCGCTCCCGGCACCGACATCCTCACCATGCGGCCAGGGCTGGCGGGCCTGCCGCACCTGGAGATGATCGGCTGGGACAACGGCTTCGTCAGCGACTCTTCCAGCCCTCCGGCCGATCCCGGCAGCGCCGGCGGTCCGCCCTGCACACTGAGCAACCAGTGCCTGGCCAGCCCCGCGATTCAGACGGTCAGCAGCCTGCCCAGCGGCACGTCGGCGCCGAATACGGTGGTCACCGAGTACGCGGTGAGCAAGTACCACCTGGAGACCCAGCTGCTCGGGTGGCTCATCCAGGCCCCGGCCTCGCTCACTGCCACGCAACTGCGCGCCGTACAGCAATTCGGGAACGCCAACCAGGTGCAGGTCCAGACCGCAACCCATAACCCGAGCCTCGCGGATTTCGCCGACGGGGCCACCGCGCTGGGCATCGTGATCGCGCTCAGCGTGCTGGCCATGTCCATCGGCCTGATCCGCAGCGAGACCGCGCCGGACCTGCGCACGCTCACCGCCACCGGCGCCAGCGGCGCGACCCGGCGGACGATCACCGCCGCGACCGCCGCCGCGCTCGGCCTGCTCGGCGCCATCCTCGGCATGGCCGGCGCGGTGATCGCCGCGATGGCCTGGACGCACAGCGGCCTGACCGCGACGGCCGACAGCGTGTCGGCCCGCGACATCCTGATCCTGCTGATCGGGCTGCCGCTGGTCGCCGCGATCGGCGGCTGGCTATTCGCCGGGCGTGAGCCGCCAGCAGTCGCCCGGCAGCCGCTTGAGTAAGGATCGATATGTGAGCGCCGCAGCCGGCCGACGATTTTCTTCCGTCCGCTGCTCTGTGCCAACATCTGATTCGTGACTGAACCGGCGAGGGGCCAGTGGCGAGCGCACGGCGAACGCGTCATCTACGACAGCCCATGGATCTGGCTCGGACAGCTTGACGTCGAGCCACCCGAGGGTGACCGCTACTGGCACCACACCGCGCGATACCGCTCCGCCGCGATGATGGCCCTGGTCGACGATGACGACCGCGTGCTGCTGGCCTGGCGGCACCGGATCGTCACCGACACCTGGGGCTGGGAGGTACCCGGCGGGCTGGTGGATGACGGCGAGAAGCCCATTGACGCGGCCCGCCGCGAGCTGGAAGAGGAGACCGGTTACCGGGCCGGCCACGTCGAGCACCTGCTCACCTACCAGCCGATGCCCGGAGCGGTCGACTCGCCGCACGCGCTCTTTCTCGGCCGCGGCCCCGAGCTGGTCCACGACGTCCCCGACGTGAACGAGGCCGCCCGCCTGGAGTGGCGCCCGCTAGCCGAGGTCCCCGCGCTGATAGCGTCCGGCGACGTCACCAACGCCGCCACGGTGATCGCCCTGCTGATGCTGCGGCCCGATGCTCGCTGAGTCCTGATCAAGGTCTCACGTGCGTCGTGATCAGCTTGATATCTCGGACATCTGCGACAACTGATCCTCCAGCCTGCTATATGCCATAATTCAGTCAAAATTTTCCAACGGGGCTGGAGTTTTAGCGTGGGAGAGATACGGGGGATGCGGCCGACGGATCCGGTCGAGGTCGCCGGGTACCGATTGACTGGCATCCTCGGCGAAGGCGGCCAGGGCACTGTCTACCTGGGGGAAGACGGGCAAGGCCGGCATGTGGCGGTGAAGATGGTGCACCCGCACCTGCTCATCGACGACCAGGTCGCCCTGGACGGGATCTTGCGGGAAGTGCAGATCGCTGGTCGGCTCGCCAGATTCTGCACGGCGCAGGTGATCACCACCGGTGAGGAAGACGGGCGGCCCTACGTCGTCAGCGAGTACGTCCCGGGGGCGACTCTGGAAGAGTCCGTCCGGAGTGAGGGTCCGCGGCCGGAAGCATCGCTGCACAGGCTCGCGGTCGCGACCGCGACGGCGCTGTCGGCGATCCACCGGGCGGGGGTGCTGCACCGCGACTTCAAGCCGCACAATGTGATCCTTGGCCCGGACGGCCCGGTGGTCATCGACTTCGGTATCGCACGGGTGCTGAACTCCGCGGTGCGCTCCACCATGACCGGGCAACTGCTCGGTACGCCGTCCTACGTGGCGCCGGAGCAGATCCGCCACCTGGCGACCGGGCCCGAATCGGATGTCTTCGCCTGGGCCTGCACCATGGTCTTCGCGGCCACTGGCCAGCCGCCGTTCGAGGGTTCTACCTGGCAGGAAACCTTCCGCCAGGTGGTGAACGACGCGCCCGAACTGGGCGACATTCAGGCTCCGCTCCGTGACCTGCTCACCGCGTGCCTGGCCAAGGACCCCCGGGCACGGCCCACCATCGACCAGGTCCTGCGCGAGCTCACCGAGCGTCCGGACAGCGATTTCCCGGTCCCGGTCGCGAACCTCCCGGCCAGACGCCCGTCGGCGAGGGTAGCCAGACGGCAGGCCAAGGACGTCGAGAAGGCCAGGCGTCCCAAACCGGCCGTGGCCGACGTTACCCACGCGATGAGCGGGGGCAACCGCAGCCGGTGGCGCAGGCCGTGGATCCTGGTCGCCGCGGTCCTCGTGCTGGTAGCCGCCGGCCTGGGCATCGACAAGGCGGTCGGCTCGGCCAACCCGGTGGCGGCGAGCACTCACGCGAACACGATCGCGGCCGGGACGTCGTCCAACCCGACGCCCAGCACGTCCCGAGCGGCGAAAGCCAGCGACCCGCGGTCCGCCAAGTCCGCCCGCGCCAACGTGACAACGGCGGCGTCGTCACCCGCGCCACAGACACCTGTATCGCAGGCATCGTCATCGGCCAGCACACCGGGCACGGCGCCACACCCGGTGGGGTCCGACCTGGCGGTGAACGGCTCCTTTGAGACCGGCTCGCTGTCCCCGTGGACCGACACGTCCGACTCATCCGTGATCGAGGGCAGCGCCGAGAGCGGCGATCACCTAGTCCAGATGGACTCCCAGGGCGGCGGCGCTGGCGTCGCGCAGACCATCACCGGGCTGACCCCCGGAGATACCTACGAGCTGATCGGCTGGGTGGCGTCCGGCACGCCCGCCGCCACCACCTACATCGGCGTCAAGTTCTACAGCAGCACGAACCCGGGTGGCGCTGACTATACGACCACCGGCACGTCGTGGAGCCAGGGGGTCATCACCTTTACTCCGGCCGCTGGGTACACGTCGGCCCAGATCTGGTGCTGGCGCAAGATCGCGGGCATCGGCTACTGCGACAACCTCTCCGTCTACAAGATGAGCTGACCCGCTGACCGCAGATCGTGACGATCCGCCCAGTCCGAGACGGCGGTGGCGATCTCTTCTGGACGGTCCTCGGGCGCGTGGTGCCCGGCCTTGCCGCAATCGACGATCTCGAGCGAGGCGATGTGGCTCGCACACCAATCCGCCATCGTTTCGCTGATGAGCAGGCTTGGTGAGCCCGCAAAGGTCATCAGCAACTTCGGTACATCGGGGCTGGTCGCCAGCCACGCGTCGTAGGACTCGATCCGGGCGACGAGCCCGGCGGGTTCGCCGCCGAGCGGCATCTGTCGCGCCCAGGCGAGCAGCGGACGGCGGCTCTCCCGGGTCGGGTATGGCGCGAGGTACGCCGCTAGGTCTTCTTCGCTGACGGGAGTGAGCACGCCGCCGGTGAACGCCTGCCTGATCATCAGGTCTTGGTCGAGAAACAGTTTCTCGCCGTCGTCGCCGCGGATCCGCTCGCCCCGCGCTCGCGCCTGCGGGGACAGTTCGTCCCAGCCCATCGGTTTGACGATGCTCTCGGCGAACGCGATACCAGCTACCCGATCGGGGTGGCGGGCCGCCCAGTCGAACGCCAGCGCTCCACCCCAGTCATGACCGACCATAACGACGGTTTCCAGTCCCAGCGCGTCGAACCATCCATCCAGGTAGCGAGCGTGATCGTCAAAGCTGTAAGCGATATCGGGCTTGCCTGACTGGCCCATGCCGATGAGGTCGGGTGCCAGTAGTCGCGCGTTGGGCACGCCGGGCAGGACGTTGCGCCACAGGTAAGACGAGGCCGGGTTGCCGTGCAGGAAGACGAACGGAGTTCCGCTTCCGGAATCGCTGTAGTGGATCGCGTTGATTTCTGGCATGGGGAATCCTTACGGGTCGAGGGGAGTGTCAAGCAGCGTGGTCAGGTCCTGGACGAACGCCTTTGTCCGCGGGTCGTTGCGGCCGCCAAGCGGTGCCAGCAGGCGATTCAGCAGCTTGCTTACTTCTTTGATGGCGGGTCCGGTGATCTCTCGTCCCCGGTCGGTGAGGGTCAGCCTGATGGCCCTGGTGTCGACCGGGTCACGGTCCCGGGTGATCAGGCCGTCCGCGTCGAGTGTGCGGGCCAGTTTGGAGACATACAGGGCTTCCAGGCCGGTGTGATCAGCGAGTTCACGCTGGGTCGGCGGCTGCTTCATGCCGTAGAGGGATGCCAGCAGCACGTACTGCGCGTGTGTCAGCCCAAGCGGCGCGAGCGCGCGGTCGACGGCGACCCGCCACTTCATCGCTAGCCGCCAGACCAGGTAGCCGGGCGTGGGTTCCATGCGAGATAGTGTACATGGCTATTAAGTACATGGCTACTATCAGGATGCTAGACGGTTGCGACCCCGATTACCGTGGGGCTCGTCGGGGATTTAGTTGTGGTTCGGGTGCGCCGCATCCGCGCGGTGGCCCTGGAGGTGCCCGGGGTGTCGCGGCGAGGGATCTGGCCGCCCGGTTTGCCGCGTATGCGAGGCGGGAGCCGGGATGGCGGAGCCGTGGCACCTCGCTGCTTGCCGTTTGACCTCTGATTGCTCACGAGGTGCTGGCGGCGAGGTCGGGTCACCTGCACTGGTGGCTGCGAGTTCCGGATCAAGGTTTTCCCGGTGCTGGTCATCCAGCCTGGTGTGGCCTCAGGTGACGAGTCAGGATGATGGTAACTAGCCGTCTTCCCGCGATAGCTGGTTTCCACTGTCTTGCCGGGCAGGCCTGCCCGGGCCGTCGGGCGGCCCCGCGGGCTCGGGCATATCGGGCAAGTTGCCGGCCGGCCGTCGCGAGATTCCCGACTCCGCCTCAAGCTCCGCTGCTTGCGCGGCGGCGAGAAGCGTGTCCGCGAGGACCCTGGGCGGCGGGTCCTCGCGGACGTGCGCGGCGCGCAGCAACCCGCTGCCCATCGCGGACCGGCTGGCCTTTCCGGGTTCCATAGGCTTCCTTTATCCGAGCTGGTGGTCGCGGGCGTAGCGGATCGCGCCGGTGGCGGCGCTGCGGAGGGCGTGGGCGATGTCAGCCCGGTCGGCGTTCTTGGTGATGTAGCTCCGTGCCCCCGGAGCTACAGATCCAGGAGCTGACCCCGGCCGGCACCACACCGCAGGCGGGCTTCGCCGCCGAGCACCAGTGCGCGTTCTGGGACAGTACGGGGGTGTGACCGCGCAGCACCGCGAGGGGTCTAGCCGACGGGATGGCTCGTGCCCCATGGCCGGCCCGTCAGCACGGCGAGGTGCAGCGAGACGAGCGTGTCCTCTAGGTCCGGCAGTGTGCTGGTGCGGTCGGCGCGTACCCTGCACCGCACTAGCTCCGCGGTTGCCCCGGCGAGGCCCAGGCAGGCGTCGAACGGGACCGATGGCCACTCCGGGTGGCGGACTCGCGCCCGGTCATACCATGCGCGGTTGATCCGGGCGAACCGCTCGCTGGCGGCGTACAGCCGCTCCACCGCGACCGGGCCGGCCGCGGGCATGTCGATGTAGAAGGCCCGGGCGAACGCGGGCTCGTCGGCCAGAAAGCGCAGAAATGCCCGGCACCCCGCGCGCAGCACGGCCTCGTCCGGTGCCGCGGACGGCACCGCGCGGGCGGCGGCCAGCACCCGGCTCGCCATCAGCTGCCCGCCCTGGTGGGTCGCCTCGAGGAAACAGTCCTCTTTGCCGCTGAAGTGTGCGTAGAAGGCGGCGCGTGAGACCTTGGCCTGGCGCACGATGTCGGCGACCGTGACGGTGGCGTAGTCCGACGCGGCCACGGCGCCGACCGCGGCCCGCAGCAGTCGCTCTCGTTGCGAGGCCAGCACGGCCCGGGCTGGCAGGCGGCTGCGGCCTCGAGGAAGCCCCGGCTTTCCCTCGTGAGACCCGGCGAGCGTACCCCCTTGCACGGCGTCAGCCATGCGCCTAGAGTAACGGGAAAATATCTAAAGTACGTAATCGTACTTTAGGCCGTGCGCGCGTCAGCGGAGACGTGGTGCGAAGAGGGGTTGCAGATGACAGCCACCACCAGCAGCGCCCAGCCGGCCGGAGTCGTGAATGGTCTCTGGCGGCGCCAGCTCGCTCATTACCCCGAAACGCGAGCCAGGATGTGGTACCTGGCCATAGTTGTGCTCGCGACGATCGTCTTGTACTACCAGTTCTACATCGCGGGGGCGGTCTCGCCCTCCATCATCGCCGGGTACGGCATGACGTTCCCGTTTTACGTGTACATCATCGTGGTCGCGAACGCGGTCGGCGCGTTTGGCTCGCTGGCGGCGGGCCTCGCCGACCGGTGGGGCCGCGCCAACCTCGTTGCCTATGGGCTGCTGATCACCGGAGCGCTGGCGCTCTTCGGCATCCCGAACGCGTCAGGCAAGTGGACGTACGCCGTGCTGTTCGCCGCGATCGGCCTGGTCGAGGGCGTTATCCTGGTCGCCACCCCGGCGCTGGTCCGCGACTTCTCGCCGCAGCTTGGCCGGGCCTCGGCGATGGGCTTCTGGACCCTCGGCCCGGTGGTCGGCAGCCTGGTGGTCGCCGTGGTGTCCAGCAACACACTGGGCAGCCTGCACCCCTGGCAAGACCAGTTCATCATCTGCGGCATCGCTGGCATCGTGGTAGGCGCGATCGCGGTGTTCGGGTTGCGAGAGCTATCGCCGGGGCTGCGTGACCAGCTCATGGTGTCGCTGCGGGACCGCGCGCTGATCGAGGCACGTGCCCGTGGCATCGACCTCGGAGACTCGCTGCGGCGTCCATGGCGGCAGATGCTGCGCCTGGACATCATTGGCTCGGCGTTCGCGATCTCGGTGTTCCTGCTGTTCTATTACACCGCGGTCGGGTTCTTCACGGTGTACTTCACCACCTTGCACGGCTTCTCGCTGTCCACCGCGAACAGCATCGGCAACTGGTTCTGGGCGTTCGACGCGGGTGCGCTGATCGTGTTCGGGATCATCTCTGACCGGCTGCGGGTGCGCAAGCCGTTCATGGTGGCCGGCGCCGTCGGAGCGATTGTGATGACGATCGTGTTCCTCAACCTGGGGGCGACCACCTCGTATGCGACGTTCGCGATCGTGATCAGCTTCCTCGCGGTGTTCCTCGCGATCGCTTACGGCCCGTGGATGGCGAGCTTCACCGAGACGGTGGAGAGACACAACCCGGCGCTGATCGCGACCGGCCTGGCCGTCTGGGGATGGATCATCCGGGCAGTGATCGCGATCTCGATCTTCATCCTGCCGTCCGTGGTGGGCTCGATGACCCCGCTGGTCACCTACGGCTCGTCGGTCATCACCCTGTCGGCCAAGTACGCTCCCGAGCTGGCCACGCTCAAGGCGATCGACCCGAAGACGCAAGCCGCGCTGCAAGCGAACCCCACGAATACGGCCGCGGCGACCACGGCAGTAGGGGAGATCGCGGCGGCCTTCCACGTCAGCCCGGCCGTCGCCACCCAGCGGTTCACCGCGACCTCCACTGTGCCCAAGGCAGACCTGGCGTACCTGACCGCGCACGGCACCGCCGTGACGACCGCCGCGGTGGCCGCTCCTGGCCAGTGGCGGAACTGGTGGTGGGTCTGCGTTGGCGGCGATGTCGTCTTCCTGCCGTTCATCCTCGTCATGGCCGGCCGATGGAGTCCCCGCCGGGCCCGCGAGGACGCCGAAGCGCACGAGCGTAAGGTCCAGCAGGAGCTCGCCGACCTGCAGTAGTTCTCCGTGCCCGTCGCCACCCGGGTGGCGACGGGCACGGAGCCGTTCGCGTTAGCGCTTACGGAGCAGGGTGATTCCGTCGCCGATGGGGACCATAACGCGGTCGACTCGCGGGTCGTTGCGTACGTGGTCGTTGAAGTCGCGGATGCCGACGACGTGCTCATCGTCGACGTCGAGTTCGGTGACCTGGCCGAACCACAGCACGTTGTCGGCGCAGATAATTCCGCCCGGCCGCATGCGCGGCACTAGCAGTTCGTAGTAGGCGACGTACCCGGGTTTGTCGGCGTCGATGAAGGCGAAGTCGATCTGGTCGGGGATGTTCCGCAGGGTCTCGACGGCATCCCCTAGCCGCAACTCGATCTGGTCGTCCAGGTCGGCAGCGCTGAAGTAGCGGCTCGCGATGGCCCCGAGTTCGGGATTGATGTCGCAGGTGATCAGCTTTCCGCCAGGTGCGAGGCCGCGCGCGATGCAAATGGCGGAGTAGCCGGTGAAAGTGCCTACTTCGACCGCGAGGCGAGCGTTCAGCATCTGGGTGAGCATCGTCAGCAGCTGACCCTGTTCCGCCGGTACGACCATCAGGGACCGTTCCCCGACGGACTGCTGGGTCTCGGCGAGCAGGCTGGCCAGCAGCGCGTCGTGCGGGGTGGCGTTGTCGGCGACGTAGCGATGGATGTCTTCGCGCAGGAACGCGGACTTGTCGCCCAGCGCCTTAACGTCGATTGGGTCCTGGCTCTCGATGGCCACATTGATGACGGACTGACTCATGTGATCTTCCTCCTTGGGTTCGGGCAGGGATGCCAAGCGGGCCGCGGCCATCTCCCTGACGATGTCCATTCCGGGTCGTGGGCTGTCTCTTTGCTGCGCTTCCATACGCAGGCTGGGCATGCTCTCGCCGCCGAAGTGAGTGCAGACGAAGCCGTGAGCGGTGTACATCTGCTGGAGCGCGGCGCGCACATCACCGAGTCCGGCGTTCAGGCCGGCTTGCCGGCGAGCGTCCGCCAGCGCGGGAGCGACCTGGCGCATGACGGCGATCAGATGGCGGTGGTCGCGGGTCTGCAGCCCGCTGAAGCCTTCGTTAACGGTGGGTGGCAGCATCGAGGGCCGGACCTGACCCTCGTACTCCTGGATGCCGAACGCGGCCGCATAGCTCATAGCCATCGCCGAGCTGCGCGCCAGCGCGGCGGTCGCGGCCAGGTCCCGGGCAGCGTCGCTGGTCCGTCCGTGCTTCCAGTCGTCCTCGAAGCACTGCAGGGTCACCGCCATCGACTGGATGAGGACGAAGAACAGGCGGTGGCCGATCCTCCAGTGGTCGTCGGTGTCCCGGCAAACGCCCGGGAACTCCGAGGGAACCGGCACATTAGGCGGTTCGAGCCGCGGAGTGCGGCCCTCAGCGAGAGCTTGCAGATGCTGCTCGGCCCCCAGCAGGACCTCTTCGCCTCCACAGTCGCTCAGCGGTGTCCCGTCATCGGCCAGGTGCTTGCCGACCTGCAGGGACACCTCGGTGATGCTGCTCTTCAGTGCGCTGATGCGGCTGCTCCGCGAGACACCAAAGTAACGGTCGTGCTCGGCGCATTCACGCTCCTGCCGTGGTGTCTCTTCCCTGATCGGGCAGGGATCCCGCCCGTCGCTTGATACCAGGGCTAGGCCGAAAGCCTGGCGGAGTTGGTCTCGGGTGCGCGGCAGCTCACGAGGGTGAGCGAACGCGATCACCTCGCCCATCACAATCGACGACATCTATCTCCCAAGCAGATCACACAACGTCACTGAGTGACGACTGAATGTATCTGCAGGGGAAAGCAGGGCCGAATCTGGCCCCTCCACATGGGCAGCGTTGGACGAAAGGCCTTGGCGTATAGGGCTTGACGCGCGGTTTTGCCTGGGCCTACGCCGACGGGATGGCCTGATGATATATCCGCAGTTGAACGTTGTTATGCTATTTCAGCGGCAGAAGATACAATGCCGACAGCGATCGCGATCAGTAATGGATCATTGAGCGTCTAGCTGCGCTAGGAGCTTGGTGATGCTCCGCAGATTCCTGAAGTTGCTTCCCCCGACCTCTTCAGGCTGTATATCCACGTGGAAACGCTCGCGGATAAACCCGATGAGCTGCACGGTGGAGACGGAGTTGAGGATTCCCCATTCGAGCAGCGGGGTGTCAGGCTCGATCGTGATCGTCGGATCTTGCAGGATTCGCATGCCGACGTAGTCTCGCAGCGTATCGAGGATTACCTGTTCTTGCATGAATCCCCCTCTTTTGCTGGGCCCATTGAACGAGAGCATATCTATAGGGTGTTGGCTACGGAATCGTGCCGCTGACTCAGATTGGGATCGGAGATGGACTTCGAGTGGGACGAGGAAGAACGTGAGAGATACGATGAGATTTACTCACGAACACGACTGTGGCCCGCCCCCGGCGCAGGTTATTTTACGTCCGAGGAGTGGAAACTCTGTGCCGGTCTGGGACTCCTCGGACTGAGCATCCCGAAAGAATATGGTGGAGAGGGCCGCGGATTCCTCGCCACCGCGCACGCCGCCGAGGCCTTCGGTCGCGGAGCCTCCGATATGGGTCTGGTTTTCGCGGCACTTGCGCATCTCTTCGCCTGCGGTATGCCTATCACGGAACATGGCGATGAGGAGTTGCGCCGCGAGATGCTGCCGCGGCTTAGTTCGGGCGAGTGGGTCGGTGCCAATGCCATCACTGAGGAGGACGCAGGATCTGACGCTACTCGATTGGCCGCCCGGGCGGTGCGGACAGGCGGAGACTACGTGCTCACCGGCGAGAAGTGTTTCGTGAGCAACGGCCCTGTCGCGGATGTCTTTGTCGTCTATGCCGCGACCGAGCCCGAGCTCGGCTACCTGGGCGTGAGCGCGTTCGTGGTCGAGCGAGGGACGCCAGGGCTCATCATCGGTGAACCATTCGGGAAGCTGGGGCTCGACCGCTGCCCGGCCAGCACGCTGCGACTCGACGGCTGCGTCGTACCCGCCCGGTGCCGCCTCGGCGGGGAGGGCCAGGGGGCGGCGATCTTCCAGGCCGCGATGCGCTGGGAACGCACATGCCTGTTCGCTGCCTACGTTGGCCGGCTTGAGCGGCTGGCGGAGCTCTGCACGGACCATGCGCGAACCCGGTTCCAGTTCGGCCGTCCCATCGGCTCCAACCAGGCCGTCTCACACCGTCTCGCGCGCATGCGGGTGCGTCTGGAAACGGCTCGCCTGCTGCTATGGCGCGCGTGCTGGCTGCTGGAACAGAATGAGCCCGCTGGTGCCGAAGTCGCGATGGCCAAGCTCGTCGTCAGCGAGGCCGCGACGGAGTCGGCTATGGACGCCGTCCGCATCTTCGGCGGAGACGGAATTCGCAGTGACCGCGGCATCGAACGTGAGCTGCGTGACGCGATACCCAGCCTGATCTTTTCCGGGACTTCGGAGATGCAACTTGAGCTAATCGTGAGGGATCTGGGGTTGTGAGGCTTCACGAACTCGTCCGCGAGCAGGCCAGGAGGTCACCTGGACTGCTCGCGGTGTCAGGCTCGGACGGGCAGATGACCTATGGGGAACTCGACCGGGAGGCCAATGCGCTGGTATCCGTCCTGGCCGCGCGGGGCGTGGGGCCAGGCGACCGGGTGGCGCTGTTGCTTCCCAAATCCACGCGGGCCGTCGCGGTCATGCAGGCGGTCCTGCGGCTGGGAGCCGCCTACGTTCCGATAGACCCGCTCGGTCCCATCACGAGGACGGTACGGGTGGTGGAGGACTGCGCCCCCCGGGTGGTTGTCACGAGTGCCGAATATGCGACGAGGCTGCGCCAGTACGGCATCAGAGGCGCCATGCCCTACCCGGAGAGGCTGAAGGGGTCAGACTCGCTCCCCGATCCAGGAGGAGATCCCGGAGATCTCGCTTATATTCTGTACACGTCCGGTTCGACGGGAGTTCCCAAAGGGGTATGCCTGTCACATCGCAATGCCCTCGCCTTCGTGGACTGGGCGGTAGCCGAGATCGGCGCGTGCCAAGCGGACCGGTTCGCTAATCATGCGCCATTCCATTTTGATCTCTCGGTGCTCGACCTCTACGCGGCGTTCCGCGTAGGCGCCTCGGTTCATCTGATACCAGCGGAAATGTCGTTCACACCGGCTCATCTGGTCGGTTACCTGCGGCAGCGCAAGATCACCGTCTGGTATTCGGTGCCGTCGGCGCTTATTCTGATGATGCGCGATGGCGGAATGATAGATGTGCCTCCGGGGGATTTTTCGTTGCGGGTTCTGCTCTATGCCGGCGAGCCGTTCCCCATTAAGTACCTGAGGTCCCTCCGTAGCCATCTGCCGGTACGCATTCTCAATCTGTACGGTCCGACCGAGACCAATGTATGTGCGTTTTATGAGGTTACGAGCATCCCTGCTGACCAGGTCCATTCAGTCCCGATCGGCAGAGCGTGCTCCGGGGACCGGATCTGGGCGGAACGCTCCGATGGGACTCTGGCCGGGTCTGGCGAGGAAGGCGAGCTGGTGGTCGATGGCCCGACCGTGATGATCGGATACTGGGGACAGCCGCGACAGGACGGCCGGCCATACCGCACTGGCGACCGCGTCACCCTCCTTGAGAACGGCGACTATCACTACCTCGGCCGCCGGGACGGCATGGTCAAGGTGCGCGGGTACCGGGTGGAGGTCGGCGAGATCGAGGCGGCGCTGCACGCCCATCCGGCTATCGCCGACGCCGCTGTCCTGGTCTCCGGGGTGGGGATAGATGCGAAGATTGTCGCCTATATCGTCCCGGTCGGCGACGTCGCACCGAACATCCTGGAGCTAAAGCGGTGCTGTGCGGAGGTACTGCCGCGCCACATGATCATTGATGTGGTGCGTTATGTCGCGGACCTTCCTCGTAACGCGAACGGGAAACTGGACCGCCGTTCACTGGCAGCTGGGTTTGTTCCGAACTTGTTGCATGTTCAAGCGACACCCTCCGGCGGTTGAACGCTCACAGGCGAAAAAAAATTATCGCAAAACGACGTGAGCGACTGCTGCGCACCTGTGGCATGTTCAAGCGGCACCATTCTACGGTCGAATGTCGGCGGCGGAAAATGTGGGAGAGTGTTATGTTCTTGGCGAGGTGCGTCGGCCCAGCAATCGGAGTGGATTCCACGTGTCTGAAACCAAGACTGGTAACCATGGAGTTCCGGAGTCCGGGGGTTATCAGTGGGAGCTGACAGCGGGGCAGCTAGGTGTCTGGCATCACCAGCATCTTCATTCGGAAAGCCCGATCTACAACGTAGGCGAGTATCTGGAGATACATGGTGACCTGGATCTTGAAGTATTCGAGTCAGCCCTACGGCATGTCGTAGGCGAAGTCGATGCGTTCCACCTTTACTTCCGCGAGGAAGGTGAGGTCGTGCGGCAGCGCATCGAGAAGTCGGATGACTGGCCGCTGCATGTTATTGATTTCACTGCGGAACCCGAACCGCGTGCTGCGGCGGAGGCATGGATGCGGGCGGATATGCGCCGCCCATTCGACCTCCGGGACGGTCCCATTTTCACGGAGGCCGTCCTTAGGGTCACCCCGGGTGTTTTCTTCTGGTATCAGATAGCACACCATATAGCCTTCGACGCGTTCAGCGCGTCGCTCATCGCCGCTCGCGTCTCTAGCGTCTATACGACCCTGCTGACGGGAGAGCCGGTCAGGGGCGGTGCCCTGGAACCGGTATCGGCTCTCCTCCAGGTGGATCACTCGTACCGCGAGTCGACGGAGTTCGAACGGGACCGGGAATTCTGGCTCGACGCGCTGGCGGGCTTTGAGGGGCCGGTCAGCGTGAGCGGGCGGCAGGGCCGCACGGGATCGCAGGAGTCGCGCCGATGTTTGGAGTCTGTCGATCCTGGTGGCACGGCTGATATGCGAGCGGCCGCCTGGCGGCTTGGTGTGAGTTTCGGGACGCTGATGGTCGCGGCGGGGGCGGTCTATCTTCATCGGGTGACCGGGACAGAAGACATCGTCATCGGTCTGTCTGTCAACTGGAGGCATGGCCCACGGGGCCGCCGGGCTCCTGGGATGGCGGCTAATATTCTGCCCATCCGGCTAGCGGTACGCGGCACGACGTCGGTTGCGGACTTGGCGCAGCAGGTAATGGCTGGCGTCCTTGAATCGCAACGTCACCAGCGCTACCACTATGCGCAGATACGGCAGGATCAGAGGCTGGTTAATGATGCCTTCTTCGGCATGGTCGTCAATGTCATGTCGTTCGACTACGAACTATCGTTCGGCGATTGCATAGCTCACGCGCATAATCTCGCCAACGGTCCGGTCGATGATCTGAACATCTCAGTCTATGACCGATCGGCGAATGGCGACATAGAGATTTCCTGTGACGTGAATCAAGAGCTTTATGGAGTCGCTTTCGAGAGAGATGTGATTCGCCGTTATGTGAAAATATTGAATTGGCTGGTGGCGGCGTCGCCCGGCGACTATGTGGGCCGGGCCGGGTTGCTGGAGGAATCCGAGCGGCGTCAGATCCTCGGCGCCTGGAACGATACGGCGGCGGAGGTCCCGGCGGCTGGCGGGGTGCATGAGCTGGTTGCTGCCCAGGCGGCTGTCGGCCCAGATGCGGTGGCGGTGGCCTGCGGGGACGTATGGCTGAGCTACCGGGAACTGGGGGAGCGGGCTAACCGGCTGGCGTGCTACCTGCACGATGTGGGGGTCAGGCCCGAGTCAGTGGTGGGTCTGGGCCTGCCCGCCGGGGTTGACATGGTGGTGGCGGTGCTGGCGATATGGAAAGCTGGGGCAGCTTACCTTCCACTTGACCCAGGAGTCCCGGCCGAGCGGCTAGCGTTCATGCTGGCCGATAGCCGGGCGGTGCTAGTTGCTGCCAGCGGTGCGTTCTTGGACGAGCTACCCGCGGGTCGGGTTCGGTCGATTGCGGTGGATGAGCCCGGCCTCGTGATCACGGTGGCCAGCTTGCCTGGTGTGACTTCGCATGCGGGCCAGCTGGCGTACGTGATGTACACCTCGGGGTCGACTGGTGTGCCGAAGGGGGTGCAGGTCACCCAGGGCGGGCTGGTGAATTACCTGGCGTCGGTGCCTGCCCGGATCGGGTTCGGGGAACCGGGCGGGCGGTACGCGCTGCTGCAGTCACCGGTTACCGATTTCGGGAATACGGTGCTGTTCGGCGGCCTGGTGACCGGTGGGGTGGTGCATATCCCTGATCCGGGGATGGTCACCGATCCGGTCGCGGTCGCTGGGTACCTGGCTGCCCGCGGGATCGATTACCTGAAGATCGTGCCTTCTCACCTGGCCGCGCTGGGCAGCGGCGGAGGGCTGGCCCGGCTGCTTCCGGCTCGGGCGCTGGTGGTCGGCGGCGAGGCGGCGGCACCGGGGCTGGCGGGCGAACTGCTGGCCGCCGCGGACGGGCAGGTCCTGGTCAATCATTACGGTCCCACCGAGACCACCATCGGCGTCGCGACGTCCCGCCTGACCCCCGACGATCTAGCTAGCGGACCCCTGCCGGTCGGGACGCCGGTGACCAATACCCGGCTGTATGTGCTGGACGGGTCCCTGGAGCCGGTGCCGCCGGAAGCTACTGGTGAGCTGTACGTGGCCGGGGCGGGTCTGGCGCGCGGGTATCTGGGGCGTCCGGGCATGACCGCGGAGCGGTTCGTGGCATGTCCGTTCGGCGGTCCCGGGGAGCGGATGTACCGGACCGGGGACCTGGTGCGGTGGCGGGCGGACGCACAGCTGGTGTTCTCCGGCCGGGCCGATGATCAGGTGAAGGTCCGCGGGTACCGGGTCGAGATGGGCGAGGTTGAGGCTGTGCTCGGGGCGCATCCGCGGGTGGCGACGGCCGTGGTGACCGTCCGGGAGGATAGCCCGGGAGCCAGGCGGCTGATCGGCTATGTGGTACCGGCGGCTGGCGGTGGCGGGCTGGCCAGCGCTGTACGGGAGTTCGCCGCGCGGCGGCTACCAGAGCACATGGTGCCCGCGGCGGTGGTGGAGCTGGAGTCGTTGCCGCTCACCGCGAACGGGAAGCTGAACCGCAAGGCTCTGCCGGCTCCCGATTACCCGGTCCAGGCCGAGGGCCCAATGCCGGCCACCGTGCCCGAGGAGATCCTGTGCGGGCTGTTCGCCGACGTGCTAGGCGTGGATCTGATCGGGCCGGAGGATGATTTCTTCGCCTTGGGCGGGCATTCCCTGCTGGCGACCCGGCTGATTGGCCGGATTCGTTCAGTGCTGGGCGCTGAGGCTCCGGTCCGGCTCGTGTTCGAGGCGCCGACGCCGGCTGGGCTGGCAGCGCGGTTGCCAGTGGCAGGACCGGCGCGGTCGCCGCTGGAGCCGCGGCCGCGGCCGGAGCGGATGCCGTTGTCGTTCGCGCAGCAGCGGCTGTGGTTCCTGTGGCAACTTGAGGGACCGTCCGCGACGTATAACAGGCCGCTGGCGGTGCGGCTCGAGGGCGAGCTGGACATCGCCGCGCTGGCGGCGGCGCTGCGGGACGTGATCGGACGGCATGAGGCGCTGCGGACCGTGTTCCCGGCGCCCGACGGAGAACCGATCCAGCGGATCCTGGACCCCGGGGAACTGCAGTGGCGCCTTGAGGTAACCGCGGTGACCGAAGCCAGCCTCACCGGCGCGGTGGAACAGGCAGTGGGACAGGCGTTTGACCTGGCTGGCGAGATCCCGCTGCGGGCCTGCCTGCTGGCCACCCGATCGCAGACGCACATTCTGGTGCTGATGATCCACCACATCGCGGGCGACCGCTGGTCAGAGACGCCGCTGATGCGCGATATCTCGACGGCTTACGCGGCCAGGCGTCGGGATGAGGTACCTCGCTGGGCGCCGCTGCCGGTGCAGTACGCCGACTACGTGCTGTGGCAGCGGGAGCTGCTCGGCGACCCGCGGGATCCAGGGAGTTTGCTGGCGCAGCAGGCGGACTGGTGGCGGGAGGCGCTGGCGGATGCGCCGGCCGAGCTGGACCTGCCGACCGACCGGCCGCGCCCGGCGGTGGCCAGTTACCGGGCGCATACGGCGGATATTGGGGTTCCGGCGCCGGTGCATGCCGGGCTGATGGCGCTGGCCCGCTCTGAGGGCGTGACGTTGTTCATGGTGGTGCAGGCCGCGGTGGCCGTGCTGCTGTCCAGGCTGGGCGCCGGTACCGACATCCTGGCCGGGACCGGGGTAGCGGGCCGGACGGATCCGGCGCTCGATGAGCTGGTCGGGTTCTTCATCAACACGCTGGTGCTGCGGACGGATGTGTCGGGGAACCCTGCGTTCACAGAGCTGCTGGGGCGGGTGCGGGAATTCTGGCTGGGGGCGCTGGAGCATCAGGATGTGCCGTTCGAGCGGCTGGTGGAGGACCTGGCACCGGACCGGTCGCTGCGCAGGAACCCGCTGTTCCAGGTCCTGGTCACCGTGCACAACAACACCCCGCCCTTGACTGAGCTGGCCGGGCTGCGGGTCAGCCGGATGCCGGCCGGGACCGGGACGGCCCAGCTCGATCTCGACGTGAACGTGGCCGAGGCACGCGACCGGCAGGGTCGGCCGGCCGGGCTGCATGGCACGCTGATAACCGCCGCCGACCTGTTCGACCAGGAGACGGCTGCTGTGCTGGCCGGGCGGTTCGTCCGGGTGCTGGCCACCGTGGCGGCCAGCCCGGGCCTGCGGCTGCATCAGATCCAGGTACTCGGTGATGATGAGCGGGCGCAGGTGGTGCAGGGCTGGAATGACACCGCGGCGGAGATACCGGACGCCACGGTGGCGGAACTGTTCCTGGCGCGCGCGGCTACCAGCCCGGATGCGGTGGCGGTGACCTGTGACGGGGACAGTATCAGTTACGGGGAACTGGCGGCGCGGGCGGCCCGGCTAGCTCATCTGCTGCGGTCGGCGGGGGCCGGTCCTGAGCAGGTGGTCGGGCTGTTCCTGGACCGGGGTGCGGAGATGGTCACCGCGATCCTGGCGACCTGGCTGGCCGGTGCGGCGTACCTGCCGCTGGATCCTGGCCAGCCTGCGGCGCGGATCGTGTTCATGCTGGCCGACAGCCGGGCCGGCGTCCTGCTGAGTACCGCGGAGAAGGTGGGGGACTTGCCGGCTGGACGGGTACGCACGATTGAAATCGACGACCCGATGGTGGCATCCCAGCTGGCCGTGATGCCCGCGGTACCGCCGTCAGGGCAGGCAGCCGCCGCACAGCTGGCGTACGTGATCTACACCTCCGGCTCCACCGGGACGCCAAAGGGGGTGGCTGTCAGCCACGGCGGACTGGTGAATTACGTGGCGTGGGCAGCAGCGGCGTACCAAATGGGCGGCGGGCAGAGCGCGCCGCTGCACTCCTCCCTGGCTTTTGACCTGACGGTGACGAGCGTGCTGGTGCCACTGGCAGTGGGTGCGGCGGTGGTGGCCAGCCCGGAGGGCGGGCCGGCCGGGCTGGCCGCGCTGCTGCGGACGGGCTGGAAGTTCGGGCTGGTGAAGGTGGTTCCCGCGCATCTGCCGGTGCTAGCCGGGCTGGTGCCCGCACAGGTGCTGGCCAGGGCAGCGCAGCGGCTGGTAGTCGGCGGGGAGGCACTAGCCGGTGCTGACGTGCGGTCCTGGCTGCAGACCGCGCCGCGGTCGGTGGTGGTCAACGAGTACGGGCCGACCGAGGCGGTGGTCGGGTGCTGCATATTCGAGGTCACCGAGGGACAGGACATCCCCGATGCCGTCCCGGTCGGGGCGCCAGTGGCCGGCACCCGCCTGTATGTCCTGGATGAATTCGCCCAGCCGGTGCCCGCCGGGGTGACCGGGGAGCTATATATCGCGGGCGTGCAGCTGGCTCGCGGCTACCTGGGCCGGCCGGGACTGACCGGGGAACGGTTCGCGGCGTGTCCGTTCGGCGGCCCGGGGGAGCGGATGTACCGGACCGGGGACCTGGCGAAGTGGACGCCGAGCGGGCAGCTGGTGTTCGCCGGCCGCGCTGATGACCAGGTCAAGGTCCGCGGGTTCCGGATCGAGCCCGGCGAGATCGAGGCGGTGCTGGCCGGGCACCCGCAAGTCGCGCAGGCCGTGGTCACCGTCCGCGAGGATGTGCCCGGGGACCGGCGGCTGACCGGGTACCTGGTGCCCGCCGGGGACGTCGACGGCGCGGGCCTGGCGGCGGTGGTGCGCGAGCACGCGGCGGGCCGGCTGCCGGACTACCTGCTGCCGTCCGCGTTCGTGGTCCTGGACCAGCTGCCGCTGACCCCCAGCGGCAAGACCGACAAGGCGGCGCTGCCGGCCCCCGATCATGCGGGGACGGGCACCGGCCGGGAGCCGGCCACGGTCACCGAGGAACTGCTGTGCGGTGTGTTCGCTGAGGTGCTGGGTGCGGAGCGGATAGGGCCGGAGGATGACTTCTTCGCCCTCGGCGGGCACTCGCTGCTGGCGGTGAAGCTGGTGTCGCGGGTGCGGGCGGTGTTCGGCGCCGAGCTGGCGGTGCGGGCGGTGTTCGAGGCGGCCACGCCAGAACAGCTGGCGATACGCCTCGAGCATGCGGGACCGGCTCGGGAACGGCTGAGCTCCCAGGTGCGGCCGGAGCGGGTGCCGCTGTCGTTCGCCCAGCAGCGGCTGTGGTTCATCGCCCAGCTGGAAGGCTCATCCGCGACCTACAACGCGACGCTTGCGCTGCGGCTGGAGGGGGAGCTGGATGTGGCGGCGCTGGAGGCGGCGCTGGGTGACGTGATCGGCAGGCATGAGGTGCTGCGCACCGTCTTCCCTGCCGATGGCGGTCAGCCGTATCAGCGGGTCCTGCCCGTGAAGGATCTCGGCTGGGAACTGCGAGTGACCGAGTTGGCCGGGGATGACCTGGCGGGGGCTGCGGCGCGGATCGGCGCTGAGCCCTTCGACCTGGCGGTGCAGATCCCGGTGCGGGCCCGGCTGCTGGCCGCCGGGCCGGGGGTGCATGCGCTGGTGCTGGTGTTCCACCACATAGCTACCGACGACTGGTCGCAGGGGGTGCTGGCCCGGGACCTGAGCCAGGCATACGCGGCTCGGCTGCGGGGCCGGGCACCCAGCTGGGAACCGCTGCCGGCACAGTACGCCGACTACGCGATCTGGCAGCGGGAACTGCTCGGCTCCGAGACGGACCCGGGCAGCTTGCTGGCCGCTCAGGTGGCCTGGTGGCGGGACGCGCTGGCTGGCGCTCCGGCTGAGTTGGCCCTGCCTGCCGACCGGCACCGCTCGGCGGCTCCCAGCCATCATGGTCACCTGGTGCCGCTGGATTTCCCTGGCGGGATACACCGCCGGCTGGCCGCGCTGGTGCGTGAGCAGGGCGCGACGCTGTACATGCTGGTGCAGGCGGCGCTAGCGGTACTGCTATCACGGCTAGGCGCCGGGGAGGACATCCCCGTCGGCACCGCGGTCGCGGGCCGCACCGATGCCGCCCTTGATGACCTAGTGGGGTTCTTCCTTAACACGCTGGTGCTACGCACCGACTTGTCGGGGAACCCGTCGTTTACCAGGGTGCTGTCCCGGGTGCGGGAGCACTGGCTGGGCGCGCTGGAGCATCAGGACGTGCCGTTCGAGCGGCTGGTGGAGGACCTGGCCTCGGACCGGTCCCTGGAACGGCACCCGCTCTTCCAGGTTATGGTCATCGTGCGGAACACCCCGCCCACGGTTGTCGAACTGCCCGGAGCACTGACCACCCCAATCCCCGCCGGGCTCACGTCGGCCCGGTTTGACTTGAACGTCAATGTTGGCGAGACGCGTGATCCGCAGGGACGCCCGGATGGGCTGACCGGCTGGCTGACGGCGGCGGCGGACCTGTTCGACCGGGAAACCGCGGAGGCGGTCGCGGGGCGGTTCATCCGGGTGCTGCAGGCGGTGACCGCGAATCCGGAGGCCCGGCTACGCGAGATCCAGGTACTCGAAGAGACCGAGCGGGCACAGATCCTGCGGTCTTGGAACGACACTGCGGGTCCGGTGCCATCCGGGACCGTGCCGGAATGGTTCTGGGCCCAGGCACAGCGGACGCCGGATGCGGCAGCGGTGGTGTGCGGGGGCGCGGTGGTCAGTTACGGGGAGCTGGCGGTGCGAGCCGGGAAGCTGGCCCGGTTGCTGGTGGCGGCGGGTGCGGGTCCGGAGCAGGTGGTGGGGTTGTGCCTGGACCGGGGCCCGGGCATGATCACCGCGATGCTGGGGGCATGGCTGGCGGGGGCGGCGTACCTGCCGCTGGACCCCTCCTACCCGCCCGTCCGGCTGGAACACATGCTGGCCAGCAGCGGCACGCGCGTACTGATCACCGACGGCGGTCTGCCGGGCGGGCTGGCCGCCTCGGCTGGTGTGATTGTGACCGACCTGGCCGAGCCGGGTACGGCCGCGCGGCTGGCCCGGCGGCCGGGAACCCGGCCGCCGGGGCACCTGGCGGGCGGGCAGCTGGCGTATGTGATCTTCACGTCGGGGTCGACCGGGGTGCCGAAGGGGGTGGCGGTCACCCAGGGCGGGCTGGGGAACCTGGTGGCGGGGGTGGGGCCGGTGCTGGGGGCGGGGCCGGGGGTGCGGGTGCTGCAGTTCGCTTCGTTCAGTTTTGATGCGTCGGTGCTGGATGTGGCGGTGACGCTGGCTGGCGGCGGCACGTTGGTGATTGCGTCGGCGGCGGAGCGGGCTGATCCTGGGGTGCTGGCGGGGCTGGTGCGGTCGGCGGGGGTGGTGGCGGCGAGCGTGGTGCCGTCGTTGCTGCAGGTGCTGGATGCGGGCGGGCTGCCCGGCCTGGTCCGGTTGCTGGCCGGGGCCGAGCCGCTGACCGCGCCGCTGGCCGCCGCCTGGGCACCGGGCCGGGAACTGGTGCATGGCTACGGGCCGACCGAGACCACCGTGATCGCGGCCACCGCGGCCATCGGCGGCGGGGACGGCCAGCCGCCGATCGGGCGGCCGGTGGCCAATGCCCGCATCTACGTGCTGGACCGGTGGCTGTGCCCGGTGCCGGCCGGGGTGACCGGAGAACTGTATGTGGCCGGGCCGGGGCTGGCCCGCGGCTACCTGGGCCGGCCGGGACTGACCGGGGAACGGTTCGCGGCGTGCCCGTTCGGCGGCCCGGGGGAGCGGATGTACCGGACCGGGGACCTGGCGAAGTGGACGCCGAGCGGGCAGCTGGTGTTCGCCGGCCGCGCTGATGACCAGGTCAAGGTCCGCGGGTTCCGGATCGAGCCCGGCGAGATCGAGGCGGTGCTGGCCGGGCACCCGCAAGTCGCGCAGGCCGTGGTCACCGTCCGCGAGGATGTGCCCGGGGACCGGCGGCTGACCGGGTACCTGGTGCCCGCCGGGGACGTCGACGGCGCGGGCCTGGCGGCGGTGGTGCGCGAGCACGCGGCGGGCCGGCTGCCGGACTACCTGCTGCCGTCCGCGTTCGTGGTCCTGGACCAGCTGCCGCTGACCCCGAACGGGAAACTGGACCGGGCGGCCCTGCCAGCCCCCGAGTTGCCCGCCGGGGCGGGGCGAGAACCGGCGACGGTGGCTGAGGAGCTGCTGTGCGGGATCTTCGCCGAAGTACTCGGGTTGGAGCGGGTGGGGCCGGAGAATGATTTCTTCGCCCTAGGTGGGCATTCGCTGCTGGCGGTCCGGCTGGTGTCGCGGGTCCGGGCAGTGCTGGACGCCGAGCTCGATATCACGGCGGTGTTCGAGGCGCCGACCCCGGCTGGGTTGACGGCGGCGCTGGGGCAGGCCGGTCCGGGCCAGGGCGGCGCTGGTAGCGCAGTCCCGTGCGGAGCGGGTGCCGGTGTCATTCGCCGCAGCAGCGGCTGTGGTTCATCGCGCAGCTGGAAGGACTGTCGGCGACTTACAATTCGCCGCTGGCGCTGCGGCTGGACGGCCAGCTGGAGGCGGCGGCGCTGGAAGCGGCGCTGACGGATGTGATCGCACGGCACGAGGTGCTGCGCACCGTCTTCGCGCCGAGGACGGGCAGCCGTACCAGCGGGTACTGGAGCTGGCGGGAGCTGGGCTGGCGGCTGCCGGTGATACCGAGTGGCCGAGGGAGACCTGGCGGCTACCGTGGCGCAGATCGCGGCGGAGCCGTTTGACCTGGAAACGGATGTCCCGCTGCGGGCGCGGCTGCTGGCCGTCGGGCCGGGGGTGCATGTGCTGGTGCTGGTGCTGCATCACATCGCCACCGACGGCTGGTCGACGGGGGTGCTGACTCGGGATCTGTGGCGGCGTACACGGCCCGCCGGGAGGGCCAGGCACCGGGGTGGGCGCCGTTGCTGGTGCAGTATGCCGATTACGCGATCTGGCAGCGGGAGCTGCTGGGGCGAGACGATGACCGGGCAGTGTGCTGGCGGCGCAGGCGGGGTGGTGGCGGCAGGTGCTGGCGGGGGCACCGGCGGAGCTGGTGCTGCCGACTGACCGGCCGCGTCCGGCGGTGCGCAGCCACCGGGGGTACGGGCGCCGGTGTCCGTCCCGGCGGCGGTGCATGCCGGGCTGGTGGGGCTGGCCCGTGCTCAGGGCGTGACGCTGTTTATGGTCATCCAGGCCGCGGTGGCGGTGCTGCTGTCCAAACTCGGGGCGGGGGAGGATATCCCGGCCGGGACGGCGGTGGCGGGGCGGACCGATGCGGCGCTGGATGAGCTGGTGGGGTTCTTCGTGAACACGCTGGTGCTGCGCACCGATGTGTCCGGGGACCCGTCGTTCACCCAGCTGCTGGGCCGGGTGCGCCGGTTGTGGCTGGGGGCGCTGGAGCATCAGGATGTGCCGTTCGAGCGGCTGGTGGAAGACCTGGCCCCGGACCGGTCGCTGGCCCGGCACCCGCTGTTCCAGGTGATGGTCACCGTGCAGAACACCGCCCCGGCCGCGCTGGACCTGCCCGGGCTGCGGGTCAGCCGGGTGCCCGCCGGGTCCGCGGCGGCCCGGTTCGACCTGACCATCACCTTAGCCGAAGCCTCGGCGGGGCAGCGGCGAGGCCGCGGGACTGCACGGTGAGCTGACCGCCGCCGCCGACCTGTTCGACCCCGGGACCGCTGAGCTGATCGCTGGATCGGCTGATCCGGGTGCTGGCCGCGGTGGCCGCCGATCCGGGTGCGCGGCTGCGGGACATCCCGGTGCTGGAGGACGCCGAGCGGTCCCAGCTGGTGGACGGCTGGAACAACACCGCGGCGCTGGTGCCGGCCGTCACGGTGCCGGAGCTGATCTGGGAGCAGGCAGCCCGGACACCGGATGCGGTGGCGGTGGTGTCCGGGGATGCGGCGGTCAGTTACGGGGAGCTGGCGGTGCGGGCCGCAGCTGGCCCGGTTGCTGGCCGCGGCGGGTACGGGCCCGGAGCAGGTAGTGGGGCTGTGCCTGGATACCGGCCCGGACATGATCATGGCGATTCTCGCGACCTGGCTGGCCGGGGCGGCGTACCTGCCGCTGGACCCGGCCTGGCCCGCAGCCCGGCTGGCGCACATCCTGTCCGCCAGCCACGCCCGGCTGGCGGTGTGCCGCGGTGCGCTGCCCGGCGCGGCGTCCGGCGGGGCGCCTGCGGCGGGCGTCGAGATCACCGACCTGGCGGATCCGCGGACGGCCGCGGAGCTGGCCGGACTGCCGGACGGGCAGCCGCGGCTGGCGGCTGGCGGCCAGCTCGCGTACGTGATCTTCACGTCTGGGTCGACCGGCGCGCCGAAGGGCGTCGGGGTCACCCACCAGGCGCTGGCGAACTACCTGTCGTGGCTGCCGTCCCGGCTGGGCTGGGGCATCCCGGGCGGCCGTTACCTGCTGGTGCAGTCGCTGGTGGCCGACGCGGGCATGACGCATCTGGTAGCCGCGCTGGCCGTCGGCGGGGTACTGCACATCCTGCCCGGCCGCCAGGCCAGCGACCCGCACACCGTCGCGGGATACCTGGCCGGGCGGTCCATCGATTATCTGAAGGGAGTGCCCTCGCATCTGGCCGCGCTGGCCGCTGGGGCTGGCCCGGCCGCCGTACTGCCGCACCGGTCGCTGATCGTGGGCGGGGAAGCCTCCGCACCGGGCTGGGCAGCCGGGCTGGCCGCCGCCGCGGCCCGGGTCGGCACGGTGGTGCACCACCATTACGGCCCGACCGAGGCCACCATCGGGGTCACCACCGTCCCGGTCGCCGCCGGCCCGGTGGTCGTGCCCGCTGGCACCCCGGTGGCCAACACCCGGATCTACGTGCTGGATCGCTACCTCAGCCCGGTACCAGCTGGGGTGACCGCAGAACTGTACATCGCCGGAGCGCAGCTGGCCCGTGGGTACCTGCACCAGCCGGCCCTGACCGCGGAACGGTTCACCGCGTGCCCATTCGCCGGGCCGGGGCAGCGGATGTACCGGACCGGAGACCTGGCGAAATGGACGCCGGATGGGCAGCTGGTCTTCTGCGGGCGGGCCGACGCGCAGGTCAAGATCCGCGGGATCCGGATCGAGCCCGGCGAGGCCGAGGCGGTGCTGGCCGGGCACCCGCAGGTCGCGCAGGCCGCGGTGACCGTCCGCGAGGACACCCCCGGCGACCAGCGGTTGGCCGGCTACCTGGTGCCCGCCGGAGACGTTGACGGCGCGGGACTGGCTGCGGTGGTGCGAGAGCACGCGGCCGCGCGGCTGCCGGACTACCTGGTGCCCGCGGCGTTCGTGGTGCTGGACCAGCTGCCGCTGACCCCCAGCGGGAAACTCGACCGGGCCGCCCTGCCAGCCCCGGCCCAGCCGACCGGAACCGGGACCGGCCGCGAGCCCGCGACCGTACAGGAAGAGATCGTCTGTGGTGCGTTCGCCGAGGTGCTGGGGGCCGAGCGGGTCGGGCCGGAGGATGATTTCTTCGCTCTGGGCGGGCATTCGCTGCTAGCGGTGAAGCTGGTCGAGCGGCTGCGCGAGCGCGGCCTGCAGGTCCCGGTACGGGCGCTGTTCGAGACACCGACCCCGGAGCGGCTGGCGGCGGTGGCCGGCCGGCCACCGCCACGGTGCCACCGAACCTGATCCCGGCCGGCGCGGACCAGATCACCCCCGCGATGCTGCCGCTGGTGCGGCTGACCGGCGAGCAGATCGCTGCGGTGGTGGCGCGGGTCGACGGTGGCGCCGCCAACGTGGCGGATGTTTATCCGCTGGCTCCGCTGCAAGAGGGCATGTTCTTCCACCACCTTATGGCCGGGACAGAGACCGCCGATCTCTACTTGCAGTCGATGCTGCTGCGGGCGGAGTCCCGGGCGAAGCTCGAGGGGTTCGTCGCGGCGCTGGAGCTGGTGATCGCGCGGCACGACGTGCTGCGTACATCGGTGGCCTGGCGGAGGCTGCCGGAGCCGGTGCAAGTGGTGTGGCGGCAGGTGAGCCTCCCGGTCACCGAGATCACCCTGCGGCCGGGTGCCGACCCGGTGGCCGGGCTGCGGGCGGCCGCCCCGGCGTGGATGGACCTGTCCCGGGCGCCGCTGCTGCGGCTGACCTTCGCCGCTGACCCGGATGGCGGGTACCTAGCGCTGGTGCAACGGCATCACCTGGTGCTGGACCACATCGGCCTGGAGATGGTGCTGGGCGAGGTCGCGGCGGTGCTGGCCGGGCAGGCCGATGCGCTGCCGGAGCCGTTGCCGTTCCGGGATTTCGTGGCCCAAGCACGGCTGGGTGTCTCCCGTGAGGAGCACGAGCGGTATTTCGCCGGGCTGCTGGGAGATGTGACCGGGCCGTCGGCTCCGTACGGGCTGCTGGATGTCCATGACCCTGGTCCAGGGCGGCGGGCCCGGCAACCGGTGGATGCGGAGGTGGCCGGGCGGCTGCGGGCTCTGGCGCGGGCCCGGTCGGTGTCGGCGGCGACGGTCGTGCACCTGGCCTGGGCGCGGGTGCTGATGGTGCTGGCCGGGCAGGAGGACGTGGTGTTCGGCACGGTGCTGCTGGGCCGGATGAACGCCGGGACGGGGACGGACCGGGTGCGGGCCGTACATGAACACGCTGCCGGTCCGGGTCCGGTCCGCGGACACCGGGGTGGCCGCGGCGGTGACCGGGATGCGGTCCCAGCTGGCCGGGCTGCTGGCCCATGAGCATGCCCCGCTGGTGCTGGCCCAGCAGGCCAGCGGCGTCCCGGCCGGCCGCCGCTGTTCACCGCACTGCTGAACTGCCGGCACAGCCCGGCCGCAGTCCCCGGGCGCGCAGGCACGAGGCCGGGACGGGCATCGAGATCATCGGCGGCAGGACCAGACGAACTACCCGCTGGATGTCTCGGTCGATGACACCGGGACCGGGTTCGGGATCATCGCCGATGCGGTGGCGCCGGCTGATCCGGAACAGGTGTGCGCCCTGCTGGGCACCTGCCTGGACAACCTGGTCACCGCGTTGGATGCCGCGCCTGCTGCTGCGTTGCGTGTTGTGGCGGTGTTGTCTGCGGCTGAGCGGTCTGAGCTGGTGGCGGGGTGGAATGGGACGGGGGTGGCGGTGCCGGGGGTGCCGGTGGCGGGGTTGTTTGAGGTGCAGGCTGGGCGGGGGCCGGATGCGGTGGCGGTGGCGTGCGGGGGCGTGTTCGTCAGTTACGGGGTGCTGAATGAGCAGGCGAACCGGCTGGCGCGGTTGCTGGTGGCGGCTGGTGCGGGTCCGGAGACGCTGGTGGCGGTGGTGATGGCGCGGTCGGCGGGGATGGTCACGGCACTGCTGGCGGTGCTGAAGGCGGGGGCGGCGTATCTTCCGGTCGATCCGGGGTATCCGGCGCAGCGGGTCCGGTCCATGCTGGCAGACGCCGGGCCGGTGTGCGTGCTGACGTCCGGGCAGGTGCTGGCCGGGGTCAGCGTGCCGGGCGGGTGCGGCCCGGTGGTGGCGGTGGATGACCCGCTGGTCAGCTCGAGGCTGGCTGGCTTGCAGCGGGCCGACCTGGCTGATGCGGACCGGGCCGGGCCGGTGCGGCCGGGGCATCCCGCGTATGTCATCTATACCTCGGGTTCGACGGGGCAGCCGAAGGGGGTGACGGTCCCGCAGCACGCGGTGGTGAACCTGGCGGGCTGGGCGCAGGCGGCGTTCGGCGGCGGGCTGTCGCGGATGCTCGCGACGACCTCGTTCAGCTTTGATGTCTCGGTCTTTGAGATGTTCGGCCCGTTGCTGGCGGGCGGGTGCGTGCAGGTCCTCCCGGACCTGCTCGCGGTGGCGGGCCAGCGGTATTCCGCGACCGTGCTGAGCGGGGTGCCCTCGGTCGTCGCGGGCCTGGCGTCGGCGGGCGGGCCCGCTCCGGTCGTGGCCGGGGCGGATGCCACGGTGGTGCTGGCCGGAGAAGCACTGTCGGGGCAGCATATGGCGCTGCTGCGGTCCTGGGCGGCGGGCCGCCGGATCGCCAATATCTACGGCCCGACCGAGGCCACGGTGTATGCCACGGCGTGGTTCGGCTCTGCTGATCACCCGCAGCCCCCGCCGATCGGCCGGCCGGTGGCCAACGCCCGGGTCTACGTGCTGGACCGGTGGCTGTCCCCGGCCCCGGCCGGGGTGACCGGCGAACTGTACATCGCCGGGGCTGGACTGGCCCGCGGCTACCTGCACCGCCCGGCCCTGACCGGACAGCGGTTCATCGCGTGCCCGTTCGGCGCCCCGGGGGAGCGGATGTACCGGACCGGGGACCTGGCGAAATGGACCCGGGACGGGCAGCTGGTCTTCGCCGGGCGAGCTGATGACCAGGTCAAGGTCCGCGGGTTCCGGATCGAGCCCGGCGAGATCGAGGCGGTGCTGGCCGGGCACCCGCAGGTCGCGCAGGCCGTGGTGATGGTCCGCGAGGACGTGCCGGGGGACGCCCGGCTGGCCGGGTACCTGGTACCCGCCGGGGACGTTGACCGCACGGGCCTGGCAGCGGCGGTACGCGAGCACGCCGCGGCCCGGCTGCCGGACTACATGCTGCCATCCGCGATGGTGATCCTGGATCAGCTGCCGCTGACCCCCAGCGGCAAAACCGACAAGACAGCACTGCCGGCCCCCGGCCAGGCCGGCGGCGGCGGACGCGGGCCGCAGACGGTAGCCGAGGAGATCGTGTGCGGCGTGTTCGCCGAGGTGCTGGGCACCGGCCGGGTCGGGGCGGAGGATGACTTCTTCGCCCTGGGCGGCCATTCGCTGCTGGCGGTGAAGCTGGTCGAGCGGCTGCGCGAGCTGGGCTTGCAGGTCCCGGTGCGGGCGCTGTTTGAGGCACCGACCCCGGAGCGGCTGGCGGCGGTGGCCGGGCCGGTCACCGTCACGGTCCCGCCCAGCCTGATCCCGCCCGCCACGGACCAGATCACCCCCGCCATGCTGCCGCTGGTGCAGCTGACCGGCGACCAGATCACCGCGGCGGTGGCGCGGGTGGATGGCGGCGCCGCCAACGTGGCCGACATCTACCCGCTGGCCCCGCTGCAGGAAGGCATGTTCTTCCACCACCTGATGGCCGGGACCGGCACCGCCGACATCTACGTCCAGTCGATGCTGCTGCGAGCGGAATCCCGGCACGACCTGGATAGGTTCACCACCGCGCTGGGCCGGGTGATCGCCCGCCACGATGTGCTGCGCACCTCGCTGGCCTGGGACGGGCTGCCGGAACCGGTGCAGGTGATCTGGCGCCAGGTCAGCCTCCCAGTCACCGAGATCACCCTGGACGTGGCCGCTGATGAGCCGGGCAGCGCGATAGCGGCGCTGCGGGAGGCGGTTCCGGCACGGATGGACCTGTCCCGGGCACCGCTGCTGAGGCTGACCGCCACCGCTGACCCGCATGGCGGATGGCTGGTGCTGGTGCAGATGCATCACGTGGTGCTGGATCATGACGGGCCTGGAGATGGTGCTGGGCGAGGTCGCGGCGGTGCTGGCCGGGCAGGCCGGTGCGCTGCCGGAGCCGTTGCCGTTCCGGGATTTCGTGGCCCAGGCCCGGCTCACCCCCCGTGAGGAGCACGAGCGGTACTTCGCCGGGCTGCTGGGAGATGTGACCGGGCCGTCGGCTCCGTACGGGCTGCTGGATGTCCGCGATCCCGGCCAGGCACGGCGAGCCCGGCAACCGGTCGATGCCGGACTAGCCGGGCGGCTGCGGGCCATTGCCCGTGCCTGCGGCACCTCTCCGGCTACGGTCGTGCACCTGGCCTGGGCGCGGGTGCTGATGGTGCTGGCCGGGCAGGAGGACGTGGTGTTCGGCACGGTGCTGCTGGGCCGGATGAACGCCGGGGCGGGAGCGGACCGGGTGCCGGGCCTGTACATGAACACGCTGCCGGTCCGGGTCCGGTCCGCGGACACCGGGGTGGCCGCGGCGCTGACCGCCCTGCGGTCCCAGCTAGCCGGGCTGCTGGCCCATGAACATGCCCCGCTGGTGCTCGCCCAGCAAGCCAGCGGCGTCCCGGCCGGCCTGCCGCTGTTCACCGCACTGCTGAACTACCGGCACAGCCGGCCCCGCAGTACCCGGACACCGGATGTGCGCGAGGCCAGGGACGGGCATCGCGATCATCGGGGGCCAGGAGCGCACCAACTACCCGCTGGGGGTGTCGGTGGATGACACCGGGACCGGGTTCGGGATCATCGCCGTGAGCGCAGTGGCGCCGGCTGACCCGGAACAGGTGTGCGCCCTGCTGGGCACCTGCCTGGACAACCTGGTCACCGCGCTGGATGCCGCCCCCGCCACCCCACTGCACACGGTGCCGGTGCTGGAGGAGGCCCAGCGGTCCCAGCTGGTGGACGGGTGGAACGACACCGCGGCTCCGGCGGGAGTTACCGTGCCGGAACTGATCGGCGCGCAGGCGACGATGACGCCGGATGCGGTGGCGGTGGTGTGCGGGGATGCGGTGGTCAGTTACGGGGAGCTGGCGGTGCGGGCCGGGAAGCTGGCCCGGTTCCTGGTCTCCCGGGGTGCGGGTCCGGGGCAGGTGATCGGGTTGTGCCTGGAGCGGGGCGCGGAGATGGTCACCGCGATCCTCGCGACCTGGCTGGCGGGCGCGGCGTACCTGCCGCTGGACCCCGGCTATCCGCCGGGCCCGGCTGGCCAGATGCTGGCCGCCAGCCGGGCTGCCTTGGTGGTGGGCACCGGTGACGTGCTCGGTGATGTGCCGGTCGGGCGGTTGCCGGTGATCGAGACCGATGATCCCGCCGTGGCGGTGCAGATCGCCGCGCGGCCGGCTGACGTGCCGTCGGCGGGGGGGCTGGATACCGATCAGCTGGCGTATGTGATCTTCACGTCCGGGTCGACTGGTGTGCCGAAGGGCGTGGCGGCCACTCATGGCGGGCTGGGGAACCTGGCGGCGGCACAGGCCGCCGGGTTCGCGGTGGCCGCCGGGGACCGGGTGCTGGCGTTCGCCTCACCGGGCTTCGACGCGTCGGTCTGGGAACTGGCGATGGCACTGGGGGCCGGGGCGGTGCTGGTGGCGCCGCGGGCCGGGCAGCTGCTGGCCGGGACCGAGCTGGCCGGGCTGATCGCCCGGCAAGCGGTCACGCACCTGACCATACCGCCGGCCGTGCTGGCCGGGCTGGAACCCGGCACGCTGGCTACCGTAACGACCCTGATAGCCGCCGGGGAACCCCTGGACGCAGACCTGGCGGCCCGGTGGATGCCCGGACGGCGGCTGGTCAACGCCTACGGGCCGACCGAGACAACAGTCTGCGCCGCGATGACCGCACCGCTGCCCACCAGCGGGACAGTCCCGCCAGTGGGACGGCCGCTGCCCAATGCCCGGCTGTATGTGCTGGACCGGTGGCTGTGCCCGGCGCCAGCCGGGGTGAGCGGGGAACTGTACGTAGCAGGAGCGGGCCTGGCCCGCGGCTACCTGTACCGGCCGGGACTGACCGGGGAACGGTTCACCGCGTGCCCGTTCGGCGGCCCGGGGGAACGGATGTACCGGACCGGGGACCTGGCCCGGTGGCAGCCAGACGGGCAGCTGGTGTTCGCCGGACGGGCCGATGACCAGGTAAAGATCCGCGGGTTCCGGATCGAGCCCGGCGAGATCGAGGCCGTGCCTGGCCGGCCACCCGCAGGTCGCCCAGGCCACCGTGACCGTCCGCGAAGATATGCCCGGGGACCGGCGGCTGACCGGGTACCTGGTGCCCGCCGGGAACGTTGATGGCGCGGGCCTGGCGGTGATGGTGCGCGAGCACGCGGCAGCGCGGCTGCCGGACTACATGCTGCCGCAGGTCCTGGTGGTGCTGGAGCAGCTGCCGCTGACCCCGAACGGGAAGATCGACAAGGCGGCGCTGCCGGCCCCGGACCAGCCCGCCGGGACCGGCCGGGCGCCGGCCACGGTCACCGAGGAACTGCTGTGCGGGATCTTCGCCGACATCCTCGGTGTCGAGCGAGTGGGGCCAGAGGACGACTTCTTCGCCCTCGGCGGGCACTCGCTGCTGGCGGTGAAGCTGGCCAGCCAGGTGCGGGCGGTGCTCGGCGCCGAGCTGGCGGTGCGGACGGTGTTCGACGCTCCGACAGTGGCAGGAATCGCAAGTCGGGTCGGAGACCGAAAGTCAGTCAGGCCGCCGTTGCGGCCGAGACCCAGACAGGAAGAGGAGTCTCTATGATTCCGGTGTCGTTCGCCCAGCAGCGGCTGTGGTTCATGGCGCAGCTGGAGGGTCCGTCGGCGACCTACAACACGCCGCTGGCGCTGCGGCTGGAGGGGGACCTGGACGTGGCGGCGCTGGAGGCGGCGCTGGGTGATGTGCTCGGCAGGCACGAGGTGCTGCGCACGGTACTGCCGGCTGAGGGCGGTCGGCCGTGGCAGAAGATCCTGGAGATAGAGGATCTCGGCTGGCGGCTGGAGACCGCCCAGATCAGCGAGGAAGACCTGCCCGCGGCAGTGGCGGAGGTCCGGGCGAAGCCGTTTGACCTGCAAACGCAGGTGCCGATCCGGGCGCGGCTGCTGGCGGCGGGCCCGGGTGTGCATGTGCTGGTGCTGGTGCTGCATCACATCGCGACCGATGGCTGGTCGATTGGGATCTTGATCCGCGATCTGGGCATGGCGTATGGGGCCCGGCGGGAGGGCCGGGCGCCGGGCTGGGTCCCGTTGCCGGTGCAGTATGCCGATTACGCGATCTGGCAGCGGGAACTCCTCGGCGACGGCGATGACCCGGGCAGCGTGCTGGCGGGGCAGGTGGCGTGGTGGCGGCAGGTGCTGGCGGGCGCCCCGGCGGAGCTGGTTCTGCCGGCCGACCGGCCGCGTCCGCCAGTACCCAGCTACCACGGACATGCGGTGCCGGTGGCTGTCCCGGCGCCAGTGCATGCCGGGCTAGTGGGACTAGCCCGCGCTCGCGGGGTGACGTTGTTCATGGTGGTGCAGGCCGTGGCGGCCGTGCTGCTGTCGAAGCTGGGTGCTGGGGAGGATATCCCGTCCGGAACGGCGGTGGCGGGCCGCACCGATGCGGCGCTCCATGAACTGGTGGGGTTCTTCGTGAACACGCTGGTGTTGCGCACCGATGTATCCGGAGACCCGTCGTTCACTGAGGTCCTGGGACGGGTGCGGGAGTACTGGCTGGAGGCGTTGGATCATCAGGATGTGCCGTTCGAGCGGCTAGTGGAGGATCTAGCCCCGGACCGGTCGCTGGCTCGGCACCCGCTGTTCCAGATGATGGTCACCGTGCAGAACACCGCCACCCCCGCCATCGGCCTGCCCGGGCTGCGGGTCACGCAGGTGCCGGCCGGATCCGCGACGCCCCGGTTCGACCTGGATATCGCCCTAGCCGAAGCCCGTGGTAGCGACGATAGGCCCGCTGGTCTGCGCGGCATGCTGACCGTGGCCGCGGACCTGTTCGACCAGGCAACCGCGCAGCTGATCGCGGCCCGGCTGATCCGGTTGCTAGCGGCGGCCGCGGCCGATCCGGGTGCGCGGCTGCGGGACATCCCGGTGCTGGATCCGGCCGAGCGGTCCCAGCTGGTGGACGAGTGGAACGGCACCGCTGTGCCGGCGCCGGCTGTCACGGTGCCGGAGCTCATCTGGGAGCAGGCGGCCCGGAGACCGGATGCGGTGGCGGTGGTGTGCGGGGATGCGGTGGTCAGTTACGGGGAGCTGGCGGTGCGGGCCGGGAAGCTGGCCCGGTTGCTGGTGGCGGCGGGTGCGGGTCTAGAGCAGGTGGTGGGGTTGTGCCTGGAGCGGGGTGCGGAGATGGTCACCGCGATCCTCGCGACCTGGCTGGCGGGCGCGGCGTACCTGCCGCTGGACCCGGCCTGGCCGACGGCCCGGCTGGCCCAGATGCTGGCCGCCAGCCAGGCCCGGCTCCTGGTCTGCCGCGGCGGTCTGCCGGTCGGGCTGGCCGCCCCGGATGCTGCTGCGGTTGTGGACCTGGCCGGTCCGGGGACGGCGGCCGGGCTGCCGGTGACTGCGCCGCGAGAGCTGTCGTGGGAGAACGCGGCGTATGTGATCTTCACGTCGGGGTCGACCGGGGTGCCGAAGGGGGTGGCGGTCACCCAGGGCGGGCTGGGGAACCTGGTGGCGGGGGTGGGGCCGGTGCTGGGGGCGGGGCCGGGGGTGCGGGTGCTGCAGTTCGCTTCGTTCAGTTTTGATGCGTCGGTGCTGGATGTGGCGGTGACGCTGGCTGGCGGCGGCACGTTGGTGATTGCGTCGGCGGCGGAGCGGGCTGATCCTGGGGTGCTGGCGGGGCTGGTGCGGTCGGCGGGGGTGGTGGCGGCGAGCGTGGTGCCGTCGTTGCTGCAGGTGCTGGATGCGGGCGGGCTGCCCGGCCTGGTCCGGTTGCTGGCCGGGGCCGAGCCGCTGACCGCGCCGCTGGCCGCCGCCTGGGCACCGGGCCGGGAACTGGTGCATGGCTACGGGCCGACCGAGACCACCGTGATCGCGGCCACCGCGGCCATCGGCGGCGGGGACGGCCAGCCGCCGATCGGGCGGCCGGTGGCCAATGCCCGCATCTACGTGCTGGACCGGTGGCTGTGCCCGGTGCCGGCCGGGGTGACCGGAGAACTGTATGTGGCCGGGCCGGGGCTGGCCCGCGGCTACCTGGGCCGGCCGGGACTGACCGGGGAACGGTTCGCGGCGTGCCCGTTCGGCGGCCCGGGGGAGCGGATGTACCGGACCGGGGACCTGGCGAAGTGGACGCCGAGCGGGCAGCTGGTGTTCGCCGGCCGCGCTGATGACCAGGTCAAGGTCCGCGGGTTCCGGATCGAGCCCGGCGAGATCGAGGCGGTGCTGGCCGGGCACCCGCAAGTCGCGCAGGCCGTGGTCACCGTCCGCGAGGATGTGCCCGGGGACCGGCGGCTGACCGGGTACCTGGTGCCCGCCGGGGACGTCGACGGCGCGGGCCTGGCGGCGGTGGTGCGCGAGCACGCGGCGGCGCGGCTGCCGGACTACCTGCTGCCGTCCGCGTTCGTGGTCCTGGACCAGCTGCCGCTGACCCCGAACGGGAAGACTGGACCGGGCGGCGCTGCCGGCCCCCGATCATGCGGGGACGGGCACCGGCCGGGAGCCGGCCACGGTCACCGAGGAACTGCTGTGCGGTGTGTTCGCTGAGGTGCTGGGTGCGGAGCGGATAGGGCCGGAGGATGACTTCTTCGCCCTCGGCGGGCACTCGCTGCTGGCGGTGAAGCTGGCCAGCCGGGTGCGGGCGGTGCTCGGCGCGGAGCTCGACATCACGGCGGTGTTCGAGGCGCCCAGCCCGGCGTTGCTGGCGGTGTGGCTGCAGGGGGCCGGGCCGGGCCGCCGGGGGCTGGTGGCGCAGCCGCGTGCGGAGCGGGTGCCGGTGTCGTTCGCCCAGCAGCGGCTGTGGTTCATCGCCGAGCTGGAGGGTCTGTCAGCGATCTACAACTCTCCGCTGGTGCTGCGACTGGAGGGGGAGCTGGACGTGGCGGCGCTGGAGACGGCGCTGGGTGATGTGATCGGCAGGCACGAGATCCTGCGCACCGTACTGCCCGCCGAGGGCGGGCAGCCATACCAGAAGATCCTGGAGATGGCCGAGCTGGGCTGGGCCCTGCCGGTGATACCGGTGGCGGAGGAGGACCTGGCGGAAACGGCGGCGGGCATCACGGCCGAGCCGTTTGACCTGGAAACGGATGTCCCGGTGCGGGCACGGCTGCTGGCCGTCGGGCCGGGGGTGCATGTGCTGGTGCTGGTGCTGCATCACATCGCCACCGACGGATGGTCGACGGCGGTGCTGGCCCGGGATCTGGGCACCGCGTACACGGCCCGCCGGGAAGGCCAGGCACCAGGATGGGTGCCGTTGCCGGTGCAGTATGCCGATTACGCGATCTGGCAGCGTCACCTGCTCGGCGACGGCGACGACCCGGGCAGTGTGCTGGCTGCGCAGGCGGAGTGGTGGCGGCAGGCACTGGCCGGTGCCCCGGCGGAGCTGGCTCTGCCGGCCGACCGGTCCCGGCCCGCGGTCCCGAGCCGCCGGGGTCATCTGGTGCCGTTCCGGGTCCCGGGCCAGGTGCACGCTGCGGCCACGGCGGTGGCGCGGGAACAGGGCGTGACGCTGTTCATGGTGGTGCAGGCTGCCCTGGCGGTGCTGCTGTCCAAACTAGGGCCGGGGAGATGACATCCCGGTCGGCACCGCGGTGGCGGGCCGCACGGACACCGCCCTGGAAGACCTGATCGGGTTCTTCGTGAACACCTTGGTGTTGCGGACCGACGTATCGGGGGATCCGGAGTTCGCTCAGCTGCTGGGGCGGGTGCGGGAGTTCTGGCTGGGTGCGCTGGAGCATCAGGATGTGCCGTTTGAGCGGCTGGTGGAGGACCTGGCGCCGGACCGGTCGCTGGCCCGCAACCCGCTGTTCCAGGTCCTGCTGACCATGCAGAATAACGTCGCACCGGCCGGGCGATCTGCCCGGCCTGACGACCACCCAGCTACCCGCCGGGCAGCCGTCGGTCCGGTTCGACCTGGATATAGGCCTGGCCGAGGTCGGTGATGGCGGGGGGCTGCGCGGCATGCTGAGGGCGGCCGCGGACCTGTTCGATGAGCACACCGCACAGGTAATCGCTGGGCGGTTCACCCGGGTCCTGGCCGCCATTGCCGCTGACCCGTCCGTCCGGCTGCATGAGATCACTGTCTTGGATGAGGTTGAGCGGTTCCGGTTGGTGGATGGCTGGAATGACACGGTGGTGGCGGTGCCGGGTGGGTGGGTGCCGGAGCTGTTCTGGGAGCAGGCGGTCCGGGTTCCGGATGCGGTGGCGGTGGTGTGCGGGGATGGGGTGGTCAGTTACGGGGAGCTGGCGGTCCGGGCCGGGCGGCTGGCCTGGTACCTGGCTGTGCGGGGGGCGGGTCCGGAGCAGGTGGTGGGGTTGTGCCTGGACCGTGGCCCGGAGCTGGTGACCGCGATTTTGGGGACGTGGCTGGCCGGGGCGGCGTACCTGCCGCTGGACCGGGAGTGGCCGGGGCGGCGGCTGGGCTGGATGCTGGCCGACGCCGGGGCCCGGCTGGTGATCACCAGCGGGGTCCTGCCCGCCGGGATGAGCGTCCCGGATGACGTGACGGTCGTGGACCTGGACGACCCGGTGACGGCGGCGGAACTGGCCGCGCCGCCAGCGGCCCGGCCGCCGGCGGCCCGGCCGCCGGCCACGGCGGCGGCGTACCTGATCTACACCTCGGGCTCGACCGGGACTCCTAAGGGGGTGCAGGTCACCCACGGCGGACTGGTGAATTACCTGTCGTGGGCCGCGGCGGCGTACCGGACCGGCGGCGGGCTGGACGCGCCGCTGTTCACCTCGGCGGGTGCTGACCTGACGGTGACGTCGCTGCTGCTGCCGCTGGTGTGCGGGTCAGCGGTGGTGATCAGCCGCCAGGGCGGTGCTGAGGGGCTGGCGGGGCTGCTGGCGCAGGGCCGCCGGTTCGGGCTGGTGAAGGTGGTCCCGGGTCATCTGCCGTTGCTGGCGGCGCTGGTGCCCGCCCGGCAGCTGGCGGCGGCGGCGCGGGTCCTGGTCGCCGGCGGTGAAGCGCTGGCCGGGGCCGACGCCCGGGGGTGGCTGGAAACCGCGCCCGGCTCGGTGCTGGTCAATGAGTACGGCCCGACCGAGACGGTGGTGGGATGCAGTGCGTTCCAGGTCCGCGCCGGCCAGCAGGTCCCCGGCCAGCAGGTCCCGATCGGGACCCCGGTCAGCAACACCCGGCTGCTGGTGCTGGACCGGTTCCTGGAGCCGGTGCCGCCGGGAGTGGCCGGCGAGCTGTACATCGCCGGGGCGGGTCTGGCCCGCGGGTACGCCGGCCGCCCGGCGGTGACCGCCGAACGGTTCACCGCCTGCCCGTTCAGCGCCGCCGGGGAGCGGATGTACCGCACCGGCGACCTGGCGGCCTGGCGCCGCGACGGCCAGCTGACCTTCGCCGGCCGGGCCGATGAGCAGGTCAAGATCCGCGGCTTCCGGGTCGAGCCCGCCGAGATCCAGGCCGTCCTGCAAACCCACCCCGACGTGGCCCGGGCGGTGGTCATCGCCCGCGAGGACACCCCCGGCGACAAGCAGCTAGCCGCCTACATCATCCCGGCCGGCAACCAGGCAAGCCAGCTCCCGGTCCGGCTACGCGAGCACGCCGCCGCCCGGCTGCCCGAGCACATGATCCCCCCAGCAATCATGATCCTGGACCAGCTGCCGCTGACCCCCAGCGGCAAAACCGACAAGACAGCACTCCCGGCCCCCGGCCACGCACCCGGGGCCGGACGCGGAGCCGCCGACGGTCATCGAGGAACTGGTGTGCGGCGTGTTCGCCGATGTGCTCGGCCTGGACCGGGTCGGGGCGGAGGACGACTTCTTCGCCCTGGGCGGCCACTCACTCCTGTCGATCCGGCTGGTCGCGCGGTTGCGGGAACATGGACTTCAGGTCCCAGTGCGGGCGCTGTTCGAGGCACCGACCCCGGAACGGCTAGCGGCCCTCGCCGAGCCCACGTCAGCACCGGTGCCGCCGAACCTGATCCCGGTCGCCGCGGACCAGATCACCCCCGCGATGCTGCCACTGGTGCAGCTGACCAGCGAGCAGATCACCACGATCGCGGACCGAGTCGACGGCGGCGGCGCCAACGTGGCGGATGTCTATCCGCTGGCCCCGCTGCAGGAAGGCATGTTCTTCCACCACCTGATGGCCGGGACCGACACCGCCGACGTCTACCTGGGGTCGTTCGTGTTGCGGACCGAATCGCCGGAGCGGCTGGATGAGTTCATTGTGGCGCTGGGCCGGGTGATCGCCCGCCACGATGTGCTGCGCACCTCGCTGGCCTGGGACGGGCTGCCGGAGCCGGTGCAGGTGGTCTGGCGCCAGGTCAGCCTCCCAGTCACCGAGATCACCCTGCCGCCCGGTGCCGACCCGGTGGCCGGGCTGCGGGCGGCGGTTCCGGCGCGGATGGACCTGTCCCGGGCACCGCTGCTGCGGCTGACCGCCGCCGCTGACCCGGATGGCGGGTACCTAGCGCTGGTGCAACGGCATCACCTGGTGCTGGACCACATCGGAATGGAGATGGTGCTGGGCGAGGTCGCGGCGATGCTGGCCGGGCAGGTGAACCAGCTGCCGGAGCCGTTGCCGTTCCGGGATTTCGTGGCCCAAGCACGGCTGGGTGTCTCCCGTGAGGAGCACGAGCAGTATTTCGCCGGGCTGCTGGGAGATGTAACCGGGCCGTCGGCTCCGTACGGGCTGCTGGATGTCCATGACCCTGGTCAGGCGCGGCGGGGCCGCCAGCTGATCGACCCAGAGCTGGCCGGGCGGCTGCGGGCTCTGGCGCGGGCCCGGTCGGTGTCGGCGGCTACGGTCGTGCACCTGGCCTGGGCGCGGGTGCTGATGGTGCTGGCCGGGCAGGAGGACGTGGTGTTCGGCACGGTGCTGCTGGGCCGGATGAACGCCGGGGCGGGCGCGGACCGGGTGCCGGGCCTGTACATGAACACGCTGCCGGTCCGGGTCCGGTCCGCGGACACCGGGGTGGCCGCGGCGCTGACCGCCCTGCGGTCCCAGCTAGCCGGGCTGCTGGCCCATGAACATGCCCCGCTGGTGCTCGCCCAGCAAGCCAGCGGCGTCCCGGCCGGCCTGCCCTTGTTCACCACGCTGCTGAACTACCGGCACAGCCGGCCCCGCGGCGCCCGGACACCGGATGCGCGGGCCCAGGGTACGGGCATCGCGATCATCGGGGGTCAGGAGCGCACCAACTACCCGCTGGGGGTGTCGGTTGATGACACCGGGACCGGGTTCGGATCATCGCCGTGAGCGCGGTGGCGCCGGCTGACCCGGAACAGGTGTGCGCCCTGCTGGGCACCTGCCTGGACAACCTGGTCACCGCGCTGGATGCCGCCCCCGCCACCCCACTGCACACGGTGCCGGTGCTGGAGGAGGCCCAGCGGTCCCAGCTGGTGGACGGGTGGAACGACACCGCGGCTCCGGCGGGAGTTACCGTGCCGGAACTGATCGCCGCGCAGGCGACGATGACGCCGGATGCGGTGGCGGTGGTGTGCGGGGATGCGGTGGTCAGTTACGGGGAGCTGGCGGTGCGGGCCGGGAAGCTGGCCCGGTTCCTGGTCTCCCGGGGTGCGGGTCCGGGGCAGGTGATCGGGTTGTGCCTGGAGCGGGGCGCGGAGATGGTCACCGCGATCCTCGCGACCTGGCTGGCGGGCTCGGCGTACCTGCCGCTGGACCCCGGCTATCCGCCGGCCCGGCTGGCCCAGATGGTGGCCGCCAGCCAGGCCCGGCTCCTGGTATGCCACGGCGGTCTGCCGGACGGGCTGGCCGCCTCGGCTGGTGTGATTGTGACCGACCTGGCCGAGCCGGGTACGGCCGCGCGGCTGGCCCGGCGGCCGGGAACCCGGCCGCCGGGGCACCTGGCGGGCGGGCAGCTGGCGTATGTGATCTTCACGTCCGGGTCGACTGGTGTGCCGAAGGGCGTGGCGGCCACTCATGGCGGGCTGGGGAACCTGGCGGCGGCACAGGCCGCCGGGTTCGCGGTGGCCGCCGGGGACCGGGTGCTGGCGTTCGCCTCACCGGGCTTCGACGCGTCGGTATCGGAGCTGGCGGTCACGCTGGGCACTGGGGCGGTGCTGGTGGCGCCGCGGGCCGGGCAGCTGCTGGCCGGGACCGAGCTGGCCGGGCTGATCGCCCGGCAAGCGGTCACGCACCTGACCATACCGCCGGCCGTGCTGGCCGGGCTGGAACCCGGCACGCTGGCCACGGTAACGACCCTGATAGCCGCCGGGGAACCCCTGGACGCAGACCTGGCGGCCCGGTGGATGCCCGGACGGCGGCTGGTCAACGCCTACGGCCCGACCGAGACAACAGTCTGCGCCGCGATGACCGCACCGCTGCCCACCAGCGGGACAGTCCCGCCAGTGGGACGGCCGCTGCCCAATGCCCGGGTGTATGTGCTGGACCGGTGGCTGTGCCCGGCGCCAGCCGGGGTGAGCGGGGAACTGTACGTAGCAGGAGCGGGCCTGGCCCGCGGCTACCTGTACCGGCCGGGACTGACCGGGGAACGGTTCACCGCGTGCCCGTTCGGCGGCCCGGGGGAACGGATGTACCGGACCGGGGACCTGGCCCGGTGGCAGCCAGACGGGCAGCTGGTGTTCGCCGGACGGGCCGATGACCAGGTAAAGATCCGCGGGTTCCGGATCGAGCCCGGCGAGATCGAGGCCGTGCTGGCCGGCCACCCGCAGGTCGCCCAGGCCACCGTGACCGTCCGCGAAGATGCGCCCGGCGACCGGCGGCTGAGTTGGGTACATCGTTCCTGCCGGGGACGGGGAAATCACGCTGGCCAGCTGGCGGTGACGGTGCGTGAGCACGCGGCGGCCCGGCTGCCGGACTACATGCTGCCGGCCGGTCCTGGTGGTGCTGCAGCAGCTGCCGCTGACCCCCAGCGGGAAGATCGACAAGGCGGCGCTGCCGGCCCCGGACCAGCCCGCCGGGACCGGCCGGGCGCCGGCCACGGTCACCGAGGAACTGCTGTGCGGGATCTTCGCCGACATCCTCGGCGTCGAGCGAGTGGGGCCAGAGGACGACTTCTTCGCCCTCGGAGGGCACTCGCTGCTGGCGGTGAAGCTGGCCAGTCGCGGGTGCGGGCGGTGCTCGGCGCGGAGCTCGACGTCGCGGCGCTGTTCGAGGCGCCCAGCCCGGCGTTGCTGGCGGTGTGGCTGCAGGGGGCCGGGCCGGGCCGCCGGGGGCTGGTGGCGCAGCCGCGTGCGGAGCGGGTGCCGGTGTCGTTCGCGCAGCAGCGGCTGTGGTTCATCGCGCGGCTGGAAGGCCCGTCGGCGACCTACAACTCGCCGCTGGCATTGCGACTGGAGGGGGAGCTGGAGGTGGCGGCGCTGGAGGCGGCGCTGGGTGATGTGATCGGCAGGCACGAGGTGCTGCGCACCGTGCTGCCCGCCGAGGGCGGGCAGCCATACCAGAAGATCCTGGAGATGGCCGAGCTGGGCTGGGCCCTGCCGGTGATACCGGTGGCGGAGGAGGACCTGGCGGAAACGGCGGCGGGCATCACGGCCGAGCCGTTTGACCTGGAAACGGATGTCCCGGTGCGGGCACGGCTGCTGGCCGTCGGGCCGGGGGTGCATGTGCTGGTGCTGGTGCTGCATCACATCGCCACCGACGGATGGTCGACGGCGGTGCTGGCCCGGGATCTGGGCACCGCGTACACGGCCCGCCGGGAAGGCCAGGCACCAGGATGGGTGCCGTTGCCGGTGCAGTATGCCGATTACGCGATCTGGCAGCGGGAGCTGCTCGGGGACCTGAGGATGATCCGGGCAGCGTGCTGGCCGGCAGGTGGGCTGGTGGCGGGAGGCGCTGGCCGGGGCACCGGCCGAACTGGACCTGCCCGCCGACCGGCCCCGCCCGCAGTGGCGAGCCACCGCGGCCACGAGGCCGAGGTGTCGTCCCGGCCGGGGTGCATGCCCGGCTGGCCGCGGTGGCACGTGAGCAGGGCGTGACGTTGTTCATGGTGGTCCAGGCCGCGCTGGCGGTGCTGCTGTCCAGGCTGGGTGCGGGGGAGGACATCCCGGTCGGGACGGGATCGCCGGCCGCACCGATGCCGCCGCGGAGGACCTGGTCGGGTTCTTCGTGAACACGCTGGTGCTGCGCACCGACGTGTGCGGGTGATCCGTCGTTCACCCAGCTGCTGGGACGGGTGCGGGAGTACTGGCTGGGGGCGCTGGAGCATCAGGATGTGCCGTTCGAGCGGCTGGTGGAGGTGCTGGCCCCGGACCGGTCGCTGGCCCGGCATCCGCTGTTCCAGGCTCTGCTGACCATGCAGAATGCTAGCCCTGCTGACCCCGCTGCCTTGGAGTTGCCGGGGCTGCGTGCCCGGTGGCGGCCGGCCGGTGCCGCGGCGGCCCGGTTCGACCTGAGCGTGCTGCTTGGCGAGATCAGAGACAGGCAGGGCCAGCTGGGTGGGTTGCGCGGGGCAGTGCTGGCGGCCGCCGACCTGTTCGACCCAGACACGGCGCAGGCGGTCGCGGACCAGTTCGCCCGGGTGCTGACCGCGGTCGCGGCCGACCCGGGCCTGCGGCTGCGGCAGGTCCGGGTGCTGGACGATACCGAGCGGGGCCGGGTGCTCGAGGGCTGGAATGACACCGCCGCGGAGGTACCGGATGTCATGGTGCCGGAGCTGATCTGGGCCCGGACTCAGGCGATCCCGGATGCGATCGCGGTGACCTGTGACGGGGCCAGCGTCAGCTACCGGGAGCTAGGTACCCGGGCGGCGCGGCTGGCGTGGTACCTGCGGCAGACAGGTGCGGGCCCAGAAACGGTGGTCGGGCTGTGCCTGGACCAGGGCACAGAGATGGTGACGGCGATTCTCGGGGTGTGGCTGGCCGGGGCCGGCTACCTGCCGCTGGATGCGGGGCTGCCCGCGGCACGGATCGCGTTCATGCTGGCCGACAGCCGCGCCGGACTGCTGGTGGGCACCGGGCGGCTGCTGGCGGATCTGCCGACCGGGCGGGTCCGGGTCATCGAGACCGACAGCCCCCAGACGGCGGCCACGCTGGCCGGACTGCCCGACAGCGTGCCGCCGGGCCGGATGGCCGCCGGGCAGCTGGCCTACCTGATCTACACATCGGGCTCGACCGGGACGCCGAAGGCGGTCGCGGTCACCCATGGCGGGCTGGCGAACTACCTGTCCTGGGTGCCGGAGCGGCTGGGCTGGGACCTGCCGGGCGGCCGATACGCGCTGGCCCAGGCACCGGTCACCGACCTGGGCAACACCGTGATCCTGGCCGCGCTGACGGCCGGAGGGGTGCTGCACGTCCTGGATGCGGGCCTGGTGACCGACTCGGCCGCGGTGGCCGGCTACCTGGCTGGGCGCGGCATCGATTATCTCAAGGCGGTGCCCTCGCACCTCGCCGCGCTGTCGACCGGGGCCGGGCTAGGCGCCGTGCTGCCGGGCCGATCGCTGGTGCTGGGCGGCGAGGCCGCCCCGCCTGGGCTGGTCGCCAGCTTGACCGCCGCGGCCACCGGGCGCCAGCTGGTCAACCATTACGGCCCGACCGAGACGACCATCGGGGTGGCCACCGCCCCGCTGACCCCCGGCCCGGGCGGAGTGCCGCCGGTCGGCACCCCGGTGGCCAACACCCGGCTGTACGTACTGGACCGGTGGCTGCAGCCGGTCCCGGCCGGGGTCACCGGCGAGCTGTATGCGGCCGGGGCCCAACTGGCCCGCGGTTACCTGCACCGGCCGGGGCTGACCGGGGAACGGTTCACCGCGTGCCCGTTCGGCGGGCCGGGGGAGCGGATGTACCGGACCGGTGACCTGGCCCGGTGGCGGCCGGACGGGCAGCTGATCTTCTGCGGGCGGGCCGATGACCAGGTGAAGGTCCGCGGATTCCGGATCGAGTCCGGCGAGATCGAGGCGGTGCTGGCCAGGCACCCGCGGGTGGCGCAGGCCGTGGTGATGGTGCGGGAGGACACGTCCGGCGACCAACGGCTGACCGCGTACGTGGTCCCCGCCCCCGGGCACGACACCGACGGGCTGGCGGTGGCGGTGCGGGAGCACGCGGCCGCCTGGCTGCCAGAGCACATGGTGCCGTCTGCGGTGGTGGTGCGGGAGGCACTGCCGCTGACCCCCAGCGGGAAGCTGGACCGCGAGGCGCTGCCGGCCCCGGACCGCATCGAGGCCGGTGCGGGCCGGGAACCGGCCACGGTCACTGAGGAACTGCTGTGCGGTGTGTTCGCTGAGGTGCTGTGTGCCGAGCGGGTGGGACCGGAGGATGATTTCTTCGCCCTGGGCGGCCATTCGCTGCTGGCGGTGAAGCTGGTCGAGCGGCTGCGCGAGCACGGCCTGCAGGTCCCGGTACGGACGCTGTTCGAGGCACCGACGCCGGAGCGGCTGGCGGCGGTGGCCGGGCCGGTCACGGTCACGGTGCCGCCCAACCTGATCCCGGCCGCCGCAGACCAGATCACCCCCGCCATGCTCCCCCTCGTGCAGCTGACCGAAGAGCAGATCGCCGCGCTGGTGGCGCAGGTGGACGGCGGGGCCGCCAACGTAGCGGATGTCTACCCGCTGGCCCCGCTGCAGGAAGGCATGTTCTTCCACCATCTGATGGCCGGGCCGGACATCGCCGATGTCTACCTGCAGTCGTACGTGCTGCGGACCGAATCGCAGGAGCGGCTGGATGAGTTCATCGCGGCGCTGGAGCAGGTGATCGCCCGTCATGACGTGCTGCGCACCTCGGTGGTCTGGGACGGACTGCCGGAGCCGGTGCAGGTGGTGTGGCGGGAAGCATGGCTGTCAGTCACCGAGATCACCCTGAGCGTCACCGGGAACGAGCCGGGCAGCGCGATAGCGGCGCTGCGGGCGGCGGCCCCGGCACGGATGGACCTGGGCTGGGCGCCGTTGCTGCGGCTGACCGCCGCCGCCGACCCGGATGGCGGCGGCCACCTGGTGCTGGTGCAGATGCACCACCTGGTGCTGGACCACGTCGGGCTGGAGATGGTGCTGGGGGAGGTCGCGGCGATGCTGGCCGGGCAGGCCGGTGAGCTGCCGGAGCCGTTGCCGTTCCGGGATTTCGTGGCCCAGGCGCGGCTCGGCACCCCACGGGAAGAGCACGAGCGGTATTTCGCCGGGCTGCTGGGGGATGTGACCGTCCCGGCTGCCCCGTACGGCCTGCTGGACATCCATGACCCCGGCCAGGTGCGGCATGCCCACCAGCCGGTCGACCCTGAGCTGGCGGAACGGTTGCGGGCCCTGGCAAGGACCCGCAGCACATCGCCTGCCACGATCGTGCACCTGGCCTGGGCCCGGGTGCTGATGGTGCTGGCCGGGCAGGAGGACGTGGTGTTCGGCACGGTGCTGCTGGGCCGGATGAACGCCGGGCCGGGTGCGGACCGGGTGCCGGGCCTGTACATGAACACGCTGCCGGTCCGGGTCCGGGGCGCGGATGCGGGAGTGGCTGATGCGCTGGCCGCCCTGCGGTCCCAGCTGGCCGGGTTGCTGGCCCATGAGCATGCCCCGCTGGTGCTCGCCCAGCAGGCCAGCGGCATCCCGGCTGACCTGCCGCTGTTCACGACGTTGCTGAACTACCGGCACAGCGGGCCCGGCGGCACCCGCATCCGGGATGCCCGGGTCCGGCGTACGGGCGTCGCGATCATCGGGGGCCAGGATCAGACCAACTACCCGCTGCATGTCTCGGTTGATGATAGAGGGACTGGGTTCGGGATCGCCGCCGATGCGGTGGCGCCTGCTGATCCGGACCAGCTGTGCGCCCTGCTCGGCACCTGCCTAGACAACCTGGTCACCGTGCTGGATGCCGCACCGGCCACCCCGCTGCACGCCGTGCCGGTGCTAGATGAGGCCCAGCGGTCCCAGTTGGTGGACGGGTGGAATGATACGGCGGCGCCGATGCCGGCTGTGACGCTGGCGGAGTTGTTTGAGGTGCAGGTCGGCCAGAGCCCGGAGGCGGTGGCGGTGGATTGCGAGGGCGTGTTCGTCAGCTACGCGGTGCTGAACGAGCAGGCGAATCGGCTGGCCCGAGTGCTGACAGCACGGGGTGCCGGACCCGAACAGGTGGTCGCGGTGGTGATGGACCGGTCCACGGAGCTGGTGACCGCGCTGCTGGCAGTGCTCAAGACCGGCGCGGCGTACCTGCCGGCCGATCCTGGCTACCCGTCGGAGCGGATCGCGTTCATGCTCGCCGACGCACGGCCGGTGCTGGCGCTGGCGACGGTCGGCACCGCCGCGGTGATCCCCACTGCGGTGCCGGTGCTGACCATCGGTGACCAGGCGATAGCCGCAGAGCCGCCCGGGGCGGGCGGGGCGGCCGCTGACCCGGGCGGCAGCGGCCGGACGGTGCCACTGTCGTCGGCGCACCCGGCGTACGTGATCTACACCTCCGGGTCGACCGGGCGCCCCAAGGGGGTGGCGGTGCCGCATGCGGGGATCGTGAACCGGTTGCTGTGGATGCAGGCCGAGTACGGCCTCGACGGCGCGGACGCGGTGCTGCACAAGACGCCAACCAGCTTCGATGTGTCGGTGTGGGAGCTGTTCTGGCCGCTGCTGGCGGGTGCCCGGCTGGTGCTGGCCCGCCCGGGCGGGCAGGGTGATCCGGGGTACCTGTCCGCGCTGATCGCCGCGGCCGGGGTGACCACGGCGCATTTCGTGCCCTCCATGCTGGAGGTGTTCACCGATGCCGCTGACCCAAAGGAGTGCGTGAGCCTGCGCCGGGTGATCTGTAGCGGAGAGGCGCTGCCCGGCGCGGCGGCACAGCGGTTCACCGGGCGGTTCGCGGCCGGGCTGCACAACCTGTACGGGCCGACCGAGACCTCGGTGGACTCGACCGCGTGGGCGTGCGCGGCCGACGCGGGGACCCTGCCGATCGGCCGGCCGATCGCTAATACCCGGGTGTTCGTGCTGGACCGCTGGCTGTGCCCAGTGCCGGCCGGGGTGACCGGCGAACTGTACATCGCGGGGGCGGGCCTGGCCCGCGGCTACCAGCACCAGCCGGCCCTGACCGCCGAACGATTCGTGGCCTGCCCATTCGGCGGCCCCGGGGAACGGGTGTACCGCACCGGCGACCTCGTCCGTTGGACACCGGACAAAGAACTGGTCTTTGTCGGACGCGCCGACGCGCAGGTCAAGATCCGCGGATTCCGCATCGAGCCCGGCGAGATCGAAGCCGTACTGGCCGGGCACCCGCAAGTAGCCCAGGCCGTCGTGACCGTCCGCGAAGATGCCCCCGGCGACAGGCGCCTGGTCGCTTACGTGGTCGCCGCTACGGGCAGCCCAGCCGACGACGGGCTCGCCGCGACGGTACGACACCACGCGGCCCGGCGGCTGCCCGATTACATGGTGCCAACCGTGATCCTGCTGGAGGAACTGCCACTGACCCCGAACGGGAAACTCGACCGTACGGCGCTGCCCGCTCCGGATCTTGCTGGCCCTGCGCTGGCGCACCCCGCGAGCTGGGCGGTTCAGCTCGAGCAGACCTTGTGTGAGGCGTTCGCCGAAGTCCTCGGCCTGGACCAAGTCGGTACCGACGACCAGTTCTTCGCCCTCGGCGGGCATTCGCTACTGGCCGTGCAACTAGTGAAGCAGCTGCGGACCCGCGGGGTGTCGATCTCGGTCCGCGACGTGATGGCCGCGCCGACCGTCCGCGGCATCATGGACCAGTTGAGCCTTTCCTCGATCCTGGACTCGCTCAGCGTGCTGCTGCCCATCCGGGCCACCGGCGACGGTCCAGTCCTGTTCTGCATCCACCCCGCCGGCGGGCTCAGCTGGGGCTACATGCCCCTGGCCCGGTACGTCCCAGACACCTACCGGCTCTACGGCGTGCAAGCACGAGCACTCGACGGCACCAGCAAGTACCCCGGATCCGTCAGCGACATGGCCGCCGACTACATCGAGCAGATCAAGACGGTCCAGCCAACCGGGCCTTACCACCTGCTCGGGCACTCCTTCGGCGGAATCGTCGCCTACGAGATGGCCGTCCAGCTCCGCGAACACGGCGACGACATCGCCGCCCTCATCATCGGCGACGCCTACCCCTGGCAGCCTCTTGGTGAGGAGGCGGGCGATCCCGATCGGCGGCCTCCGCGCTTGGAGGGGATATCGGGCCCGGAGGAGATACCGGCCCGCACGCTCGACCTGGTACGAAGGGAAGCCGGTAGTGTTCTCGGGGCCATCTCGGAAGACGAGTTGCTGCTCCTCGCGGATATCTTCTACAAGAGTGGAATTCTCGCGGGGACCCTAGAGCCTCGCCGTTTCGACGGGGATATGCTCCTTCTCGTCGCACCCATCGGAAGGGAAATCGCGCCGGTCGAAAAGGAATCAGGACAAGAGAACAACGACAGTCTATCCGCGGCTTGGCTCTGGGAGGATTATGTATCCGGGGACATCACCGAAGTGCACCTCCCCTGTTCGCATAGCGATCTGCTCCAGCCCGAGATGCTAGGAGAGGCGTGGTCCGCCATATCCGCCTGGTTGAGACCCGATGAATAGAACGAGGATGTTCCTATTGGATCTCCTGTCCGAGAAGCGCGGAGTCTCAGTCAAAGGTGCTCGACAATTGTCCTAGTGTCTCGTGAGCGAGATGCCTTGGCGGTCGGCCCTTCCACCCTCGAAGGGATCGCCCGGAAGATAACGGATCCGTAGCACGTCCCTGCCCTGACGTGCGCAGATTCCATCATCACGGTTCCCGGCCTGGTCACCCTGGGATGACCAGCACAGCCTTAGCTGCCGAGTAAGAGAACTCCGCTCACGAAGCACTAGTACGGTAGCCGACTGCTGCTGCCAGGATAGGGGCCGGGCTGGCCGTCGGGAGGCGAGCCCGGCTGCTGGATCTGCTGAGGTCGTGCTTTACCCGGACAAAGACGTGGCTGCAGGCGGGGACCGCGGACGTTTGACTGTTGCGACTCTTCGGTTGAACGCTTCCTGATGGCGTTCACATGCGTCACTACAGCCGCGTTATGTCGGCCAACCAGGCCGCGACCCCCGCTGGCTGTTTGATGGTCTGAAGCCGATCCGCCTCGATCGAATTAATTCGCCATCCGGTGGTGAAGGTTTCCGTGATCTCCTGCTCGCTTAGGCGGGGCGGTCCCTGGTGGTCGGCAGGGCTCCCGGGAGTCACCTCCCTGAAGCAAAGCATCAGATAGCGGCCGCCTTGCCGGAGGACAGCGTGCAGGCCATCCGCGAACACCGGCCGGTCGGCCTTTGAAAGGACATGGAACAGCCCGCAGTCGAGCGCGGTGTCGTACTGCTCACTCAAGGCGGCCAGCCGCAGGGCGTCGTGGACGAGGAACTTCGCGGTCAGGCCGCGGGAGCGCGCCTTGGCCTCTGCGGCGCTGATGGCTCCACGTGCGATGTCGATGCCGGTGGCATCGAATCCCATGGCGGCCGCCATGAGCACGTGTTCCCCTGTACCACAGCCAACGTCGAGCACTGCACCGTTGATCGCCCCCGCCTCGGCCAGGGCAAGGAAGACGCGCTGCGGGTGGCCGATCTCCCACCCCCGAGATCCTGGAGCCATCGCGTACATGCCGTCGAAGTCGGGCTTCGGCGGAACGCTGGATATCGGTTCCATCGTGCTGGTCGCCTCTCTGGGGCGGAAGTTACGGCCAGCTTAGGACGAACGGCTCTCGTTCAGCCGCTGCCATCGGCGAGGAGACTCGAATTTCACCTGCTCATCCCGGCCTTACCGCCGCCGCGTTCCTCGAAGACCTAGCCGAATCAATGATCAGGGCTAATAAGCTCGGCCATCGCCACAACGATCTCACGCGGGGGCGTGAACGGTTCGCGTGCGTGCGCGGCGAGCATATTGTCTACGACAAGTACGTCGCCTTCGCGGTAGTCGAAACGCGTGCTGGCATCTCGGTAGCATACACGGATATGCTCCATAACGTCGTTAGGAATAATCCCGCCATCGCCGTAATAGGTGTTATTGGGCAAGTCCTCATCGGCGAACATTTCCCGCAAGCCTTCCCGCACCTCCGGCGGGAAGGTGGACAGGTGGAAGAACGCGGCGTGATTGAACCAGACTTCGTTCTCCAGTACCCGGGTGACGGTGGATGGCACTACGGACCGATGTGGTCCGTAGCCAGTTGTTGCCCTTCCACTCCGCATCGATGTCGTTGGATGCGCAGTATCGCATGACCTCGACGCGGTCTTGGGTGCCGAAGACTTCCTGCCAAGGCAATCCGAAGTTGGCGTCGAAATTGCGCACCAGCCTCCACCCTCGGTGCCCGAACTCTTCCCGCACCGACGGGTCGATCGTCTTCACTACTTGCCTAATGTCCGACACCGGAGTGGCTCCGCGTTCGCGCGGAGCCTGGACGCAGTAGAAGAAAAGGGTCATCGGCCACGATGTCTGGTAGGAGTTCTCGTTGTGGAAGAAGATCTCCTCAGTCGACGGGTAGTCAGTCGAGGTGTAGACATGACCCTTGACGCTGGTACGGGGCGAGGAGCGTTCGGTGTATGCCAACGGTTCGCCTGATAGTGCCCGGACAACGGCCTCGAAGCCATCTATCCCACCCACATCGAAGCCTCGCAAGAGAACAGCGCCGGAATCATGCAGCCTCTGAAGCACGTGATTGCGCGTGATCGTAATATGACCGATGAGGCTTTCTTTAGGGCTATCACTGGCGATTACGAAAGGAAATTCCACTGGCACCTCCCTCTGCTCCTGCCTTGACGAGGGCCGGAGATCGAAGATCGCGCTGCTGGCGACACCGAGCTCGCTGGTACCCGCGAGATCCTAGGTATGCCCGGCCGCGGCACCCAGCAGCCTGGCGCGGACCCGGGTGAAGTGGGACATCGGCCGCCCCTATTCGTCAATCAGGCTAGCCGGACGACCGGTTGGCGGTCCAGCACCCAGATTTTCCGTAGGACGAATGGCCCAGCCTGGTGGAGCCGGCCACATTTAAGCAGATGCGGGCCACTGCTGATAATTCAGTACGCGCGAACGCGAGACGCCAGCACGGGGCCCGCGCCGCACAGGTACCGCCACAAGACCTGCTGGCGTGGCTACGCCTCGACGATGACCGGTTATGCGAGCTCGGCACGCCGCCAGTACACGGAATACTCGTCGATCTGCTGCAGTGGTTCGGTAATGCTGTGCCGGTCACGGTACTCGTGCACGGCCTCCCGGCAGGCACGGATGATGTAGTCGTCGATGATCGTGAAGCCGCCAGGGGACAGCCGCGGGTACAAGCTGTCCAGCGCGTCCATGGTGGATTGATACAAGTCGCCGTCCAGGCGCAGGACGGCGAGCCGAGCGATGGGCGCGGTGGGAAGGCTGTCACGGAACCAGCCCTTCAGGAACCGGACCTGCTCGTCGAGCAGGCCGTAGCGCTCGAAGTTAGCCGCAACCGTCTCAGCCGGTACGGCCAGGACGTCGTTCTGGCGGTGCATCTGCAGCCTGCGGTCCAGGGGGTGGCCGTCCACCCGGGTCCTTGGGATGCCAGCGAAGGAGTCAGCTACCCAGACCTGACGATCGGTGACGCCGTACGCGCGGAGGACAGCCCGGGCGAAGATGCACGTCCCGCCGCGCCAGACTCCGGTCTCGATGAAATCACCGGGAACGTCGTCGGCGAGTACGCGTTCGAGGCAGTACTGGACGTTGTCCAGCCGTGCCAGGCCCACCATGGTGTGCGCCACGCTGGGAATGTCAGAACCGTTCTGGCGCAGGGCGATGTTGTAGTCGCCCTGTCCAGCCCAGCTGACGGGCGGGTCCCGGTAGATCACATTGGTGAGGACCCGTTTCATCAGATCGAGGTAGAGAGCCTGACCGCGGCCTGTATCCGTGCTGCCGGGCCCTGGCGCGGGTGACGTCATGGCTGCTCCTTGACTGCCGGATATCCGGCGCTGGGAAGGTGTCCTAGGAGTGTCTCGATCGTTGGTGCCGTGGCCATCTCGGCGGCAACCGCCGCAGCGGCCTGCCGGTACGAACCGTCGGCGAGCACTGTCTGGATGGCCTGGCGGATGTGCGCTGAGTCTTCCCGGCTGACCACCCGCCAACGTCGCCGGGGGTCCTGTTTGGTTACGACCTCTAGGCCCGTGCTGGCACCGGTCACTGCCGCGGCGTTTGCGGTCTGGTCGCCGATGACCGGAATGATGATGAGGGGCACGCCTGGCCGCGAGGGCGCCGTAGACCGTGCCGGCCCCGCCATGGCAGACGACCAGTCCGGCCTCGCCCAGGACGTCGGCCTTGTCGATCCAGGCTTCCACGCGCACGTTGCCGGGCAGGTCGGGAAGCTGGGACATGCCGAAGTCGCGGCCGACGGTCATCAGGACCCGCGCATCCAGTCCGGTGACGGCGTTGATCACCGCGGCGTAAGCCTGTTGGGGGAACCACTCCTCGCCCGTCCAGCTGCCAGAGGTCACATATACCAAGGCAGCGTCGCTGCCGGCCCACCGGGCATCGGCCAGTCCGTTCCGCAAGGCATCCAGATTGGGTGCGGCCATGCTGACCCTATCCCAGATGAACCCGGAGAGGGTGGTCGCGACCTGCGCGGCAGGAACGCCCAGCCACCCGGCTGCCTCGGCCGAAGCATATTCCCACGGCTCGCGCAAGATGAGGTCCGGCCGCCAGTCCCGTATTACCTGCTCCATCACCGCTAGCTGTGAGGATTGCGCCCCGTGTCCGAGCCCCTTGCGGGGGGACGCTGACTTAAAAGGGTGGCCTGTCTTTTCGACCGCGCCCTGGAGAGAGGAGGATGCCACCACCAGCGTCTGGCCGCCGTTCCGTCGCACCTGATCCAGAAATGGAACAAATGGCAGGTAACGCCCGATCCCCTCCGAGCATGTCACAAGAACGCGCATCATAAAATGGTAAGCACCGGGGTGCGATTCGGCGAGGGTGAGACGGCGCGGCGACCCTCGACATGAGCAGATCCGGCATCATCGCCAGGAAGGCTCTCCGGCGACCCGGCGGAGACCTAGTGTCTCGTGAGCGAGATGCCTTGGCGGTCGGCCCTTCCACTCTCGAAGGGATCGCCCGGAAGAGAACGGATCCGTAGCACGTCCCTGCTTGCCGTTTGACCTCTGATTGCTCACGAGGTGCTAACGACGAGGTCGGGTCATCTGCACCGGTGGCTGCGAGTTCCGGATCAAGGTTTTCCCGGTGCTAGCCATCCAGCCTGGTGTGGCCCCAGGTGACGAGTCAGGATGGTGGTAACTAGCCGTCTCCCCGCGATAGCTAGCTTCCACTGTCTTGCCGGCAGGCCTTGTCCGGGCCGTCGGGCGGCCCTGCGGGCTCGGGCATATCGGGCAAGTTGCCGGCCGGTCGTCGCGAGATTCCCGACGGTTAAACGGCAAGCCCTGACGTGCGCAGATTCCATCATCACGGTTCCCGGCCGGGTCACCCTGGGATGACCAGCACAGCCTTAGCTGCCGAGTAAGAGAACTCCGCTCACGCAGCACTAGTAGCCAGCCGCACGGAAAGTGGCGCAGATGTGCGTGTCGGCGAAACCGGGACGACCGAGGATCACGCTTTCGCTCATGACGGCCCTCGCGTTCGTGAGGTGCCAGAGTGAAGGCTGAGAGTACGGTAAATGTCAGATGTAGAAAGGGCTTATGGTGCTATGAGAGGATACAGATACGTAGGCCTAGTATTGGTTGACGAGATGTATGCGGGAAGATATGTGCGATGTCTCACGTGGCTCTAGTGATATATCCGCAGTTGAACATTGTTGTACCGTTTCAGTGGCAGAAGATACGATTGGGTCGCAGGCTGTTGGGACCCCGAAAGGGATGGCCTACGGCAGCGAACTCGTTCAAAGATGAGGATGCAAGCAAGCAAAAAAGACCAGCAAGTGTGGTCCGTGAGTAGCGGGTTTCCGGTGCCTGCGAGATCACCGCTTGGTATTAAGTACCTGAGATCGCTCCGCAGTCATCTCCCGGTACGCATTCCCAATCTGAATGGTCCGACGAAGACCAATGCGTGTGCGTTTTATGAGGTCACGAGCATCTCCGTGGGCATGGACGCGAAGACCGTACCAGGGACGGGAAACTAGACCGCCGTTCTGGCGAGTTGGCTTGTTCCGAATTTAGCGTATGTCCAACCGGCGTTACTCCGCAGTCGAACGCCATGCGGCTAAGAATGTGGCCATCGTGTTATCTTTTCGTCAGGCTAGCCCGACAAGCGGAGTGCGTGCAACGTGTCTGATACTGATACTAACGACCGGGATCTGTCAACAGCCGGGAATTACCAATGGGAGCTGACCGCAGGGCAGCTTGCTGTCTGGAATCATCAGCGGCTTCATCCGGAAAGCCCGATCTACAACATCGGCGAGTACCTGGAGATCGAGGGTGACCTGGATCTTGAGATATTCGAGTCTGCTCTGCGGCGCGTCGTAGGCGAAGTCGATGCGTTCCACCTTCGCTTCCGTGTTGACGGTGAGGTCGTGTGGCAGTGCGTCGAGAAGTCGGATGACTGGCCGCTGCGTGTTATTGACTTCACTGCGGAACCGGATCCGCGTGCCGCCGCCGAGGCGTGGATGCAGGCGGATATGCGTCATCCATTCGACCTCCGGGACGGTCCCATTTTCACCGAGGCCGTTCTTAAGATCGCCTCGGGTGTTTTCTTCTGGTCTCAAATCGTTCATCATATGGCCTGCGACGGGTTCAGCGAATGGCTCGTCGCTGCCCGCGTCCGCCGTGTTTACGCGGCCCTGCTGGCGGGAGAGCCGGTCAGTGGCGATTCCTTGGAGCCAGTGTCGGCTCTGCTCCAAGCTGATTACTCATACCGCGGGTCGGCGGAGTTCGAGCGGGACCGGGAATTCTGGCTCGATGCGCTGATGGGCTTTGAAGGACCTATCAGCGTCAGCGGCCGGCCGGGCCGCACGGGATCACCGGAGTCTTGGCGGTCTCTGGAGTCCGTCGATCCTAGCGGCACGGCTGACATGCGAGCGGCCGTTCGGCGGCTGAGGGCGAGTTTCGGGGCACTTATGATCGCGGCGGGGGCGGTTTATCTTCATCGGGCCACCGGGGCAGATGACATTGTCATCGGCCTGCCCATCAACTGGAGGCATGACCCCCGGTCCCTCCGGGCTCCGGGGATGGCGGCTAATATCCTGCCTATCCGGCTAACGGTACGCGGCAGGACATCGGTCGCGGACCTGGCTCAGCAGGTAATGGCTAGGGTCCTTGATTCGCTACGCCACCAGCAATACCATTACGCGCAGATGCGGCAGGATCTGAGGCTGGTTAACGATGCCTTCTTTGGCATGGTCATCAATGTCATGTCGTTCGACTACGGGCTTTCGTTCGGCGATTGCACGGCCCACGCGCATAATATCGCCAACGGCCCGGTCGATGACCTGACAATTGCGGTATATGACCGGTCGGCGGATGGCAGTATAGAGATTTCCTGCGACGTGAACCAAGAGCTTTATAGAGCCGGGTTCGAGAGAGATGTAATTCGTCGTTATGTAAAAATATTGAATTGGCTCGTGGCGGCTTCACCCGGCGACTATGTGGGCCGGGCGGGGTTGCTGGAGGAATCCGAGCGGCGTCAGATCCTCGGCACGTGGAACGATACAGCGGCACGGGTCCCGGCGGCTGGCGGGGTGCATGAGCTGGTTGCCGCCCAAGTGGCTGTCAGTCCGGATGCGGTGGCGGTGGCGTGTGGGGACGTATGGCTGAGCTACCGGGAACTGGCGGAGCGGGCTAATCGCCTGGCGTGCTACCTGCACGATGTTGAGGTCGGCCCGGAGTCGGTGGTGGGCCTGTGCCTGCCCGCCGGGGTTGACATGGTGGTAGCGGTACTGGCGACATGGAAGGCTGGGGCTGCTTACCTTCCGCTGGATCTCGGACTCCCGGCCGAGCGGCTGGAGTTCATGCTGGCCGATAGCGGGGCTGTCCTCGTTGTTACCGCCGATACGTTCTCGGACGAGATGCCCACTGGTCGGGTTCGCTCGATTGCTGTGGCCGCGCATGCGGGCCAGCTGGCGTACGTGATGTACACCTCGGGGTCGACTGGTGTGCCGAAGGGGGTGCAGGTCACCCAGGGCGGGCTGGTGAATTACCTGGCGTCGGTGCCTGCCCGGATCGGGTTCGGGGAACCGGGCGGGCGGTACGCGCTGCTGCAGTCACCGGTTACCGATTTCGGGAATACGGTGCTGTTCGGCGGCCTGGTGACCGGTGGGGTGGTGCATATCCCTGATCCGGGGATGGTCACCGATCCGGTCGCGGTCGCTGGGTACCTGGCTGCCCGCGGGATCGATTACCTGAAGATCGTGCCTTCTCACCTGGCCGCGCTGGGCAGCGGCGGAGGGCTGGCCCGGCTGCTTCCGGCTCGGGCGCTGGTGGTCGGCGGCGAGGCGGCGGCACCGGGGCTGGCGGGCGAACTGCTGGCCGCCGCGGACGGGCAGGTCCTGGTCAATCATTACGGTCCCACCGAGACCACCATTGGCGTCGCGACGTCCCGCCTGACCCCCGACGATCTAGCTAGCGGACCCCTGCCGGTCGGGACGCCGGTGACCAATACCCGGCTGTATGTGCTGGACGGGTCCCTGGAGCCGGTGCCGCCGGAAGCTACTGGTGAGCTGTACGTGGCCGGGGCGGGTCTGGCGCGCGGGTATCTGGGGCGTCCGGGCATGACCGCGGAGCGGTTCGTGGCGTGCCCGTTCGGCGGTCCCGGGGAGCGGATGTACCGGACCGGGGACCTGGTGCGGTGGCGGGCGGACGCACAGCTGGTGTTCTCCGGCCGGGCCGATGATCAGGTGAAGGTCCGCGGGTACCGGGTCGAGATGGGCGAGGTTGAGGCTGTGCTCGGGGCGCATCCGCGGGTGGCGACGGCCGTGGTGACCGTCCGGGAGGATAGCCCGGGAGCCAGGCGGCTGATCGGCTATGTGGTACCGGCGGCTGGCGGTGGCGGGCTGGCCAGCGCTGTACGGGAGTTCGCCGCGCGGCGGCTACCAGAGCACATGGTGCCCGCGGCGGTGGTGGAGCTGGAGTCGTTGCCGCTCACCGCGAACGGGAAGCTGGACCGCAAGGCTCTGCCGGCTCCGGAGTACCCGGTCCAGGGCGGTGGCCCGGTGCCGGCCGGCGTGCGCGAGGAGATCTTGTGCGGGCTGTTCGCTGACGTGCTGGGTGTGGAGCGGGTGGGGCCGGAAGATGACTTCTTCGCTCTGGGCGGCCATTCCCTGCTCGCGACCCGGTTGATCAGCCGGATCCGCTCAGTGCTGGGCGCCGAGGCTCCGGTCAGGCTGGTGTTCGAGGCACCGACGCCGACTGGGCTGGCGGCGCGGTTGCGAGCGGCCGTACCGGCTCGGTTGCCGCTGGAGTCGCGCCCGCGACCAGGGCGGGTGCCATTGTCGTTCGGGCAGCAGCGGCTGTGGTTTGTGTGGCAGCTCGAGGGACCGTCGGCAACCTACAACAGTTCCCTAGCGATGCGGCTGGACGGCGAGCTGGAGATTGCCGCGCTAACCGACGCGCTGCGAGACGTTATCGGACGGCATGAGCCGCTGCGAACTGTCTTCCCGGCGTCCGGCGGAGAACCGTCCCAGCGAATCCTGGACCCCGGGGAACTAGCGTGGGAACTTCAGGTAATCGAAGTGGCAGAGACCGACCTTGCCGACGCGCTGGAGCAGGCGGCGGGGTACGCGTTCGACCTGGCCGACGAGGTCCCGCTGCGGGCATGTCTGCTGACCACGGGCTCGCGGGCTCATGTCCTGGTACTGACAATCCACCACATCGCGGTCGACCACTGGTCAGTGACGCCGCTGATGCGCGATATCTCGGTGGCGTACGCGGCCAGGTGCCGGGGCCGGGTACCTGGCTGGGCGCCGCTGCCGGTGGAGTACGCCGACTACGTGCTGTGGCAGCGGGAGCTGCTCGGTGACCCGCGGGATCCGGGAAGTCTGCTGTCTGGGCAGGTGGCGTGGTGGCGGCAGGCGCTGGCCGGGGCACCGGCCGAGCTGGACCTGCCAGCCGACCGGCCGCGCCCGGCGGTGGCCAGTTACCGGGCGCATACGGCGGGGATAGATGTTCCGGCGAGCGTGCATACCGGGCTGATGTCGGTGGCCCGCGCGCACGGGGTGACGTTGTTCATGGTGGTGCAGGCCGCGGTGGCGGTGCTGCTGTCCCGGCTGGGCGCGGGTGAGGACATCCCGCTGGGGACCGGGATCGCCGGTCGGACCGACGAGGCCCTCGATGACCTGGTCGGGTTCTTCATCAACACGCTGGTGCTGCGCACCGACCTGTCGGGAGACCCCGCGTTTACTGAGGTGCTGGACCGGGTGCGGGAATTCTGGCTAGGGGCGCTGGAGCACCAGGATCTGCCGTTCGAGCGGCTGGTCGAAGTCCTCGCGCCGGATCGGTCGATGGCCAGGAACCCACTGTTTCAGGTGCTGGTGACCATGCCGGACTACGCTCCGGTGGCGCTGGATCTGCCGGGCGTGCATGTGTCGGATGTGGCGGCCGGGCGCTCCCCGGCCCGGATCGATCTGGATCTGGTCTTGGCGCGGGTCCGCGATGAGCGGGGTGCGCCGGCCGGGCTGCGCGGTCAGCTAGTGGCGTCGGCCGACTTGTTCGATGCCGAGTCGGTATGGGTGCTGGCCGGGCGGTTCGGCCGGGTGCTGGCGAGGGTGGCGGCCGATCCGGGTGCGCGGCTGCGGGATGTACCGGTGCTGGATCCGGCTGAACGGGCCCAGTTGATAGATGGCTGGAATGACACCGGCACGCTGGCAGGTGCTACCGCGCCCGAGCTGATCTGGGAGCAGGCGGCCCGTATCCCGGATGCGGTGGCGGTGGTCTGCGGGGATGTGGTGGTCAGTTACGGGGAACTGGCGGTGCGGGCGTCGCGGCTGGCCCGGTTCCTGGCTGCGCAGGGGGCCGGCCCGGAGCAGGTGATCGGGCTGTGCCTGGAGCGCGGCGTGGAGATGGTCACCGCGATCGTGGGGACATGGCTGGCGGGAGCGGCGTACCTGCCGCTGGATCCCAGCTATCCGCCTGCCCGGCTGCAACAGATGCTGGCCGCCAGCCGGGCTGCCTTGCTGGTGGGCACCGGTGACGTGCTCGGTGATGTACCGGCCGGGCGGGTGCGGGTGATCGAGATTGATGATCCCGCCGTGGCCGTGCAGATCGCCGCGGCGGTGCCGGTGACCGCGCCGCCGGGGCTGGCGGGCTGGCAGCTGGCGTACGTGATCTTCACCTCCGGGTCGACCGGGACGCCCAAGGGGGTGGCGGCCGGCCATGGTGGGCTGGGCACCCTGGCGGCGGCGCAGGTGGCCGGGTTCGCGGTGACGGCGGGCGACCGGGTGCTGGCGTTCGCTTCGCCGGCGTTTGACGCGTCGGTCTCGGAGCTGGCGGTCACGCTGTCGGCTGGGGCGGTGCTGGTCGCGCCAGAGTCCGGGCAGCTGCTGGCCGGGACCGGGCTGGCCGCGCTGGCCGCCCGGCAGGCGGTCACGCATCTGACCATACCGCCGGCGGTGCTGGCCGGGCTGGAGCCCGGCGCGCTGGGATCGGTGCGGACCCTGGTCGCTGCCGGGGAGGCGCTGGACGGCGAGCTGGCGGCCCGGTGGGCGCCTGGGCGGCGGCTGGTCAACGCCTACGGGCCGACCGAGACCACGGTGTGCGCGGCGATGAGCGGGCCGCTGCCCGGCGGCGCGGCGGCCCCGCCGGTCGGGCGGCCGCTGCCCGGCACCCGGGTGTTCGTGCTGGACCGGTGGCTGTGCCCGGCGCCGGCCGGGGTGACCGGCGAACTGTACATCGCGGGGGTGCAGCTGGCCCGCGGCTACCTGCACCGGCCGGGGCTGACCGGGGAGCGGTTTGTCGCGTGCCCGTTCGGGCCGGGCGGGGAGCGGATGTACCGGACCGGGGACCTGGCCCGGTGGACGCCGGGCGGGGAGCTGATCTTCGCCGGGCGGGCTGATGACCAGGTCAAGGTCCGTGGGTTCCGGATCGAGCCCGGCGAGATCGAGGCTGTGCTGGCGCAGTACCCGCAGGTCGCCCAGGCCGCGGTGACCGTCCGCGAGGACGTCCACGGCGACCGGCGGCTGGTGGGGTACCTCGTGACCGCCGATGCCGTTGATGCCGGCCTGCTGGTCGCGGCGGTGCGCGAGCACGCGGCCGTCCGGCTGCCCGACTACATGCTGCCGTCGGCGTTCGTGGTGCTGGTGTCGCTGCCGCTGACCCCGAGCGGGAAGCTGGACCGGGCGGCGCTGCCCGCCCCGGACTACACCGGCGGGACCGGGGCGGGGCGGGAACCGGGGACGGTGGCGGAGGAGCTGCTGTGCGGGATCTTCGCTGATGTGCTCGGTGTTGACCGGGTGGGGCCGGAGGATGATTTCTTCGCCCTGGGCGGGCACTCGCTGCTGGCGGTCTGGCTGGTGTCGCGGGTCCGGGCGGTACTCGGCGCCGAGTTGTCGGTGCGCAAGGTGTTCGAGATGCCCACGCCAGAGCAACTGGCGGTAAGTCTCGAGCAGGCCGTGCCAACTCGGGAACGGCTGGTCCCCCAGGTACGGCCGGAGCGGTTGCCGCTGTCGTTCGCCCAGCAGCGGCTCTGGTTCCTCGCCCAGCTGGAAGGCTCGTCCGCGACCTACAACGCCACGCTCGCATTGCGGCTGGAGGGACAGGTGAACATCCCCGCGCTGGAGGCCGCGCTGGGTGATGTGATTGCCCGGCACGAGGTACTGCGCACCGTCTTCCCTGCCGATAACGGTCAGCCATATCAGCGGGTCCTGCCGGTGGAGTACCTCGGCTGGGAGCTGCGGGTGACCGAGGTGGCAGGGGATGACCTGGTTGAGACCGCGGCGCGGATCGGCGCTGAGCCCTTCGATCTTGCGATGCAGATCCCGGTGCGGGCCCGGCTGCTAGCCGCCGGGCCGGGTGTGCACGCGCTGGTGCTGGTGTTCCACCACATAGCTACCGACTACTGGTCAAACGGAGTACTAGCCGGGGACCTGAGCCACGCATACGCGGCCCGGCGGCAGGGCTGGGCACCCGGCTGGGCGCGCCTGCCGGTGCAGTATGCCGATTATGCGATCTGGCAGCGGGACCTGCTCGGCTCCGATGCGGACCCAGACAGCCTGCTGGCCGCTCAGGTGGGCTGGTGGCGGGACGCGCTGGCTGGCGTCCCGGCTGAGCTGGCCCTGCCGGCTGACCGGCCGCGCTCGGCAGCTCCCAGCCACCGCGGTCACCGTGTGCCGCTGCATTTCCCCGGCGAGATCTACCGTCGGCTGGCCGGGCTGGCGCGTGAACAGGGCGCGACGCTGTACATGCTGGTGCAGGCCGCGGTGGCGGTGCTGCTGTCCAAGCTCGGCGCGGGCGAGGACATCCCGGTCGGCGCGGCGGTGGCCGGCCGGACCGATGCGGCGCTGGAGGACCTGGTGGGGTTCTTCGTGAACACGCTGGTGCTGCGCACTGATGTGTCCGGGGATCCGTCGTTCACCGGGGTGCTGGGGCGGGTGCGGGAGTTCTGGCTGGGGGCGCTGGAGCATCAGGACGTGCCGTTCGAGCGGCTGGTGGAGGACCTGGCGCCGGACCGGTCGCTGGCCCGCTACCCGCTGTTTCGGGTCATGGTCATCGTGCGGAACGCCCCGCCCGCGACCGTCGACCTGCCTGGGCTGCGGGCCAGCCGGATGCCGGCCAGACTGACGTCAGCCCGGTTCGACCTGAACGTCAACGTGGGCGAGACGCGTGATCCGCAGGGGCGGCCGGGAGGGCTGACCGGCTGGCTGACGGCAGCGGCTGACTTGTTCAGCCAGGAAACCGCAGAGGCGATCGCTGGGCGGTTCATCCGGGTGCTGCAAGCGGTGGCCGCCGCCCCGGAGGCCCAGCTGCGGGACGTCCCGGTGCTGGATCCCGGCGAGCGGGCCCAGCTGGTGGACGGCTGGAATGACACGGCGGCGGTGGTGCCGGCGGCGATGGTGCCGGAGCTGATCTGGGCCCAGGCCGCGACGGCACCGGATGCGGCTGCGGTGGTGTGCGGGGACGGTGTGGTCAGTTACGGGGAGCTGGCGGTGCGGGCGGGTCGGCAGGCGCGGATGCTGGCCGCGGCGGGTGCGCGTCCGGAGCGGGTCGTGGGGCTGTGCCTGGATCGCGGCACGGACATGGTCACGGCGATCGTGGCGACCTGGCTGGCGGGGGCGGCGTACCTGCCGCTGGATCCGGGGTATCCGCCGGCCCGGCTGGAGGGGATGCTGGCGGGCAGCGGGGCGTGGCTGCTGGTCACTAGTGGCGGCTTGCCGGACGGGCTGGCCGTTCGCGGCGGCGTCACGGTGGTGGACCTAGCCGATCCGGCCGCAGCGGCCGGGCCGGTGCCGGTCACTGTGCCGCGAGAGCTGGCGGGCGGGCAGCTGGCGTACGTGATCTTCACGTCGGGCTCGACCGGCACGCCTAAGGGGGTGGCGGTGACCCATGGCGGGCTGGGGAACCTGACGGCGGGGCTGGGACCGGTGCTGGGGGCCGGGCCGGGGACGCGGGTGCTGCAGTTCGCGTCGTTCAGTTTCGACGCGTCGGTGCTGGACGTGGCGGTGACGCTGGCCGCCGGGGGGACGCTGGTGATCGCGCAGGCGGCGGAGCGGGCTGATCCGGGGCGGCTGGCTGGGCTGGTGCGGGCGGCCGGGGTGACGGCGGCGAGTGTGGTGCCGTCGCTGCTGCAGGTGCTGGACCCGGCCGGGCTGCCCGGGCTGGGCCAGCTGCTGGCCGGGGCCGAGCCGCTGACCGCGGCGCTGGCCGCTGCCTGGGCACCGGGCCGGGACCTGGTGCACGGCTACGGGCCGACCGAGACCACCGTTATCGCGGCCACCGCGGCCATCGGCGCCGGGGACCGGCAGCCGCCGATCGGGGTGCCGGTGGCCAACACCCGGGTGTTCGTGCTGGACCGGTGGCTGGGCCCGGTGCCGGCCGGGGTGACCGGGGAGCTGTATGTGGCCGGGGTGCAGCTGGCCCGCGGTTACCTGGGGCGGGCAGGGCTGACCGCCGAGCGGTTCACCGCGTGCCCGTTCGGGACCAGCGGACAGCGGATGTACCGGACCGGGGACCTGGCGAAGTGGACGCGGGGCGGCCAGCTGATGTTCGCCGGGCGGGCCGATGAGCAGGTGAAGGTCCGCGGGTTCCGGATCGAGCCCGCCGAGGTCGAAGCGGTGCTGGCCGCCTGCCCGGGGGTAGCGCAGGCAGCGGTGACCGTCCGCGAAGATACCCCCGGCGACAGGCGGCTGGTGGGGTATGTCGTGCCCGCCGGCGGTGCTGCCGTCACCGTCGGTCTGGCCGTAGCGGCACGCCAGCATGCGGCGGGACAGCTGCCGGATTACATGCGGCCGACTGTGGTGGTGGTGCTGGATGCGCTGCCGCTCACGGTGAACGGGAAGCTGGACCGGGCGGCGTTGCCGGCCCCGGACTTCGGGCCGGCGGCGGGGACGGGCGGGGGCCGGCAGATGCGCGCGAGGAGCTGCTGTGCCAGGTGTTCGCTGACGTGCTCGGGCTGGAGTCGGTGGAGCCGGAGGATGATTTCTTCGCCCTGGGCGGGCACTCGCTGCTGGCCGTGCGACTGGTATCGCGGGTCCGGGTGGTGCTTGGCGCGGAGCTGGCGGTGGGGACGGTGTTCGAGGCGCCGGCCCCAGCGGCGCTGGCCACCCGGCTTCAAGAAGCCGGCCCGGCCCGGATGCCGCTGGCGGCGCGGGAACGGCCGGAGCGGGTGCCGTTGTCGTTCGCGCAGCAGCGGCTGTGGTTCATCGCCCAGCTGGAGGGCCCGTCGGCGTTGTATAACACGCCGCTGGCGCTGCGGCTGGACGGGGACCTGGATGTTGCGGCGCTGGAAGCGGCGCTGGGTGACGTGATCGCCCGGCACGAGGTGCTGCGCACCGTGCTCGCCGCCGCCGACGGGGAGCCGTACCAGCGGATCATCCCGGAAGGGGAGCTGGACTGGGAACTGCGGCACGAGCAGGTGACTGCAGGGGAGCTGACGGAGGCAGTCGCACGGGCCGCGAGGTATGCGTTTGACCTGGCCTCAGAGGTGCCGATCCGGGCGTGGCTGTTCACCGCCGGCGATGAGCGGGTGCTGGTGCTGGTGGTGCATCACATCGCGACGGATGGCTGGTCATGGGCGCCGCTGGGCCGGGATGTGTCGGTGGCGTATGCGGCGCGGGTGACGGGCGGTGCGCCAGGGTGGGCGCCGTTGCCGGTGCAGTACGCGGATTACGCGCTGTGGCAGCGGGAGCTGCTGGGCAGCGAGGATGATCCGGACAGCGTGATTTCCCGGCAGGCCGGTTACTGGCGCCGGCAGCTGGCGGGGATACCGCAGCAGCTGGTGCTGCCGACTGACCAGCCGCGTCCGGCGGTGCCCAGCTACCGTGGGCATACGGTGCCGTTGCAGGTCCCGGCGGGGGTGCATGCCCGGGTGCGGCAAGCGGCCCGTGAGCAGGGCGTGACGGTATTCATGATCGTGCAGGCCACGCTGGCGGTGTTGCTGGCCCGGCTGGGGGCGGGCACCGATATCCCGGTCGGGACGGCGGTGGCCGGGCGTACCGACGAGGCCCTTGATGACTTGGTCGGATTCTTCGTCAACACGCTGGTGATCCGCACCGACCTGGCCGGAGATCCTGGGTTCGGGCAGTTGCTGGCCCGGGTGCGGCAGGCCAGCCTGTCCGCGTTCGAGCATCAGGACATCCCGTTCGAGCGTCTGGTGGAGGTGCTGGCCCCGGCCCGGTCGCTGGGCCGCCACCCGCTGGTCCAGGTGATGCTCACCGGGCAGAACACTGCGGCGGCGGGGGTGGACCTGCCCGGGGCGGGTGCGGAGAGGATCTCCGCGGGGGCGCCGATGGCCCGATTCGACCTGGACGTGAGCGTGGGAGAGATGTCTGGCGCCGATGGCGCCCCGGCCGGGATCCGCGGCCGGGTGACCGGGGCGGCGGACCTGTTCGACCCGGGGTCGGTGGAGGCGATCGCGGTGCGGCTGGTGCGGGTGCTGGAGGCGGTGACCGCGGATCCGGGGCTGCGGGTCTCGCAGGTGGACGTGCTGGAGGCGGCCGAGCGGGATCAGCTGGTGACCGGGTGGAATGACACGGCGGTGGAGCTGGCGCCGGGGCTGGTGCCGGAGCTGATCGCGGGGCAGGCGGCGCGGGTCCCGGATGCGGTCGCGGTGACCTGCGGCGCGGAGCACGTGTCGTATGCGGAGCTGGAGGCGCGGGCGGGCCGGCTGGCCGGCTACCTGGCCGGGCTGGGTGCCAGTCCGGAGTCGGTGGTGGGGCTGTGCCTGCCGCGCGGCATCGAGATGGTGGTGGCGGTGCTGGCGGTGTGGAAGGCCGGCGCGGCCTACCTGCCCATCGACCCGGGCCTGCCGGCCGGGCGGATCGCGTTCATGCTGGCCGACGCGCGGGCGGCGGTGCTGGCAGGGACCGTGGAAATGCTGGATGAGCTGCCGGCCGGGCCGGTGCGGTCGGTAGCTGTCGATGACCCGCGGGTGGCCGCGGCGGTGTCGGCGCTACCCGGATCCGGCCCGCAGGCACCGGTGCTGGCGGGTCAGCTGGCGTACGTGATCTACACCTCGGGGTCGACCGGGACGCCGAAGGGGGTGGCGGTGACCCACGGCGGGCTGGCCAACTACGTGGCGTGGGCAGCTGGTGAATACCGGCCTGGCTCCGGCGGGGCGGTGCTGCATTCGTCGCTGGCGTTTGACCTGACGGTGACCAGTGTGATGGTGCCGCTGGCAGCGGGGTCGGTGGTGGTGGTCAGTCCCGAGGGCGGGGCTGAGGGGCTGGCGGCGCTGGCTGCGGCCCCGGGTGGCTTCGATGTGGTGAAGGTGGTACCGGGGCACCTGCCGTTGCTGGCGGCACTGATCCCTGATGCCGCGGCGGCGCGGACGGCGCGGGTGCTGGTGGTCGGCGGCGAGGCGTTGTCGGCGGGACCGGTGCGGGGCTGGCTGGAACGGGCAGCGGGGTCGGCGGTGGTCAATGAGTACGGCCCGACCGAGACGGTGGTGGGGTGCTGCGTGTTCCGGGTGACGGCCGGGCAGCCGGTGGGCGAGCAGGTGCCGATCGGGTCCCCGATCGCCAATACCCGGGTGTTCGTGCTGGATGAGTGGCTGTGCCCGGTGCCGGCCGGGGTGGCCGGGGAGCTGTACATCGCGGGTGCGCAACTAGCGCGGGGGTATGCCGGGCGCCCGGGTCTGACGGCGGAGCGGTTCGTGGCCGACCCGTTCGACCCTGCCCGGGTCGGCGGGGGGCGGCTGTACCGGACCGGTGACGTGGCGCGGTGGACTCCGGGCGGGGAGCTGGTGTTTCTCGGGCGGGCTGATGAGCAGGTGAAGGTCCGCGGGTTCCGGATCGAGCCCGGCGAGGTCGAGGCGGTGCTGGCCGCCTGCCCGCAGGTCGTCCAGGCCGCGGTGGCCGCCCGGCCGGACACCTCCGGGGACAGGCAACTGGTCGGCTACGTCGTCCCTGCTGATGACGGCAACGGTGAGAGCGGCGGGCTGCCCGCGGCGGTGCGGGAGTTCGCCGCTTCCCGGCTGCCGGACTTCATGGTGCCCGGTGTGGTGGTGGCACTGGAAGCACTGCCGCTGACACCGAACGGGAAACTGGACCGGGCGGCCTTGCCCGCCCCCGGCCTCGTGTCCGCCGCCGGGATCGGCCGGGCCCCGGCCAACGTCCGCGAGGAGCTGCTATGCCAGGCGTTCGCTGATGTCCTCGGCGTGGAGCGGGTCGGGCCGGAGGATGATTTCTTCGCCCTCGGCGGGCACTCGCTGCTGGCGGTCCGGCTGGCATCCAGGATCCGCGTAGTGCTCGGGGCAGAGGTGCCGGTGCGGACGCTGTTCGAGGCGCCGGCTCCCGCCGCGCTAGCTGCGGTGCTGGACCAGGTCGGGCCGGCCAGGCTGCCGCTGGTGGCGCGGGACCGCCGGGGGCGGGTGCCGGTGTCGTTCGCGCAGCAGCGGCTGTGGTTCATCGCTCAGCTGGAGGGCCCGTCGGCGTTGTATAACACGCCGCTGGCGGTGCGGCTGGACGGGGATCTGGACACTGGGGCGCTGGAGGCGGCGCTGGGTGATGTGATCGCCCGGCATGAGGTGCTGCGCACCGTGTTCGCGACCGCGGACGGGCAGCCGTGGCAGCAGGTCCTGGAATCAGCCGACCTGGGCTGGCAGCTGCCGACCGTCCCGGTGGCGGAGACGCAGCTGGCGGAGACGGTGGCGGGCATCGCGGCCGAGCCGTTCGACCTGGGGCCAGGGCAGGTCCCGGTGCGGGCCCGGCTGCTGGCTGCCGGGCCCAGGGCGCATGTGCTGGTGCTGGTGATCCATCACATCGCCACCGACGGCTGGTCGGCCGGGGTGCTGGCCCGGGACCTGTCAGTGGCGTACGCGGCGCGGCGGGCGGGCCGGGCTCCGGGCTGGGATCCGCTGCCGGTGCAGTACGCCGATTACGCGATCTGGCAGCGGGACCTGCTCGGCGACCCGCAGGACCCGGACGGCCTGCTGTCGCGGCAGGCTGCCTGGTGGCGGGACGCGCTGGCGGGGACGCCGCCGGAGCTGGTGCTCCCGGCCGACCGGCCGCGCCCGCCGGTGCCCAGCCACCGCGGGGTCGCGGTGCCGGTCACCGTCCCGGCCGGGGTGCATGCGGGGCTGACTGGCGCTGGCCCGTGCCCAGGGCGTGACGCTGTTCATGGTGATCCAGGCCGCGACCGCGGTACTGCTGTCCAAGCTCGGTGCCGGGCAGGACATCCCGGCCGGCACCGCGGTGGCCGGGCGCACCGACGCCGCGCTGGAGGACCTGGTGGGGTTCTTCGTGAACACGCTGGTGCTGCGCACCGATGTGTCCGGGGATCCGGAGTTCATCGCCATCCTGGCCCGGGTGCGGGGGTTCTGGCTGGGGGCGCTGGAGCATCAGGATGTGCCGTTCGAGCGGCTGGTGGAGGACCTGGCGCCGGACCGGTCGCTGGCCCGGCACCCGCTGTTCCAGGTGATGATCACCGTGCAGGACGCCGCCCCGGCCGGCCTGGAGCTGCCCGGGCTGGAGGTCACCCGGATGCCGGCCGGGTCCCCGTCAGCCCGGTTTGACCTGAGCATCGCCCTCAGCCAGGCCCCCGCCGAGCCCGGCGGGGCGGCCGCCGGACTGCACGGCATGCTGCTGGCCGCCGCTGACCTGTTCGACCAGGACACCGCCCAGGCGATGGCGGCCCGCCTGGCCCGGGTACTGGCCGCGGCAGCTACTGCCCCGCACGCCCGGCTGCGGGACATCCAGGTACTGGATCCCGCCGAGCGGACCCAGCTGACCGAGGGCTGGAACGACACCACCGCACCCGTCCCGGACCTGCTGGTACCAGAACTCATCCTTGCGCAGGCGGCACGTATCCCGGATGCGGCCGCGGTGATCTGCGGTGAGGAGGTGGTCTCCTACCGGGAGCTGGCGGCCCGGGCCGGCCAGCTGGCCCGGTACTTGGCCGGGCAGGGTGCCGGGCCGGAGACGGTGGTCGGGTTGTGCCTGGACCGCGGCCCGGGCATGATCACCGCGATCGTGGCGACCTGGCTGGCGGGGGCGGCGTACCTGCCGCTGGACCCGGCCTGGCCGACGGCCCGGCTGGGGTACATGCTGACCGCCAGCCGGGCGGCGATGGTGGTGAGTTCCGGGAATGCGATGGAGGGGCTGTCGGCAGGGCGGGCGCGGGTAATCAAGGCCGATGACCCGGCGGTCGTGGCGGCGGTCGCCGCGATGCCCGCCGGGGTGCCGCTGGTGCGGAGGTCGGCGGGGCAGCTGGCGTACGTGATCTTCACGTCTGGGTCGACCGGGGTGCCCAAGGGGGTGGCGGTACCGCATGCCGGCCCGGCGAACCTGGCGGCCGTGCTGGGCCTGGCTTTGGGGGCGGGGCCGGGCGTGCGGGTGCTGGAGTTCGCCTCGTTCAGTTTTGATGCCTCGGTGCAGGACCTGGTGATGCTGGGCGGCGGGGCAGTGCTGGTGGTGCCGCAGGCCGGGCAGCTGCTGGTCGGCCAGGAACTGGCCGAGCTGGCGGCCCGGCAGGGGGTGACCAACCTGACCGTGCCGCCGGCGGTGCTGGCCGGGCTGGCGGCCGGGGCGCTGGGGCCGGTACGGGTGCTGGTGGCGGCGGGAGAAGCGCTGGACGGGGAGCTGGCGGCCCGGTGGGCAGCTGGTCGGCGGCTGTTCAATATTTACGGGCCGACTGAGAACACGGTGTGCGCCACGATGACTAGGCCGCTGTCCGGCGGCGGGTCGGTCCCGCCGATCGGGGCGCCACTGCCGAACACCCGCCTGTTCGTGCTGGACCGGTGGCTGGGCCCGGTGCCGCCGGGGGTGGCCGGGGAGCTGTATGTGGCCGGGGTGCAGTTGGCCCGCGGGTACGTGCATCAGCCCGGGCTGACCGCCGAGCGGTTCACCGCGTGCCCGTTCGGGCCAGCAGGGCAGCGGATGTACCGCACCGGGGACCTGGCGAAGTGGACGCGGGCCGGGGAGCTGGTCTTCGCCGGGCGCGCTGATAACCAGGTCAAGGTCCGCGGGTTCCGGATCGAGCCCGGTGAGGTCGAGGCGGTGCTGGCCAGCTGCCCGGCAGTGGCGCAGGCAGCGGTGACCGTCCGCGAAGATACCCCCGGCGACAAGCGGCTGACCGGATACCTGGTACCCGCCGCCGGTGCTGCCGCCACCGCCGGCCTGGCCGCCGCGGCACGCGAGCACGCGGCCGGGCGGCTGCCGGACTACATGCTGCCGTCGGTGTTCGTGGTCCTGGACCAGCTGCCGCTGACCCCCAGCGGGAAGCTGGACCGCCAGGCACTGCCGGCCCCCGAGCACAACGCCGGCGACGGACGGCCGCCGCAGACAGTGGCCGAGGAACTGCTATGCGGCGTGTTCGCTGACGTGCTCGGCATCGATCGGGTCGGGCCGGAGGATGACTTCTTCGCCCTCGGCGGGCACTCGCTGCTAGCGGTGAAGCTGGTGTCGCGGGTCAGGGCGGTGCTGGGCGTGGAGCTGGCGGTGCGGGTGGTGTTCGAGGCGCCGGTCCCGGCGGCGCTGGCCGCCCGGCTTCAAGGAGCCGGTCCGGCCCGGATGCCGCTGGTGGCCCGGCCTCGGCCGGGGCGGGTGCCGGTGTCGTTCGCGCAGCAGCGGCTGTGGTTCATCGCCCAGCTGGAGGGCCCGTCGGCGTTGTATAACACGCCGCTGGCGCTGCGGCTGGACGGGGACCTGGACGCCGGGGCGCTGGAAGCGGCGCTGGGTGATGTGATCGCCCGGCACGACGTGCTGCGCACCGTATTCGCGGTGGCGGACGGGCAGCCATGGCAGCAGATCCTGGGCATGGACGAATTGGGCTGGCAGCTGCAGACCGTCCCGGTGACGGAGCCAGAACTGGCGGAGAAGGTGGCGCGGGTCGCGGGTGAGCCGTTCGACCTGGGGCCAGGGCAGGTCCCCGTGCGGGCCCGGCTGCTGCGGGTGGCGTCCGATGCGCACGTGCTGATGCTGGTGATCCATCACATCGCCACCGACGGCTGGTCGGCCGGGGTGCTGGCCCGGGACCTGTCGGCGGCGTATACGGCGCGGCGGGCTGGCCGGGCGCCGGGCTGGAATGCGCTGCCGGTGCAGTACGCGGATTACGCGATCTGGCAGCGGGACCTGCTCGGCGACCCCGGTGATCCGGACAGCGTGCTGTCGCGGCAGGCCGCGTGGTGGCGGGACGCGCTGGCGGGGACGCCGCCGGAGCTGGTGCTGCCGACGGACCGGCCGCGTCCCGCGGCGGCCAGCCACCGGGGGCACGCGGTGCGGCTGGAGATACCCGCCGGGGTGCATGCGGGGCTGGTCGGCCTGGCCCGTGCCCAGGGCGTGACGTTGTTCATGGTGATCCAGGCAGCGCTGGCGGTGCTGCTGTCCCGGCTGGGCGCGGGGGAGGACATCCCGGTGGGGACGGCGGTGGCGGGGCGGACCGATGAAGCCCTCGACGACCTGGTTGGGTTCTTCGTGAATACGCTGGTGCTGCGCACCGATGTGTCCGGGGATCCGTCGTTCACCGCTGTCCTGGCCGGGGTCCGCCAGTTCTGGCTTGGCGCACTTGAGCACCAGGATGTGCCATTCGAGCGGCTGGTGGAGGATCTGGCGCCGGACCGGTCGCTGACCCGCCATCCCCTGTTTCAGGTCATGCTTAACCTGCAAGATGACGTCCCCGCGTCTGTAGACCTGCCCGGTGTGAGGGCGTCCGCCGTCCAGGCGGGAACCGGGGCGGCCCGGTTCGACCTGGGCGTGAGCCTGAGCGAGGCCCGAGGCGGGCTGCGCGGACAGGTGATGGCGGCGGCGGACCTGTTCGATGAGTCGACCACACAGGCCATCGCGGGTCGGTTCAGGCGGGTGCTGGCGGCGGTGGCCGCCGCTCCGGCTGCCCGGCTGAGAGAGGTCGAGATCCTCGATCCCGCCGAGCGGGAGCGGGTGCTGCGGGAGTGGAATGACACCGTCGCGGATGTCCCGGCGGACACGCTGCCGGAGTTGTTCGAGGCGCAGGCGGCCCGGACCCCCGACGCGATCGCGGTGGTGTGCGAGGACGTAAGCATCAGCTACGCGGAGCTGGACCGGCGGGCGGACCGGCTGGCCCGGCTGCTGGACGCGCGAGGGGTGCGGCCGGAGCAGGTGGTGGCGGTGATGATGGACCGCTCCCCGGAACTGCTGGCAGCGCTGCTCGCGGTGCTGAAGACAGGGGCTGCCTACCTGCCACTCGATCCCGGGTATCCGGCGGAGCGGATCGCGTTCATGCTCACAGACGCAACACCGGTCGCGATCGTGGAGGCAGGTGAGGGCGCGCCGGTCGTCCGCGCCCCGTCGATCATTCATCGAGAGGGTTCTAGCCCCCTGGGCGAGTCATCGAGCGCGTTCGACATGGCGGCCTGCCCGGCGTATGTGATCTACACGTCGGGGTCGGCGGGGACGCCGAAGGGGGTGGTCATCACTCATGCGGGGATGGTGAATTTCCTGGCGGCGATGCGCCGGTGGTTCCCGTTGGGGGCTGGTGACCGGCTGCTAGCGGTGACCACCGTCTCGTTCGACATTCACGTGCTGGAGCTGTACCTGCCGCTGCTGACAGGGGCGAGCGTCGTGGTGGCCGGCCGTGACGCGGTACGTGATCCGGGACTGCTGGCCGGGCTGAGGCGGCGGTCCGGGGCGACGGTGATGCAGGCGACCCCGGCGTTGTGGCAGGCGGTGCTGTCCAGACACGAGGAGGCGTTGAGCGGGCTGCGGGCACTGGCCGGGGGTGAGGCGCTGCTGCCCGAGCTGGCTACGCGGCTACGCGGCGCCGCGGCTGAGCTGACGAACCTGTACGGACCGACGGAAGTGACGGTCTGGGCGACGGCCGCGCGCGGTGGCGTCGGCGGCACCGAGCCGATCGGGGTGCCGGTGGCCAATACCCGGGTGTTCGTGCTTGACCGGTGGCTGGGCCCGGTGCCGGCCGGGGTGACCGGGGAGCTGTATGTGGCGGGGGTGCAGCTGGCCCGGGGTTACCTGGGGCGGGCGGGGCTGACCGCCGAGCGGTTCACCGCGTGCCCGTTCGGGCCGGGCGGTCAGCGGATGTACCGGACCGGGGACCTGGCCAGATGGACCAGCGACGGCCAGCTGCTGTTCGGCGGGCGAGCCGATGAGCAGGTCAAGATCCGCGGATTCCGCGTCGAGCCCGGCGAGGTCGAGACGGTGCTGGCCGGCTGCCCGGGGGTAGCGCAGGCAGCGGTGACCGTCCGCGAAGATATCCCCGGCGACAGGCGGCTGGTGGGGTATATCGTGCCCGCCGGCGGTGAGACCGTCACTGCCGGCCTGGCCGCGGCGGCACGCGAGCATGCGGCCGGGCGGCTGCCGGACTACATGCTCCCCGCCCAGCTGGTGGTGCTGGAGGAGGGGCTCCCGCTGACCCCCAGCGGGAAGGTCGACAAGGCAGCGCTGCCGGCCCCCGGCCAGGGCGAGGTGGGGCCCGGCCGGGAGCCGGCCACCGTGCAGGAAGAGATCTTGTGTGGTGTGTTCGCTGATGTGCTGGGTGTAGATCGGGTGGGGCCGGAGGATGATTTCTTCGCCCTGGGCGGGCACTCGCTGCTGGCGGTGAAGCTGGTGTCGCGGGTCCGGGTGGTGCTGGGCGTGGAGCTGGCGGTGCGGGCGGTGTTCGAGGCGCCGGCCCCGGCCGCGTTGGCCGCCCGGCTTCAAGGAGCCGGGCCGGCCCGGATGCCGCTGGTGGCGCGGGACCGCCGGGGGCGGGTGCCGGTGTCGTTCGCGCAGCAGCGGCTGTGGTTCATCGCTCAGCTGGAGGGCCCGTCGGCGTTGTATAACACGCCGCTGGCGGTGCGGCTGGACGGGGATCTGGACACTGGGGCGCTGGAGGCGGCGCTGGGTGATGTGATCGCCCGGCATGAGGTGCTGCGCACCGTGTTCGCGACCGCGGACGGGCAGCCGTGGCAGCAGGTCCTGGAACCAGCCGACCTGGGCTGGCAGCTGCCGACCGTCCCGGTGACGGAGACGCAGCTGGCGGAGACGGTGGCGGGCATCGCGGCCGAGCCGTTCGACCTGGAGACGGGTATCCCGGTGCGGGCCCGGCTGCTGACCGCCGGGCCCAGGGTGCATGTGCTGGTGCTGGTGATCCATCACATCGCCACCGACGGCTGGTCGGCTGGGGTGCTGGCCAGGGACCTGTCGGCGGCGTATACGGCCCGGCTCGAGGGCCGGGCACCGGGCTGGGCGCCGCTGCCGGTGCAGTACGCCGATTACGCGATCTGGCAGCGGGACCTGCTCGGGAATGAGGATGACGCGGGGAGCCTGCTGGCGGCCCAGGCACGGTGGTGGCGGCAGGCGCTGGCTGGCGCCCCGGGCGAGCTGGTGCTGTCGGCCGACCGGCCGCGGCCGCCGGTGCCCAGCCACCGCGGGGTCGCGGTGCCGGTCACCGTCCCGGCCGGGGTGCATGCGGGGCTGGCTGGGCTGGCCCGTGCCCAGGGCGTGACGCTGTTCATGGTGATCCAGGCCGCGACAGCGGTACTGCTGTCCAAGCTCGGTGCCGGGGAGGACATCCCGCTCGGGACCGGGGTCGCGGGACGGACCGACGCGGCGCTGGAGGACCTGGTGGGGTTCTTCGTGAATACGCTGGTGCTGCGCACCGATGTGTCCGGGGATCCGTCGTTCACCGCCATCCTGGCCCGGGTGCGGGAGTTCTGGCTGGGGGCGCTGGAGCATCAGGATGTGCCGTTCGAGCGGCTGGTGGAGGACCTGGCGCCGGACCGGTCGCTGGCCCGGCACCCGCTGTTCCAGGTGATGATCACTGTGCAGGACGCCGCCCCGGCCGTTCCCGGCCTGTCTGGGCTGGAGGTGACCCGGATGCCGGCCGGGTCCCCGTCAGCCCGGTTTGACCTGAGCATCACCCTCAGCCAGGCCCCCGCCGAGCCCGGCGGGGTGGCCGCGGGAATGCACGGCATGCTGCTGGCCGCCGCCGACCTGTTCGATGAGTCGACCGCGCGGACCATCGCGAGGCGGTTCGGGCGGGTGCTGACGGCGGTAGCCGACGCCCCGCACGCCCGGCTGCGCGGCATCCAGGTACTGGATCATGCCGAGCGGACCCAGCTGACCGAGGGATGGAACGACACCGCCGCACCCGTCCCGGACGTCCTGGTGCCGGAACGGATCTGGGAGCAGGCAGCCGCCCGGCCGGATGCGGCAGCGGTCGTGTCCGGGGACAGCGTGGTCACCTACCGGGAGCTGGCCGCCCGGGCCAGCCGGCTGGCGGGGGTGCTGGTCTCCCGGGGCGCGGGTCCGGAGCAGGTGGTGGGGCTGTGCCTGGACCGCGGCCCGGACATGATCACCGCGATCGTGGGGACGTGGCTGGCGGGGGCGGCGTACCTGCCGCTGGACCCGGCCTGCGCAGGCGGCCCGGCTGCAGCAGATGCTGGCCGCCAACCGGACCCGGTTGCTGGTCTCCCAGGGCGGGCTGCCGGACGGGCTGGCCGTCCCGGAGAGCACCACGGTGGCGGACCTGGCCGATCCGGGCACCGCGGCGCACCCGGCCCGGCTGCTGCCGACGGCACGGCCGGCGGGGCAACTGGCGTACGTGATCTTCACGTCCGGGTCGACGGGGGTGTCCAAGGGGGTGGCGGTGACCCATGGCGGGCTGGGGAACCTGACGGCGGGGCTGGGACCGGTGCTGGGGGCCGGGCCGGGGACGCGGGTGCTGCAGTTCGCGTCGTTCAGTTTCGACGCGTCGGTGCTGGACGTGGCGGTGACGCTGGCCGCCGGCGGGACGCTGGTGATCGCGCAGGCGGCGGAGCGGGCTGATCCGGGGCGGCTGGCTGGGCTGGTGCGGGCGGCCGGGGTGACGGCGGCGAGTGTGGTGCCGTCGCTGCTGCAGGTGCTGGACCCGGCCGGGCTGCCCGGGCTGGGCGGGCTGCTGGCCGGGGCCGAGCCGCTGACCGCCGGGCTGGCCGCTGCCTGGGCACCGGGCCGGGACCTGGTCAACACCTACGGGCCGACCGAGACCACCGTGATGGTCACCACCACCACCCCGGTGGCCCCCGGCGAAGGAGCCCCGCCGATCGGGGTGCCGGTGGCCAACACCCGGGTGTACGTGCTGGACCGGTGGCTGGGCCCGGTGCCGGCCGGGGTGGCCGGGGAGCTGTATGTGGCCGGGGTGCAGTTGGCCCGCGGGTACGTGCATCAGCCCGGGCTGACCGCCGAGCGGTTCACCGCGTGCCCGTTCGGGACCGGCGGTCAGCGGATGTACCGGACCGGGGACCTGGCCAGATGGACCAGGGACGGCCAGCTGGTGTTCGCCGGGCGGGCCGATGAGCAGGTGAAGGTCCGCGGGTTCCGGATCGAGCCCGCCGAGGTGGAGGCGGTGCTGGCCGGCTGCCCGGGAGTGGCGCGGGCAGCGGTGACCGTCCGCGAAGATACCCCCGGCGACAGGCGGCTGGTGGGGTATATCGTGCCCGCCGGCGGTGCTGCCGTCACCGTCGGCCTGGCCACCGCGGCACGCGAACACGCGGCGGGGCGGCTGCCGGACTACATGCTGCCGCAGGCCCTGGTGGTCCTGGAGACGCTGCCGCTGACCCTCAGCGGGAAGCTGGACCGCCAGGCGTTGCCGGCCCCTGAGCACAGCGACGGCGACGGACGGCCCCCGCAGACAGTGGCCGAGGAGCTGCTGTGCGGTGTGTTCGCTGATGTGCTCGGCATCGATCGGGTGGGGCCGGAGGATGATTTCTTCGCCCTGGGCGGGCACTCGCTACTGGCGGTGAAGCTAGTAGCGCAGGTCCGGGCGGTGCTGGGCGTGGAGCTGGACATCACAGCGGTGTTCGAGGCGCCGGCCCCGGCGTTGCTGGCCGCCCGGCTTCAAGGAGCCGGGCCGGCCCGGATGCCGCTGGTGGCGCGGGACCGCCTGGGGCGGGTGCCGGTGTCGTTCGCGCAGCAGCGGCTGTGGTTCATCGCTCAGCTGGAGGGCCCGTCGGCGTTGTATAACACGCCGCTGGCGGTGCGGCTGGACGGGGATCTGGACACTGGGGCGCTGGAGGCGGCGCTGGGTGACGTGATCGCCCGGCATGAGGTGCTGCGCACCGTGTTCGCGACCGCGGACGGGCAGCCGTGGCAGCAGGTCCTGGAATCAGCCGACCTGGGCTGGCAGCTGCCGACCGTCCCGGTGGCGGAGACGCAGCTGGCGGAGACGGTGGCGGGCATCGCGGCCGAGCCGTTCGACCTGGGGCCAGGGCAGGTCCCGGTGCGGGCCCGGCTGCTGGCTGCCGGGCCCAGGGCGCATGTGCTGGTGCTGGTGATCCATCACATCGCCACCGACGGCTGGTCGGCCGGGGTGCTGGCCCGGGACCTGTCAGTGGCGTACGCGGCGCGGCGGGCGGGCCGGGCTCCGGGCTGGGATCCGCTGCCGGTGCAGTACGCCGATTACGCGATCTGGCAGCGGGACCTGCTCGGCGACCCGCAGGACCCGGACGGCCTGCTGTCGCGGCAGGCTGCCTGGTGGCGGGACGCGCTGGCGGGGACGCCGCCGGAGCTGGTGCTGCCGGCCGACCGGCCGCGCCCGCCGGTGCCCAGCCACCGCGGGGTCGCGGTGCCGGTCACCGTCCCGGCCGGGGTGCATGCGGGGCTGGCTGGGCTGGCCCGTGCCCAGGGCGTGACGCTGTTCATGGTGATCCAGGCCGCGACCGCGGTACTGCTGTCCAAGCTCGGTGCCGGGCAGGACATCCCGGCCGGCACCGCGGTGGCCGGGCGCACCGACGCCGCGCTGGAGGACCTGGTGGGGTTCTTCGTGAACACGCTGGTGCTGCGCACCGATGTGTCCGGGGATCCGGAGTTCATCGCCATCCTGGCCCGGGTGCGGGGGTTCTGGCTGGGGGCGCTGGAGCATCAGGATGTGCCGTTCGAGCGGCTGGTGGAGGACCTGGCGCCGGACCGGTCGCTGGCCCGGCACCCGCTGTTCCAGGTGATGATCACCGTGCAGGACGCCGCCCCGGCCGGCCTGGAGCTGCCCGGGCTGGAGGTCACCCGGATGCCGGCCGGGTCCCCGTCAGCCCGGTTTGACCTGAGCATCGCCCTCAGCCAGGCCCCCGCCGAGCCCGGCGGGGCGGCCGCCGGACTGCACGGCATGCTGCTGGCCGCCGCTGACCTGTTCGACCAGGACACCGCCCAGGCGATGGCGGCCCGCCTGGCCCGGGTACTGGCCGCGGCAGCTACTGCCCCGCACGCCCGGCTGCGGGACATCCAGGTACTGGATCCCGCCGAGCGGACCCAGCTGACCGAGGGCTGGAACGACACCACCGCACCCGTCCCGGACCTGCTGGTACCAGAACTCATCCTTGCGCAGGCGGCACGTATCCCGGATGCGGCCGCGGTGATCTGCGGTGAGGAGGTGGTCTCCTACCGGGAGCTGGCGGCCCGGGCCGGCCAGCTGGCCCGGTACTTGGCCGGGCAGGGTGCCGGGCCGGAGACGGTGGTCGGGTTGTGCCTGGACCGCGGCCCGGGCATGATCACCGCGATCGTGGCGACCTGGCTGGCGGGGGCGGCGTACCTGCCGCTGGACCCGGCCTGGCCGACGGCCCGGCTGCAGGCGATGCTGGCCGCGGCCCGGGCCGGGCTGCTGGTCACCCAGGGCGGCCTGCCGGGCGGGCTGACCGTCCCGGATGCCACCACGGTGACGGACCTGGCCGACCCTGGCACCGCGGCGCGGCTCGCGGCGCTGCCGGCCGGACTGCTGCCGGCGGCGCGGCCGGCGGGCGGGCGGGCGGCGTACGTGATCTTCACCTCCGGGTCGACGGGGGTGTCCAAGGGGGTGGCGGTGACCCATGGCGGGCTGGGGAACCTGACGGCGGGGCTGGGACCGGTGCTGGGGTCCGGGCCGGGGACGCGGGTGCTGCAGTTCGCGTCGTTCAGTTTCGACGCGTCGGTGCTGGACGTGGCGGTGACGCTGGCGCGCGGGGGGACGCTGGTGATCGCGCAGGCGGCGGAGCGGGCTGATCCGGGGCGGCTGGCTGGGCTGGTGCGGGCGGCCGGGGTGACGGCGGCGAGTGTGGTGCCGTCGCTGCTGCAGGTGCTGGACCCGGCCGGGCTGCCCGGGCTGGGCCGGCTGCTGGCCGGGGCCGAGCCGCTGACCGCCGGGCTGGCCGCTGCCTGGGCACCGGGCCGGGACCTGGTCAACACCTACGGGCCGACCGAGACCACCGTGATGGTCACCACCACCACCCCGGTGGCCCCCGGCGAAGGAGCCCCGCCGATCGGGGCGCCGGTGGCTAATACCCGCCTGTTCGTGCTGGACCGGTGGCTGGGCCCGGTGCCGCCGGGGGTGGCCGGGGAGCTGTATGTGGCCGGGGTGCAGTTGGCCCGCGGGTACGTGCATCAGCCCGGGCTGACCGCCGAGCGGTTCACCGCGTGCCCGTTCGGGCCAGCAGGGCAGCGGATGTACCGGACCGGGGACCTGGCGAAGTGGACGCGGGCCGGGGAGCTGGTCTTCGCCGGGCGGGCCGATAACCAGGTCAAGGTCCGCGGGTTCCGGATCGAGCCCGGTGAGGTCGAGGCGGTGCTGGCCAGCTGCCCGGCAGTGGCGCAGGCAGCGGTGACCGTCCGCGAAGATACCCCCGGCGACAAGCGGCTGACCGGATACCTGGTACCCGCCGCCGGTGCTGCCGTCACCGCCGGCCTGGCCGCCGCGGCACGCGAACACGCGGCCGGGCGGCTGCCGGACTACATGCTGCCCGCCCAGCTGGTGGTGCTGGATGCGCTGCCGCTGACGGTGAACGGGAAGCTGGACCGGGCGGCGCTGCCGGCCCCAGACCAGCCGTCCGGCGACGGACGGCCGCCGCAGACGGTGGCCGAGGAACTGCTATGCGGTGTGTTCGCTGACGTGCTGGGCGTGGAGCGGGTCGGGCCGGAGGATGATTTCTTCGCCCTGGGCGGGCACTCGCTGCTGGCGGTGAAGTTGGCATCGCGGGTCCGGGTAGTGCTGGGCGCGGAGCTGGCGGTGCGGACGGTGTTCGAAGCGCCCACCCCGGCGCTGCTGGCCGCCCGGCTTCAAGGAGCGGGCCCGGCCCGGATGCCGCTGGTGGCGCGGGACCGCCTGGGGCGGGTGCCGGTGTCGTTCGCGCAGCAGCGGCTGTGGTTCATCGCTCAGCTGGAGGGCCCGTCGGCGTTGTACAACACGCCGCTGGCGGTGCGGCTGGACGGGGATCTGGACGCCGGGGCGCTGGAGGCGGCGCTGGGTGATGTGATCGCCCGGCATGAGGTGCTGCGCACCGTGTTCGCGACCGCGGACGGGCAGCCGTGGCAGCAGGTCCTGGAACCAGCCGACCTGGGCTGGCAGCTGCCGACGGTCCCGGTGGCAGAGCCGGAACTGGCGGAGACGGTGGCGGGCATCGTGGCCGAGCCGTTCGACCTGGGGGCGGGTATCCCGGTGCGGGCCCGGCTGCTGGCTGCCGGGCCCAGGGTGCATGTGCTGGTGCTGGTGATCCATCACATCGCCACTGACGGCTGGTCGGCTGGGGTGCTGGCCCGGGACCTGTCGGCGGCGTATACGGCGCGGCTCGAGGGCCGGGCACCGGGCTGGGATCCGCTGCCGGTGCAGTATGCCGATTACGCGATCTGGCAGCGGGAGCTGCTGGGGGATGAGGACGATCCGGGGAGCCTGCTGTCGCGGCAGGCTGGCTGGTGGCGGGACGCGCTGGCCGGCGCCCCGGGCGAGCTGGTGCTGCCGGCCGACCGGCCGCGGCCGCCGGTGCCCAGCCACCGCGGGGTCGTGGCACCGGTCACCGTCCCGGCCAGCACCCATGCCGGGCTGATGGCGCTGGCCCGTGCCCAGGGCGTGACGCTGTTCATGGTGATTCAGGCCGCGACCGCGGTGCTGCTGTCGAAGCTGGGAGCGGGGGAGGACATCCCGGCCGGCACCGCGGTGGCGGGCCGCACCGACGCCGCGCTGGAGGATCTGGCGGGGTTCTTCGTGAACACGCTGGTGCTGCGCACCGATGTGTCCGGGGATCCGGAGTTCATCGCCATCCTGGCCCGGGTGCGGGAGTTCTGGCTGGGGGCGCTGGAGCACCAGGATGTGCCGTTCGAGCGGCTGGTGGAGGACCTGGCGCCGGACCGGTCGCTGGCCCGGCACCCGCTGTTCCAGGTGATGATCACCGTGCAGGACACCGCCCCGGCCGCCCCCGGCCTGCCCGGGCTGGAGATCACCCGGGCGCCGGCCGGGCCGCTGGGCGCCCGGCTCGACCTGAGCATCGCCCTCACCCAGGCCCCCGCCGGTTCCGGCGGGGCGGCCGCGGGACTGCACGGCATGCTGCTGGCCGCCGCCGACCTGTTCGACCAGCACACCGTCCAGGCGATGGCGGCCCGGCTGAACCGGGTACTGACCACGGCAGCTACTGCCCCGCACGCCCGGCTGCGCGACATCCACGTGCTGGATCCCGCCGAGCAGGCGCAGCTGACCGACGGCGGGAACGACACCGCCGCACCCGTCCCGGACCTGCTGGTACCGGGACTCATCCTGGCGCAGGCGACCCGTGTCCCGGATGCGGCAGCGGTCGTGTCCGCAGACAGCGTGATGTCGTACGGGGAACTGGCGGTCCGGGCCGGGCGGCTGGCCCGGTTCCTGGCCGGGCACGGTGCCGGGCCGGAGACGGTGGTCGGGTTGTGCCTGGACCGCGGCCCGGACATGATCACCGCGATCCTCGGGACGTGGCTGGCGGGGGCGGCGTACCTGCCGCTGGACCCGGGGTATCCGGCGGCCCGGCTGCAGGCGATGCTGGCCGCCAGCCAGGCCCGGCTGGTGCTCACCCGGGGCGGCCTGCCGGACGGGCTGACCGTCCCGGATGCCACCACAGTGGCGGACCTGGCCGACCCGGGCACCGCGGCCCAGCTCGCGGCGTTGCCGGGCGGGCTGCTGCCGACGGCACGGTCGGCGGGGCAGCTGGCGTATGTGATCTTCACGTCGGGGTCGACTGGTATGCCCAAGGGGGTAGCGGTGACGCATAGCGGTCTGGGGAACCTGACGGCGGCGCAGGCTACCGGGTTCGCCGTCACGGCCGGGGCCCGGGTGCTGGCGTTCGCGTCGCCGGGGTTCGACGCGTCGGTGTCAGAGCTGGCGGTCACGCTGGGGTCCGGGGCGGTGCTGGTGACCCCGGAGTCCCGTCAGCTGCTGGCCGGGGACGCGCTGGCCGGGCTGACCGCCCGGCAGGGAGTGACGCACCTGACGGTGCCGCCGGCGGTGCTGGCCGGACTGGAGCCCGCCATGCTGGGATCGGTGCGGACCCTGATCGCCGCCGGAGAGGCACTGGATCCGGAGCTGGCGGGCCGGTGGGCGCCCGGGCGGCGGCTGATCAACGCCTACGGGCCGACCGAGACCACGGTGTGCGCGGCGATGACCGGGCCGCTGCCCGGGAAAGGAGCCCCGCCGATCGGCGTGCCGGTGGCTAATACCCGCCTGTTCGTGCTGGACCGGTGGCTGTGCCCGGTGCCGCCGGGGGTGACCGGGGAACTGTATGTGGCGGGGGTGCAGCTGGCCCGCGGCTACCTGGAGCGGGCGGGGCTGACCGCCGAGCGGTTCACCGCGTGCCCGTTCGGGCCGGGCGGCCAGCGGATGTACCGGACCGGGGACCTGGCCAGCTGGACCAGCGACGGCCAGCTGGTTTTCGCTGGGCGCGCCGATGACCAGGTCAAGGTCCGCGGGTTCCGGATCGAGCCCGGTGAGGTCGAGGCGGTGCTGGCCGGCTGCCCGGGGGTGGCGCAGGCAGCGGTGACCGTCCGCGAAGATGCCCCCGGCGACAAGCGGCTGACCGGATACCTGGTACCCGCCAGCCCCGGCGCGGACGAGCGGGCCGCCGCGGAATTGGCCGCCGCGGCACGCGAACATGCGGCCTCGCGGCTGCCGGACTACATGCTGCCGCAGGCCCTGGTGGTGCTGGACCAGCTGCCGCTGACCCCCGGCGGGAAGCTGGACCGCCAGGCGCTGCCGGCCCCGGACCAGCCGTCCGGCGACGGACGGCCGCCGCAGACGGTGGCCGAGGAACTGCTATGCGGTGTGTTCGCTGACGTCCTCGGCGTGGAGCGGGTCGGGCCGGAGGATGACTTCTTCGCCCTCGGCGGGCACTCGCTGCTGGCGGTCCGGCTGGCATCGCGGGTCCGGGTGGTGCTGGGCGCGGAACTGGACATCACAGCGGTGTTCGAGGCACCGACTCCCGCCGCGCTAGCTGCGGTGCTGGACCAGGTTGGGCCGGCCAGGCTGCCGCTGGTGGCGCGGGAACGCCGGGGGCGGGTGCCGGTGTCGTTCGCGCAGCAGCGGCTGTGGTTCATCGCTCAGCTGGAGGGCCCGTCGGCGTTGTACAACACGCCGCTGGCGCTGCGGCTGGACGGGGACCTGGACGCCGGGGCGCTGGAGGCGGCGCTGGGTGATGTGATCGCCCGGCATGAGGTGCTGCGCACCGTGTTCGCGACCGCGGACGGGCAGCCGTGGCAGCAGGTCCTGGAACCAGCCGACCTGGGCTGGCAGCTGCCGACCGTCCCGGTGGCAGAGCCGGAACTGGCGGAGACGGCGGCGGGCATCGTGGCCGAGCCGTTCGACCTGGGGGCGGGTATCCCGGTGCGGGCCCGGCTGCTGGCTGCCGGGCCCAGGGTGCATGTGCTGGTGCTGGTGATCCATCACATCGCCACTGACGGCTGGTCGGCTGGGGTGCTGGCCCGGGACCTGTCGGCGGCGTATACGGCGCGGCTCGAGGGCCGGGCACCGGGCTGGGATCCGCTGCCGGTGCAGTATGCCGATTACGCGATCTGGCAGCGGGAGCTGCTGGGGGATGAGGACGATCCGGGGAGCCTGCTGTCGCGGCAGGCTGGCTGGTGGCGGGACGCGCTGGCCGGCGCCCCGGGCGAGCTGGTGCTGCCGGCCGACCGGCCGCGGCCGCCGGTGCCCAGCCACCGCGGGGTCGTGGCACCGGTCACCGTCCCGGCCAGCACCCATGCCGGGCTGATGGCGCTGGCCCGTGCCCAGGGCGTGACGCTGTTCATGGTGATTCAGGCCGCGACCGCGGTGCTGCTGTCGAAGCTGGGAGCGGGGGAGGACATCCCGGCCGGCACCGCGGTGGCGGGCCGCACCGACGCCGCGCTGGAGGATCTGGCGGGGTTCTTCGTGAACACGCTGGTGCTGCGCACCGATGTGTCCGGGGATCCGGAGTTCATCGCCATCCTGGCCCGGGTGCGGGAGTTCTGGCTGGGGGCGCTGGAGCACCAGGATGTGCCGTTCGAGCGGCTGGTGGAGGACCTGGCGCCGGACCGGTCGCTGGCCCGGCACCCGCTGTTCCAGGTGATGATCACCGTGCAGGACACCGCCCCGGCCGGCATGGAGCTGCCCGGGCTGGAGGTCACCCGGATGCCGGCCGGGCCCCCAGCCGCCCGGTTCGACCTGAGCATCGCCCTCAGCCAAGCCCTCGCCGGGCCCGGCGGGGTGGCGGCGGGACTGCACGGCATGCTGCTGGGCGCCGCTGACCTGTTCGAGCAGCACACCGTCCAGGCGATGGCGGCCCGGCTGGACCGGGTGCTAGCGGCAGTGACTGCCGACCCGGCAACCCGGCTGCGCGACATCCAGGTGCTGGAGTCCGCCGAGCGGACCCAGCTGGTGCAGGGCTGGAACGACACCGCCGCACCCGTCCCGGACCTGCTGGTACCCGAACTGATCTGGGAGCAGGCCGCCGCCAGGCCCGATGCGGCAGCGGTCGTGTCCGCAGACAGCGTGATGTCGTACGGGGAACTGGCGGCCCGGGCCGGGCGGCTGGCCCGGTTCCTGGCCGGGCACGGTGCCGGGCCGGAGACGGTGGTGGCGGTGGTGATGGACCGTTCCGCTGACCTGGTGGCGGCGGTGCTGGCTGTGTTGCGGGCGGGGGCGGCGTACCTGCCGGTGGACCCGGGCTACCCGGCCGGGCGGGTTGAGTACATGCTGCGCGATGCCGGCCCCGCCGCGTGCTGACATCCAGCGCGCTGGTAGCTGGCCTGCCGCAGCTGTCCGGGGTGCCGGTGCTGGTCGTCGACGATCCGCCGCCGGTGCTGCCGTCGGCCCGCCCCGGCCCGGCGGTGACGCTATCCGGGGCGCATCCGGCCTACGTGATCTACACATCCGGGTCGACCGGGGTGCCCAAGGGGGTGATGATCCCGCATGCGGGGCTCGGTAACCGGCTGGCCTGGATGCAGGCACAGTACCGGCTGAATGCCGGTGACCGGGTGCTGCACAAGACCCCGGTCAGCTTTGATGTGTCGGTGTGGGAACTGTTCTGGCCGTTGACTGAAGGCGCGGGCCTGGTGCTGGCCCGGCCGGGCGGGCATCAGGATCCGCGGTATCTGGCCGGGCTTATCGGCCGGGCCGCGGTCACTACCGTGCATTTCGTGCCGTCAATGCTGGAGGTGTTCGCCGGGCAGGCCAGCCCGCGGCAGTGCCGCAGCCTGCGCCGGGTGTTCTGCAGCGGGGAGGCACTGCCCGGCCCGCTGGCGGCCCGGGCCGCCGCCCGATTCCCCGGCGCCGGGCTGCATAACCTGTACGGCCCGACGGAGACCTCGGTGGATGTGACCGCCTGGGCCTGCGATGGCGGGCCCGGTACTCCGCCGATCGGGGCGCCGGTGGCTAATACCCGCCTGTTCGTGCTGGACCGGTGGCTGGGCCCGGTGCCGCCGGGGGTGGCCGGGGAGCTGTATGTGGCCGGGGTGCAGTTGGCCCGCGGGTACGTGCATCAGCCCGGGCTGACCGCCGAGCGGTTCACCGCGTGCCCGTTCGGGCCAGCAGGGCAGCGGATGTACCGCACCGGGGACCTGGCGAAGTGGACGCGGGCCGGGGAGCTGGTCTTCGCCGGGCGCGCTGATAACCAGGTCAAGGTCCGCGGGTTCCGGATCGAGCCCGGTGAGGTCGAGGCGGTGCTGGCCAGCTGCCCGGCAGTGGCGCAGGCAGCGGTGACCGTCCGCGAAGATACCCCCGGCGACAAGCGGCTGACCGGATACCTGGTACCCGCCGCCGGTGCTGCCGCCACCGCCGGCCTGGCCGCCGCGGCACGCGAGCACGCGGCCGGGCGGCTGCCGGACTACATGCTGCCGTCGGTGTTCGTGGTCCTGGACCAGCTGCCGCTGACCCCCAGCGGGAAGCTGGACCGCCAGGCACTGCCGGCCCCCGAGCACAACGCCGGCGACGGACGGCCGCCGCAGACAGTGGCCGAGGAACTGCTATGCGGCGTGTTCGCTGACGTGCTCGGCATCGATCGGGTCGGGCCGGAGGATGACTTCTTCGCCCTCGGCGGGCACTCGCTGCTAGCGGTGAAGCTGGTGGAGCGGCTGCGTGAGCAGGACCTGCAGGTGCCGGTGCGGGCACTGTTCGAGGCGCCGACCCCGGGGCGGCTGGCCGCGCTGGCCGGGCCGGTCACGGTCACGGTGCCGCCCAACATGATCCCGGCCGGCACGGACCAGATCACCCCCGGGATGCTGACCTTGGCTGAGCTGACCGAAGAGCAGATCGCTGCGGCGGTGGCGCGGGTGGATGGTGGGGCGGCGAACGTGGCCGATATCTACCCGCTTGCCCCGCTGCAGGAGGGCATGCTCTTCCACCACCTGATGACCGGGTCGGACACCGCCGACATCTACCTGCAGTCGTTCGTACTGCGGACTGAATCGCAGGAGCGGCTGCATGAGTTCATTGGGGCGCTGGAGCAGGTGATCGCCCGGCATGATGTGCTGCGCAGCTCGGTGGCGTGGGATGGGCTGCCGGAGCCAGTGCAGGTGGTGTGGCGGCAAGCACGGCTGCCCGTCACCGAGGTCACCCTGAGCGTTACGGGGGACGAGCCGGCCAGCGCGGTAGCGGCGCTGCTGGCTGCGGCTCCGGAACGAATGGACCTGGGATGGGCGCCGTTGCTGCGACTGACGGCCGCCCGGGAGCCAGCCACCGGCGGACACCTGGTGCTGTTGCAGTTGCATCATATGGTGCTGGACCACGACGGCCTGGAGAGAGTGCTGGACGAGATCCAGGCGATGCTCACCGGGCAGGCAGATCGGCTGCCAGAGCCGTTGCCGTTCCGGTCCTTCGTGGCCCAGGCCCGGCTTAGCGCTCCCCGCGAAGAACACCAGCGGTACTTCGCCGGACTGCTGGGGGATGTGACCGGGCCGACTGCCCCGTACGGGCTGCTGGACATCCACACCCCAGGCCCTGCCCGGCGGGCCCGCCAGCCGGTCGACGCAGAGCTAGCTGGGCGGCTGCAGGTGCTGGCAAGAGTCTGCTGCACATCGCCTGCCACGATCGTGCACCTGGCGTGGGCCCGGGTGCTGATGGTGCTGGCCGGGCAGGATGACGTGGTGTTCGGCACGGTGCTGCTGGGCCGGATGAACGCCGGGCCGGGCGCGGACCGGGTCCCGGGCCTGTACATGAATACCCTGCCGGTCCGGGTCCGCGACGCCACCGCCGGGGTCGCGGACGCACTGGCCGCCATCCGGTCTCAGCTGGCGGGCCTGCTGGCCCATGAGCATGCCCCGCTGGTGCTGGCCCAGCAGGCCAGCGGCATCCCCGACGGCCTGCCGCTGTTCACCACGCTGCTGAACTACCGGCGCAGCCAGCACCGCGACACCCCCCTCCGGGGTAACCAAGCGCAAGGTACGGGCATCGGGATCATCGCGGGCCAGGAGCGGAGTAACTATCCGCTGGAAGTCTCGGTTGATGACCGGGGAACAGGGTTCGGCGTGACGGTGAACGCGGTGGAGCCGGCTGATCCGAACCAGCTGTGCGCGCTCGTGTGCACCTGCCTGGAGTCCCTGGTCGCCGCGCTGGGCGACGCACCGGACACCCCGCTGCACGCCATCCCGGTCCTGGACCCAGCCGAGCGCGCGCAACTGGTGGACGGCTGGAATGACACAGCCGCGCCGGTGCCCGACGGCGCGGTGCCGGATCTATTCCGGCAGCAGACGGCCCGCACCCCGGATGCGGTGGCGGTGGCCTGCGAGGGCACCTTTGTGAGCTACGCGGAACTGAACCGGCGAGCGGACCAGTTGGCCGGGACGCTGATACGCCGATACACGGGCCCCGAGCCAGCGGTGGCGGTGCTGGCGGACCGCTCCGCCGATCTGGTGACGGCGCTGCTGGCGGTGCTGAAATCCGGCGCGGCCTATCTGCCGGTGCGTCCCGGCACCCCGCCGGAGCGGGTGGCGTGGATGCTCGCCGATGCCGGGGTTCAGGTCATGCTGTCCGATCATGACCAGGACCAGTCCGGTCAGGTTGTGCGGCTGCCGATCGACGCCTGGCACGACGCTGATGACGTGGCCCCGGCGGTTAGCTGTCACTACGATCGGCTGGCCTACATCATGTACACCTCCGGGTCTACCGGCACTCCCAAAGGGGTTGCCGTCCGGCACCGTGACGTGGTGGCACTGGCGGCGGACCGGGCCTGGGCCAGTACTGCGCACCGGCGTGTCCTGATGCATTCCACACCCGCTTTCGACGCCTCGACCTACGAGTTGTGGGTCCCGCTGCTGTCCGGCGGCACGGTCGTGATCGAGCCGGCCGAGCTGGACCTGGACCGGCTGCGCCGCCTGATCACCGTACAGCGGGTCACCGCGCTGTTCTTGACCACGGCCTTGTTCAATCTCGTAGCGGCCGAGCAGCCGGAGACGTTCACCGGGGTCGAGGTCGTACTTACCGGCGGGGAAGCCGCCTCGTCCGCGGCGATGCGGCGGGTGCTCCTGTCCTGCCCGCAGACGGTCCTGGGCAATGGTTACGGCCCCACGGAGACAACCACATTCGCGGTCTGCTCCTTCCACCGCGATCCGGGTCAGGTCGCGGACACGCCGCTGATCGGGAGCCCGCTGGACAACACCCGGGTGTATGTGCTGGATGAGTGGCTGGAGCCGGTGCCTGCCATGGTGACCGGGGAACTGTACATTGCCGGGGCGGGGCTGGCCCGCGGCTACCAGCACCGCCCAGGGCTGACCGCCGAACGCTTCGTGGGCTGCCCGTTCGGGCCCGCAGGGGAGCGGATGTACCGCACCGGAGACCTCGCGAAGTGGAAACCGGACGGGGAGCTGGCCTTCGCCGGCCGGGCTGACGATCAGGTCAAGATCCGTGGATTCCGTATCGAGCCCGGCGAGATCGAGGCCGTGCTTGCCGGGCACCCGCAGGTCGGGCAGGCTGTAGTGACGGTGTGGGAGCCCGCTCCGGGCGATCTGCGGCTGGCCGCGTACGTGGTTCCTGCTGCCGGCAGTCAAAACGGTGACGAGCTCGCCGGGGTGGTACGCGACTACGCGGCCCAGCGGCTGCCCGATTACATGATGCCGTCCGTGACCGTGCTGGAGGAACTGCCGCTGACCCCGAACGGGAAACTCGACCGTTCGTCGCTGCCGGCTCCGGGTTTTGTGGGCTCGCCGCTGGTGCATCGCGCGAGCTGGGCAGCTCAGCTCGAGAAAACCCTGTGCGAGACGTTCGCCGAAGTCCTCGGCGTGGACCAGGTTGGCGTCGAGGACCAGTTCTTCGCCCTCGGCGGGCACTCGCTGATGGCTGTGAAGCTGGTGAAGCTGCTGCGGACCCGCGGGGTGTCGATCTCGGTCCGCGACCTGATGGCCGCGCAGACCGTCCGCGGGGTCCTGGACCGGTTGAGCCTGTCCTCGGTCCAGGACTCACTCAGCGTGCTGCTGCCTATCCGGGTCACCGGCGATGGCCCGGTCCTGTTCTGCATCCACCCCGCCGGCGGGCTCGGCTGGGGCTACATGCCATTGGCTCGGTACGTCCCGGACACCTTCCGGATCTATGGCGTGCAAGCACGGGCACTCGACGGCACCAGCCGGTACCCCGGATCCGCCGGCGAGATGGCCGCCGAGTACATCGAGCAGATCAAGACCATTCAGCCAGCCGGACCTTACTACTTGCTCGGGTACTCCTTCGGCGGTCTCATTGCCTACGAGATGGCCATCCAGCTCCGCGAGCACGGCGACGATATCGCCGCCCTGATCATCGGCGACGTTTACCCCCCGCGGCCGTATGGTGAGAAGGCAAGCGATTCCGGTCAGCTGCCGCCGCTGGAAAGGCTCCGAGCCGTCCTGCTCGACCTGGTACGCCGGGAAGCCGGTAATATTCTCGGGTCCATCTCGGAAGACGAGTTGCTGCTGCTGGCGGACATCTTCTCCAAGAACTCGATCCTCGCGCTGATCGAGAATCCTCGCCGTTACGATGGGGATATGCTCTTGCTCGTCGCGCCAATCGGAAGGGAAGCCGCGCCTGGCGACGACAGCCGATCCGGCGCTTCGTTCTGGGAAGATTACGTATCTGGGGACATCGCCGAGGTGCACCTCCCCTGTTCACACATGGATATACTCCTGCCCGAGATGCTGGGAGAGGCATGGTCCGCCATATCCGCATGGTTGAGACTCGATGAATAAGAGGCTCTACCGATGCTCTGTCGGGGAAACGTGGAGCGTCAGTCAAAGGCGCTGCGTTCCCCCAGGAATTCGCCCCGAAGGAATGGCCGCCGCGGGGCAGCGTGGCTGATGCCCTGACATGAGGCGCGCGTAATGACTGCGGTCGGCTGGGTTGGCTGTCCACCTTGGTTCTTGGTATGCCAGCGAACGAGTCAACCGCCCAGATCTGACGATCGGTAACATCATGACTACTTCTTGATTGTCGGATATCCGGCACCGGGAAGTTGTTCTAGGAGCGTTTCGATCATTGGTGCTGTGGCCATCTCGGCGGCAACTGCCGCAGCGGCCTGCCGGTACGAAGCGTCGGCGAGCACTGTCTCGATGGCCGGGCGGATGTGGGCTGAGTCTTCCCGGCTGATCATCCGCCAACGTCGCTGGGGGTCCTGTTCGGTTGCGATCTCTAGGCCTGCGCTGGCGCGGGTCACCGCGGCGGCGTTTGCGGTCTGGTCGCCGATGATCGGACTGATGATGAGGGGTACGCCAGCAGCGAGAGCGCTGTAGACCGTGCCGGCTTCGCCATGGCAGACGATCAGGTCGGCCTCGCCGAGAATGTCGGCTTTGTCGATCCAGGCTTCCACATGGACGTTGCCGGGTAGGTCGGGCAGCTGGGACATGTCGAAGTCGCGGCCGACGGTCATGAGCACCCGCGCATCCAGTCCGGTGACGGCGTCGATCACCGCGGGGTAAGCCTGTCTGGGGAACCACTCCTCACCCGTCCAGGTGCCAAAGGTCACGTATACCAAGGGGGCGTCGCTGTCGCCCCACCAGGCCGGGAGCGTGCCGTTGGGTGTGCTGTCGGGTTCGCGGTACCGGAGGGTGACCGGGAAGGGTGAACTATCAAGTGAGGCCGGCAGCCGCGTCAGGAAAGGGGACTGGCGTATCTCATCGGCTAGTCCGTTCCGCAGGGCATCCAGATTGGGTTCGGCCATGCTGACCCTGTCCCAGATGAACCCGGCGAGGGTGGTCGCGACCTGCGCGGCGGGGATGCCCAGCCATCCGGCTGCCTCGGCCGAAGCGTATTCCCACGGCTCGCGCAAGATCAGGTCTGGCTGCCAGTCCCGCAGTGCCTGTTCCATCACTGCCAGCTGTGAGGATTGTGGCCCGTGCCCCTTCCGAGGGGACGCTGACTTAAAAGGGTGGCCTGTCTTTTCGACCGCGCCCTGGAGAGAGGAGGAGGCCACCACCAGCGTCTGGCCGCCGTCCCGTCGCGCCTGGTCCAGAAATGGAACAAATGGCAGGTAACGCCCGATCCCCTCCGAACATGTCACAAGAAGGCGCATCGTAAAATACTAAGCACCGGAGCGCGATTCGGCGAGGGTGAGACGGTGCGGTGGCCCTCGACATGAGCAGATCCGCCAGGGACTCCTTGAACTTGATGGATGCTCGTCGGCCGAGGACCGGTGAGACCGAGGATCGCGCTTTCGTTCATGACGGCCCTCGCGTTCGATTGACGAGCATCGCCAGTTAAACGCTGCGGAGGAGACTGCCCCTAAAGTCCGCGGTGTTGGGAGTGGCGCCCGCGAGCTCGTAGGCTACGGCGCGCGGGACGCTAGACCCTGGCCGCGGCGAGCCGGGCTTCGGCCGTGACGATCGCCTGAACGCCCGGCATGCAAGCCTCCCGGATCGCGGCGAGGTCGGAGGGCCCCAGCTCCGATGTGGCGGCACTGGCAGGACGGTGCCCGTTAATGATGGCAGCCGCCGCCGACAGCCACTGCGGAGTGGCGGCGACGCCTACGAAAGCAGCGATCCTGGTTAGTTCCCTGGCCGGGTGCGACACCAGATCTTCGTAACGGAGGCTGGTCCAGCCGCCAGGCGGGAGCTCCTCCAGAACAGGTACACCCTGGCAGAGAAGAGTGGACCAAAACTCACCGAAGAACGTGAGTGGAATTGGGTACGACATGAATCGCTCTGCTTCAAAGGGCGGGGTGATGAGGCCGCGGAATTGCTCGGGGCTGTCCGGTGCCTCGCCGTGCAGGCGTTTGATTTCTGCCCAGATACCTCTCAGCCGGAATACAGGATGGCGGCTCATGGATAGCGCGCAGTCGGGGCCATCGCGATGTATGAGAACGAAGCGGGCCTCAGGGAACTGCTGGCGCAGTTGCGGTACCGCGTCGATCGAAACACCTGAACGCTCCACGACGACGGACTTGCCGAAGAGCTCGCTGAGGAAGGCGAACAAGGCCCGGAATTGGTCGGCAAGGGTGCGCACGGGCCACGAAACTACCTCGGCGGCAAGCAAGTCGAACAGCGCGTCTGGATCGTCACTGAGCATTGGCAGCATGCAGTGGCAAATCCAGGGTACCTCTCCGCGGGCGGGGTCAAAACGACCGCTACCATAAGGATAGCGGAACTCCGCGGTCTTCAGGCCGGCGCAAATGAATTCGTCAATATAGGGAGCCCGTTGGGCAAGCAGCCGCAACATCTCGCGGCCATCGACCGAAGGGTACCCAGGGTGCAGCATTCGTTTTATTCCGACGAGCATTTCGCTGATGCTGAGCACGTCCGGGTGCTCGTGTAGGACTCGTGACACCGCTGTTGAACCGCATCGGCCGGTTCCGACAACGAAGGTAAGCGGCACAATCTTCTGTGCACTCATCTGAGAACCTCCGCTGTCAGCTGGTCCGGCGCGAGAATCTCCCCGCCCGGGCGGTTATCGAGTACCCATCGGACGATTGCGGCCGCCACCGCCTCCGGTGCCACCGCGCCGATCGCGCCGGTGGGGCCGTTGGTCATGTCGGTGCGCATGAGCGGTGGCCGAATGGTCGCCACCCGCAAGCCGAAGTGCCTGCGGCCGTACCCGGCCAGCGCCTCGACCGCGCCCTTGGCCGCGACGTAGTGCGGCCAGGAAGCGGGTGGGTCGGCAATGGCCGACGACGACACCAGCGCGAGCCACCCTCCCGGTGCGATGTGCGGTAGCACCTCGCTTAGCGGGTACAGCGTCATCGCCATGCTCTCCGCCAGGTAGGCCAGCGCGGTCGGCACGGCATCGCGGTGCAGCGGCAGGGCTTGCGGCGGCGGCGCGGCACACAGCGCCACGCCGTCGAGGCTCCCGGCCGTGCGGGTAATCTGTGCGATCGCGGCCCGCGTGTCCTCGGCGTCGGCCGCGTCGAAGCGGACCGGCCGGATGCGCTCGGCGCCGAACTCCTGCCGGAGCTCCTCGACCGGCCCGCCGCTGCGGGCGTCAGCCGGCCCAGACGGTCGCGCCCTGTGTCGCCAGCGCCCCGGCCACCGACGCCCCCAGGCCCCGACTCGCGCCGACGACCAGCGCATGGCGTCCGCTCAGCGCCGCCGACGGCGGAAGATGATCCAGCAGCACGTCCCGCCTCGGGCCGGGTATGCGTGGGCGCACGAAGGCCCGCAGTCGCAGGTCGGCCGACGCCGCACCGTAGCCGAACCGTGCCCGCACCTCCAGCAGGCCGGTCGCGGGCTGCCGCGCTCCCGGGATGGCCTCGAGGTGGGCCGGACCGGGCACGTCCGAGCGTTCTATGCGCGCCGCGGCGAACACCGCGTCGGCCCCAGGGACCAGCATTCCCACCGTGTAGCTGGCCGCCGCCAGCCAGGCCAGCAGCGCGTCGGGGATGCCTCCCGCGCCAAGCTGCGCGGCTAGCTCGCGCAGGCCCGCGACGTCCGGCGCGTACGCGTCACCGTAATCGGCGCCGGGCGCGGCCTCCAGACCGGCCAGCGTCAGCCGCCGCGGCTCGCTCTGGCAGGCCAGCGGCCAGGGGGGTACCGGCGGGAGTACGCTGCCGCCCGCCTCGACCGTGATCCGGGCGGCTAGCTGGCCGCGTGACCACGCTTCCACTGCCACCCGCCCTGGATGGCGTGGGCCGGACCGCAGCGTCAGGTCGTCGCCGGGGAACACCGGCTGGGCGAAGCGCAGGTCAAGCGACCTGGCCTGGCCCAGCATCGCCTCCTCGACGGAGCCGAGCGCGACGATCGCGACAAGCGCCCCGTGCACGACGCACCGGCCGTACATTGTCCGGCGCGCGAACTCCGGGTCGATGTGCAGCGGGTTCACGTCGCCGCTGGCGGCCGCGAACCGGCGGATGTGCCCGTCGTCGAGGCGCGGCGCCGTCACGAGGCGCTCACCGCCGCCTCGGCCGCCTCAATCAGCGCGCCGACCGTCGTCTGGGTGACGAGGATGGCGTCGGGCAGCCGGATCCCGAGCGCCTGCTCGATCTCGAATACCAGCTCCACGTGCGCGAGGGAGTTCCACGAGCCGACGTCCGCGGGCGTCGTCTTGGCTCCCCGGACCGGGGGCTCTCCGACGACGCGGGTGAACGCCTCGGATACCACCGATGTGATCGCGTTCACCATTGCGCCGTCCTCTCGCTAGGCCTGTCGCTGGCGTCCTGCCGGGTCGCGTCGCTGGCGATGTGCGGTGCCGCGAGCTGGTCAAGGGCCGAGAGTGGCAGGACGTAGCGCTGCTCGCCGTCGGCCGGCCCGTCCGGGGCGAACCCGAGCTGTGGGTACAGCCCGGCGACGAGCGTGTTGCGGTCGGTCGCCCGGTAGCAGCCGACGAGCGTCCGGCAGCCGCGCTCGGCGGCCGCCCGCCCCAACTCGCGCAGCAGCAGCCGCTCGGCCGTGCGGCCGATCACGCGGCAGCTCAGCAGCAGCGTGTCCACCACGGCCTCATCCCCGCGCAGCGCGGTGAAGCCGACGCCCACGATCCCGTGGTCGGCCAGCCGGTCCCGCAGCGACAGCGACAGGCAGACCCAGCGCGGGTCGGCGGCCAGCGCCGCGACCTCCTGGGACGTGCGCCGCCGGGTGGTGAGGTTGAACTGGTTCGTCTTCTGCAGCAGCTGGGTGACCCGTGGGAGCAGCGTCACGTCGACGGGGCGCACGCTGGCCACCATGGCCAGGTCCGCAAGGAAGTCGTCCAGCGACGCCGACCGCTCGCGGAGCTCCGCGGCGGCCCGCAGGCCGGCGTACGACGCGTTGCGCTGCCGGTCGGCCCGGGTGAGCCGCCCGGGCTCGAGGGTGGGCCAGGCCCGCCAGGGCGCCGACATAATCGGACGGACTGGTCGGCAGGTCGATGACGTCGACCTGGGGGAGCGCGCGGCGGACCTCCAGACGCTCCGCGGGGTTGTCATCGGCGAAGGCCAGGCTGTCCAGACCGAGCGACAGGCGCGCCGCCACCTCGCGAAGCTGCTCGGACTTCGGCCGCCAGTCCGCCACCACGGCCGCTAGGTGCTCGGGCCGCAGCCGCATCCCTGGCACCTCGGCGATTGCCTGGCGGGCGAGGTCCGGGTCGTTCTTGGTGGCCACGGCGAGTGCGATCCCCCGCCGGTGCAGCATTAGCAGGTGCTCCTGAAAGGCCGCGAATGCCTCGCCCCGCGGCGAGGCGGTCAGCCCCACACCGTCGATGCCATCCTCTCCGACGACGCCGTCCCACAGCGTGTTGTCGAGATCCAGCACGACGCACCGGCGGCTGAGACCCTGGTCGGCAGCGAGCGCCGCCGCAGTGGCGCGGGCCAGCGCCGGCAGCGCGGTGAGGGAGACGGCCTGGCGGGCCGCGAACCAGTACCGGTCGTCGCGCCAGTCCCGCAGCCCGTGCTCGGCGGCGATCCGCTCGCAATCCACCAGCACGACGTCAGCGCTGGCCCGCAGCCGGGCGTTGACCGCTGCCACGATCGCCGACGGGCTGTCGGGGAACTGGAGCGCGGCGACGCCGAACGGGTCGGTTGCCGGTGGCGTGAACAGGTGCTGGCACACCCTGATCTGGGCGCTTCGCGCGGCGTCCCACAGCCGTGACCAGCGCTGGACGGCGCCCGACACCACCTCCTCCGGGTCCTGCTCGCCAAGTGTGCCGAGCGCTAGGTCGTCGGCGCTTGGCACCAGCAGCACGTAGTCGGGGGGCTCGCGGTGCGTCGCCGAGGTGGCGTCGAGCAGTTCCTGCTCAACCTGGCCGTATGGCGCCTGCGTGACCTCAAGGCCGATCCCCGCGGCAACGCCCGCCGCGGGCAGCAGCCGAACGAGCAGGTCACTGCTCCACGTGGCCAGCACGCGCACCCGGACGGTGCGGCGGACATAGGGAGTGAAGGCCTCGGGGAACCGTCCTACCTCGGCCGCTGCGCGCCGCCATGTTCCAGGCTCTGTAGTAGACCGCAGCGCGGCGATCAGCTCCGAGGCGTCAGAGTTCATGAGAGCCGCTGGATATAAACCGTCCAGAGGGTGTCACGGCGCCCTTGACGGCCATACGCGCGCTGCTCGCTGCCGACGTCATGGCCATCCGGCTCCGGCGATCAAGAGCATGCTCCGCGCGCTTGCAGTCGGCATTTGCTCTCCAAGCATCCTAAGAATTCAGGACATGGATGAGCCGCGTCGTTCAGCATTTTCCTTTCCTTGCCGCTACTCCGCAAGCGCGGCTAGGAGGGAATCTGTGATTCCGGTCGGCGTATACATGTCGAAAACAATGCCCTGCGGTAATTTTAGCCCAGTCCGTTCGATTAGCGTAGAGCACAGTTCAACTGCGGACACCCATCTTGAGTGCCGCGCGGACCAGGTCAAGCATCAGCCCCCGGACCACCTCAAGCGCCCGCATCATGCCGTGATCCGATCCACTATGAACGATGCCGCCGCGGCAAGGCTTGGAAAGGGCCAGACTCCCGGACGCTGACATTCGCCAGATCCCAGGTAGACGGCGGGAGCTCCGATCGCGTCCGCGAGGCCCACGTCCTCGGGCCGGTCTCCGACTACCCAGGAGGCGCCCAGGTCAAGTCCGAGCGCGTCCGCCGCTGCCTTCGCCATGCCCGGTCTCGGCTTGCGGTCTTCGCTCGTTCTGGCGAATGCCTCGACTACCCCCGCCGGGTGATACGGAGAGAACAGGAACAAGTCAATGTGCGCTCCGTGCTCGGCGAGTCGGAGGCTGTGTCAATTGCGCTCAACAGCGATAAAGCATCAGTTGAACACCAGCATCAGTTGCCCGGGCGCAGCGGAAGTCGCGCGGATCAGAGTAGTGTGATGGATGGCGCTATGGCGATAGTCGCATAGCTGAAAGGCGATCTTAGGCTTGCGTACCATTGCGATTACTGGCTTCGATGGCGGTACCGCTCGGGCGAAAGCCGAGATCAGCATTCATGTGGACTGCGCGAACTATGGCATCGTGGAGGACCTTCACCAGGCCGCTATGCATGCTTTTTCCCAATACATCCGCCAATCACAGATGACTGAGGATCTGATCATTGAGAGCATTTTTTGAGAAACCCGAATCCTGGGAATCCTGAATGATCATCACGCAGACGCCGATGCGCATCGGCCTGCTCGGCGGGGGAACTGACCTGCCTGATTATTACCAGGAGCATGGCGGCCGGGTCCTCAGCTGCGCAATCGACAAGTATGTCTATGTCATCGTGAAGCAGAGCTTCGACGATGACATCTATGTGAACTATTCCAAGAAGGAGATTGTCTCGCGCGTTGCCGACCTGGAGCATGAACTCGTCCGAGAGGCCATGCTGCTGACTGGTGTGTCCAGTAGGGTGGAAATTACCACGCTGGCGGACATTCCTTCGGCCGGCTCGGGGCTGGGTTCATCATCGGCCGTAACGGTTGGCTTGCTCAACGCGCTGTTCACTTATCAGGGTCTTTCGCTATCGGCCGTGGAGATTGCCGAGCTGGCCTGCGCGATCGAGATCGAACGCTGCGGGAAACCCATCGGCAAGCAGGATCAGTACGTCGCGGCGCTTGGCGGGATACGGGACATCCGTTTCGGTCCTGGCGATGCGATAGCTGCCATGGAACTGCGGCTCTCCACTGCTGAGCTTCGGGCTTTCCAGCAGCACATCATGCTCTTCTATACGGGTGTCACCAGGAGCGCCGATCCGATACTGGCGGAGCAGAGCGCCGACATCAAAGCCAACCGCTCCCGGTTCGACTTCCTGCGCGACCTGGCCGGCGTTGCCGTGGACCGGCTGCGTGATGGCGACGTAGCCGCGGTAGGAACCGCGCTGCGGGCTGGATGGGAGGCCAAGCGGCGGCTAGCGTCGGGGGTGTCGGATGCCTGGATCGACGCGGCGGTCTCGCGGGCGCTGGGGGCGGGAGCGCTGGGAGCGACGCTGACCGACGCCGACGGCGGCGGCTTCTTGCTCGTTATCTGTCCGATAGAACGCCATCGCGCCGTGCGGGAAGCGCTGACCGGGATGCGAGAAATGCCGGTAAAGCTAGATCGCCTGGGCTCTCGCGTCCTGCTCAACGTGCTGCGCGACATCTGAGTGACAACTCACCGCTGCGCGGGTCGGCCTCTCCAAGACCTAGGCGACCCTTCCCGGAGTGCGCTAATGAGCGGTTCTCCTCGGTGCCCGTGGGAGGTGTCAGCGGTCCCTGCGGATTACCCATGTATGCCCGTGACGCGGGATTATGCTCACACCCATCTGGGATGCGCACCCGTCTACTGCGGGAGCCGAGCAGGACGGTGGCACGTGGGCGTGGGCTGCGGTGCAGTTTGGGTCGTTGGCTCGTCGGCCGCCAGTCGCGTCTCTCGTCGGCCTGCATGGCGAATTCCGGGCCATCTGCTGTGGGGAGTGCCCACCGTCGTTCTGCGGAAAATTGATTTTTCCATAACGGCGGGTGGTGGCAACGTTCCAGAGCAACATGAGTTTGCGGCGGGTCGGACCCGCGAGCCGTGCCCAGAGCAACATGAGTTTGCGGCGGGTCGGACCCGCGAGCCGTGCACTGCGGCAAAAGCCGTATACCGGTCAGCTATGCGGGTCCGGTCCGCGGCACCAGCCCCAGCGATGGGTCATCGATGGTGCTATTCCGCTATCGATGACCCATCGCTGGGGCCGCCGAGTGCGCCGGGCGGAGAACACCAGCCTCGTGTGGACCTCGCATCGCATGAGCCCTAAATGCGCCAGCCGGAAGAGCGCGTGCTGCGCAGCGACCCGCACCTTAGCACGCATGCCACCTGCGATATGCCGGAAAATCACCTTATTTTGAAACGTTGCCATGGCGGCCTCAGCGAACACCGCTCCGCGCCGTTCACTTCGGTGCGGGGTCCCCGAACGCGGTCGAGGACGATGAGGGCGCTGGCGTAGTCGCCAGACGGCAGTTCGAGCGGCAGGCCGTATTCGCGCAGCAGAATGCCGTCGAACTCGCGTCCCGATTCCCGGTCGCGATACACCGAACCCGGGTCCGCGGCCGTGAGGCGGACCGGCCTCGGCTCACGGCCGAGCTCGCGGGTAGGCAACCAGGCGAAGACCACCATCTCCGAGCCGTCCGTGCTCGCGTACTGCACCGCGGTAAGGCCGCCGGCGTCGGTCGGGCTGCTCAGCCGGTACTGCGCGCCCAGCTGCACGGTGGCGCGGATCTCCTTGTAGCGCGCCACCTCCCGCGCCACCTCCTCCAGCTCCCGGTCGCTCCACTCACCGAGGCTGCCGCCGAGCGCCATCACTCCGCTCATCGCCACGTGGCAGCGGAATCGCAGCGGGATCGCCCGGCCAGTGCCGGGGTTCGGCGAGTCCGTTACCCAGGCCGCCATCACACGCGCCGGGTAGAGCTGGGTGAAACCGTGCTGAATGGTCAGCCGGTCCAGGGCGTCGGTGTTGTCCGAGGGCCAGACCTGGTCCGTCCGGGCGAGCATGCCGAGGTCGACGCGGCCGCCCCCGCCGGCGCAGCCTTCGATGCGCAGGCCGGGATGGTCGGCGCGAAGTCGGTCGATGACCGCATAGACGTTGCGGACGTGGTCAAGCCACAGCCGGTCCGCCGTGCCGTCCGTACCGTGTTCCGGCCAACCTGCCTCGCTGAACGTACGGTTCATGTCCCACTTGAGGAAGTCGACGTCGTTCTTGCCGACGAGCCGGTCAAGCCACCCGTGCGCCCACTCCGCTACGTCCGGGCGTGCGAAATTCAGCACCAGCTGGTTGCGTAGCTCCGTACGCTCCCGGTTCGGGAAGTGCAGAACCCAGTCGGGATGCCGCCGGTACAGCTCGCTGTCCGGGTTCACCATCTCTGGCTCGACCCACAGGCCGAACCCCATCCCGAGCCGGTGCACCTCCTCGGCCAGCGGTCCGAGGCCGCGGGGGAAACGCGCCGCGTTCGGCTGCCAGTCGCCGAGCCCGGCCATGTCGCTCGAGCGTGCTCCGAACCAGCCGTCGTCCATCACGAACAGCTCCACGCCGAGCGCCGCCGCCTGGGCCGCGAGTTTGCGCTGCCCGGCCTCGTCCACGGTGAAGCCGGCCGCCTCCCACGAGTTGTAGAGCACCGGCCGCACCTCGCGCGAATGCGGCAGCACATGGTCGCGCACGTAGGCGTGCCAGGCTCGGCTGGCCGCGCCGAAACCCCCTTCGGTGCAGAGCCCCGCGAACACCGGCGTCGTCAGCCGCTCACCGGGGCCCAGCCGCCAGCTCACGCCATCGTGCCCGAAACCGCCGGTCAGATGAACCCTGTTGTCCACGCCGCGTTGCACGGTGATCCGCCAGCTCCCGCTCCAGGCCAGCGCCGCGCTCCACACCCGGCCGTGGTCCTCGTCCGCGTCGCCCGCGTCGAGCATGACCCACGGGTTCGCGTTGTGGCCGGTGATGCCGCGTCGGCTGGTGAGCACCGTCTCGCCCCAGGCCACTGCGTCCCGCCGCAGCCACGTCTCCGCCGACCACGCGCCGACCACGTGGCCGAGCCGGTAGCCGGCGCGTTCCGGCAACGTCCATCCCGCAGAGTCCGCCCGCAGCACCTCGATGGTGCCGCCCTCGGGGCCGACGTCGACCGCGGAGCCGGTGTGCTCCAGCGTCAGACTTCGCTCGATCACGTCGTCATCGTGGTGGATGCGATAGTTCAGGGTGATCGCGAGCGGATAGTGCCGGTCGCGCATGCGCAGCTCGAGCGAGGCACCACCCTCGTCCTCGCTGGTATCGTGCCCCGCATACGCCCACTCCAGCGCGCGTGTGCCATCGGCAAATCGAACCTGCAGGCCGGGTACGCCGTACCGGGGCCCGCCGTCCACCGCGAGTTCCTCCGGGATCCGCCGTCCGCCGAAGCTGTTACCGGGCCCGAGCGGATAGGTGTGCGGCAGCGCCTGAAGCTGCTTCAGCGTGAGCGGTGCACCCCAATGCAGGTGACACGGCGCGTCGGTGGCGTCCAGCTGGAGCCCGTAGGACGAGTGCGGCGTGGACAGCAGCCACGTGCGACTGCCGGGGCTGAACGAGATCGTGGACATGCGGTTCATCACCTCGAGCGAAGGGGACGGCCGGCGGGGCGGCTGCGCGTGTATGTTGACAGACGAAAAAATTAGGCCGAGAAGCTTGGATCGAGTGGATCTAGCCGACGCGGCGGTCCTCGATCGCGTCGCGGTCCCACGCGATGCCGAGCCCCGGCTCATCCGGCGCGATCGCGCGCCCGTCTTCGATCTGCAGCTGTCCGCGGGTGATGGCGCGCAGCTGCGGGATGTGCTCGACGTACCGGCCGTTAGGGATCGCGGCTACGAGGCTAACGTGCAGCTCCATCAGGAAGTGCGGGCAGACGTGCACGTTGAAGGCCTCGGCCAGGTGGGCGACCTTCAGCCACGGAGTGATGCCGCCGACGCGCGCCACGTCGACCTGCACGACGGAGGCCGCCTCCCGATGCAGATAGTCGCGGAACTGGCCAACCGAGTAAAGCGACTCGCCCACGGCGACCGGGATCGGGGTCGAACGGGCGAGGAACGCGTGCCCCGACACGTCGTCCGCGGGCAGCGGCTCCTCGAACCACGCCAGGCCCAGCGGTTCGAACGCGGCGGCGCGGCGGCAGGCCTCGGCGGCCGTCATCGACTGGTTCGCATCCACCATGAGCTCGAGCGTGGACCCGACCGCGTCGCGCACCGCGCGTAGCCGCTCCACGTCCTGCTCGATGCGCGGCTTGCCCACTTTTATTTTCACGCCCGGCCAGCCGGCGTCCCGCGCGGCCAGCGCGCCGCCCACGAGTTCATCGGTGCTCAGGTGCAGCCACCCGCCCTCGGTGTCGTATAGCGGCACATCCGGCCGGAAGCCGCCGGCCAGGCGCCACAACGGTTCCCCGGCTCGCAGGCAGCGCAGGTCCCACAATGCAGTGTCGACGGCCGCCAGCGCCAGCGAGGTGATCGCGCCCACCGTCGTCGACCGCGTCGAGGCGAACGACTCGTGCCACAGGTGCTCGACCTGTGTCGCGTCGGCACCGATCAGCCGCGGCAGCAGATGATCTCGCAGCATCGCGAGCACGGAGCTGCCGCCGGTGCCGATCGTGTACGTGTAACCGGTTCCGGCGTTCCCGTCGTCCGTGGCCAGGTCGACGAACACCGTCTCCTGCTTCACGAAGGACTGCACCGCGTCCGTGCGCACTGTCTCGGTGGCGATGTCCGCCAGGCACGCGCGAGCCTCGACGATCCTCGGCATTGGCTTCTCCTTGTCTGCGAAATGCTCCGCGGCCTATCTCCGACCTATCCGCGGCCGCTGCCCGGGCGCGGCGCCCGGCCCGGGGCGACGAGGTTTTGCGCGGCCACCGCGGCCCCGCCGCGCGCCCACTCCTCGAACGGCAGCGGACGCACGATCAGGTCGCAGTCCTTCGCTGCCCCGAACGCCTGCGCGGTGAAGGTCTCGCGGATCTGGTCGGCGAACAGGTCATAGAAGGCCACGCCCTCACCGGAGATGATGATCCGCTCTGGTCCGATCAGATTCGCCACCGCCGCTATGGCCAGGCCGAGCGCGTGCGCGGCGCGGGTGAACACCGCGTGCACCGCGGTGTCGCCGCCTCGGGCCAGGCGCACCGCGTCGATCATGGTCAGCCGCGCGTCGCCCGAGGCCTGCCGCGCCTGCTCGACGATCGCCTGCGTCGACGCGACCGACTCGACGCAGCCGATGTTGCCGCAGGTGCACATCCGGTCCGCGCCGCGCACCGGAAGGTGCCCCACTTCGCCGGCCACGCCGTGTGCGCCGGTGACGACCTGGCCGTCGATCGACAGGCCCGCGCCGATCCCCGCGCCGACGGTGATGACCGCGAAGGACGAGAGCCCGGCGCCGGCGCCGGACCACTGCTCGGCCACGGTCAGTGCCCGGACATCGTTCTCGATGACCGTGGGCAGCCCGGTGGCCTGCTCGACCAGCTGAGCCAGCGGCACGCCCCGCCAGTTGAGGAACGGGGAGCGGTGCACCACCCCCGTACGCCCGTCGACGTCCCCTGAGATCGCCACGCCCAGGCCATGTACCTTAGCGCCGCCCTCCGCCGCGCCGCCCGCGGCCTGGCCGTTTGTCAGCCGGTCCACCAGCCGGCCGATGGCGCGCACTACGCTGCCCACGTCCTGGGAGTCGAGCTCGGCGCGGCGGGTGGCGAGCGGACGCGCCGTCAGATCCGTGCGCACGCCGAACAGCTCCTCGGCGGTCACCTTCACTCCGAGGAACCCGGCGCGCTGTGCGCGCACCGCGAGCAGCGTCGCCGGCCGTCCGGCGGCGCGTCCGGTGACACCGCCGCCGGACGGAGGCCCGATCTCCTCGATCCAGTCGTCCTCGAGCAGCGGCGTCGCCGCCTTGGTGACCGCGCCGGCCGAGAGGCCGGTGCGGCGGCCCACTTCCGCCCGGCTGAGCGGCCCGTGCGCCAGAACGGTGTGGAAGACCTGGGTGGCCGCAGGAGCCTGAGTCGGGAGCACGATCGCAGTATAACCACACTTGGAAAGATAAAGAATTCCAGCTGTGATGATGGTTGTGGCCAACTTGGCGCGAAAATCGTCGTCAATATATTGACGGCGGAAATATATCTGGCCTACGCTACCGACACATCGGCGCCGCCAGGGAGGTCTCCCGCCCAGTGGCCCGCCGCGCAGCGCGCAACCCTCGCTGGTCAGCAACGACGCGACTGAGACGGAGCGGTCCATGGCCATACGCAGCTGTCGAAGACTTCTTCATTCCGCCCTCGTATGCGCGGCGGCAGGGGCCGCAGCGGTCCTGTCCGTGCCGTTGGCGTCGGCGGCCAGCGCGGCACCCACGCGAGCCAACGCGCAGAAATCCGACCCGACCCTCGCCCGGACCCCTCCCATGGGCTGGAGCAGCTGGAGCCTGGAATCGACGGACTACCCGGGGGTCAACCCCACCGGCGGCGCCTCTTGGCTCACCGAGGCGCACGTCCTGCAGCAGGCCGACGCGCTTTCTGGCGAGCTCAAGGCCTACGGCTACGACTACGTCAACATCGACGCAGGCTGGTCGAACGGCTTCGACCAGTACGGCCGGCCGGTCGCCAACCCCACGACGTTCCCCGACGGCATCGCCTACATCGCCAAGCACGTGCACGCCGAGGGCCTCAAGCTCGGCATCTACCTCGCTGTCGGCCTCGCGCCCGCCGCGTATGACGACGGCACCACCCCGATCTACGGCTCGCCTGGCTGCACCACCGCCGACATCGTTTACCCCGACCTGCGGCTGACCAACGGCTGGAACAGCGCCTACCAGATTGACTACGCGAGCCCCTGCGCGCAGGACTACATCGATTCGATCGCGAACGAGTTCGCATCCTGGGGAGTGGACTACCTCAAGCTCGACGGCGTCGGCCCCGGCTCCGGCCAGGGCGGCACCGACTACGACAACATCCCGGACGTCGCCGCCTGGTCGCAGGCACTCAAGGCGACCGGTCGGCCGATCCAGTTCACCCTGTCCTGGTCGCTAGCGCACGCCGACGCCTGCGGCCTGGCAGACCTACGCGAACGGCTGGCGGATCGACACCGACGTTGAGTGCTACTGCGACACGCTTGGTGACCTGGAACAATTCGGTCAAGCAGCGCTGGACTGACGTCGTTCAGTGGATCCCCGACGCTGGTCCCGGGCATTGGAACAACCTCGACTCGCTCGATGTCGGCAACGGCGCGGTGGACGGGCTCACCGACGCCGAACGGCAGAGCTACATGACGCTCTGGGCGATCGAGGACGCGCCGCTGTATCTCCGGCGACGACCTGACCAAACTCGACAGCTACGGCCTGTCGCTGCTGACCAACCGCGAGGTCATCGCAGTCGACCAGGCCGGCACCCCGGCGCGGCCGGTGAGCCAGCGCACCGACCAGCAGGTGTGGTATGCCCGCAACGCCGACGGCAGCTACACGGTCGCGCTGTTCAACCTCGGCTCGTCCACCGCGACGGTGACCGCGAACTGGAGCGACATCGGGCTGTCCGGCCTGGCACGGGTGCGTAACCTGTGGACGCACACGGACATCGGCACCGCCGATGGCAGCATCAGCGCCAGCTTGCCGGAGCACGGCTCCGAACTGCTGCGTCTCACGCCCGACGCATCCCCGAGCGCGCCGGGCGTCCCGACCGGCGTGCACGGCAGCGCCGCCACCGGCAACTCCGTCTCGCTCGCCTGGAACGCCGCCGCGAACGCGACCCGCTACACCGTCTCGGTCGACGGCAAGCCCGCCGTCACCGTCTCCGGTACCTCCGCCGAGATCACCGGACTCTCGCCGAGCACCAGCCACACCTTCACGGTCGCGGCCAAGGGCGGGCGCGGCGCGATCTCGGCGTCCAGCATGGCGATCACCGTGACGACGACGGCGGCGGGCGGACCGACCGTGTACCCCGCGGCTGCCTCCACCAACACGCTCGGCGGGGGCGCGGCCGTCGCGTCCTGCTCGGGCTGTCCTGGCGGACAGAAGGTCGGCTATATCGGCGGCGGCGGATACCTCATCTATCCGGACATCGACGTCCCGGTCGCTGGCACCTATCTGATGACCCTGACCTATGTGGACGGCGACACCGGTCGCGTGTCGATCGTGACGGTCGACGGCAACTCGTTCAACCTGCCGACCGACGGCACCGGAGACAACGACTGGAGCGACGTCCAGACCGTCACCGTCCCGGTCACGCTGCAGGCCGGCCAGAACACGATCGAGTTCTCTAACCCCGGCAACTATTCGGCGGACGTCAGCCAGATCGCGCTGTGACGGCGGAGCAGGAGGGCAGCGCGATGGCAAGCACCATTCCACGCACGACCATAACGAACGCGGCCGCGCCCGCCGCGCCCGCCGCACCCACCGCCCGCGCGGCACGAAAGGCCACCCGGCGGGCAGCCCGCCGGTCCGGATCCAGCTCGCCCGTGCACCGTGGTGACTGGCGGCTGGCCTGGCTGCTGATCACTCCGGCCATGGCCGGATTCCTGATCTTCGCCGTGTATCCGCTGCTGCGCGGCGTCTACCTCAGCTTCACTACCTTCCACGTGCTCACCCCCGCGCAGTGGACGGGGCTGGCCAACTATCGCGAGCTGATCCACGACGGCACCTTCTGGAGATCGGTCGAGGTCACGATCTACTTCGTCGCGCTGTCCGTCGGCATCGGCATCTTCTTCTCTCTGCTGACCGCGGTCGTGCTGCATCGGCTCACGCGCTCCACCGTCATCAGGGGAATGGTCATCCTGCCGTTCCTCATCTCCGGAGTCGTTGCGGGGCTGGTGTGGTCCTGGATGCTCCAGTCGCAGCTCGGCATCATCAACATCTGGCTGCAGGACCTGACCGGGCACAACTTCCTGTTCCTCGGCTCACCCGACTGGGCCATCCCCACCGTCGCGCTCATCAACGTCTGGAAGTCGATGGGCTACAACGCCATCCTGCTGTTCGCCGGCTTGCAGATGCTGCCGCGGGATGTGTACGAGGCGGCCAGGCTCGACGGCGCCGGGGAGGTGCGTATCTTCCGCCGCATCACCCTCCCGCTGCTGCGGCCGGTGCTCGCGATGGTGGTCATCCTCACCGTCATCAGCTCGTTCCAGGTCTTCGACATCGTGCAGGTCGTCACCCCGGACGGCGGGGTGGCGGACTCCTCGAACGTGCTGCCCCTGTACATCTATCGGCAGGCCTTCTCTGAGTTCAACTTCGGGTACGCCGCGACGATGTCCATGGCGCTGTTCGTGATGCTGCTCGCCATCACCTTCCTGCAGATGCGGCTGACCCGCGCGAGTGAATCCGACCTGAGCTGACAGCGTTGAGGAGACAGCCATGGCGATAGCCCTGACCCCGCCCCGGCGCGCCCCGCGCGCCGCCCGCCGCCGCCCGCCGATCGGCCGGGTCCTGGCCTGGACCTACCTGGCCGGCGTCTTGTTCATCACCATCTTCCCGTTCTACTGGGTGCTGCGCACCGCGCTGTCGAACAACTACTCGCTCGACACGCATCCGTCCTCGCTGCTGCCGACCGGTTTCACCTGGGGCGCGTTCGAGCGCGTGCTCGGCATCTCCAGCCAGGCCCAGGCGCTCGCCCAGGGCGGCTCAGGCGCGTCGGTCCACCTTGGCATCTACCTGCGCAACTCGCTGATCTACGCGTCCGTGCTGACCGTGTGTGTCGTATTCTGCTCGGCGCTGGCCGCGTACGCGTTCGCGCGGCTGCACTGGCGCGGACGGAACCTGGTGTTCTCGATCTTCCTGTGCGCGCTGATGATCCCCGGCATCCTGACGCTGCTGCCGAACTTCGTGTTCATCAAGGACCTAGGTCTGGTCAACACCTTCGCCGGCCTGATCCTGCCGGGCGCGCTGTTCTCCGCGTTCGACATCTTCTTCCTGCGCCAGTTCATGCTGGGGCTGAGCACCGAGATCGAAGAAGCGGCGATCATCGACGGCGCCGGCCGGCTCAGAGTGCTGTTCCGCATCGTGCTGCCGATGACGTCGGTGCCGGTGATCACCCTGATCCTGCTGACCTTCATCAACACCTGGAACGACTACTTCTGGCCGCTGCTGGTGGCCAGCAACCAGAACGTCGAGCCGCTGACCCTGGGCCTGGCCCTGTTCAATCAGGCCTCCCCGGAGAGCGCGCCGGACTGGGCGGGCCTGATGGCGGCGACCGTGGTGGCCGCACTGCCGATGCTGCTGCTCTTCGTGGTCTTCGGCCGGCGCATCGTCAACTCGCTCGGATTCTCGGGCCTTCGATGAACGATTCCCGCGACCTAGTGCTGTCCTGGCCCGGGGCCGCTCGGCAGTGGGCCGAGGCGGCACCGGTGGGCAACGGCCGGCTCGGTGCCATGGTCTTCGGCGGCACCCGCCGGGCCCGCTGGCAGATCAATGACTCCACGATCTGGTCCGGCGCCCCGGACGGTCCCAGCGCGGCGCTCGCCGAGGTGCTCGCGGCGGGCGCGGGACTCCCGCGGCTGGCCGAGATCCGCGCGGCGATCCGAGCCGAGGACTACCGGCTCGCCGAGCGGCTGCTGATGAGCTTCGAGGGCCGCTACACGCAGGAGTACCTGCCGTTCGCCGACCTGTGGATCTCGCTCGGCGGCGCCTATCTCGGCCGTACTCTGAACCTCGACAACGGCGTTGTCACCGAGCGGATCGAGGCCGACGGGGTCCACGTGCGCCGGACGACCTGGGCCAGCCAGCCCGCGCACGCCCTGTGTATCGCGCTCGAGGTCACCGGCGGCGTCGTCGACCTCGGAATCGAGCTCACCTCGCCGTTGCGCGTGGTGCGGCGGACCGGTATGGCCGTTGGCGTCGAGATCCCGGTGGACGGCGCGCCGCTGCACGAGCCCGGTGTCGCCGAACCCCTGGTCTACAGCGACGGCCCGGTGGCCGGTTATGACCCGTTCGGGGCGGTGGCGCTGGCGATCGACACCGACGGACGGCTGAGCGGCGACGACGGCGCGTACTCGATACGCGGCGCGTCGCGCGTGCTGATTACCGTGGCGAGCTCGGCGTGTCCCGCTGACCACTGGCACGGCCGCGAGCCGGTCAGCCGGGACGCGCACCTGCGCCGTGCCGTCGAGGCCGCCGAGGCCGCGGCCGCTCTTGGAGAGCGGCAGCTACTCGCGGAACACGAAGCCGAACTGCGCGACCTGCTCGGTGGTGCGGAACTGACCATCGGCAGCCGCCGCGGCGGTGTCTTCGATGTCGCCGGCGAGGTGCTCTCCGGCCAGGACGAGCAGCTCACGGCCACCGTGATCACTCAGCTCGGGCGTTACCTGCTGGCCAGCGCATCGCGGCCGGGCGGCGGACCGCCGGCCAACCTGCAGGGCATCTGGAACGACCAGCTCAGGCCGCCGTGGTCCTCGAACTACACGATCAACGTCAACCTTGAGATGAACTACTGGGGGGCGTGGCAGGCCGGACTCGGAGCTTGCGACGAGCCGCTGCTCGAACTGATCGAGCGGCTGGCTGTCAATGGAGCTCCCGTCGCCCGCGACCTCTACGGCGCGCGCGGCTGGATGGCGCACCACAACACCGACCTGTGGGGCTGGGCACTGCCGGTCGGCATGGGCCACGGCAACCCTTCCTGGGCGATCTGGATGATGGGCGGCGTCTGGCTGTGCCAGCACGTGTGGGAGCACTACGAGTTCACGCAGGACACTCAGTTCCTGCGTCGGCGCGGTTGGCCGCTGCTGAGCGGATCCGCGCGGTTCTGTCTCGACTGGCTGGTCGAGGACGAAGGCGGGCTGCTCGACACGATCCCGTCCACCTCGCCGGAGAACCTGTTCGTCTCCCGGCGCGGTGAGGCCGAATCGCTGTCGGTGTCGACCGGCATGGACATGGCCCTGATACGAGCGCTGTTCACCCGGACCCTCGCCACCGCCGAGATCCTCGGGCTCGATGACGAGACGTGCGCGGAGATACGCGGAGCACTGCCACGACTGCGCTCGCCCGCGTTGACCTCGGACGGGCGGCTGCGTGAGTGGTCGGCCGACCATCGCGACGCGCACCCGCAGCACCGGCACGTCTCGCACCTCGTAGCCGTCCACCCGCTCGACCAGATCGACCCGCTGACCACTCCGGAGCTGGCCGCTGCGGCCGCGGCGACACTCGACGCGCGGGGACCCGGCGCGATGGGCTGGTCCTGGTCCTGGAAGATCGCGCTGCGGGCCCGGCTCGCGCAGGCGGCGCAGGCACGTTCGCTGCTACTCGAGGCGACCCGGCCGTTCGACGGCGACCCCGCGCAGGACGCGCCGGTCGACGGCTCGCGCTGGGGCGGGCTGCTGCCGAACCTATTCAGCACGCACCCGCCGTTCCAGATCGACGGCAACTACGGGCTGATGGCCGCCGTGCTGGAGATGATCGTGCAGAGCCACGCCGGGTTCATCAGAATCCTGCCTGCGCTGCCGGAGCAGTGGCGTGACGGTCGCGTGAGCGGGATCCGTTGCCGCGGCGGGCTCGCGGTCGACCTCGCCTGGCGCGAGGGCAGCGTTACCGAGCTGACCGTGCACCGGATCGCCGGCGACGAAGAGCGGCTGGTGACCGTCCGATACGGCAGCGGCGTCCGCGAGCTCCTCGTCGCGGCGGGAGGCAGCGTGCGGCTCACGCCCGGGTTGGCGGACGCCTGATGCTGACCGACCTGGATGAAGCAGGGCTCTGGAAATACCGCAGCACGTACAAGGCCCCCGCGGACTTCGACGAGTTCTGGCACCGGACCCTGAGGGAGGCCGCGAAGATACCGCTGGACCTGCGGATCGAGCAGGTCGAGACCGGCCTGCGGACCGTCGAGGTCTATGACGTCACCTTCGCCGGCTACGCGGGTCACCTCGTCCGCGCCTGGCTGCGCCTGCCCCGCCTCCCGATCCGGGAGCATCGCCCCCTGCCCGGAGTCGTCCAGTTCCACGGCTACGGCAGTGGACGCGGCCACGCCCTCGAGGATCTGCTGTGGGCCAGCGCCGGATACGCGCATCTGCTGATGGACACGCGCGGACAGGGCGGCGGCTATGCGGGAGGCGACACCGGCGACCCCGTCGGCAGCGGTGGCCCGACCCAGCCCGGCTTTCTGACCAGGGGCTTGGAGAGTCCGGAGGCCTACTACTACCGCAGGGTCTTCGTCGATGCCGTCCGTGCCGTGCAGTTGCTGCGCGGGCACCCGCAGGTCGACCCGGCGAGGGTCGCGGTGGTCGGAACGAGCCAGGGCGGCGGCATAGCGCTGGCCGTTGCCGGGCTCGTACCCGATGCCGTGGCTGCCCTTTACGCGCAGGCCCCGTTCCTGTGCGACATCCGCCGCGCCACGCGGATCACGGACACCGAGCCGTACCACGAGATCGCCGCCTACCTCGCCACCCACCGCCGGGACGTTGATCGGGTGTTCGAGACGCTCGGTTACTTCGACGGGCTCGGCTTCGCGACGCGGGCCCGGGCCCCCAGTTGGTTCTCCGCAGGCCTGATGGACGACGTATGCCCGCCGTCGACCGCGTTCGGGGCGTACCACGCGTACGCCGGGCCCAGGCACATCACCCTCTGGACATACAACGGGCACGACGCGGGCGGCCCGGAGGACCTGGCCGCTGCACTGTCCGCCTTCCATTCACTACTTCAGGAGGAATCATGAGACTGAGATCCCGTACCCTCGCGGCATTGGCGACCGCGGTCGCGGCTGTGCTGCTAGTCGGAGCCTGTTCATCGGGCGGCAGTGGCGGCTCTGCGAGCTCATCCGTGATCAACTGGTGGACCTGGGACCCGAACCAGGCCGCCGCGTATCAGGTGTGCGCGAACGCGTTCGAGAAGGCGAATCCCGGCGTCACCGTGAAGATCTCCCAGTACGACGTCAGCGACTACTTCACCAAGCTCACCGCCGACATGGTCGCTGGCGACGCGCCCGACGCGTTCCAGGACAGCGTCCAGTACTTCCCAGGCTTCGCCGCGCAGCACCAGCTCCTCGACCTCAACCCGTACATCTCCTCGTCGCACTACGACCTCAGCCAGTTCTCCGTCGGCGTGAACGCGTGGAAGTACACCGACGGCCAGCAGTACGGCCTGCCGCTGGACTGGGCGGCCACCGGGCTCTACTACAACGAGAGCCTGCTGAAAAAGGCCGGATACACGCAACAGGACATCGACTCGCTGAACTGGAACCCAACCAACGGCGGCACGTTCGCCAAGATGATCGCGCACATGACCATCGACAAGAACGGCGTGCGCGGCGATCAGCCTGGGTTCAACAAGAACGACGTCGCCGTGTACGGCATCGGCGTGCTCAACTCCGACGACTTCATCGGCCAGAACACGTGGGGGAACCTGACCCCGACGACCGGCTGGACCTGGGGCAACAAGGCGGACTGGCCGACGCAGATCAACTATGACAGTCCGCAATTCGTCCAGACCATGGACTGGATCAAGAGCCTGGCCACGGATGGCTACATGCCGCCATTCGGCGAGTACACGCAGGCCAACGGGCAGAACAGCGTCGCCGACACCGAGCTGCTGGGATCGAGCAAGGTCGCGATGACCATGGGCGGTTCGTGGGAGGTGGCCACCTTCGCGAAGCTCACCGGCATCACGACCGGCATCGCTCCGACCCCGATCGGCCCGGACGGCACTCGCAAGGTATTGAGCAACTCGAACGGTAACACCATCTGGGCCGGAACTAAGAACCCGCAGCTGGCCTGGAAATGGGTGTCGTACATGGGCTCCGCGCAGTGCCAGACCATAGCCTCCGAGAAGAACGGCTCATTCTTCCCGTCAATCGCGTCCGCGATGGACGCGATGAGCGCTACCGAAGCCAAGCAGGGCATCAACCTCAACGTGTTTACGCAGTACGAGAAGCAGGACTCGCTCTACACCGCGCCTGCCTACCCGAACGGGACGGCCTTGCAGGCGGCCGAGCAGCCGCTGCTCGACGAGTTCTTCGACGGCTCGGCGGGGAACAGCATATTCGCCACCATGCAGTCCAAAGCCAGCTCGGTCCTGTCCGGTCAGAACTAGCCCCGTCCGCGGCGGCTCGGTGACGAAGTGGCGGCGCGCTCCGGCCTCGGCGCAAGTCGACGGGGCGCGCCCCGCCCTGAGCCCAAAGGCTGCTTCGTAAGCGGACAGGCACGTCTCCCAGTCCCCTCGGCGGTCGAGGAAGTCCGGACAGTGCCCACGGAATCTGCCAGGCGTGGGTGTCGAACCCAGACTCGGCAGCAACGAGGCTGAGCAGCTGGGTCCGGCTGGTCACTATGACGAGACAGCAGGATGAGCTAGGCAGCAAGGGGCGGACTTGCTGGATCCCGACGAAACCCGGACGGCCTCGGGGCGGGCGTGAGCCCGCTGGATCATCCAGCCTGGATGTAGTGCGGATACATCCAGGCACCACCGCGACACCACCGCGACACCAGCGGGATCCCAGCGCGCGCCGCTTTCATGGGGCACAGCCGGCCAGGAGAGCCGGCATCCATACCCCTTGGAGGACGACAGTGCTCAGGCCCGGGACAAAGTACCGTGCGTCACCTTCACCGTCCAGGCCCAGACGCCGAGGCACCGTACGTGCCCTCAGTGTGATCGCCACCGTCGTTCTGCTGTCGGCTGGTATTAAATTGGAGTTTCTTCCATGACATTTCGAATATCTAGACGTATGGGTGGCGGAGTAGCGCTGCTGGTCGCACTCGCGCTCTCCGTCGCTCTCCCGGCGCAGGCCGCGACGGCTACGACGGCCGCGACGGCCGCGCACAAAACGGTGACCTACCTGGGTCACACCTTCACCGTCCCCTCGTCCTGGCCGGTGATCAACCTCGCCCAGCATCCCGCTACCTGCGTCAGGTTCGACAAGCACGCTGTCTACCTTGGTGCCCCGGGGGCCAACCAGGACTGCCCGGCCCAGGCCATCGGACACACCGACGCGCTCCTGATCGAGCCCGCCTCGGCCACGGCGGCGTCCTCCGCGACCGACAACATTGTCAGGCACCAGATCACGGCTACCGCCAAGGGCATCTCGGTGACCGCCACTTACGCCACGACACCAACGCAGGTCACGGACATCATCACCGCAGGCGGCCTGCCCAAGCCGACGACCGCCATGAAACCGGCCTTCTCCGCCAAATCGGCAGTTTCCGCCGCGACGGCGTCGGTGGCCTCGTCCACGACCAACTACACTGGCCTGGCGTTCGACCCCTGCTCCGCACCGAGCGCCAGCGTCATGAGCACCTGGGAGAGCGACTCGCCCTACGGCGCGATCGGGATCTACATTGGCGGCGTCAACCGCGGCTGCAGTCAGCCCAACCTGACCGCGAGCTGGGTGTCCACACTGGCCGCTGAGGGATGGCACTTCTACCTGCTCTACGTCGGACCCCAGGACCCCGACGTCACGGGAGACTGCGCCACCGACTGCACCCTGATGACTTCTCCGTCCAGTGACGCGGAAAGCGCCGCGGAGGACGCGGCCAGCGACGCCGCCGACCTGGGCTTCGGTGCCGGTACCCCGATCATCTACGACATGGAGAGCTTCTCTTCCGGCGGCGACAGCGACGCGATCACCTTCATCTCCGAGTGGACCACCGAACTGCACGCGCTGAGCTATGAATCCGGCGAGTACAGCAGCGCATCCACCGGCATCGCCGACCTGGTCAACAACCTCGGCAGCTACACCCCGCCCGATGTGATCGACATCGCGGACTGGAACGGGGTGGAGAGCACCAGCGACTCCTACGTACCGGCCCTCGACTGGGGCAACCACCAGCGCATCCACCAGTATGCCGGCGACCTCACCGCGACCTATGGCGGCGACACCATCGACATTGACGCCGACTACATGGATATTGTGAGCGGCGCGCCCGCCACCAGTCCGTCGATTACGACGCTGTCCAGCGGTGTCGCTGAGATCGCGTTCCAGGCGGCGGGTAGCGGCAACCTGTGGTACTACAACACATCCACCGATGTCGGCACCGATACCAATCTGGATGTGATGTCCGGGACCAGCCCGTCGATCACCACGCTGTCCAGCGGAGTCGCTGAGATCGCGTTCCAGGCGGCGGGTAGCGGCAACCTGTGGTACTACAACACATCCACCGATGTCGGCACCGATACCAATCTGGATGTGATGTCCGGGACCAGCCCGTCCATCACCACGCTGTCCAGCGGAGTCGCCGAGATCGCGTTCCAGGCGGCGGGTAGCGGCAACCTGTGGTACTACAACACATCCACCGATGTCGGCACCGATACCAATCTGGATGTGATGTCCGGGACCAGCCCGTCCATCACCACGCTGTCCAGCGGAGTCGCCGAGATCGCGTTCCAGGCCGCAGGCAGCGGCAACCTGTGGTACTACGACGTCGCCACCGGCGTCGGCACCGATACCAATCTGGGCGTGATGTCCGGGACCAGTCCGTCGATTACAACGCTGTCCAGCGGTGTCGCTGAGATCGCGTTCCAGGCCGCGGGCAGCGGCAACCTGTGGTACTACAACACATCCACCGATGTCGGCACTGACACCAATCTGGATGTGATGTCCGGGACCAGTCCGTCGATTACAACGCTGTCCAGCGGTGTCACCGAGATCGCGTTCCAGGCCGCGGGCAGCGGCAACCTGTGGTACTACGACGTCGCCACCGGTGTCGGCACCGATACCAATCTGGGCGTGATGTCGGGTGGTACCCCAGCTGTCACGACGCTGTCCAGCGGAGTCGCTGAGATCGCGTTCCAGGCCGCGGGCAGCGGCAACCTATGGGACTACGACGTCGCCACCGGTGTCGGCACCGACACCAATCTGGGCGTGTAGCAACCACCAAGACTGATGTCGGGCATAGCTGAAATCGCGACATGCCCAGTTGGAGGCCCCGCCGGATGACCAGTGGGGCCTCCAACGTAAGTCAGCATGAAACGGCCGCTCCGGTTTCTGTCCGTAGAAGCTCTTGGCTTGTGTCGTGGATCGTCCGACGCTGGTCTTGGATGCTGCGGACCAGGGAGGGACGGAGCCACAGGCAGCAGGGAGCCGACCGTCATGTCTAGTGCGCCATCAGCAGCGGGGCTGATCCATCTGAGGATGGATACCTCGGTGAAGGAGATCGTGGCCGGGCGGCTATGAGCTGTACCGGCTGCTGACCTCGATGGGGGTGGCCGGGTCCAGGCCGATCGACACGCCGCCGAGGTGCTGTGCGACGGTCGCGGGGGTGCCGGTGACCGGCGCGAAGGGCAGCGCGGTGGTCGGCTGACCCGGCCGTTCCACCAGGTAGGTGCGGCCGCGCTGGGTGGCCAAGGTGAAATCCGTGGCGGTGGTGGGTGGCACGACGATCCGGCCGGTACGACCGTCAACGACCTGCGCCTGCTGTCCTGGCCAGGGGTTGCGAATGGTGATGGGGCCGCCGTCGCCGGCCTGGATGGCGGCCGTGACTAGCGCGCCGTTCTCGACCTGGACGTCGACCTTCGCGCCGTCGCGTATGGAGATGGTCCCGGACACGTTCCAGTCCGATGGCCAGGCCGGCGCGAACCGCAGCGTCCCGTCGTAATCGGTGGCGGCCGCCTCGTCCAGCGCGGTGGTTACCCCGGCCGCCTGCTCGATGTAGGGCTCGTCGCCCGCGCCGCCCTGCCAGGAGCCCATGCCCGAGACGTACGCCTGGTACTTCTCGGTGCTGGCGACCAGGTCACTTTCGACCTGACCGCTCATGTCGAGCCGCGCGGCGTCGATCGCGTCGAAGTTCCAGTCGGGGGTATTGGTGTTTGGCCGGTAACCATAGGTGCGATCGGCGAGGGCGGTCAGGTCGTCGCCGCCGGAGGTCACGGTGTCATCGCCGATCACCCCGTAGGGCCAGACCGGCTCCAGGCCGTCGTTCTCGGAGTTGTGGATGGTGGCGGTGGGCTGGTAGGAGTCGCCGATCACGTCGGTGCCCGACGCGTCCGCGGACGGGCCGAGCAGCTGCGTGTGGGTGGCCTCGTCGGTGCGTGCGTAGGGCTCGATCTCGTGCTCGGCGGTCTGCGCCTGGGCGGCCAGCGCGCTGTCGGTGTGCAGCAGCCCAGCGGCCTGGACGACGACGGGGAACAGTGCCTGGTCGGCGGCCAGGTCGGTGGTCGGATCCTGCACGCCCCACTGGTCTTCGTGGGAGTTGGCGATCGCGTGCAGGTAGCCGTCGGAGCCGAGCTTCTGGTAGGCCAGCAGGAAGATGGCGCTCTGCTGGATCAGCGGGTAGTACCTGCGCAGGAAGCGCAGGTCACCGGTGTTCTCGTACTGTTGCCAGATCCACAGCGACAGCTCGGTGCCGGTGGTGATGGTCAGCCCGTTCCAGGTCGGGTTGCTGGCCTCGCGGCAGGAGGCGTCGCTGTCGGGATCGGAGTCGTTCTGGTAACCGTTGCCGTTGAACCGCATCGTCTCCGGGATGCAGATGCCGGGCAGATCGCCCATCTGCGCCTTGGTCCATGCCTCCAGTTCGGGCAGGTTGTCCAGGTACAGGTTGAAGATAGGGATGTTCAGCGCGTAGTTTCCTCCTGCGATGTTGTCGGCGATCTGGGTCCGGAGGTTCCAGAACCACGTGCCGGCCGGATACCAGTCCTGGTGGTCTTCGCTGAAGTTGAACAAGTCGGCGACGCCCGCCTGGCTGCCGGGGTATTCCCCGCGCATGGAGGCCGCCTCGGTGTAGAGGTAGATCGTCCGGATGCTCTGCAGGTACTGCGCGCTGCCGTCGGAGGAACTCATCGCCAGCAGGCCGGTGTTCGCCCAGTAGCGATGCCACCAGTCCTCCTGGGGTGCGAGCAGCCGGGCCTCCGGCACGTCCGGGGTGCCGCCGAGCAGCCGCCGAGCGGTCGCCATGGCGTCTCCGCCGGTCCAGTGCGGTGCCGCGACGACGACGCGGTAGGTCCCGTCGGCGTGCGGCTTGAAGCTCACCGTGACGGTCTCGGAGCCGGTCACCGAGGCCGTCACGTCGCGCCCGCCGGCGGTGATGGCCGCCAGCGATCCGAAGGTCTCGCCCGATCCTGTGGCCGGGGTCGACGCGGGATCGTCGACCCAGGTGTCGGCCAAGGCGCCGACGGCGCCGGACGCGGTGGCCGCGGGGGAGCGACCGGACCACAGGTTCACCGATGCGGTCTGCGTGGTGCCGGGGTTCGCGCCGGTCACGTCGACGATCAGCTCGTCGGAGTTCGCGGGCACCCACGCGGTGAGCGTCATCCCGCCGCCGGACTCCGTCAGTACACCGTCGTAGATGTCGAGGGTGCCGTGGAAGTCAGGCGCCGTGACCAGGGCTGACAATCCCGGGATGGTGACCTGCCCGGGGGAGAGGCGGCCGGGCATCGTGTCGGTGCGGTTGAGCTGAGCGGTGAACCCGTCCGCCGCCCACTCGGCGACGCCGAGTGATCCGTTGCCGAGCGGCATGTACTGGGTGGCGGCGCTGTTCGGCTGGCCGAGCACGACGTCTGACTGGCGGACCACGCCGGCCGTGTTCTCCGCGAAGTGCCCGTCGACCCACGCGGTGGTCGCGGATGTGGTGGCCCCGGTTGCTGGTCCCGGCGGCTGCGCGGCCACAGCCGCGACGGTCAGCGCGAGCACGGCCGTAATGATGACGGCGGGACGTTTGAGGGCCACTGAGGACTCCCTACAGGCTGCGGAGAGATCGGATGTACGACTTCTCAAACTCGCTCTGCTGGGAAAATAACTCCCCATATTCCCACAGTCAAGCCCCAATATGCCGCACCAACAAGTGGGCTCCATAATCATAGATCTGATGTATATGCCTGCTTCCTGGATTCATCTCTTTCAGCGCCGCCCCGGCGGCTGCGGCGGTGCATGCTCCTCCTTGTGCGCGTGCACGGCCGGGACGCCAGCGCAACCGAAGGAGACAGACGATGCCCGCTGACCGCGCCGCCCGGCTTGCCGCCGAGGCCTCCGTATCATGAGCATGGGTCTACACCCAGTCCGGACTGCGCGACCAGATCGAGCAGCTCCGCTCCGGCGCAACCCGTGACCGCCCCCGGGCATTTCCCGATGTCCCTTGACACGCGAGGGCGCGGTCCGTGTGACGATGAGTTTGGGGCGGCTGTTTCGTCGTATGGGTCAGGTGGAATGCCCCTAAACAGGGGCACAAATTGTTAGCCAGCGCCAGGCTCCGCCGGTAAGTTCGATGGCGCGCACGCTGACGCACGGTACGGGAGGACGAAATGTCGCAAAACGGCGGGGGTCCCGCGATCCTCGTGGAGGGTCTGACCAAGTCGTTCGGGGATGTGCACGCGTTGCGCGGCATCGACTTGGCGGTACCGCGCGGGACGGTGCTCGGCGTGCTCGGGCCGAACGGCGCCGGCAAGACGACCGCGGTGCGGATCCTGACGACGCTGCTGCAGCCGGATGGCGGACGTGCCTTGGTCGAAGGCTATGACGTGGTCACTCAGGCCGCTGCCGTGCGCAGGTCCATCGGTCTCGCCGGACAGTCAGCGGCCATCCAGGAGGAGCTCACCGGCCGCGAGAACCTGGAGATCATCGGGCGGCTCTACCACCTCAAGTGGCCACAGGCCCGCAGTCGTGCGATCGAGCTGCTGGAGCAGTTCAATCTGTCCGACGCCGCCGACCGGGCCGCCAAGACATACTCCGGCGGCATGCAGCGACGCCTCGATCTGGCCGCCAGCCTCGTCGGCCGGCCGCACGTCCTGTTCCTCGACGAGCCGACAACCGGCCTCGACCCGCGATCGCGGCTCGGCATGTGGGAGATCATCCGGTCACTGGTCGCGGGCGGCACCACGCTGCTGCTTACCACGCAGTACCTCGATGAGGCCGACGAGCTGGCCGATGAGATCGTGGTCATCGACCACGGCAAGGTCATCGCGGCGGGGACGTCGGAGGATCTGAAAGGCAAGGTCGGCGGCGACGTCGTCGAGTTCACCGTGCCCGATCGCCGGCGGGTGCCAGAACGCCGTCGCCGCGATCGCCAGCATCGGCGAGAGCGAGCCGCACGCCGACCTGGAGACCGGCGTGGTAAACATCGGCGTCGGCGGGCGCGGCTCGGACGCGCTGATCGACGCGGTCCGCGCCTTGGACGGCGCCGACGTCGAGACGCGCGGGCTCGCACTGCGCAGGCCGTCGCTCGACGACGTGTTCCTGGCCCTGACCGGGCACGCCGCGGAGGACGAACCCAGCGGGGGCGACGCGGGCGGCGCGGCCGCAAGGGCAAGCAGGACGAGAAGGGGAACCAGTCATGACCGCGATCGCGGATCTGGCAAGTAGCAGCCCGCCGGCGAGCAGCGAGCCCGGCCTCGGTACCCGGATCAGCTGGGCGGTGACCGACACGCTCACCATCACCCGGCGCAACCTGCTGGTCTGGATGCGGGTGCCCGCGTACCTGGTGTTCACGGTGATCCAGCCGGTGATGTTCGTCCTGCTGTTCCGCTATGTGTTCGGCGGCGCCATCCCGGTGCGAGGCATACCGGGCGGGTACGTCAACTTCCTGATGCCAGGCATCATCGGGCAGACTGCGGCGTTCGCCACGTTCGGCACGGCCATCGCGCTGGCCCAGGAGCTGAAGAAAGGCGTGATCGACCGGCTGCGGTCGATGCCGATGGCGCGCTCGGCGGTCCTGGCGGCCGGCTGGTCGCCGACACCGGACGGATGCTCATTACGATCCTGATCATCGTCGCGGTGGGATACGCCGTCGGGTTCCGATTCCAGAACGGCCTAGTTCCCGCCATCCTCATGGTGGTGCTCGCCACCGTGTTCGGGATGGCGATCTGCTGCATCTCGGCGTATACCGGCCTGGCCATCGGCGACGAGGAGTCGGTCCAGGCGTTCGGGCTGATCTGGCTGTTCCCGCTCACGTTCCTCAGCTCGGCGTTCGTGCCGATCTCGACAATGCCTGGCTGGCTGCAGGCCTTCGCGAACAACCAGCCGGTCACTTACGTGATCGACACGATGCGCGCGCTGGCGCTCGGCGGTCCGGTGCAGGCGAACCTGCTGAAGAGCATCGCGTGGCTGGCCGGGATCTTCATCGTGTTCGTGCCGCTGGCGGTACGCGCCTACCGGAAGGCTAGCTAAGCGTTGGCGGTGAACGTCGCGCTCTGCCGATGCGGTATGTGTCGAGCCGGTGACAGGTTTCTCTGCAGTTTCAAGGGCGAGCTTCTCCGCCTCCTCGGCGACCTCCAGCGCCCGCTCCTCGGTGCTATAGGTGCCGGCGGATTTGTAGCGGCCGTCGGCGGCCTTGTGGAAACCCCGGTGCCGGACAGACCTCGCACCAAAGGTGCTGACACCAAGCATAGTTCAGTTTGAATTATTTTGCTGACCAGCCAAAATACAACACTAGGCTGCATAATTCGACAGTAGAACGCATTAGGCAGCTCTACAGTCAAACAGATGGGCTAGATAGCATGATTGATCAGGTATCGAACGGAGCGGACGACGGTAATCGAAACCGTGTCGGCTACTGGAGGCTGCTGCTCGAGAGTGCGCTGGCGGGTCTCCTCGCGCCTGACCAGGGCTTGCCGACGGACCTGCCGAGCGGAGATGAGCATACCGCTACCCGCGTCCGAGGGCGCGGGGCCCTCTGCCTGGTGTGCGGGCGAGAGTCGTGGAAGAACTCGTTAGACCGGATGTTCAACACCCCGTATAGAGATGTTGAAGGCCCTGAATAAAGACCTTTAACATCTCGGTCTGTTACACTATGGCATATGGAGATCACTGACGAGACGATCGATCTCCTGCTCGGCGCGCTGGCCGATCAGTTGCAGGCGCTCAGCAGTCAGGTTGAGATCGTGGTCAGAAGCTCTCCTGTCGGCACGGGCGGCTGTCGCTGCGGACTTCGGCTTGGACGAGGACTGGCTGAACGCAGGGCCAACGGATCTGCTCAGATGGGGGTTGCCTGAGGCCCTCATGAGCCGCGTCGTGACCAGGTCCTATGGGAAAACCCTGATCGTCCACTTCGCTGGCCGCCTCGACCAGATTCACTTCAAGTTGTACGCCATGGTTGACCAGGGAGGGGGTCGTCATGAGACAGATCTCCGTGCACTCACTCCGACCCGGGATGAACTCGTCGCGGCCGCGCGCTGGTCGATAACGCAAGATCCATCACCCGGATACAGATCGGTCCTGGAGGACGCTCTCCGTGCCCTGGGGGTAGACAATGCAGATCTCGGAGATTAGAAGCACAGTCAGCCAGGGACTGCTCGACTTCGCCTGGCGTCAGTGGGCACAGATAGGCGTCTCATCGACCGTCGCGGGAGCCGACAAGTGGGCAGTCGACCCCGAGGCGCTCATACTTTTCACCATCGGGATCGGCCGTCAAGACCCTCGGCTGTTTGATGAGATGCTCGACTGGATGGCGTTCAACCACGAACTCCTGTCCATGCAACGGCTGCGAAATCTGGCTGGCAGGTTCCCCGTGCCTGCTGGTCTGGTCGCCGCTGTTACCGCATGGACCCGGCAGCCCTCGACCGCGAACGTGCTCGCCAGCAAGCAACCCGGCCCAGTCGCCATGCCTGTCTTCCGCCCCGATGTCCTGGCATTCGTCTCGCAGCCGGATCCGGTCTTCGCTGGATACGGCTTCAACCGCCCTCCTGCGGCAAGGACCGGCAAGTCACACGAGCCGAATCCGGCTCTTCCAGTTAACCTGTCCTTCCGGCTCCGCCAGCTGTTCGGGCCAGGCGGCCGCTCTGAGGCGATGCGAGTGCTGCTCACTTATCGAGACGGGTCACTCGATGCTGCCCGGATCGCCGACGAAGCAGGATTCGCCAAAAGGAACATCAGCGACGTCCTGACGTCCTTCACCAACTCCGGGGTTATCAGAGCCACCTGGGCAGGCAACGAACGCCACTTCACCGCGCAGCGGAAGAGATGGGCATTGCTCCTTGACCTCGCCGGGCCCGCGGACCTGCCGCCGTTCGTGTCATGGGTCCACCTACTGCCTGCGGCACTGGAGATCAGCGTGTGGCTAGACGAAGAGACCGACACCGCGGAGTCCGAGTACCTGATCGCCAGCCAGGCCCGCAAACTGATGAACCGCCTCAGCCGCGATCTTGAGGCCGCAGACATTGACATCCAATACTCGCAGCCAGCCCAAGGCGCTGATTACCTATCAGTATTCGCCCAAATCAGCAATGCTCTTCTCGTCCGGCTGAGGGCAGCTCAATAGCGCCGAATGGCCGATAAGAGCGGGCGACGGTAATCGAAACCGCGTGACTAGCTTGGAAGGCTGTCTCTGTCTGGTAAGCAGGCTAGCCGCGCTTGCCCTACCGCGCAAGGCGAGCGGCGTGTCGCGGCCAGGGAAGAGCTGCTTCAAGCGTAGAAAATCCCGTAGAAAATCCAGGCTGCCAGCTGGTTGTGGTGCTCTGTGGAGACCAGCTCAGGGCGGTGTAGCTGTGTGCCGGCGTGCCAGCGGAATGACGCCCACCGCGGATCAGGCCGGAGCGCCGGGTCCGCAGCGTCTGGGTCGCCTTCAGCGGCCGGTAGCCGGTCCCGGCGATCTACCGCCGTCAGCACACAGGCAGGGATCCGGACTGCCTGACACGGGCACACCGTCAGGATGTCCTGCCGCCCGCGCGGCGACGGTGGTCACCCAGCGTCACGGACATGCAAACACCGCAGAGCCGGCAATCGCACCTGATCGCCGATTCTGTCGGCGTTCAAGATGAAGGACTCGTCGTGGGGTTCAGATGGTCTGGTTCAAGGCATCGGGTCCGCTGGGGACGGTGCGGCCAGGCCCGCGATGTCGCCAGCCTGGCGCAGACGCGATGATTAAGGCTCGTGAGAGAACGCATGAGCGCGGATGAGGTAGAGGAACTCGCCAGGCTGCTGTACCGGTATGCCGAGACGGAACTGGACCAGTGGGATAACTGGCGGCTGGATAGCGAGATCGGCCCTGTCTACGTGAGCATGAGCATGGAGCTTCCGCCGGACTGCTCCGATCAGGCATTCAGACCCTGTCCCGAGGCCGGGAGCACGATGGCAGACAGGCCGATCCGCCCATGTTGACGGTGTCGGGCAGGCTGCATCACGAGAGGACGTCGGGCGGGTGATTGCGCAGATGCGCGAGGACCTTGCTGGCCGCGGGTCCCGGGAGTGGGAGAACCCGACGCTGGATCGCTTCCTTGAAGCGCTTGAGGCCGTCCTTGACGGGCTTCCCGGCCATCTCACCCACCAGGGCAAGGCTGCAGCCGCACAGCCCGACTGGGCGCTCCTCGCGCACATCCTGGTCGCCGCTACCGGATACGAGTGAGCAGTTGTCCCTGCTGCTCTCGGCGATCTGGCGGCCTCGGGAGGGACGGGCACCCGAGGCCGCCGGCCAGGTACCCCGTGAGCGAGACGCTCGGCGCCGGTGAACGCGGGCTGGACGGGAACGAGGGCAGCGGATGCGGTTGCGGCGGCGATGACGGCACCTCCAGGGGACAGCCGGGACCCCGTGAGGCTGGGCACCTCACAGGTCCCAGCGGTGGATGATGACCGCAACGTACGCCGATCAGCCAAGTCGAGCTAGACCACGATCCGTAGCCGCTGCGCCGAGCCAGACTCAGCCAAGGAACGCTCCAGACCGCCGACTCTGTCTCTCGTAACAGTCGCATCGGCGGCCTACGTGCGGCACACGGAACAGCCACGCTGGTGTCGGCGCGTTGTGTCCTGATCGCGCTGTGGGCGCCAACCAGGATACGTATTCCCCGCAGTGGCGCAGGCCCGTTTGCGGCAGTCCCCACGTTAATTGTTAGACCCCCAGTCGATCAGATCGGCGGCAGTGGGCGCCTTCGGGCATGGGTGTCTGCAGCGATCTGTATCTGTCGGCCTGGTGGGCGGCTGGCAGAGCTGCCAAGATGGCCGGATGCTGCACCACCTCAGGGTCCACCTCAATGCCCGCCTCCAGCCAGTGCACCGCCACCGGGTGGAGGATCTGCTGCAAGTTACCCTCCAGCAGCGGGCTCCCGGTTTCCACGTAGACGGGGGCGGCACCCTGCTAAGCAAGGACGGCGAGCCGCTGGCATGTGACATCGAAGCCGAGGCCGAGGACCAGCACGCCTCCCCGGCAGAGGCGGTTGCCGCGACGATCGAGCTCCTGACTGCCCACGGCGCGCCCGCGCGGCTCGTACGCGGTGCTTGATCACGGCGAACGGGTCGCATTCGGCAGCACCGACGGGCTCGGCCTGTACCTGAACGGTACCGATCTGCCTGCTGATGTATATGCCACCAGCACCCCTGACGAGTTGACCAGCCTGCTGAGTGATCGGCTCCGCCATGAAGGCAGCATCGTGTCGTACTGGCAGGGCCCGGCCGAAACAGCGCTGTATATCTACGGCCCGTCAGCGAGCTGCATGAGTGAGCTCATCAGTGATGTACTGGCAACGTATCCCCTCGCCCAGCACAGCCGCCTCGTCGCGATCACATGACCTGTCATCCGGGTCAGCAAGGCCGGGCGCAGCGACAGCCGTTGCCCTGAGCTCGGCACCAAGGTTGAGCGTTCTCATCGCGGCAGTTGAGGGTGTCAGCCTGCACGGCTTGGGTTATCTTTTCGTCGGCTGAGCTCGGCGTGGGAGCCGTGCGACCCATAGCGGCGAAACAGTCAAGGGGGGTCATCGCCCTACTCGCAGGTGCCCCTGCCAATCAGGTCAATGTCAAGCGCGGCGCAATCGACGGTGAGAGGGCATTGCTTTCAGGTCCCAGCGTCCGGAGGAATTTCTGGCTCTGCCTCGGCTAGGCGACGCGCGACGATCAGCATCCCGTCTACAGCCCTGCGGTCTTGGTCATCAATGGCCACGTCGGCCGGCGTGGCATCCAGCCGTTCGAGTACGGCGGCTACGAACGAGGCCGAGCCCCATCGATGACCAAGGTCCTGCCGCAGGTAGGTCTTGAGCGAGGGTACGGCCTTCTCTTCCCAGACCGTGCAGGGCGACGGTCGCAAGCGGCGGTGCTGTCAGCGCCCCAGCCGAGGTCTCCATGCTCTTCAGTAGTGCATCCTCCAGGCACCGGGTCCGGGCGGACGCCAGCCAAGCTCCCATGACACGCGGCCGCCAGTGCGAGGCCAGCAGCTCAGCAACTTCGTCGTCGGTCGTCTCTCGCACCACTTCGCGCAGAGCGTCGAACGGGACGTCACGATTTAGCGCATTCAGGCCCATCATCGTCAAGTAGAACGGCAGGACGCACCGCCGCTCCAGATCCGCCAATTCCGGCACAGCCTAAGGCTAGGACACCCGCCTCTCGCGGCGCGTCGTAGTAGCGCGCTCATCGGCAGATAGGGCTACTCGGACCTGCGGTGACTGCACGGACCACCGCGCCGTTCAACCGTTCCGGTGTGGCATCAGGACCCGGCCGTGATCGGCTGGGAACGTACGCTCTGAACCACGTGCCAGCCCGGCGCTGGGCGGCGATGAGGACAGGTGCGGCTCAGCCCGCGCGTGACGGGTCATCGTGGTGCCATCACGAGTGGCCAGGCGCGGGGACTGTGCCACCAGGACGGAAGATGGACGCGATGTCGCGACTCGAGCCTGAACGGACCGGCCGTGTCCAGCGAGCCGGAACCCCTGCGCTGTTCAGGTCCGTGACTCGCAGTCGTCGAGGTAGCGCGCGATCGTCGATGGCCGGAACCTGAGTTGCTTGCCGAGCCGGATCGGCTTGATGAGGCCGCGTTCAACGGTGTCGTAGAGCCAGCTCTTCTTGACTTTCAGCAGCGAGCACACGTCGTCGGCTGTGAGTAGTTCCTCGACAGTGCTGAAGTCCTCAGTGTCGGACATGTTGTTTCCCCCAGGTGTCAGTCCGCGGGGCCTCGCCCGGCGGTCCCGGCTCCGGCAGCGTTCATGAGCCACCGGAGGCGTTCGTTGGCGACTGACTGGCCGCGAGCGCGCATCTGCCGGGCTAGGGCAGCCTGGCTCGGTGGTGACCGTCTTGTTCGGCTTTCCGTATGACTGCGGTGGCCGTCTCGACAAGTCGCTGGTCGCGTGCACTGAGGCCCGCCTGCGCCTCGATTCGCGGCAGTGTGTTCTCAAGTGTCGGCGCTCACGTAATTCCCCAGTTCTGAGGGGCTGGCGCTCACGTAATTCCCCACCTCCGATCACGTAATTCCCCATGGGGATGACGTGCGTGTCGGGGTGGACCTGGCCATCGAGAAGGAGCAACCTTCCTCCCGTCCGGAACGGCGGGAGGCCGATGGCAAGGAGAACGTTCGACGTGATCGACGTGACGGAGATCCTGATGCACTGGCATGCGGGCCGGTCGCTGAGCGAGATGGCCGAGAGCCTGGATGTGGACCGCAAGACGCTGCGGAAGTACATCGCGCCGGCGGTGGCGGCGGGCATCACGCCGGGCGCGGCCCGGCCAGGAGTGAGGAGGAGTGGGCGGAGCTGGTGCGGGAGTGGTTCCCGCAGCTGGCCGATACCCGGCTGCGGCAGGTGACCTGGCCGGCGATCGCGGCGCACCGCGACTACATCACCGAGCAGCTGAAGGCCGGGGTGACGGTGGCGACGATCTGGCAGCGGCTGCGCGATGAGCAGCGGCCTGGCGGTGAGCATCGCCAGTTTCCGCCGGTATGTGGCGGCGAACGTGCCGGAGGAGGTCCGCCGGTCGCAGGTGCGGGTGCTGGACCCGCACCCGGCAGAGGCCGGGGAGCAGGCGCAGATCGATTACGGGCAGCTGGGCCGCTGGCTGGACCCGGTCGACCGGCAAGCTCCGCATGGTGCGGGCGTTCGTGATGGTGCTGTGCTGCTCGCGGCACATGTTCGTGCGGCCGGTGCTGAAGATGGACCAGCGGGCGTGGACCGAGTGCCACGTCGCGGCGTTCGAGTTCTTCGGCGGCGTCCCGGCCCGGCTGGTGCCGGACAACCTGAAGACCGGGGTGGACAAGCCGGACCTGTATGACCCGAAGATCAACCGGTCCTATGCCGAGCTGGCCGCTCACTACGGGTGCCTGGTCGACCCCGCGCGGTCACGGAAACCCCGTGACAAGGCCAGGGTCGAGCGGCCGATGCCGTATGTCCGGGACTCGTTCTGGCGCGGCCGGGAGTTCACGCGGCCTGGAGCAGATGCAGGCCGAGGCGGTCCGCTGGTCGTGGAGGTCGCCGGGCGGCGGGCGTGCCGGCCGCTGGACGGCGCCGCCCCGGCCGCGGTGTTCGAAGCGGTCGAGAAGGACGCGCTGCGGCCGCTGCCCGCAGAGCCGTTCGTGCTGGCGACATGGGCGACGGCGAAGATAGGCCCGGACATCCACGCCCGGGTCGAGAAGGTGCTGTACTCGGTGCCGTGGCGCACATCGGCAAGACCGCCGACGTGCGGGTCACCGCGACGATGGTGCAGTTCTTCATCGGCGGGCAACTGGTCAAGACGCACCCGCGCAAGGACGCGCGGCAAGCAGACCGACTTCGGCGACTACCCGCCGGAGAAGATCGCGTTCCACATGCGGACCCCGGCCTGGTGCCGCCGCCAGGCCGCCGCCATCGGGCCTGCCTGCGAGCAGGTCATCGGCGGAGCTGCTGGCTGATAACGCGCTGTACCGGCTGCGGTCGGCGCAGGGCGTGATCGGGCTGGCCGACAAGCACGACCCGTCCCGGCTGGAAGCTGCCTGCGCGAAGGCGCTGGCAGCCGGCGACCCGTCCTACCGGACCATCAAGGGCATCCTGGCCGCCGGCGCCGAGCGGGACGGCCCTGCCCGCGGCAGCCGGGGACGGTGGTGCCGCCGCGTTCCTGCGCGGCCCGGCCAGCTTCGCCAACGTCATCCCGATGCCCGGCACCGTCACCCTCGACATCGACGGTGACATCGGCTCGGCGGCGGCGACGCCGGCCAGGCCGCCTCCGGCGCGCAGGTGACGCGGTGACCCCCGCCGGCGGCGGGCTGCTGCCCGTCAGGCCGCTGGCCGCCCAGGCCGACGCGCTGGTCCGGCGCCGCGTTCGTCGAGCAGGCCGGGATGACCGGCCTGACCATCGCCGTCGCCGGCGACGGGATCACCATCCAGGTGCCCCGCCGCTCAGCCCGGCCGCCCGCATCACCGCGGTCACCGCCCTGGCGGCCGCGATCGGCGCGCCAGCCCGGCCTGCCGAGACCCGCTCGGCACCTGGACCCAGATCAGCGCCACCGGAACCATCAGCGGCCACCAGGCTCGCGTCTCCGCCATCATCGAACCAGAGGAAACCACCGCATGAGCGCCGTCACCATCACCGACCGCAGCGCCCTGGCCGGCGCGCTGCGGGACCTGAAACTGTCCGGCATGCTCGGTACCCTCGACGCCCGGCTCGCCCAGGCCCACGCCGGGGAACTCGGCCACCTGGACTTCCTGCAGGTCCTGTGCCAGGACGAGATCTCCCGCCGCGACACCATGTCCCTGGCCCGCCGGATCCGCGCCGCCCGGTTCGAAACCGAAGCCACCCTGGAAGGCTTCGACTTCAGCGTCAGCCCCAAGCTGCCCGCCGCCCAGATCCGCGACCTGGCCGCCCTGCGCTGGCTGCAATCAGGCGAATCAGTCATCCTGTACGGACCCGTCGGGGCAGGCAAGAGCCATATCGCCCAGGCCCTGGCCCACCTGGCCATCCGCGGCGGTGCCGACGCCCGGTTCCTCAAAACCAGCCGCGCCCTAGCGCACCTGGCCGGAGGCCGGGCCGACCACAGCTGGGACAAACGGCTCCGCGAGCTCGCCCGCCCGGCCGTGCTCGTCCTGGACGACTTCGCGATGCGCGAGCTGACCGCCGCCCAGGCCGACGACCTGTACGAGCTGATCACCGAACGCGCCGGGAAATCCGCCATCATGACCAGCAACAGGGCACCTGCTGACTGGTACCCGCTGTTCCCCAACCCCGTCGTCGCTGAATCCCTCCTGGACCGGCTCATCAACACCAGCCACCAGATCTTCATGAACGCGCCCAGTTACCGGCCCGCCAAACGTCCCGGCGCGTCGTCCCCATAGGGAACACGAGCACCAGCTAGAATCTGAACGCGGGCCAGGATCTGGGGAATTACTTGATCACCACCCCTGGGGAATTACGTGATCTTCCACATCCGGCCAGGACAGCTTCGCTGTCGACGGTTACGCTGTCCCCATCGTGAGCCACCAGCAGCTTGTCCTGGCTCCAGCCAGCCGGAGCCCGATGACCGCCGAGAGATGCCCGGACCTGAAGATCTCGCTGGCAGGCGGGCTGCCGAGATGCTTCTGGCACCACTGAGCAAGGCAGACAGGATCGACGGCAGGCACGCGAGGTGACATCTGGTCTATCCTCACACGAACTGCGAGTGTTCCCCGCTCCCGAGGTAACTCTCCCAGCGGTGTCGGCCTCCAACGTACGGATCGGCTGGTTTGACGACACTAAGCAGTACGCGCTGCACTGGGACGGGAGCAAGTGGCACACCGTGACCGCCCCCTTCTATGCGAACCCGCTGGTGCGGAAGCGCGCGAGCCCCGGCGGGCAGTACGTTCACGCACCAGCAGGCGCACTACGCAACCGATGATTGGCCGCGAGAGACCCTACAGCCCGTTGCCTAGGGGCTTCGGCCATGCGCCGGGGGCCTCTCACGCCATCGGTTCGAGGTACGTTATA
>CAVUOU010000035.1:0-60183 GCA_963743085.1 uncultured Actinomycetota bacterium
TGTGGCGCCTTCGTTCCGCGTATTGCTGCACCGGTCCAGGTCAGGGTCACGGGCACGGATAACTCGGTCCTGACTGTCGACATCCCGGCTGGGGCTTTGCGGGGATTGCAGGCGCTCGGTGACGCGATGCTGGCGGCGCTCTCGCAGGGCGATGAGGGTGCCCGGCGCGTGGCGCCGCCGTTGATCGCGGCTCTGCGGGAACGGGCCTGGGAAGGCGACGATGTGCTGGCCGGTCAACTGGAGTCGATGCTCGCCACCGGCGCGATCCCGGACCGGCAACCGGTGCCCGCGAAACTGGATCAGATAGCAGACGCTCTCGAGGGTGACCCGATGCAGGGGGACGGGCGGCTGAACCTCGAAACCGGGGATGTCTGGCCGTATGACACCTACGGCACGTCGGACCCCGCCCAAGAGGAAGAAGAGGACAAGCGGCTGTACATCCACTGCGAGGGGTCACGGGAGGGATACCGGGACATGGAGCTATTCATCGCGACCATGCGCGACGCGGTGCGTGCCAACCATCTGGAGCTCGCCATTCGGGGGAGGGGAGCGTTCCGGCGCTTCCGGGAGACCATTCAGGAATGGCCCGGCGAACGCGAACGGTGGGCTGAGTTCTCCGCCGAACGTCAGCTCGGCAGGGCGCGCGCGTGGCTCGATGGCGCCGGGTACTATGTCCGCATCGGAGTGCTTGATAGCGACAGCATCCACGCGTCGTTATGGAATAAATTCCTATATAACGACGCGTGGATGCTCAAGCGGGCGAGCGCCGCGACGGCCGCAGCATTCGTAACCTCTTGTCGCTGAATACTGCGCTGAGTAACAATCGACCCATGGTCACATCGGGCACCCTCCGCGATATGACGAACACACTCGCCTACTGGCACGCGGTAGAGATGTTCGACCCGCAGGCGATCCCGAAGATTCCCGCCGCCGATCAGGTGCGGCAGCGCAGGCGGGGGACCAAGTGCGTCGAATCGGTCACCGTTCGTCCGGGCCAGCCGGTGCCCCCTCTTCCCTGGCAGCCCGGACACCCGCGTTACGCCGAGCAGCCGGAGCGGGGCACCTACGGGAGCGTCTGGCGGCACACCGTCTACGGCGGCATTTTCGAGTTCGGTACAGTTCGCGAAACCCTCGCCGCGAAGCTCGGCTACATCGAGGGTGAGGACTTCGGCGGTCGGCTCAAGAAGGGGAACAGTGCCCTGTTCGCGTTCGTCGTCGATGAGCGTGGCCATCTGCTGCCGAGGACCACCGTGTTCTCTTCGTGCGCATGGGCGACAGGCCGCTTGCATCGCCCCGGTCCGGGAGCTCTCGGCTGGCTGGACGGCTTCGAGGAGGTCGCCGCCGACTGTGAGGTGCTGCTCGCCGAGCTTCTCGCGCGTCCGGTGAGTTACCGCGGAGAGCAACGACGCGGGACGGATGGGCGCAAGGCGATCACCGAGGTTCTGGGACCGCTCGCGGCCGGCGCGATCACATCGCTCATCACCGCCGCGGCACCGGTCCTGGGCGCGACGGCCGCCGCGGGCCTGGCCGCCAGCGCCGGCTCACTGGCCGAGCGCGCCGCCCAGCGACTAATCTCAGACCCCCAGCCGCCGATCACAACAGCCCCGCAGCCCGACGCCACGCCGGATGACGGCCCGCGGGGGCTGCGGGACGGCATTCTGCTGTTCGACATCATCGCTTTTGCCGCCTATGCGGCGAATCTGCTCGCGCTCCCGCCGGACATGGCGGATCATCTGCGGCTGCGTATCGAGAGCAAGCCGGTGTTCCGGAAGAGGGACGGCTCGTTGCCCGAACCTGAGCCCGTCTTCCTCAGCAGCATGACCGCCCCCGACCTGAAACGGGCCGCCAACGCTGTCGCACGGGGCGACGCCGGACCGGCGCTGACGTCCTACCTTTCTCCTTTTGGCACAGAACGGCGCGTTGACACTCTCCAGGACCGCTCGGCCCTGCTGAACGGCGTCCGTCCGGAGGCATTTCCGTCTGGGCGGTGGCCAGCCGATAGCGACCGGCCGCTGGCGGTGAGCCAGCAGTTCGCGGTCAACTCGATCGTCGCCGGGCTAGGCGACACCGCGGGCATCTTCGCGGTGAATGGGCCGCCGGGGACTGGGAAGACCACGCTGCTCCGCGACTTGATCGCCGCGATCGTGGTCGAGCGCGCGACGCGGCTGGCCGAACTGGAGTCTCCGGACGATGCCTTCACCGGGTGGCACAACTGGACAGGAGCCCGAGGCACGCGACGCCGGGTGCGTGGCCTGCGCCCGGAACTGACCGGTCACGAGATCCTGGTCGCGTCGGCCAACAACGCTGCGGTGGAGAACATCACCAAGGAACTGCCGGTGACAGATGCCATCGGCACGGAGTGGCGATCGGACGCCGAGTATTTCGCAGCGCAGGCGGCGGCGTTCTTCGATGCCCCGGGCAAGGTGTGGGGGATGGTTGCCGCACCGCTCGGAAACGCGAGCAAGCGCGCGGATTTCCGGGAGAACTGGTTCTGGCCCAAGCCGGACGGGATGCAGTACCTGCTGCAGGAACTAGGGAAGGGCAAACTGCCGGTCGCGTCCTGGCGGGACGCCGTCGACCGGTTCAATGCCGCGCTGACCGCCGAACGTGCCGTCGCCGCCCGGAGAGCGGCCGCCGACCGGGCCCTGCGGTCCTCGGTACCTGACGATGAGGTGGCTTCGGCTCGCAACGCGGAGGATGAGGCGCGGCGGGCGATGGAACTCGCCGTTATGCGTCATGAAGATGCGGAACGTACGGCGAGCGGGCTGGCTGCGGACGCGAGGTCGCGCAGAGCTGTCCAGAACGAGCACGAGGCCAGCCGCCCTGGCGGCCTGGCGGGGCTGCTGGGTGTGGGTGAGGCGATCCGGCACTGGCGGAAGCGGGGATCGGAACTGGCGGCCGAGGTCGCGGACGCGGAGCGGAAAACGCGGTTCGCGTCGCAAGACGCGGCCACGCTCGCGTCCGCCGCGCGCGGCCTGCGGTCCGCTGCGGAGCAGGCGGCCACGCGGGCGGCGGAGGTGGCATGGCGGCAGGCGGAAGATCAGCGCGTGATCAAGCGCGCTCGCGAGGACTGGGACAGGTTCTTCCCCGAGGACTGGCCGGAGCTTGACGCGTCTGCCCAGGAACTCTCCGCTCCGTGGTCGGACCCGGAGTGGTCGCGGGCGCGGACCCAGGTGTTCCTGGCCGCGCTTGACCTGCACCGTGCGTTCATTGAGGGCGCGGCGAAGTCCGTGAGGCACAATCTGCGGGGTTTCTTCGACATGCTCAAACGCGATCCGGATGCCGAGCCCACGCCGGAGGCGGAACTCGCGGCCTGGCAGACGCTGTTCCTGGTGGTGCCGGTGATTTCGACGACGTTCGCGTCGTGCGGCCGGATGCTCGCCGGACTAGGCGGTCAGTCATTCGGCTGGGTACTTGGTAGATGAGGCCGGGCAGGCCGTCCCGCAGCACGCCGCTGGCGCCCTGTGGAGAGCCAGGCGTGCCGTGGTGGTAGGGGACCCGCTGCAGCTGGAGCCTATCTGCCAGGTTCCGCCGCAGACCCAGGAACGGCTACGCGTTCTTTACGGTGCCGACCGTCGGTGGCTGCCATCCGCGAGTTCCGCGCAGACTCTGGCCGACGAGCAAAGCCCGGTGGGTACCTACGTCCGGGTCCAGGCCGCCGACGGCGACGAACAGCCGAGATGGGTAGGAGCTCCGCTGCGGGTGCACCGCCGGTGCGAGCAGCCCATGTTCGATATCAGCAACGTGATCGCCTACGAGGGCAGAATGGTCTACGGGACGCGTGAGGCATCCTTTCCCGAGGAGCAGCATGTCTATCCGCCGAGCGCCTGGATCGACGTGGTGGCTGACTCTTCGGGAAAATGGGTGTCCGCGCAGGGGGAGGCTCTGGTGGCCATCCTCGGCCGGCTGCACGCGGGCTACGGGGTGGCGCTGGACAGGGTGTACGTGCTGAGCCCGTTTCGCGACGTGATCGCCGGGTGCCAGTCGGCCGTGCGCTCGTCCAGGCGCTTTACCGGGGAGTCAGCGGATGACTTCATCTCGGAACACATCGGCACCGTCCACACGATGCAGGGCCGGGAGGCCGACGTGGTGATCTTCGTTCTCGGCACCGACCCCAGTTCGGGCAAGGGTGCCCGCGACTGGGCGGCCAGCCCCGTCAACCTGCTCAACGTCGCGGTCAGCCGGGCGCGCCGCCGCCTGTTCGTCATCGGTAGTCACGCCGAATGGCGCGACGCCCCTAACTTTCGCGAACTGGCCGCCCGCCTCCGTTGCTGCCCGTGGCCGTGAACGGTTGTTGTGCCGAGCAGCACCCGGCCGCTCGGCCCGTCTTATCGATTGACGGGGATGAATCTGTTTCAGACCCCTTTGACTCGGGAGCCTCGGTCGATGAGGCGCGGACACGCAACGTTGAGCGGGCACGTGGGACGGCGGGGGCTAGTCGGCCTGCACCAGCGGCGGCCGATGTCCCATGCCGGGGAGATCGAGCGCACCTGGCTGTTCGGGATTGAGGGTGCGGGCTACGCCGACCATGGGGTCCACGCTGTCGTGCTCGGCCAAGCCGGTGCGCAGGAAGACCCGGCACACGTGGACGTCGTAGGCGATGTCGACACCGCTGAGATCCGATATCGGCACGCCGAGGTCGCGGTTCAGGATCGCGGTGGCCATGGCTGCCTTCTTCTGCCTTAGGCATCCTGACAGTCTGTCTATCCGCGAGATCATCGTGCCCCGGAGATCTGGAGGGATGATCATGGGTTGCCGTGGTCTCGACGCGCTGTGGACAGCACCCGAGCAATACGTTGTCGGCGGCTTGGCCTAAGGCCGACGCTGGATCCGCCTGCGCCGTGACGGTGAACCGCTGCTTGTGGGCGGTCGCGCTGACCGCGTGCACCTTGTTTCGGCCCGTTCCCTTGGCGTGATAGAGCGCTGCGTCCGCGGCGGCGAGAAGGTCGGTGAGTTCGTGGCAGTCATCGTCTAGGGCCGCGACGCCGATCGAGATGGTGAGTTTGACGCACCGGTCGGCGTCGTCTTCGGTGATCGGGATCGGGGTGTCCTCGACGTGGCCTCGTAGGCGCTCGGCGACTCCGATGGCGTCGGTCTCTCGAGCGTTCGGCAGCAGGATGACGAACTCCTCGCCGCCGAATCGTCCGGCGATGTCGGTGGAGCGCAGGTGATCGCGGATCTCATCGCCCATGGCGCCAAGCACCATGTCGCCGACTAGGTGGCCATGGGTGTCGTTGACGAGCTTGAAGTGGTCGATGTCGATGAGCGCGACCGATATCGGCGTGCTCGCTCGGATGCATCGCGCGATCTCAGTGGTGGCCTCGGACTCCCATGTGGACGCGTTGAGCAATCCCGTCTTCGTATCGATGCGTGACTTGGCGAGCAGCAAGTTGTGCATCATGAAACGGCGAACCATAGCCCACATGAGGATCCCGAAAACGCCATACACCGGGCTGACTGCGATGAGTACGGTGATCAGCATCCCGAGATTGAATTCGGTTACGTCGCCGGTAAGCGCTTCACGGCTCAGCTCTTGTTCTATGAGACGGACGTTAGGATTAGAGATCTTTACGGCAATTGCTATGAGCGCGTTGTGTCCTCGGCCGCCAGCAAGCTCAGCGAGGATTACGACCAATGCCCATGTGACCGCGTGGATTCCCTTACCGGGATCGCTCCCTGCGATCGAGGCTGGAAAGGCATGGAACAGCAGCGACGCCGCACCGTACGCGAGCCCCATGGCGGCCGCGGTGAACACCTTCCGGTAGACGACTCCCTTGTAGATCCGTACCTGCGTGAGGATTATGAGGGGGATGGGCGCGACCAGCGCATACACCGGAGGCAGGAATACAGCGACGGGTAGTACCCAAGCGGACACGAAGTCTCGAACCAGCACTCCCGGGGGATAGCTGATGCGGGGAGTGGCCCATACAGAGATCAGCCCATAGATAAGAAGTACGGCGAACAACCGTAGATCTGCCGGTCGCCACTGCGACTGGGCGATCGCAATGGCTGTGAGAACAAGCGCCACAGATGGCACGGCCCCCACGTAACAGCGAACGGGCAGTGGGAGTTCCCGCCAAGCCCAGGTGCGGACATTCAGATGCTTGAACGTGCGTGCAGTGACGAACGAGGTTCGCATGATCCACCGACTCCGCTGTTAAGCTCTCGGCTCCTGTCTAGTCGGACGCTCACCGTGTATGACTAGTTCCGTAGGGCTACCCTAACCTAACTATGGTCATTTAGGTACTAAAGGAATCGGTTTGCCACCTTGGAGTGGTTTTCGGCTGGCTAAATATGGGTTGACAAGCATCGATTACCCGGCGTAGGCGTGCCGGGTGGCCGTAGCGTGGTGCATTCAACTGCCGGAGGGAGGGTCAGGCTCATGCGCGTCGTTTGGGGCTGATCAACCAGACGCGGCAGAGCGGCCCGCGAAAACAACCGCTCACCGTGGCGGGACGTGGCGTTGGCCGCGTCCCGCCAAAAGCTTTCGAGGGGGCACATGCGTCAGCGCTCCGCCGGCGCTTGGGGAGTTGGCGGGGCGCTGGCTTTTGCCTACTGGTTAACGGGCTGGACGCCAGCCGATCACCGGTACATGGCCCGCGTCGCGTCCCGGGTTCGCGCTATCTCGAAGGCGGCTGGGGCGAATCCGGCTAGCCAGGCTAGGCCTGCTTCTACCGTCGGGGTGAGGTCATCGAGCTGGCTTAGGCGCCCGCTGCCGAATGGTCGTTCGGCCCGCTTATTCGAACCTTTTAGCTAATTTCTGGGCGAGAGGCCAGGGTGGCGTGGGGGAATGGGTCGCGTCGTTATGGTCGAATGGGCTTGATCTTGGAGTGCGGTCCAGGGCTTAGCGTCGAAGCATGGGCACTGAGTACCTGACCGTCAGCAAGCTGGCCGCCCGCGCCGGGGTGCGTCCGGATACCGTCCGGTACTACGAGCGGGCTGGGTTGCTGCCGGTGCCGTTGCGGACGGACGGGGACCATCGGCGGTACGGGGCGGCGGATGTGGACCGGTTGCTGTTTATCCGGGGTGCGCAGCGGCTTGGGTTGCGGCTGGCTGAGATCCGGGAGCTGCTGCAGGTGCGTGATGCGGGCACGTGTCCGTGCGGGCCTGCCGAAGCGCTGTTGCACAAGCACGTGGCCGAGATCGATGCCGAGCTGGAGCGGCTCGCTGTGTTGCGGGCCGAGTTGACTGGGATGCTCGCTGAGATGCCTGGCCCGGACTGCCCGGATCCGGCGCCGGGGGCGTGGTGCCCTCCTGTTCTGCGGGAAACGGGAGGGGGTGATCAGGGTGTGCTCATGCTGTGATGACGTCACGTGCGACTGCTGCGACTGTTAGCCAGCGCCGCCCGCCGGGCAGTTGGGGCCCCAGCCGCCCGGCGCCGGTCTCGTTCCTCCTCCGGGACACGCGTCGAGTGTTCAAGGCCGTGAGACCGACTTGCGGCGGGTCGCCGCGCCCCGGTCGCCGTGTCAGGTCGGCTTGTCTCTTGATGCGGTGACAACCGGCGTTGCCGCAGGCTGAGGGTGGGACCGTGCTAGCCGTACCTCAGGTTCGGGTGTCCGCACGGTAGCTCTCCTGCTTGAGTGCGGCGAGCATTGGGATAGCAGGTGACCGGAACAGCCGGGCACCACAGCTCACCGGAGGCATTCCGATGTATACAACCGCTACCACCATCCCTCCCCCGCGATCCATCTTGGAGAGGTTGCTGATCAGGGAATTTGAGTACCATCGCCCCCGCCTCTACACGGGTGTGCGTACTGCCTGTGGCATCTTCAACGTCGCCGTCGGCGTTGCCCTGCTCGCTTCGGTCCACTGGACGGGGCCGCTGGCGTTGCTGGGCGCGCTGCCGCTCGCAGGGGCGGCGCTGATCTTCTGGACCGTTCGCCGGCTGCAGGCTAGTGCCCACCGCTAACCCGGCAGCGTCTCCTCCCAGCGTAACTCCTGGTGGATACTAGAGCCAGAATCGGAGGGTTCCGTGGACCACCGCGGCAGCGCCTTTCGCGTGACTGGCCAGCAGTCCAGCCCGCCCACCGAAAGGCGGCACAGTTCTGTTTCCTGCTGGTCTGTCCCGGCAGCTCACGGGAGGCAATCCGATGTCCGCACCGGCTGACAACGTCACCGCCTCTCGGCCTGTCCTGATGAGGCTCCTGATCAGGGAATTTGAGTACCGCCGCCCCCGCCTCTACACGGGTGTGCGTACTGTCTGTGGCATCTTCAACGTCGCCATCGGCGTTGCCCTGCTCGCTTCCATCTACTGGGCGGGGCCGCTGGCGTTGCTGGGTGTGCTGCCGCTGGCGGGAGCGGCGCTCATCTTCTGGACCGTCCACCGCCTGCAGCAGGACAGCGTCCTCCGGGTGCGGGAGCTGGAGCAGTCTCGGACCCACCTGGTGGACGATTCGGCCGCAAGGCTGCGCCAGATCGAGCGAGACCTGCATGACGGCGCGCAGGCGCAGATGGTCGCCGTCACCATGAAGCTGGGGCTGGCCATGAAGAAGCTCGGCAGCATGAGCGACGGGACTGGGCAGACCGACCTGGACCGGGTCCTGGAGCTGGTCACCGCCGCGCACCACGGCGCCAGGGAGGCCATCGCCGAGCTGCGTGACCTTTGCCACGGTATCCATCCCCAAGTGCTCGACCAGGGCCTGGGCATCGCACTCACCACCTTGGCCGCGCGCAGCGACCTGCCCGTCGAGATGGTCATCGACCTGCCTGAGCGCCCGTCGGCCGCGATCGAGACCATAGCCTACTTCTGCGCCGCCGAGCTGCTGACCAACGTGACCAAGCACAGCGGTGCCCGGCACGCCAGGCTGGAGGCAGCCTACGCGCCCGGCCTGCAGCTGCGGGTGCGGGTCGGCGACGATGGCTGCGGCGGCGCCCATGTCGAGGCCAGCGGCGGGCTGGCCGGGCTCGCTGAGCGGATCAGAGCCGTGGACGGCAGCCTGCAGGTCAGCAGCCCGCCAGGAGGCCCCAGCGTGGTCACCGTCGAGCTGCCGTCCCACGCGTGACCGAACCGGAGCTCCGATGAGAATCGTGATCGCTGAAGACTCGGCCGTGGTGCGAGTCGGCCTGGCTGAGATTCTGGCTGACAGCGGCCACCAGGTGCTCGCCGCCCTCCCTGCGGAGCGCGGCGGACGGCCGGTTGACACCGTTCGGCTCCGCGCCGAACTCGGTCTCGAATCCATGAAGCCCGGTGGCCCCGCCTAGGTTGATCGCGGCTTACTACGTCCGATGGGATGAAACACCGGGTCGAGGTCCCGGGGGACTCTCATCGAGTCATAGGCGACCGCGACCCGTGATTGGTCGCTGTCGAACCGGAGTCCTCTCGGTCAAACCGATCTAGCCCAGCTTTACATTCAGCGTTCCGCACTGCCTGGAGCTTCGGAGACGACCCCCTTGTCGTCGTCTCACCCTGCGGAACGCTAATCGATGATGTACACGCACTCACCGCGGAAGACCTGTTTTGATGCATGGCGTGCCCGGTAGCGTGCGGGGCGCCTGGAGTGGCAAGAGCGGGCGCGGCAACACCAATCCACCGGCGTTATGGAAAAAAGAACTTGTTACTGGTGGGTAGCTATCGTGCCCGGCGCGGTTTAGTCTGCCTTCATGGAAGGCCTTGACTACGACGTTGTTGTCATCGGATCGGGGTTCGGCGGGAGCGTGGCGGCGCTGCGGCTAGTCGAGAAGGGCTACCGGGTCGCCGTTCTGGAGGCAGGGCGCCGGTTCGATGACCCGTCCAGTGATGCTCCGCGCGAGCGGCATCGGGCGCTGCCCGTGAACTCCTGGCACACCAGCGACTACCTGTGGGCGCCGTTCCTGCGACTGACCGGTATCCAGCGCATCCACCTGCTGCGGGGCGAGAAGGGCGCCCGGGTGCTTGTGCTGGCCGGGGCCGGTGTCGGTGGCGGGTCGCTGGTGTACGCGAACACCCTGTACGAGCCGCCGGAGGCGTTCTTCGATGATCCGCAGTGGCGTGACATCACCGACTGGCAGGCCGAACTGGCGTCGCATTACGACCAGGCCAAACGGATGCTCGGCGTGACCACCAATCCGACGATGACCCCGGCCGACACCGCGGTACTGAATGTCGCCCGCCGGATGGGCCGGGAACATACGTTTCACCTCACCCCGGTCGGCGTTTACTTCGGTGACCGGCCCGGTGAGGAGACCGGCGACCCGTACTTCGGCGGCGCCGGACCGCGCCGGGTGACCTGCACCGAATGCGGGTCGTGCATGACCGGCTGCCGGTCCGGTGCCAAGAACATGCTGACCGAGAACTACCTCTACCTCGCCGAACGCGCGGGTGCTCGTATCTTTCCGCTGACGACCGTCACGGACGTACGGCCGGCGAACGGGGGTTACCGCGTCGACGTCGTCTCCAGCGGCTCACTCCGCCGGCACCGGCGGACGCTCACCGCTGGCCAGGTCGTGTTCGCCGCCGGTACCTACGGGACGCAGAAGCTGCTGCACCGGATGAAGGCGACCGGCACGCTACCAGGCCTGTCCGGTCGGCTCGGTGCCCTGACCCGCACTAACTCCGAGGCCATCCTCGGGATCGAGCGGTTCCGCTCCCGCGGCGACGACCATTCGCGGGGCGTGGCGATCACCTCCTCGTTCCACCCCGACGATCAGACGCACGTCGAGCCCACCCGTTACGGTCCCGGCTCCAACGCGATGGGGATGCTCCGCACACTCCTCGTCGACGGAGGCGGCCGGGCGCCCCGCTGGCTGAAGTTCCTCGGCTTGCTGGCGACCCATCCCTGGGACCTGGTCCGGCTGCCGAACCTGAGGCACTGGTCTAGGCGGACAGTCATCGCCCTTGTTATGCAGACGAGGGATAACTCGGTGACCGTTAGCGCCCGCCGCTCGTTGTTTGGCTGGTCCATGAGATCCCGTCCCGGTCATGGCGAGCCGAGCCCGACCTGGATCCCGGCGGCCCACCGGGCGGTTCGGATGCTCGCCGCCGAACTGGGCGGGATGGCTGGCGGGACCTGGCTCGACCTGTTCAGCATCCCGACGACGGCGCACTTCATCGGAGGCTGCGCCATCGGCGACTCACCCCTCAACGGTGTCATCGATCCCTACCAGCGGATCTACGGCCATGAGGGCTTGCACGTCGTGGACGGGTCGGCGGTCTCCGCCAATCTGGGAGTGAATCCTTCCCTGACGATCACCGCCCAGGCGGAGCGGGCCATGTCGCTGTGGCCTAATCACGGCGATCCGGACCCGCGCCCGCCGCTGGGCACGCTCTACCGGCAGGTCGACCCGATCATGCCGAAGAACCCGGCCGTTCCCGTCGGCGCACCCGCGGCGCTGCGCGGCTCGGCGGCTCAGTTAGAGCTGGGGTTCCCGGATCTTGTCGGGATGCGGTTCAGGTTGCTGCCGGCCGGGAGAATAGGTCTGTTTCAGGCACCTTTGACTCGGGAGCCTCGCTCGATGAGGCGCGGACACGCAACGTTGAGCGGGCATGTGGGACAGTCGGGGCTAGTCACGGAACACGCCGGAGCCCTGGTACCGATGTCCCCCGCACCCTAGCAACGGTGGCCACCACGTCTGAGCGGTCATCGTCGGGAGTGAGCTCGTCGAGGATCCGGACTCGTGATGAGGCGCGCATACGCGGCCAGTGAGCCTGAACTTGGCCCATCCGCTTGCGCTGCACCTCCCGTTCGACCTCCGCTGGGATCAAGATCTCCATGCCGAGTTCTACGAGAATGCTGGTTAGCAGGGCTGACTTGCCCGCAGCGCAGAAGTAAACGCAGCAGAACGGCGTCCACCACGCTGATTACGCGGGCGCACCCGCCCGTACCCTCGTTACCCGCCACAGCGTTAGTCCGACCGCGGTGCCTTCTGCTCGGCGGCACGCGCAACTAGCGCTGACACGTCCGCCCGGAGGACCGCGGGACTGACGACAACACCGGCTTCGGCGAGCGCTTGCTCCATCTGGGGGACCGATTGGTCCTGAAGCTTCGCCAGGGAACCTATCCCGAGCTTCCCCTGCCGGTACGCTTCGACGGCGCGGTCGAGTATCCGGCGCGGTACCCGTGATTGGCCGGCCGCCGCTTGGTCGCTGTCGAACTGGGGTCCCCAGCCATAGCGGTAGGCCCAGCGTCGGCCGGTAGGCGTACCCGAGCCCCTGAGTTCCGCAGGAAGCAAGCCCATGCGCTTCATCTGGATACGCGTCACTTCAGGACTGACCCCGTAATATCTGGCGAGCAGCGCCATGGCTCGTTCGTCAACGTCGGGTCCAACGCGGCTGAGCCACGCCCGGACTCCCTCTTCGGGAATGAGCAGATGTCCTGCGAACTCGTCACACAGAGTCTCAAGGGGGGATCGCTCACCATCGACCACATCGACGTGAGTCTTGTCCCCAGACAGCAAATGTCCCAGCTCATGAGCGAGGGTAAACCGCTGCCGCTCTGCCACACCGGTACTGCTAACCAAGATGATTGATGTGGACCGCTCAGGATCGGTGGCACAGACCCCTGACACCCCTGACGGCAAAGGGACCGTCCCGACGTCAGCTCCGGTGAGATACTCGACCGCCTCTACAAGATCGGCAACTGGGCCATTACCGACGCCGAGTACCTCCCGTACCTGCCCAGCAGCAATCTGCCCGTGTTCCCGTACACTCCCGCCGTCAGGGAACTCCGGCGGCTCACAGGCGGGTTCCTGCCGGAGAAACGGCACCACCGCGTCGAGCCGGTCATCCAGCTTGAGCAGCTCGATGGCCTGGTCAAGCGCTGACCGCAGCGCGTCGTCGGAACACCCGCTTGTCCGGGCCGCCGCGAGGACACGTGCCTCGACAGCAGACCCGTAAAGCAACTCATCCAGGCCGATGTCCAGCACCTGCGCCAACCGGTCGAAGTCCGTCAGGGTCGCGTTCGTCCGTTGCCCTATCTCTACCCGGTGCAACGTCGGCTGGGAGATCCCAGTCCTTGCCTGGAGGCCACGCTGGGACAGCCCTGCACGCTCGCGCGCGGCTCGCACCCGAGCTCCGACCGCAGCCAAGTCAACATCCATGACAGCCCTCCCTCTGAATCATGTTACAGCATCTGATTCAGAGGGCCCCAACGGTGGCTCAGGGTGTGCTCATGCTGTGACGACGTCACGTGCGATTGCTGTGAGAGTTAGCCCCCCGAGGCCGCAGGACGAGAGGCCCCACGCCGATGCGGTGGTTACTCTGGCAGTTGCTGGGTCGCGCCGGGGCGGGTTGCCAGTAGGAAGAGCAGTAGTTACCGGCGCGGCAAAGATTTACCTAATGGATGACTATTAGGCTCCGGCAGCCGGGACGGTACTCACCGTTGCTGGGCGGGGGGCTTGCGCGGGAAGATGGGGCAGCGTCGTTATGGTCAATTGGGCTTGAAGTTCTTTGCGTGCCGGTCTCGTTCTTCCGCCGAGGCGCATGCACGGAGTGTTCAATGGTCGGCATGACCGTCCCCTTCACCGAGACCGACTTGCGGCGGGTCGCCGCGCCCCGATCGTTCGAGCGTGGGCTCGGCTACGTCGACAGCACTACCCGCATCGACGTCTCGCTGGAGCGGGCGACGACCACTGTCTATGGCAGCGACGCCTATTTCGTCAGCCTGACCTGGGCGAATGGCGGCCTAGATGGCGCCTGTACGTGTCCCCATGGCGCGGAAGGGTTCTTCTGCAAGCATTGCGTAGCCCTCGGCCTGAAGCTGCTTAGTATGGGCGACGACCTGACGTCCCTGGTCAGTGCCGCTGAGACGAAACGAAGCGGGCTCGAGGACTGGCTGCGTTCGCTGTCGCGCGAGGAACTGGTCGCGGAGTTGCTCGACGTCATCGACGATGATCCGGAACTGCGCCGGCGCTACGAGCTGCGGGTGGCGAGTTCGAGTGGGGAAGTCGAGTCCGTCCGCCAGTCGGTTAACGAACTGCTCGATTTCGAGTACGGCATGCCGGATTATTCTGGTCGTATCACCGCGGCCGCGACCGCGATACGGGGCCTAGTCGACGCTGGGCAGGCGGAGGATGCCATCGAGCTGGCTGAGGAAGCGCTTGATCTGCTCGCGGACAACTTCGAGATGGTGGACGAGTCACGCGACTGGGTGGGCGGAGACGTATATGACCTGTTCCAGGCCCATCTCCTGGCCTGCAAGGCGTCCCCGCCGGACGTGGGGGACCTCGCCGGTTACCTCGCGGAACTGCTGCTGCGTGAGGATTACGGCGTCGTCCCGGATGTTAAGGAGTATGCGGACCTGCTTGGTGAGGAGGGCACGGCGCTCATCCGCCAAGAGATCGCCGACGCGTTCGCCAGGGAGCCCAGTAACTGGATGGCCCGGAGCTGGCTGGAGGCCCAGGCGAGGGCCGATGGGGATGTCGACGCGCTCGTCGTGCTGTTCGCTGCGAACCTGGACAGCCGCGGTGTGGCGCATATGCAGATCGTCCGGGAACTGGAGAGTGCGGATCGGCACGCGGAGGCGCTGACCTGGGCGGAACGCGGTCTGCGCGAGTGCTCGTACCCGGATAACAAGCTGGTGGATTACCTCGCGGGCCGGTATGCGAGCGTAGGACGCGACACCGACGTGCTCGAACTGCGCCGGGCTCGTTTCGCGGCCCAGGGGTCTTTGATCAATTACCGGGCGCTACGTCAGGCGGCTCAGGCATGCGGCGACTGGCCTGCCGAGCAGGAAACCGCGCTGGCGCAACTCCGCGCGGACGCCGACGGCGTCCGGGGCCCGGTGCTGATCGACGCACTGACCGACGACGGGGATATCGACGCCGCGTGGGAGGCAGCGTCCAGGGTCGCGACCGACGGGCAGATGCTCCGCTTGGCCGACGCGTCGATCAGCATCCGCCCGGCGGACGCGCTGGCCGTCTACCTCAAGGCGATCGCGCCGCTCTATGAGCTACTCGGGGACGACGTCTACCGGCGGATGGCGACGCTTTTGCTGTCCGCCCGCGCCTGCCACGAGGTACTCGGAACCCCCGACGAATTCCGGCGCTATTTGGCCGTGATCCGGACCGACCTCAAACGCAAGCGCAACCTCATGCGGATCCTGGACCAGAACGGCCTGTGACGGTACTTCCAGGGCGCCCGGCGACCGCTATCGATGGCCCGCCGCTGGGGTCGCCGGATGCGCCGGACGGAGAACATCAGCCTCGTGCGACCCCTGCATCACTTCAGCCCCGGATGCTCCTCGCGGGGCGAGCGCAGGATGCGGCGCGACGCGCTCGGGCCTGCGCGGCCCTATCGCGTTTTGCAGGATGGACGGCAACGCTGGGTTCGCGCGGGCCAGGTATGAAACTCATCGATCACGACCGCGACCGGGAAACCTGTTCCCAGCGCGAGCAGCGCGTCAACCGCCTCGTGCCAGTCGGCGAAGAGCGGTGCCTAGGGCAGGTTGAGATGTGCCCCGAGCGCCGCCCCGAGCTGGCGCAGCGATTCGGCGTCGGTAGCTTCGTCCGCCGTGAAATAGAAGCCGCCGGTCACCTGTCTAGCTCATGCTCAAGATTGTTTCTCATAAGTGCACTTCTCATAACTGTACTTATGTGCTGTGCGCGACTCGCGCCGGTATCCGGGATCATGGTGAGATGCCCGATGACGAACTACTGGAACGCGTCCGCGAGCTTCGCGCTCGCGGACGGTCGCCGAAGGAGATCGCCCGCGTGCTCAAAGTGGCGCCCGCGATCGTGGCGCCGCTGATCCGCCAGCTCGGCGCCGCCGAGCCCCGGGGGAAAGAGGCGCCGCTCATCGGCTGCTGGATCAACCAGGGCTGGTCGTCCAGTGTGGGGTTTACCGGTCACCCGGAGTGGCTAGACCCAGCTCCGGACGGGACCGGAGGATCCGGGTTGGTCATTGTCGTCGTGGCCCGTGAGCGTGGTAGCTCCGTGCGGGTGTGCCACTTCATGGTCGACACCTGGTGCCTGGGCGTGAAGAACGCCGACGGGCCGAGGTCGGTCGAGAGGCGGAAGCTCCCGTCGTTTTGCGCTGATGTCTTTCGTAGTTACCCGGGGGCACCGGTGGAGGTGCCGCTGGTGCTCGCCCAGCGGATCGTGTTCGGCGCGGTCGGGTACGCGCGTGGGTTCGGGTTCGAGCCGCACGCGGACTTCGCGAAGGCGGCAGGGCATCTCGGTCAGTGGGATGGCGTGTGCGACCTGGAGTTCGGCCGGGACGGGATGCCCCTGTACATCGAGGGTCCGCACGACGATACGCGGCGCGTGATGAGCACCCTGCGCCAGAATGCCGGGGAAGGCAACTTCCACTATGTGGCTGGTATCCGCTAACGGCGCTCAAGAGGAGCGTGACCCCAACTGTTCACGTTGGCGACGGAAGGATGAGTGTGGCCAAGAGCAGCCGCCGCAAGAAAGAAGATCACGTCAAGGCAGCCTTCAGGCGCGCCGAGCAGGAGCGGAGGCGTACCAAGGCCGCGCGCCAGCGACAGTCGGCTGAACGTTACGAGCAGCTGAACGACCCGTCAGTCAGCCCCGCGGACATCGCCGAGATCCTCGCCGAGGAATTCCCGGAGCGGGTCATCGCCGCCGATATGTTGCGCCTGCGGATGTTGAGGGGTGTTCCGGCGGAGGAGGTCACGGAGACCGCACGGCTTCTGCTGGAACGCGCCGCACCGGAACCGCCCGGTACCGGCGCGCTCGCCGTCGCCGCGCTGGCAGCACATCTGGCCGGGGATGAGGATGCCGAGCATGGCTACGCGGGCGAACTTTTCGCCCGCACGGACGCCTCCCGCGACCCCGGGCAATGGCTTGAGGTGGTCCGCTCGGCAACGAGCCGGGACCACCCGGGCGAGACGTGCGAGCTGATCGAACCGTACTTGCGCGAGCATCCCGACAATGAGCTGGCGATCGATATCTACGCGGGCGCGCTGGCGAAGGCGCACGTCCAGGCCGAGCCGGGCGAGCTGGAGACGGCCGCCCTGGGCAGGTACCGCGATCGCTCAGGCGTCGATGCCATGGACTGCGCGGTCGTTGAGTTCACGGGGCGGACGCCGTGGGGTGCGATCGTCCGTAAATGGATGGACGATGAGCGAGCCGGTCAGAATAGTAAGCGCTGGCGGTCCGCCGAGCGGAACGCGACCGACGCGCTGCTAGCCGAGCAGGCGGTCCTCTTTCCCCTCACCGGCGAGGCGGGCAATGCTGAAACCGGCGACGGCCCGCCGGACACCGTGCTCCGGGCATTCGCGGTGGACCCGGAGACTCCCGCCGAGCTTGGGGCCCGGGCGACCGAGCGGCACGAGTATGTGCGGCACGGGGTCTGGCAGGTGGCGGATTCATCGCCGTCGCCTGGTGTGTGGTGCACCGACCTGGTGTCTGGAACACGACGGTACGCCCAGTTCCCGGCTGGGGTGATCGACGACACGCCGCCGAAGGCGCTCTGGCGGACCGGCTCCGGCTGGCCAAATTAATATACAACTCTAGTTACCATAAATTGAGTTGTATATTTATCTCCATGAGGAGCGCAGAGGGGATACCCAAGCCGCCTGAGCTGCATGACCGATCCGAGGAGTGGGAAGCGCTGACCCGCTTCGCCGCCGATGAGGATCCCGGTACTGTCCTGGGCATCGTCTACGGACGACGGCGTCAGGGAAAGACGTTGCTGCTCGAGCTTCTCGCGGAGGCGACCGGCGGATTCGCGTTCACTGGGCTGCAGCAGTCCAACGCGCAGAACCTCGCAGACATGGCGGCGGCGTATGCGGAGTTCACCGGGTTGCCAGGCGCGAGCTTCGCGAACTGGGCCGAGGCCGTCGGCGCGCTCCTGACCCTTGGCGATCGTCTCGGTCGTCCGGTTCCCGTCATCCTCGACGAGTTCCCGTATCTCGTCGAGGAAGCACCGGAGCTTCCTTCCGAACTTCAGCGTGTGCTTAGTCCGCGAGGGGCGGCGCGACGTTCGGGGAACGTGCGCCTCATCCTCTGCGGGAGCGCGTTTACGGTCATGCGCGGGCTGCTCGCCGGGAGTGCACCGTTGCGCGGCCGAGCGAAGCTCGAGCTTATTATCCAGCCCTTTGATTTCCGGGAAGCGGCCGGTTTCTGGGGCGCGCTAGACGATCCGCAACTGGCGTTCCAGGTCCATGCCCTGGTCGGCGGCACCCCCGCGTACCGTGAGATGAGCGTCGACCGGCCGGACTCGATCGCCGAGTTCGACGAGTGGGTCATCAGCCGGCTCCTTTACCCAGCGTCGGCTATGTTCCGCGAGGGTAGCGCCCTGTTGTACGAGGAGCTGGAACTCGGGGACGCCGCGCTCTACAACGCTGTTCTTTCCGCCATCTGCGGCGGTGCGCACAAGCGTTCCGGCATAGCGATGAAACTGCAGCGTCCGGACAACGCCCTGAGCCACCCGCTCGCCATGCTGGAGCGAGTACAGCTCATCCGCAAGGTGGACGACGCGCTCCGCAGCCGGCGTCCGCTCTACCAGGTGACCGAACCCGTGCTCCGGCTACACCAGCTCCTGATCAGGCCGCATGAGGCCCGGCTTGTGGGCCGGGCGCGAGGCCGGGTGTGGGCCGAGTCTTCGGATCTCGTTCACTCCTTGATCTACGGTCCGCACCTTGAGGATCTCGCCCGCTCATGGTGTATGGATTACGCCGGCGATTACACTCTCAGCGGGCAGCCGAGCCGTTGCGAGCCGGCGCTGGTCGCCTGCCGGGAGCACAAGAAGAATCATGAGCTGGACGTGGTCGTGAGCGCGGACCCACCGCATGACAGCACGCGCATCCTCGGCATAGGCGAAGTCAAGGCGTTCGGCTCTCCGGTCGGCCTGAATCAGCTCCGCCGCCTTGAGCACATCAGAACCTTGCTACCCGCGGCGGTTACTCCCGAGGATCCTCGGCTTCTCCTCTTCGCCAGGCGCGGGTTCACACCGGACCTCACCTCGGAAGCCGGTGCCCGTCCCGACGTGGAGCTCATCGACCTGGATCGCCTCTACCACGGTGTGTAGGCCCGTCCCTGGTGACACAGAAAGAGTGGCTGCGAGCTCTACACCGCCCGCCGGGCAGCGGGCTCCTCAGCCTGCCCGGCCGGGGCACCCGGCCCAGCCGAGGTCGCGCGCTTGCCGCGCAGCAGGGAGGCCAGCCCGGCGAGTACCGACAACCCGGCTGACACGCTGAACACGACGATCAGTCCGCTGTGGAACGGTCCCTGCAACAGGCTGGGGAAGAACTCCCGGCCGGTCAGGGTCGCCCGGCTCGCCGCCGGCAGCTTCGCTAGGACCCCAGTGGGTGCGAGCAGGTGCTGGATCGGGTTCACGCCCAGCACCGAGGCGAACAGCGACGACACCGGCGGCAGCGTGGCGACCTGGTGCGCCACGCCGGACGGCACGCCGAGCTTGGTCAGTCCGCTGCTGAGGGTGCTGGGCAGGCTCGAAGACAGGCCGGCGATCATCAGGGTGAAGACGACGCCGATGGACAGGGCGGTACCGGAGTTCTGGAAGGTCGAGCGCATGCCGGACGCGGCGCCGCGCTCCTCGGGGGGAACGCTGCCCATGATGGACGAGGTGTTCGGCGAGGCGAACATGCCGCTGCCGATTCCGTTCAGCCCGACCAGCAGCGCGAACATCCAATACGGGAAATTGACCGGCATCAGCATCAGCGCCACGAAGCTCGCGGCGAACACCGCCATCCCTGACGTTGCGATCCCGCGCGTGCCGAACCTGTCCGACAAGATCCCCGACGTCGGCCCCGACACGAGGAAGCCAGCGGTCATCGGCAGCAGGAAGATGCCTGCCCACAGCGGCGTCTGGCTATAGCTGTAGCCGTGCAACGGCAGCCAGATGCCCTGCAGCCAGATGATCAGCATGAACTGGATGCCGCCGCGCGCGATCGACACCAGCAGGCCTGCCATGTTGCCCGCCGTGAACTCACGGATCTTGAACAAGCCGAGCCGGAACATCGGATCCGCGATGTGTGTCTCGATGACAGCAAACACGATGAGCAGAACGACGCCGCCGATGATCTCACCGAGAACCACCGGGCTTTCCCAGCCCATCGAGTTGTGTCCGTAAGGCTGGATGCCGTAGGTGATGCCGACCAGGACCGAGCCGAGGCCCAGGGCGAACGTGGCGTTGCCCCACCAGTCGACCTTCGCCTTGTGCCGAGTGCCGACTTCCCGTAGCCGCCGGTAGGCCCACACTGTCCCGAAGACGCCCACCGGCACATTGACCCAGAACACCGCGCGCCAGTCCCAGGCGGACAGCAGGCCGCCTGCCACCAGGCCGATGAACATCCCGGCCAGCGCCGAGATCTGGTTGGTGCCAAGCGCGAAGCCGCGACGTTCCGGCGGGAACGCATCGGTGAGGATCGCGGCCGAGTTCGCCATCAGCATGGACCCGCCGCCCGCCTGCAGGAATCGCCAGCCAATCAGCCACATCGCCCCGTGTGTGCCCTGGTACGGATCGAACGACAGCATGATCGACGCGAAGGTGAACACCACGAAGCCCGCGTTGTACATCTTGACCCGGCCGAACATGTCGCCCAGCCGGCCTAGGTTCACCACGAGCACAGCCTGCACGAGCCGGTAGCCCATGATCATCCACAGCAGGTAGGCGATGTTCCCAGACGACAGCGGGTCCAGATTGATGCCGCGGAAGATCGCCGGGAGCGCGATGATCACGATCGAGCCGTCCAGCGAGGCCATGAACATCGCGGCCGTCGTGTTGGCGAGGGCTACCCACTTGTAGTTGTCGTCGTCGTGTGTCGTCGTCACAGCTTCTCCGCCAGCCGCTCCAGGAGCGGGATAGCTGCCCGCAGCTGCCCCAGCTCCGGCTGTGTGAACCCGTCCTCTAGTGCCCGGGCGATGTGCCCGGTGCGAGCGTCGCGGCGATCGCGGACCACCTGGCGTCCTTGTTCGGTGATCGACAGCACGATCCTCCTGCCGTCCCCGGGATCTCTCGTGCGCGCCACCAGACCGCGTTCTTCCAGCGTGGCGATGGTGGCACCCATAGACTGCGGACTGATCTTGTCGAGCCGGGCGAGGTCGCTCGACGTGGCCGGACCGCCCCGGTCAAGGCGCGACAGCGTCGACGACTCGGCCATGCTCAGCTCGCCCCCGGCCGGGTGCTGCCTCAGCTTCCGCAGCAGCATCCCGACGGTTACCCGCAGACCGGCCGCGATCTCACCGACATCTTCCGTTACAGGCTCGGACATACTTCAGTTATAACTGATAAGTCTTGGCTTAGCAATTTCTTGGCGTCGCTTCAGGGTTTTCGGCACGCTGAGTTACTCGCCGTAACTTAGAATCACGCTGGTCTGACACAGATCACGGCACCGGAGGAAACGTGAAGATCAATATCGCCGCCGCGACCACGACGCTTGCCCTGGGCGTAGCAGGCGCTTTCGCCATGACGGGCACCGCCCAGGCTCAGGATGGGTCCGGCTATACCTGCGATACGGCCATCTATGTCGACAGCGGCATCATGGGCGTCGGCAACTGCACTGGTACTTCGGCAACAGATATCGCCTCCACCCCGTTCACGATCGTCAGCCGGGACACTGGTGTCAGCTACCGTTGCCTGCCGGCGGTCTCGGCCGGTCGTGCCCTGGCTCTTTCTGGAGTCCCGGTTGCAGCTGCCGCGGTCGTAGGTCTGATGTGCGTGTCCCCACATCAGCTACTCGGAGGCTGACCACGGCCCGTCGATCCGGGCAGCCCGCGATAGCTCGCCGTAGGTGGTGGCTGTCAGGGTGGCATCTAGCCGCGTGTTCAGTTCATCGAATGTCAGCCTGCCCTGCGCGAAGTGCTCGGCCAGGGCCGCGGCTGCCGCATCCCGGTCAGCATCGCCGGCGCGCATGTCAGGTGCAGGTGCCTCGTAGGCCACTCCGGCCCGCAGTGCGGCGACATAGCGATCGAGCGCGACCCGCCCATCGCGAGTGAGAACGACGGTTGTCTTACCGGTTCGTACGTATCCGGCGCGCTCCAGTTCGCGCAGGCGGATGGCCAGGGTGGCGGATGCCAGCCTGGCCATTCCTTGTAGCCGGGTGATGGATAGCGCGTCGCCGGCAGGCAGTACTGCCAGGGCCGCGACGACGGGCAAACGCCCCGGGTCGTGGATCATCGGGTCAATTGGGCTGCTGCTCATGGTTGGTGATTCCGTCTCCGTTCAGGCCACCGAGCAGGCCGCGCAACACCTTGATGTAGCTGTCGAGCGCCGTGCGGCCCTGGTCGGTGATGGTGACCGTGGTGATGGAGACGGATCCGTTGCTTGACTTCTTGCTGCTGATGTAGTCGGCTTCTTCGAGCTTCCGGAGGTGGATGATCAGGTTGCCCGGAGTTAGCCCGATCATGTCCTGTAGCCGGGTGAAGGACAGTGCGTCGCCGTCAGGCAGCGCCGCGAGGGTCGCGACGATCTTCAGCCGGGTGGGGACGTGGATCAGTGGGTCGAGTTCGTCGGTGGTCATGACTGGACCAGGCTACGGTTCAGCCGCCGGGACTTGGCTACCGCCGAGCCCAAGCAGATCAGGGACAGGCCGATGGCCATGATCAGCCATTCGCCGGCCGCGCCGCCGAACCCGGCGGCCGCGCCGACGACGGCGATGGCCGCCAGGACGGCGGTGGCGGGCTGGTAGCCGAGTACCAACGCGGTGACCGTGCCGATCACGCCCATGATCATCATCGGCCCGCTGACCGCGTAAAACCCCCAGATCGGGTGGGTTGCCCCGGCGTCGTAGGCCGGCCCGATGACCGCGTAGGCGATGATCTCGACCGCGAGCATGGCGGCGCCCCAGATGCGCCATGTCCGCTGGGCCGGGCCGCTGACAGCGGTGGCTACCCGCTTGACCATCCAGCCGCTCCAGACGACGTTGATGCCCACCAGTGCGAACAGGACGGCTAGGGCCGACCCGGTGGGCCCGGTGTAAGGCTGCTGGTTGCGGACTGACAGCCAGCAGGCGCCGAGGCCGACGAGGAGCATGACTGCCCGGTAGAACCACAGCAGTGGCGAGCCGGGCGTGAGCTGACGGCGTGCCCGCTGGGTGGTCTGGTCTAGCAGAGCCGCGGCCTGCTGGGGATCGAAGTTGCCGCCGCTGTCGGCGGTGCGGGTGTCGGATGTCTCGTTCATGAGGTCCTCCTTGATGGACTCTATGCCATAAAGTACACGCTGCTTTATGGCGCAAAGTCAAGGGTTCAGCCGAAGAAACTTTGCGGCGTAAAGTCGAGCGGCGGCCCGGGCGGCGATGCTGGTCAGTGCTGCATTACCCAGGCTCTTTGGTGGTTGGTGTCACACTGACCATGATCATTTCGGGAGCGTCGATGAGATCGGGTGGCCGTGGGAGTCTGTCCCGGTGACGACGGAAGCGGTGACGACGGAAGGGAGTACCCCATGATCGATGACGGGCTGAAGCGGCTGAGTGAGATCGCCGCCGAGCGGGTAGCCGACGGTACCGTGCCGGGGCTGGTGGTGCTGGTCTCCCATGGTGACCAGGTGCATGTGGAAGCGCACGGGACCCTCGCGGCTGGCGGCGCCCGGCCGATGCGGCGGGATTCGTTGTTCCGGATCACGTCGAACACCAAACCGGTCACCGCCGCGGCGACGCTCGCGCTCCTGGATGAGGGCCTGTTCGAGCTGAATGAGCCGGTGGACCGGCTGCTGCCCGAGTTGGCCGAACGCCGGGTGCTGCGCCAGCCGGACGCCCCGCTCGACGACACGGTGCCGGCGAACCGCGCGGTGACGGTGCGGGACCTGCTGACCTTCACCTTCGGCTTCGGCATGGCGGTGGAGATGTTCTTCGCCTCGTCGCCGTGGCCGGTGGCTGTGGCCGAGAACGAACTGCGGCTGAACACGTTCGGCCCGCCCGATCCGGAGTTGCCGCCGGATCCGGATACCTGGATCGCGAACCTGGGCAGCTTGCCGCTGCTGGCTCAGCCGGGTGAGCGATGGCTGTACAACACCGGTGCCCAGGTGCTCGGGGTACTGTGCGAGCGGGCCGCGGGCCAGCCGTTCGCGGACGTGATGAGGACCCGGATCTTCGAGCCGCTGGGGATGGGGGACACCGGGTTCTTTGCCAGCGACCCTAGTCGGCTCGCGACCGCGTACCAGCCCACAGCGGAGGGCCTGGTCGTGGCGGATGAGCCTGGCGGGAAGTGGAGCCGGCCACCGTCGTTCTGCGATGGTGCGGCTGGGCTGGTATCTACGGCCGATGACCTGCACGCCTTCGCCCGGATGCTGCTGCGCGGCGGGGAACCGGTGCTCTCGCCGGATCTGGTCCGCGCGATGACGACCGATCAGCTCACCACGGAACAGAAGGCACGGGGCGGCCTCGGGCCGGATTTCTTCGCGGACAAATCCTGGGGATTCTGCCAGGCGGTCCAGGCGAACGGTGCCTACGGCTGGGCCGGCGGCTTCGGCACCACGTGGCTGGTGGATCCCGGTGAGGATCTCGTGGTGATCGCGGCGACCCAGCGGTTGTTCGAAGACCCGAGCACGCCCGGACTGCACACCGAGATCCAGGACGCCGCCTACGCGGCGCTAAGGCAGGAGTAAGCCCGTCGCTTGACAGCCTTCGGGCTTTTCTGCGACACAAGACTGATTGATACCACGTGGTATCACCTCTGCATGGCGATGACTCTACGACTTGATGATGTTCGCGGATCTTCCGCCACTGGACCCGTCGGCGTTCCGTGCCGATGCTGACCGCGACTTCGATGCCACCGCGCACTTTGACGCTTACGAACGTGCCCGGCGAGCGGAGTCCGCCGAATGACGGAACGGTATGTCAGAGGGTTGGGAGACACGAACATCCTGATCCTGCTGGAATGGCTCGGTTCCGAGCACCTGCCCCTAGATCTGCTGATCAGCACCGTGACACTCGCCGAACTGGCTACCGGTGTTCACTCTGCGGCGGATGTTGGTGAACGAGCACGGCGGATCGCTCGCCTTCAGCGTGCCGAAGCGGTATTTGATCCCCTTCCGTTCGACGCTGAATCCGCTCGGCAATACGGGGTCATCGCAGCTGCTCGCAAACCTCGCGGTCGCGTGGCCGATCTGATGATCGCGAGTGTGGCTGCGGCCAACAAACTACCCCTATTCACTACGAATCCTGGTGACTTCCGCGGACTGGAAGCAGCGGTGACAGTTGTCCCGGTACCCATCCCGGTACGACGCGACCACTAGACGACACCCTTCCGCCGCGCGACTATGGATTCATATATTTAGTACCGGCTAAGTAGGGATGCATGGTTGCGATCCAGTACACCGAACCGGTCAAGTTCTCCTACTGGGCGCCGCTCGGCAGCGGCGGGTTCGTGGTCTCGCGGATCGAGCAGCGCACCGGGTTCGACTTCGAGGCGAACGTCCGTTACATCCAGGCCGCCGAGAGAACCGGCTTCGACTACGCGCTCATGCCCGCCCGCTACTTCACCAGCCCTGGCTGGGCCGAGCAGTTCGAGGCGGTCACGACCAGCGCCGGGCTCACCCAGCATACGGACAGGATCACGATCCTGGCGGCGCTGCACCCCGGCCTGTGGCACCCGGGCATCGTGGCGAAGATGGGCGCGACGATCGACCACATGTCTGGCGGCCGCTGGGGGCTGAACATCACCACCGGATGGTTCAAGGATGAGTTCATCGGCTTCGGTGAGCCCTGGCTGGACCATGATGAGCGGTACCGGCGCAGCGAAGAATTCATCAGGGTCCTGAACGGGCTGTGGACCGAGGACGAGTTCAGCTTCGCGGGCGACTTCTACCGGATCCACGACGCGCCGCTGCGGCCGAAGCCGCTCAGGAAGCCGGAGATCTTCCAGGGCGGCAAACTCGATCGCCTCGCGAAACGTAGCAGCCAAGGTCTCGAACCTCCTCTTCCTCAACGGCCACACCATCACCGAGGCAACCGCGATCGTGCAGGACGTCAAGCAGCGCGCGCTCGAGGCCGGCCGCGTGGTCAAGGGCATCCACCCGAGCCAGGAAGGCTCGTTCGGCTGCGGAATGAACTGCTTCATCATCTGCCGCGACACCGAGGCCGAGGCACGCGACGTGTTTCGCGACATCGTGGCGCACGCGGACTGGGACTCGATTCGTGAGTTCGAGCACCAGGTCAAGACAGGAGCGGACAAGATCGAGGCGCTGCACTCTGCGGGCATCGATCTCATCCAATGCGGTTTCCTGCACTACGAAGAGGACCTCGCGAATTTCGGCGAGCAAGTGATCCCGCTAGTCCGAGAGCGCGAAGCTAAGCTCGCCGCGGGACAGCCCTTCCGCGTTACCGGCTACGAGAGCGACCCAGAATCCGCCCCCGCTCGTTAGGAGCAGCCTGATGTCCGTCAAGGAACTTATCGACGCCAGCCACACCGCTATCAAGGAAGATGCCTCGAGGGCCGCGGTCACCTTCGTTACGTCGGGGAAACTCGTCGGCACGACGGAGGTCATCATCCGCGCGCGGCACCACGAGCTAACGGTGGACGAGCCGCCGGCGCTCGGCGGCGAGGACCTAGGTGCGAACCCCGTCGAGCACGCGCTCATCGCGCTCGCGTCGTGCCAGGCGATTACCTACCGGTTCTGGGCCGCGCAGCTCGGCATCGCGCTCGACGACCTGGAGGTGACCGCCGAGGGTGACCTGGACCTGCGCGGTTTCCTTGGCATCGATGAGACGATGCGTCCCGGCTTCACCGCCGTCCGGCTGACGATCACACCACGGGGCCCGGAGCCGCTCGAGCGCTACGCCGAGCTGGCTGATGCGGTCGACAGGCACTGCCCGGTCCTCGACCTCTTCACCAACAGCACGCCGGTGGAGCGGATCGTCATCACCGCCTAGGGTGCGACGGCCGCTGCGGGAGGATCCCGCAGCGACCGTCGCGTTACGCCGAGTTGTTAGTTGCAGATCCAGAAGTGGCCCGTCGACCAGTTCGAGGAGGGACCCCAGGTGGCAACGTCGTTGCTGTCGGGAAGAATGATCTCGGTGGAGTCAGCGACGGCGACCGTCCACTCCTGGTAATCGGAGTCTAGATCGCTGTCACAATACACGTTGGTGTCAAAGGTGATCTCCGCGGAGTCCGGGGCAAGGAACCGGTCACTGGGACAGGCGGATGTACCGAGCGTTCCGCACCCGGCGTTTGGATAATCTATTATGCCGGAACCGCCAGACCATATGCCGCTAGTGCTGACCCCTACGCACTCGACCGCGACCCCGGTGTACGTCTGGCAATAGGCCTCGAGCTGCCCATACACCCCGTACGAGCTGCCACTCCCAGGCACCGTTATGAGGTCCGCGCATACCACGGCCTGATAATAGCCTTCGTCGCTAGTGCCGATGATTGTGCAGGTGTGGGCGATCTCTTTTTGGGCCGCGTACAGGATGGTGAATCCGTCCACACCGGTGGCCGCCCCCGCCGGTGCCTGGCTACCCAGGAACGCGCCGACGCTCACGAGCACCACGGCCATCCATCTCCAGCTACGGAACCTTCTCATGGGAGACTCCTCGCTCTCTCGATTGCTGATCAGCACGCTAACGGCCGCCGCTGGTGATCCACTGGCGATTCATTGGGGGCCGCAGGTCAGCCAGGGGTGTCTCCGCGGAAACGCGAGGGTCCGCGATGCTGGTTGGTGTGGCACCAACCAGGCTCTTTGATGATTGGTGCCACACCAACCATGATCATTTCGAGGGTGCCCGGGAGGCCCGGCGGGTGGATGCCTTGTAGGCGGCGCGGCGGGCGGCCTTGGCGATCTTCTTGTCGTCGGCGTGCTTGCCGATCATGGTGAGCGCGATTTCCGCGTCCGGGTGGTCTAGCCGTGCCATGATCTCGAAGACCTCGGCCGGCCGCTCAAGTTCCCGGACGGACTTGCCGTCGCCGAAGTTCAGTTGGCCGGCCGAGCCGAACGAGTCCGCGAGCAGCCAGGCCCGATCTTCCTGGGTGGACCGCAGTTCGGTCGGCAGGTCCGGAGCATCCGGGCCGAAGCCTGCGAGCCTGGCGAGTTCCGACTTGGCGTAGCACCGAAGCTGGGTGCGGTCGAGTGCCTCGCGCCAGGCGGGCTCGGCGTCCTGACCGAGTTGGTCCACAACCGTGATGAGAGTGGTCCGCGTTATGGCCGGGGCGTCCGCCGCGAAGTCGAGAAGTTCCCGCGCGGCCTGCTCCGCGCCTCGCGTGGCCACCCACGCGGCCAGCTCTGTCCCGAAATCCTGCTCGGTGCAATCCAGTCTCACCTGCATCAGGTTGTCTGGGGTCATCTCGTCCGGCGGCGGGAGCAGCGAGATCCTCACGCCGTCCTCCACGAGCTTGGAACGGACGGCATACAGGCCGAGTGGCTCCAGCCGCACCACGCCATCGGCCACGCTGACCGCGCCGTGTCTTTCGAGCTGGCTCAGCAGAAGCTCTGTGGGGTCGCCGTGCGCGTCGACCCACTCCTGCCACTGCCGTTCGGCCTCGTTTTCCTCCTCCAGCTCGATGACTGCGGTTGTCCGGCAGTCCTCGGCGAGCTCGGCAACTGGCCTGCCGTTGCGACCGTCAAGGAACAGCTTCATCGCCACCACGGGCCCGACACAACTCCAGTCGAGGTCGCTGTCGACGACGGGATCGCTCTCGTCAGCAGTCAACAGGGTGGTGTCCAGGATCTTGGCGAACATGTAGTCCCAGGCTTTCAGCGCTCTCTCGCCATCGGCCAGGTCGTCCAGGTAGGCGATGTCCTCGCCGGGGACCAGCGTGTCGTCGTGCTGCTCGACGAGCTCGATTTCTTCCGCGAGCGTGATCAGGAACGAGGATGTCGCGGCCGTCTGCACTGTCGTTTTGCGAACCTCATTAGCCAGGGAACGGAGGTCGGCGAGAAGCTTGGATTGCCTCGCTTGCGTGGCGAGCGCCGTTTCGTCTGGCAGGCGCAGCGGCGAGAGGACGGGCGGGAGGTGGAGTGCCGCTGCGAGGTTTACGTCGTACCAGTCCGTGTGCTCGGGTCCGTGGTAACCGGCGATGGTGTAATACGCCGCGAGCCACTCGGTGATGGCTTCCTGATCGTTCGGGTCCACACCGTCATCCAGCATGGCCTGGCCCAGGTCCAGGATGGTGGGGTCCGCGCCGTCATGCACCCTGCTCTGGCGCATGTCCAGGATGATCGGATCTGTCGTGAGGTCGCCGTCATCGTCGGCGGCGTGGGAAGGGGCGCCAGGATCTTGGAGGCGGCGGTTCACCGCTTCCAGGTCGAACGGCTCCACCTCCTGTTCGTCATACTCGGCCGGGGAGTCGCCGCTGTACTTAACGCAGACCGGATAGCTGACACTAGGATCTCGCGGCAGCCGCTTCTGCAGAGCGATCTCATGGATCCAGCTCGCACCGAAGTCGTACTCGTATGTGATCTTGCCGCCTCCGGCGTTGAGCGCGGCCAGCGTCCGCATAGCGTACTCATCTTGGGTGTGCTCAAGCGGGAACGACGGGTCGCTGTAGGTATCCCCGCAGACCTGGAAGGCGTGCAGGTGGTCGCCGTCCCATCCGTACAGCACCTGGATCACGCGGTGCAAAGTAGCCAGGGTCACGCCGGCCGGTACCAGCACGGTCCGCGAGATCGGAGGCTGCCAGCGGGCAAGCGAGACCTTCAGCTGAAGGCACTGATTTACGCTGAGCGACTCCGCTCCGGTAGACGCGACGAAGTCCTCGATAGCCGCCACGAGTGGCAGCGCCGACGGATGATCAGTCGCACGGACTACGGCCAGGCGATGCTCTAGGTCTTCCGCTGCCAGCGGTCCCGCTGCCAGCGGCTCCGCCGGGAGGGACTCGCACAGCAGGGTGACCGCGTCATCCGGTCCCTTCTCCGCCAGGGCCGCGGCGACGAATTCGGTGACCAGCCAGAGCCACTCACCGTCGTTCGGCCCGGGATCTGCCTCCATGGTGTAGAGGGAGAACTTCGCGTGTGGCCCTATGCCAGGCACGGCGGTCATCTCACGCCACACCGGCAGAGCATCTTCTCCCAGCAGCTCGACCACGTTGGCGGCGATCAAGCGCAACCGGGGTTCCGTCGACGCGGCTGCCGTAAGAACCTGCCGCGCAGCCTCGGCCGGGTCGGGCTGGGCTTGCAACCACGCCCAGGCCTCATCGTCCCGCTGGCCTTTGTCGCAGTCCGCGAGGTAAGCGACCAGTTCGGCAGCCGTGAGTTTCTTGTCGGGTTCGGCAGCAGAGAGCAGGGCGTCGTCCACGGAATGACCCTACCGACGGGTGGCGCGATATGGCGGGTCTTCGGTGTCAGGCGACGACTACGTGCGCGAGGTCCGACAGCCTGCTTCCGCGACCCCAGCGATGGGCCATCGATAGCGCCGGAGCCCCAGTAATGGGCCATCGACGGCCCTGTAGAAGAACCTCGGCCGGGCTATATGTGGGCGTCAGCGCCTGGGGACCTGGACGAGTTCGTGCACGATGCGGTCGAAACCATAGAAGTAGACGGCGTAACCGCCGGCATTCACTCCCGCCGTTATGGCATTAGGGGTTGAAAAAAACTCGACTCCGGCCTGGGTGAGGTCGGCGTACAGCGAGTGAATGTCCTCGACCGCCAGCGCGAGATGCGGCTGGCCCGGGTCGCGGATGCTGCGTCGCCCTTGCCCGCCGAGGGGGTGCAGGTACTGGACCAGCTCCAGATCGTGGCTGGAGATGCCGCGCGGCTGACCGGGCACGACCAGCTGCGCCACCTGCAGGTGCGCGCCGGGAAATCCGACCAGGCTGCTGGTGTACTCGTTGCGCTGCTCCTGCCGATGCACGCACTGGAAGCCGAGCAATTCTGTGTAGAACCGCACCGCCGAGTCAAGGTCGGAGACCGTGAAGCTGAAGTGCCAGACACCGAGCATCAGCCGAACTCCAATCCGCCGCAGGCGTTGAGCGCCTGCCCCGTGACGTAACTGCCGGAGGATGACAGGAAGAACATGGCCACGTCGGCGACGTCGTCCGGGGTCTGCATCCGGCCCAGCGGGACCGTGGCAACCAGCCGGCTGATGGCGGTCCGGGTGGTCGTTCCGGTCATCTGCGCACGCTGTTTCGCGTTACTCCTGGTCATCTCGGTGTCGACCACGCCGGGACAGACCGCGTTGACCGTGATGCCGTGCGACGCGAACGCCAGCGCGGCCGAGCGGACCACGCTGATCACGCCGGCCTTGCTCGCCGCGTACGCCGGAGCGTCCGGCCGCGGGCCGCGTCCGGCCACGCTGGAGACGCAGACCATGGAACCGCCGGTGCCGGTCTCGATCATCAGCCGCGCGCAGGCCCGCACGCACAGGAAGGTGCCGGTCAGGTTCACGTCGAGCTCGGCGCTCCAGTTTCGCAGCGAGGTGTCGAGGAACGGCGCGATGTTCATGATGCCGGCCGAGGTGACCAGCACCGACGGCACGCCGAGTTCGTTTCGTGTCCGGTGCAGCGCCTCGGCCACCGACTCCTCGACGGATACGTCGCAGCCGACCGCGATCGCGGTCTTGAGCCCGGCGGCTATCCGCTCGGCTCCGGACTCGTCACGGTCCCAGATGGCGACGCGCGCCCCCTGCCCGGCGAGCCGGGCGGCGATGGCCCCGCCCACTCCGCCGGCGCCGCCGGTCACCACCGCGACGCGGTCGGCCAGGTCGCTCATCGGAGCATCCCGAGCACGAGATCACGCACCTTGCCGGAATCTGGCAGCACCGCCTGGGCCAGTGACGGCGCCGCGGGGACCCGGACGTCGGGCAGTCCGAGCCGCCGGGTGGCGAAACTGGTACCCGACTCCGCGACCCGGGCCACCACCTCCGCCCCGAACCCGCCGGTGACATTGGCTTCGTGCACGACGGCGAGCCTGCCGGTGCGCTGCACGCTGTCCACGACGGCGCCGGTATCGAAAGGCGAGAGCCAGCTGGCCTCGATGACATCCGCCTCGATTCCGTGCTCGTCACGGAGGGCGTCGGCGGCCGCGAGCACCTCGTGGGTAACCGCGCCCCAGGTCACCAGCGTGATGTCGTTACCCTGGCGTCGGCGCCGGGACCCGCCGATCTTTTGCACGGCACCCGTGATGTCCACTGATTCCTTCGGCCCGGCGTAGAGTGCGCGGCTTTCGATGACCACGACCGGGTCGTCGCAGGCGATCGCCGCGAGCGTGAGGTCGTAGCCGTCTTGCGGCGTGGTGGGCAGGCAGACCCGCAGCCCGGGCACGTGCGCGAAGATCGCCTCGAGGCACTGGGAGTGCTGCGCGCAGGAGCCGGGTATCGCGCCTTGCTGGGTGCGGATGGTTATCGGCGCGGACAGCTCGCCGCGGGAGACGTACCGGACGTTCGCCGCCTGGTTGATGAGCTGGTCCAGCGCGACCAGGCTGAAGTCGGCCCACATGATCTCGACGATGGGGCGGCGCCCGCTCAGCGCCGCGCCCACGGCGGAGCCGAGGATGGCGCTTTCGCTGATCGGGGTGTCGAATACCCGGTCCCCGTAGGTGGCGCGCAGCCGCCTGGTGACGCCGAACACACCGCCGGGCTTGGCGACATCCTCGCCGAACAGCAGCGTCTCCGGCCATTCCTCCAGGGCACGGCTGAGCGCCCGGTTGATCGCCTCGCCGTAGGACAAGTCAGGCATACAGCTGCTCCCTCGCCGTCGCGGGGTCGGCGAGCGGCGCGTTGAGTGCCTCGTTGGCGGCCGTTTCGATCTCGGCTTGCGCGGTTGCCCTTATCGCTTCGATCCGTTCGGGCGGGACGCCACGGGTCAGCGCGAGCGCCTCAGCGCGGACCAGTGGCTCGCGGGCCTTGGCCGCATCGACCTCGCCGGGGGGCCGGTATTGCTCGGCGTCGCCGATGTAATGCCCGACCAGCCGCTGCGTCATCGCCTCGATGAACGCGGGCCCGTTTCCGGTCCGGGCCGTCGCTACCGCGTCCGCGACCGCCTCGGGATCGTTGCCGTCGATCCGCTGCCCGGGCATGCCGTAGGCGGCGGCGCGGCGCCACAGTTCTGGTTCGGCCACCATGTCCGCGATCGGCGTCAGCTCCGAGTACTTGTTGTTCTCGCAGACGAACAGGCACGGAAGTTTGAACGCGGCGGCGAAGTTCAGCGCCTCGTGCAGCGCCCCCTGGTTGACCGCGCCGTCACCGAACGCGCAGAGCGCGACCCGTCCCGAGCCGTCGTAGCGAGCGGCGAGCGCCGCGCCGACGGCGATCGGGCCGCCCGCGCCCACGATGGAGTTCTCGCCGAAGAAGCCCCAGCGCGGCGCGGTGAAGTGCGCCGAGCCGCCGCGCCCGCCGTTCAGCCCGGTCTGCCGGCCGAGCAGTTCGGCGAACATCGGCTTCGGGGGGACACCGCGGGCGAGTGCCCAGCCGTGCCCGCGGTAGGTGGCGAACACGGGGTCGTCAGGGCCGAGCGCCGCGCAGGCACCGGCCGGGATCGCCTCCTGACCGATGCACAGGTGCACGGATCCGGCGATGTGCCCGTCGATGCGCAGCGCCCGGACGCGTTCCTCGAAGTACCGGATCCGCCACATGGTGAGAAGGTGGCTCTCCAGATTCATTCTGTTCCCTTCCGGCGTTCGTGCCAGAGTTGCAGCGATGCGGTGCAGACGGCGGCGGCGCTGCCGGTGTAATCCTCGGGAGCGATGCCGTCCAAGGGCTCCCCGGTTACCCGCGCGCGCCGGGCTTTTTGATACACGGCCTCGTGCGCCTGGTCCCGCCCGATCTCGGCCGCGAGCCGGACCATGTGCGCCTCGGCCATGATGAGGCCGTGATCGAAGGCGAGATTGCCGCGCATCCGTTCGGCGTCCACCCGGAGCCCTTTGGTGAGCTGTCCTGCTAGGCCGACGGCGCCCGCCGCGCAGCGGAGCACGTACGGCAGCGCCTGCCACTCGACCTGCCATTCGCCGGTCGCGCGCTCGTGGCCGGCTTCCAGCGAGCGCAGCAGCGCTCCGCTCATCTGTCCCGCGCTGACCCCGAACCCGATGATCGCCTCGGCCAGGATGGGGTTCGCCTTCTGCGGCATGGTGGAGGACGCGCCGCGGTATTCGCCGTCGGCCTCGGCCACCTCACCGAGCTCGGTGCGGGCCAGGTCGGCTACCTCCCGCGCGAACCGCACGGCGGTACCTGCCGTCAGCGCGGCGACCTGTCCGGTCTCGGTGACCGCGTCTCTGGCCACGTGCCACGGGACGATCGCGTCGCGCAGCCCGAGCCTGCGGGCCAGTGCTTTCCTGACCGCCGGCGCGGGTTCGCCCATCGCGGCGGAGGTCCCGCCGCCGCCGAACAACGAGACCACCGCGATCTGCTCGCGCGCGCGGCGCAGCCGCAGCAGGTCGCGCCCCGCCTGATCGAGGAAGACCGCGCATTTCGCGCCGAACGTCGTGGGCACCGCCTGCTGCCCGTGGGTGCGGCCCGGCATGATGGTCGCCGCGTGTGTCTTGGTTCGCGCTGCTAGCGCGTCACCGAACTTGGTGATCAGCTCTTCAAGCCGGTTCAGTACATCCCTGACCTGGAGGACGAGACCGGTGTCCATGATGTCCTGCGTGGTGGCGCCCCAGTGCACGAAGCCGGCCTCCCGCGGCGGCAGGTGCTCGCAGATCAGCTTGATCAGCGGGAGGATCGGGTAGCCGACGGTGCGGGTCTGTTCCCACAGCCGGATGGTGTCGATGTTCTCCGGCACACACGCGGCCGCGATCGCCTGGGCGTCGTCTTGGGTGATCACTCCGGAGTCGGCGAGTGCGCCCGCGAGTTCGGCCTCGACGTGCAGCCATTCCCCGATGGTCGCCGTCTCGCCGAGGATCTCCTCGGTCAGCGGATCGCCGTACAACCGGAACAGCAGCTCCATCAGCCACCTGCCCTGGCGCCGGCCCGGACCGGGGGATCGGCGACATCGGTGATCTCCATGCGACGCGGTCCGGTGAGAACACCAGCTCGCATCCCACCTCCCTTGCGTTTGAACAAACGTTATACCAGGATCGAGATTGATGGAAGAGATACCTGCTCCTGGAAGAGCGCGGCCTTCTGGAAGAGCGCGGGGCGCGCGGAAAGGATCATGGTGAGTGCTGCACCAACCACACTCTTTCCTGGTCGGTGCCACACCACCCAGGAAAGGTCGGGGGCCGCGGGGTCAGTCGGGTGGCGGGGCGGTGGTCGACCTGAGGACCAGCTCGGGGGCGGGCTCGGTGACCACCAGCTCTACCGGGTCTTTGTCGTTCAGGACATCCATCAGGACGCGGACCGACTGGCGGCCCATCTCGTAAAGCGGCATGCGGACGGTGGTGAGCGGGGGGCTGGTGTAGCCAGCAACCCAGTCCTCGTGAATGGCGATGACCGACAGCTCGCCGGGCACGCTGATGCCGAGCTCGGCGGCCGCCCCCAGCACGCCGAACGCCGCGTTGATGTTCGCCACCAGCACCGCGGTCGGCCTGCGCGACATCGACATGATTTCGGTCAGCGCCCGGCGGCCTTCCTCGGGCGCGTAGCCCAGCTTGCGGGTCCAGTCCGCGTTCTGCCGCAGGCCAGCGGCGTGCAGCGTCTCACGGAACCCCTCCTCACGCCGCCGGGCAGTACCGCTGGTGCGCAGCCCCGAGATCATCCCGATCCTGGAGTGCCCGAGGTCGATAAGGTGCCTGGTCGCGAGCCGGGCACCCGCCGCGTCGTCCAGCGACACCGAGCCCCTCGCGGTGCTGCCGCGAGGCGCCTTTCCGTTGACCAGAACCACCGGCACCTCGTGCTGCATGAGCTGGCGCAGCGCCACCTGGTCGAGATGGTCGTCGCGCTGCAGCAGGCAGCCGTCCACCCGGCCCTCACCCACCAGGCGGCGCAGCATCTCGCCACCGGCGTCGACCCGTTCCGCCCGGCCAAGCAGTACGATGTCGCCGGTCTCGTCAGCGCCGTCTTCGACGCCGCTCAGCAACTCCGCGAACACCGCGTTGTGCACGTCGGGGACCAGCAGCGCGATCACGCCGGTCTTGGACAGCCGCAACGCGCGTCCAGCGTGGTTGGCCCGGTAGTCCATCTGCTGAGCCAGCTGGTGAATCCGGTCGCGGGTCTCTTGCCTGACCCGGACGGCGGGATCGTTGTTGAGCACCCTGGACACCAGCGAGACGGATACCCCGGCGCGCCTGGCCACGTCTTTAAGCGTCACCATGGCGCTGGTCCCCCTTCTGGGTAAACGATTGTTCTAATTATGCTACGACGAACGAGGGAGCTCTCTAGATGATCGACATGTTCGCCCCGGTGTCGGAGTTCTGCGCGATCCGGGTTCCGCCGGATCACCGGTTGCCCATCGGCATCGTCGGGGCGGGTGCCATCGTGGCCACCGCGCACCTGCCCGCCTACCGGGCCGCCGGCCTTGAGATCGCTGGCATCACCGACCTAGACCTGGAGAAGGCGCGGGACGTGGCGAAACAGTTCGACGTGCCGAGGGTATACCCGGATCTGGACGCGCTACTGGCCGACGAGCGGGTGCGAGTCGTAGACGTCGCGGTGCCGAGCGCGGCGCAGCCTTCGATCGCCCGGCGGATACTGGAATCCGGTCGGCACATGCTCGGCCAGAAGCCGTTCGCCATCTCGCCGGACATCGCGGCGGAACTCGCTGGCCTCGCGGCTGATCGCGGACTGGTCCTCGCCGTCAACCAGCAGCTGAGGTTCGACGAGGGAATCGCCGCGTCGTTCTGCATAAAAGAGCTTGGCTGGATCGGCGAAGTGACCGCGGTCACCTTTGATGTGGACATCGCCACTGACTTCGCGTCGTGGGAATGGCTGCGGGAATCGCCCCGGGTGGAGATCTCGTACCACTCGATCCACTACCACGACGCGGTGCGCTGGTTCCTCGGCGAGCCGGAGACCGTGTTCTGCGCGGCCGGGCGGGTGCCGGGGGAGCGGGTGGCGGGTGAGACCAGGACGATTTCCACGTATATGTTCGCCAGTGGTGCCCGCGCGCTGGTGCACTCGCGGCACTCCAACCGCTGGGGAGACCCGTCGGCGACCTTCCGCATCGAGGGGACGCGGGGCGCGATCAGGGGGACGCTCGGGCTGCTCTACGACTACCCGCATGGCCGCCCGGACACCCTGGAAGTCCGCAGCGAAGTCCTGCCCACCGACGGATGGGTGCCGTACCCGGTGACCACCCGGTGGATACCCGACGCGTTCGCCGGCCCGATGGCCTCGCTGCTCGCCGCGGTCGCCACCGGCAGCCAGCCACGCTCGTCCGCGCGGGACAACGTCGGGACGCTGCGTCTCGTCGAGGCGCTGTATGAATCAGCCCGCACCGGCTCGGCGTGCCGAATCGGCTCTTGAAGCTGAGTCGTCCCTTGGTATAACGTTTGCTCACGCGTTCAAATGAACAGTGCCCAGCGTCGGGAAGGAGCGTCGCTTTGGCCGTTGACGTAGGTCCCGTGGTCGCGGGCAGCGAGGCATCCGCCACCGTCCGGGCCCGCCGTGCCACACCGCGGGCGAAACGAGAGGCCCGCTGGTTCTACCTGCTGTCCACCCCGTGGATGATCGGCTTTGTGCTGTTCGGCGGTGGCCCGATCCTCGCCTCCGCCGTGATCAGCCTGATGAACTGGCCGCTGCTGTCGTCGGCGCACTGGGTCGGCTTCGCCAACTACGAGCAGATAATGCATGACTCGACGTTCTGGTCCGCGCTGTGGAACACGCTGTACTTCGGCGGCGGGTCGGTCGCGCTGACGCTGATCTGCACGTTCGGCTTCGCGCTGCTGCTGAACCTCAACGTGCGGGGCCAGTGGTTCTTCCGGCTCGTCTTCTACCTGCCCACCGTGACCTCGGGCATCGCGACGGCGTTGCTGTGGGAGCTCATACTCAACCCCGACTACGGGCTGATCAACCGGCTGCTCGGGCTGGTGGGCATCCAGGGGCCCGGCTGGCTCGCCTCGCAGAACTGGGCGATGCCTGGGCTGATCATGATGAGCGTCTGGGGCGCGGGCAACACGGTCGTCATCTACCTGGCCGGGCTGCAGGGAGTGCCAAAGTCGCTGCACGAGGCCGCGGCCATCGACGGCGCCGGCTGGTGGCGCCGGTTCCGCAGCGTCACGCTGCCGATGATGTCACCGGTCATCTTCTTCAACTGCATCACCGGCTTCATCACCAGTCTCCAGGCCTACGTGCTGATCCTGATCATGACCAACGGGCAGCCAGGCAGCAACACGATCGTGCTCGGGCTGTACATCTACCGCGAGGCGTTCGTCTACTTCAACCTGGGCTACGCGTCGGCGCTGGCCTGGATCCTGCTGATGGTGATCGTGGTCATCACCGTCACCCAGTTCCTTATCGGAAGGCGGCTCGTCTACAGCGAGTCCGCCAGGGGAGGTGCCTGAATGGTCACCGGCCTGAGGGCGCGGCTAGTAGGCCGCGGCGCCGCTTACCTGGCGCTGATCATCGGCGCGGTCGTGTTCCTGCTGCCGTTCGCGTGGATGGTCACGACCGCGCTCAAGAGCGACCAGTCGGTCCTGTCGTACCCGCCGACATTCTTGCCGGACGGATTTCACTGGGGGAACTTCGCGGCCGCGTGGGAAGCGCTGCCGTTCAACACGTTCCTGGTGAACTCGATCGTCATCACCGTGCTCAGCGTCGTCGGGTCGGTGGTCTTCAGCACGATCTCGGCCTACGCGTTCGCCAGGTTCCGCGCTCGGTGGCGCAACCTGATGTTCGCGCTGCTGCTCGGCACCATGATGATCCCCGGCGAGGTGATCATCGTGCCCGACTTCATCCTGTTCAACAAGCTCAGGCTGGTGGACACGATCTGGCCGATCGTCTGGCCGTACTGGTTCGGCTATGCGTTCTTCATCTTCCTGCTGCGCCAGTTCATGCTGACCATCCCGCGCGAGCTTGACGAGGCCGCGCACATCGACGGTGCCGGGCACCTGCGGGTGCTGTTCCGTATCATCGTTCCGCAGATGAAGCCGGCCATCGCCACGGTGACGGTGTTCGCGTTCATCTGGAGCTGGAACAACTTCCTCTACCCGCTGATCTACCTGCGCGACCAGTCCAAGTACACGATGCCGCTTGGCCTGCAGCTCTTCGTCAGCGCGCAGTACATCACCAGGTACAACCAGATGATGGCGATCTCGCTGCTCATGCTGGTCCCTGTCGTCATCGTCTTCCTCATCGCGCAGCGCTCGTTCGTCCGCGGCATCACCCTCACGGGTCTGGGCGGCCGCTGAGGGGCGTGCCTCGGTGTGGACCCGGCCCCGGCCGGGTTACCGGGCCTGCCCAGGCTGGGTTGCGGGGCGTGCCCAGGCTGGGTTGCGGGGCGTGCCCCGACTGGGTTGCGGGCCTGCCCCGACCCCTGCGATGTCCCATCGCTGGCGCCATAGTCCCAGCAGTGGCCCATCGACCGGCTTGTAGAACTTCCCTAGCGGGGTGATACATCCGGCATTGTGTGACATGTCCCCTCGGGGTGTGTCGCGGCCGCGCGGGCCGCGGCCGGGCCGTTACGCGGCGCGGCGGCGAGACGGCTCGCGTCTGTCGCGTCGCAGCAGGCGGCGTTCGTCCGGTGTAGTGCCGCCCCAGATGCCCGCGGGCTCGCCCGCTCGCAGGGCCCAGTCGAGGCATTCTGCCGCTACCTGGCAATGGGCGCAGATGGCCTTGGCGGCCGCTAGTTCTGTGGCGGGCGGTGCGGAATCGCTGACCGGGAAGAACAACTCGGGGTCGATGCTCGGTTCGTGGCAGGCGGCGTCGTCTGCCCAGGATTTGCTGATCATGGGCCCTCCGCTAGGTCGAACAGGGCGGCGAGCTGGTCGCCGCGCACGGCTTTTGTCCGGGATAGGACGAGATCCTCGATGATCCGGCTGAGCGTCGTTTTCACGCTCCCCAGCTGCTCGGGCTGCGTGAACTCAACCCGCCGGGCTAGCCGGGCTACCTCGGCAACCACGAGGTCCTCGCACCAGCGCTGCAGCAGTTCGCTCGCGTTGACTGGCCCGGACACCATCGTGACGGCCACATCCGCCTCCGGCTCACGTAGTTCCTATCTCTATACAAGGTAGTACTACAAGCCGTCGTATATCTAGACTTAAGTTACGATGCAGTAACTCTCCTGTCACACCGGCCCCGGTGGTTACCGGGACCGGTGCGCAGCGGTCAGGAGCCAGAGACGACCGGCGTGATATACGTCCCCGGGCGAGTCGCGCCGTCCTGCAAGAGGACCCGCTGGCTCCAGGTCACCTCGGCATGGGTGTAGGCGTTCGGCGGCGTGATGACCAGCTTGGTCACGGCGATGTCGGCGCTGTCACCAGCGGCCTCGGGAAGGTAGCTGAGTCCGAAGTGCGCGGTCTCTCCCGGCTGCAACGTCACCGGCGAGTACTTCGCTGACGAGCGCTCCAGCGACCAGGTGTAGTTTTTCTGGCCGTTCGCCGTCCCCACCAGGTCCACACCGGGGAAGCCGCGCATCGTGCAGGCGCCCGATCCCTTGTTGGTCAGCTTGACGACCTGCGTCTTCTGGCTGGAACTGCCGCTTGTGGCGCCGAGGGTGAAGCTCAGGTCCGACGCCTTGCAGGTGCCGATCGAGGTAGTGGCCTCGGCCGACGCCCTGGCGGCAGTCGTGGTGGTCGAGCCCGCCGCCGGCGTGCCCGTCGAACTCCCCGTCGGCGTGCCCGTCGAACTCCCCGTCGGCGTGCCCGCCGAACTCGCCGCCGGCGTGGCCGCGGCGGTCGTTGCCTTCACCGTCGGCGAGGCATCGGTCGAGTTACTGGACGAGCAGCCAGCAACCGCTAGTCCGGTCGCCAGAACGCCGATCGCCGCCGCTGTGGATGTACTAAGTCGCATTGGATTCCCCCTGGTCATAAGAGCAAGGTAGTGTCGGCGTCCGTTTGAAACGACGCAGCACGCCCGGTGGCCGGAAGAATCTTGGTCAGGGCGCGCGGCGGAAACTCTCGTGCCGCACCCGCCACGGCGCGGGCCAGCCCGGGCGGTCACCCGACGGGCCGCCGTCCCAGCCCGCCGTCATCATCGCCACCGCCCACAGCAGCCCGCCGTTACCCGGCAGGTACCAGTCGTTGCTGAATCCGGCCGCGGAGTACCGGTTTCGCGGCGCGTCGAACAGCAGCCAGTCCACCGCCTCGGCCGGCCGTCCCAGCCGAGCGGCGGTCATCGCCAGCATGGGGAAGTCCTTTCCCCACAGGTTGCTCGGCTGACCGTCGCCGCGCAGGTCGGCCGCCACCCGCTCGTAAGTGGCCGCCATCACGGCCGGGTCGATCAGCGGCCCGCGGATGCCACTGTAGGCCTCCAGCCAGGCGGGCCGCAGGTAACGCGGCCCCGGCGACCCGGCCCACCGGCCCGTCACCGGCCAGCTCCCGGGAGGCGCGGTGTTCCAGCGTTCCGGGTGCGATTCAGCGTCGACGTAGACGCCGTCCCGGACACACGGGTGAGACAGATGAGCCAGAACATGGTCCCACAACGCATCCCGACGCAGCCCGAGCCGTTCCCGCCAGCGCTGCGCGATGCCGAGCGAGAACGCCCAGTAGTTCAGCTCGCTGGTGGGATTCCAGCTATCGGTGCCGAGGTCGCCCTCCGCCCCGCTCATCACCGGCGGCCCGAGCACGTAACGCCCGTCATCCCAGGCGGCGAAGTCGGCCATCATCTCGGCCGTCTCGAACACGATGTCCCGCCAGGCGCGCAACGTCGCGTCGGTCGGCGCGGCTCGGTAGCACAGCTCCGCGAACAGCAGCGGATGCGCGTTCTGGGTGATCCGGTGCGGGCCGTATTCCCAGCTCTCCCAGCGTCCGTCCGGGGACGGGGTCTTCAGCCATTTGGCGCCCCGCCAGCCCTCGGCCCTGGCCTCAGCGCGGGCGGCAGGCAACCCCGTCGACCGCAGCCACCCGAACCAGCCGTCAAGCATCCGCGGCCGGTCCCAGAGCATGAAGTGCGCCCCGTGCCACACAGTCATCTCTAGGTGAAACTTGCCGTACCAGCTGTTCAGCAGCAGCCCGCTCTCCTGCGGCGGCGCGGAACCCGACGAGTTCACCGCGGTGAGATACTGCGACAGCACGATCCGCCGCTCGAGCTCCGGCCAGCGGTCATCCGCGCTGTCCGACAGGTCAATCGACGCGCCGGAAGACCAGAACCCGGCCCAGTACCTGGCCGCAGCTTGCCGCGTCTCCTCGAACCCCGGCGGCTCACCCAGAATGTCATCCGGCGAGAAGCAGCAGGTCAGCTCGATCCCCTCGTCGTCAGCCGCCACCGTCACCGTGTGCGGCGCGGTGAACCGCGCCGTCCCGCCGACGGCCCGGATCGCGCAGTAGTAGCTGGTGTCGTCGATAACCCGCCGGACAGACCCGTCTAGCACCTCGGTGAGGTGATCGGCCGGCCTGCTGGTGTCGCTCAGCTCCCGCCCGTTGGCGACCGGATACCCGAAACCGATGTTGACGGTCAGCCCGCCGCCGCGCAGCAGCGGCGACCGTACCCGCGCCGCGACCAGGCTGAGCGCCGGATGACACACCACCGTCGTTTCCACTGGAAAACCAGCTGTCCAAAACGACGCCTCGATGGTCCCTTCCCACAACCGCAGCCGCTGCGTGACGCTGGTAACGGATTCCAGGTCCAGCGGGACTCCGCCGCCCCGCGCGAAGAAGAGCCTGCCGAGGTTAAGCCGGTGCGGGTTGTCATATAGCCAGCCGGCCAGTTCGTCCTGCTGGTGCGGCGCCAGGTAGTACCTGGTCCGGCCGTGGGTGACGATCGGGGTCCTGACCCGGTCGGCGGGGTCGAGGCCGGCAGGCAGCGGATCGGAGTGCCAGGCCCAGGTGGACAGGGTGTTCCCGTAGAACGTCTGCAGCCCGGTCACGTCAGCGCCGAACGCGAAATCGCCGTTCCCGACCTGCAGCGGGCACGTCTCGTCCGGTGCCCGGAGCACGACATCGTGGCGGCTCACGACCGCGTGCCGGTCGATGCGTGCCCCACTCGTTTCCACCATGGATCAAACGTTATACCACGATGTCCGCCCCGTTCGGTGGGCATGCGGCGCCTCCGGCACGAGAGACGCCCTAGGCCTGATCGCGACGAACCGGAGAACGCCCCTCTTCCCGCGTCCTCCGCTGGTTACCATCCCGGCTGCTGATCACCACGCGGCACGTCGGCGGGTGGCGCTCACGATGGAAAGCGCCGTAGGACGCCATGCCGTCCCCTGTTTCAGATCCTGCGCCTGCCAGCTGGCAGGCGTGCCGATGGTGTTGTGTGTCGGCGATACAACCCGGGCCCGCGCCGGCGGGGTGGTGCCGGGCGGGCGTGTTTTCAGCGTGCCCGCGGCCCCGGGTGGCGGGCTGGCGGGCGGCTGCTCGAAAACTCCCGTACCTGGCCGCCAGCTGGCGCGCATATCACCTGCTCGGCAGGCAGACTGGAGACGAGACGCTGATGGGTGAAAACCGTAGTACTGCTTTATGGCCGATACTGGTGGCTATGGACGGCCAGTGGGACACATCAGGGGTGCGGCTGGGCGCCATGGTACGCGAGTTCCGGCGAGCGGCGGGGCTGACGCAGCGGCAGCTGGCCGACCGGTCCGGCCTGAGCGTGGCGGCGGTGCGGGATCTCGAGCAAGGCCGTAGGCACCGACCGCGGCCGGGGTCGCTGAACGCGCTGACCCAAGCCCTAGGCCTGGACGCTGGGCAGTCCGCCACGCTGGGGTCCGCTGCGCGCGCAGCCCGCCCGGAACCGGCCGGGACGGCCGCCGCAGCCGCACCAGCCGGCCATGGCAGCGGGCTGTGGCTGGCGGTGCTCGGGCCGCTAGCAGCGTGGCGGGATGGGCGCCCCTTGAAGCTGGGACCGCCGCAGCGGGTCACCGTGCTAATGCAGCTGGCGCTACAGCCCGGCGAACTGGTGCGTCGCGAGACGATCATCGACGCGCTATGGGGACAGCAGCCCCCAGCTACCGCGGCCGAGCTGGTGCAGGCGCATGTCAGCAGGTTGCGCCACATCCTGGACCCGGAGGGCCAGGACCGGTTGCTGGAATACAGCCAAGCGGGCTACCGGCTGCGCACCGGGACTGGCGAGCTCGACGTCATGGCATTCGCCGAGCTGGCGGGCCGGGCGGGGGCGGCAGCGGCGGCGGGAGACCGTGAGGCGGCGTGTGAGCTGTATGCCCAGGCGCTGGAGCTGTGGCGAGGGGAGCCCGCCGCCGACGCGCAAGTGCTGCGGGGGCATCCGGCGGTGACAGGTCTAACCAGGCGACGGACGAACGCGGTGCTCGGGTACGCGGATGCGGCGTGTGAGCTGGGCTGGCATCAGCGGGTACTTCCACTGCTGGAGGCGCTAGCGCAGGAGCTGCCGCTGGAAGAACGAGTAACCGCGCGGCTGATGGTGGCCCTAGCCGGGGCCGGGCAACAGGCCGCCGCCATCGAGGTATTCGAGGGACTGCGGCGGCGGCTGGATGAAGAACTAGGGGTTCGCCCTGGTGCGGAGCTAACCGCTGCGCACCAGCGGGTCCTGCGCCAGGACATCCCAGCGGAGACCGGCGGCAAGCGGGCGGTGACGAGCACCCCAGACAAGCATGGCGGGCAGGCGGGCACGCCGGGGGTTGTCTACTCGCTGCCCCCGGATACCGCGGTGTTCACCGGCCGGGCAGGCCGAACTGGACCGCATCACCGCCACGGTCACTACCGCTGCCGCATCCGGCGGCGTGGTGGCGATCCACGCGATCGGCGGGATGCCCGGGGTCGGCAAGACCGCACTGGCGGTGCACGCCGCCCACGTGCTCAAGGACCGGTTCCCCGACCGGCAGCTGTTCATCAGCTTGCACGCGCACACCCCTGGCCAGACCCCGGTCACCCCGGAGGCGGCGCTGGCCGGGCTGCTGGCCGCCGTCGGCGTCGACGCCCGGTACATGCCCCCCGATTTGGCCGGGCGGACCGCGTTGTGGCGGGACCGGATGGCCGGGCAGAAGGCGCTGCTGGTGCTGGACAACGCGGCTAGCAGCGCTCAGGTCAATCCGCTGCTGCCCGGGAGTGAGGGCTGCCTGGTGCTGGTCACCAGCCGTCGTCACCTCGGCGACCTGCCCGGGGCGGCCGTCCCGGTCCAGCTGCAGGTGCTGCCGCCGGAGGAAGCACGGGAGATGTTCGTGCGGCTGGCTCCGCGCGCCGCTGACGGCCCGGACGAGATCGTCGCGGAGCTGGTGGAGCTGGCTGGCTTCCTGCCGCTGGCGGTCTCGCTGCTGGCCCGGGTCTGCGCCCGGCACCCGTCCTGGACGCTAGCGGATCTGGCCGCCGAGACCCGAGCAGGCCTGCTCACCCTGGCCGCCGAACGCGACAGCGTCGCCGCCGCGTTCGCGGTGTCCTACCGGTATCTGGATCCTGCCCGCCAGCAGTTCTTCCGGTTCCTGGGCCTGCACCCGGGCACCACCATCGATAGCTACGCCGCCGCCGCGCTGGCCGGGCTGCCCGTGTCCGAGGCCGCCGGGCAACTCGATGCACTGCACGCCGAGGGACTGCTCACCGAGGCCGGCCGCCGCCGCTATGGCATGCACGACCTGATCCGCCGCTACGCTCGCGACCTGGCCGCCACCGACCCGCCCGCCACTCGCGAGCAGGCGCTGGACCGGCTGCTGGACTACTACCAGCACACCGCCGCCCTAGCGGAGAAACTTCTCGCCCGCCAGGCCCGCACCGGCCTTGCCTCAGTCCCGCGGACGGTACTGGCTGCGGTCCCCGACCTGACCGCCGTCGCCCAGTCACTGGCCTGGGCCCGCACCGAGCGCGCCAACCTGCTCGCCTGCCTGGACCACGCCACCGCGGCTGGGCAGGACACCCGGGTCGTCGCGCTCACCGCCGCCATCGCCGCCCTATTGCGCCACGATGGCCCCTGGACCAGCGCCATCACCCGCCACAGCACTGCTGTAATGGCTGCTCGGCACCTCGGCGACCGGCTTGGCCGGGCCAACGCGCTCAATGAACTGGGGGTCGCGCGGCGGCTGACGGGGGATTACCGTGGTGCGGCCGAGGCGCTGGAGGAGTCGCTGGACATCTCACGCGACATCGGCGACCGGCTTGGCCGGGCCAACGCGCTCAATGAACTGGGGGTCGCCCGGCGGCTGACCGGAGATTACCCTAGTGCGGCCGAGGCGCTGGAGGAGGCGCTGGGCATCTATCACGAGATCGGCAACCGGCTAGGCCGGGCCAACACCCTCAACGACTTGGGGAACGTGCGGCGGCTGACCGGGGATTTCGTTGGTGCGGCCGAGGCGCTGGAGGAGGCGCTCGCTATCTCACGTGACATCGGCAACCAGCGCGGTCACGTTGGCGCACTCAACGACCTGGGAGGCCTGCGGCGGCTGACTGGTGATTTCCGTGGTGCGGCCGAGGCGCTGGAGGAGGCGCTGGGCATCTCGCGTGACATCGGTAACCGGCTGGGCCAGGCCAGCGCCCTTACCTACCTAGGGGATATACGGCGGCGCACCGGTGATTTCGTTGGTGCGGCCGAGGCGCTGGAGGAGGCGCTGGGCATCTCGCGTGACATCGGCAACCGGCGCGGTCAGGCCAACGCACTCAACTACCTGGGGGATATACGGCGGCTGACCGGTGATTTCGTTGGTGCGGCCGAGGCGCTGGAGGAGGCGCTGGGCATCTATCACGACATCGGCGACCTGGGCGGCGAGGCCGAGACCCTTAACCAGGCAGGAACATTGCACCGGCTCCGCGGTGACATCGGCAAGGCCGAGGAGTATCACCGGCAGGCCCTCGACCTAGCCCTCAAGATCACCAGCCCCTGGGACGAAGCTCACGCGCTGGCCGGGCTGGGCCGCTGCGCCCTGGCCCGCAGCCGCATTGCCGACGGGGCGGCGACCCTGCGCCAGGCACTGGACATCTTCCAGCGGATCGGCGCGGCCGAGGCCGCCAACGTCGCCGCCGAGCTGGAAAGCCTCACCGGACCCGGACCGGCGGCTTAGCAGACGCCCGGACGGCGAGTGCTCCGGCGTATCGGATCAAACGTTATACCATGCAGTTGTGGTGATGTGGTTCCAGCTCCTGCGCACCGAAGATCTCGACTGCCCGCTGGCCCTCGGCACCGCGAATCCCCGGCTGAGCTGGGTCCTGGCCAGCGACGAGCGCGACGCCCGCCAGGCGGCCTACGAGATAAGGGCCGCGTCGAGCGCCGTGCTGCTCAAGCAGGACCGACCAGACCTGTGGCACACCGGCCGCGTGGACGCCCCGTCCCAGCGGATCGCCTACGCCGGCGCCCCGCTGCGTTCCCGCCAGCGCGTCTACTGGCAGGTCCGCATCTGGCCGGGCACCTCACCACGGTCGATGTCACATGGACCGCGCTCTAGCCCGGTCGATGTCACATCGACCGAGGTGGTGACGAGCCCGGTGCGGTGGTTTGAGACGGGGCTGCTGGGCGCGGCGGATTGGGGCGGGCGGTGGGTTACGCATCCGGCTTGGGTGGCGGACGGGCCGGTGGCGGGCGAACCGGCGGTGGCGGGCGGGCCAGGCGGTGGCGGGCGACCGGGGCGACCGGGACGCGGCTGAGCCGGCGGGGCTGCCGGTGCTTACGCGCGACTTCACGCTTGGTGCGGCGCCGGACTCGGCGCGGTTGTATGTGGCTGGGGTTGGCGTGTACGTTGCGCGGGTCAACGGGGTTCCGGTTACCGATGCGGTGCTTGAGCCGCCGTACAGCGACTTCCGCCACTCGGTGGATTACTCGGCCCACGACGTCACCGCGCTGCTCCACCCGGGGCCGAACACGCTGACCCTCTCCCTCGGGACCGGCATCGCCGACGTGCGCCGCCTGCCCGACCGCTATACGAAGTTCGCCGGCACCCAGCAGCGGCCGTGCGCGATTGCCCAGCTTGAGATCGCGGGAACGCCCGCGGTTGCCTCGGACGGAACCTGGCGGGCCGGACTCGGCCCGGCGCTGCGGTCGCACTGGTACGGCGGCGAGGACTACGACGCGCGGCTCACCGCGGGCACGGACTGGTGCGCCGCCGTCGAGGTCGGCTACGCACCGGAACTGTGCGCGCGACAGGCCCCGCCAATCAGGGTGACCGAGACCATCGAACCGGTGGCGGTGACCGAACCGGAAGCGGGGGTGCGGGTCTTCGACCTAGGTACCAACATCGCCGGCTGGCCGCTGCTGACGACCGATGCCACCTTGCCCGGCGAGACCATCACGCTACTGCCGGGGGAACTGCTCGATGACACCGGGCACGTCAGCCAGCGAAACACGGGATGGCCCATCTTCGACAGCTACACCTCGGCCGGGGACGCGGGGAGCTGGCATCCGGAGTTCACGTATCACGGGTTCCGCTACCTCCAGGCGCATGGTCCGGCCGCGAACGTCGAGGGGCTGGTGCTGCGGGCCGGCAACGAGGCGACCGGCTCGTTCAGCTGCTCGGACGACCTGCTGAACCGGATCCACCTGATCATCGACCGGGCGGTCAAGGGCAACATGTTCAGCGTGCTGACCGACTGCCCGCACCGGGAGAAGCTCGGGTGGCTGGAGCAGGCACATCTGCTGTTTGGCGTGGTCAGCAACGGCTACGACGTCGCGGCGTACTACCGCGACTTCATGCGGCGTATCGCGGCGGCCCAACTGCCCAGCGGCATGGTGCCAACCACGGCCCCCGAGTACGTGGTCTTCGACGCCGAGCTCGCGGACTTTCGCGACGACGTGAACTGGGGCCGGGCGATCGTGGACGTGCCCTGGCAGCTCTACCGGACCTACGGCGACGACCACGTGCTCGCCGAGTACTACCCGGCGATGCGCCGTTACGTTGGCTACCTGGAGTCGCGGGCCGACGACGGGATCCTCGACAGCGGGCTCGGCGACTGGATCGCGACTGAGTCGTCTACCCCGCGAGCGATCGCCGCGACCTGGGGATACTGGCGGACCGTGAGCACGCTCGCCCGGATCGCGGAGGTGCTTGGCCAGGGGAGTGAGCTGCGTCGTTATGGACAACTGGGGACGCACGTTCGTGCGGCGTTTCAGCGGATCTACCAGCCCGGCCGAAGTCAGGCCTGCGATGTGTTCGCCCTTGACATGGGGATCGCTGCGCTGGACAGCCTGGTCGCGGCCATCGAGGATCACCTGGCCGTCGGGGAGATCGCGCTGCCCGTGGCGCTGCGGGTGCTCGCCGCCGGCGGACGGCACGATCTCATCCACCGGATCGCGACACGGACCGATCACCCCAGCTACGGGTACCAGGTCGAGCACGGGGCGACCGCGCTGACCGAGGCGTGGGACGGGCCGACTCGGGGAATGTCGCAGAACCATTTCATGCTCGGCGCGATCGACGAGTGGTTTTACACCGGGCTAGCCGGCATTGGGCAGGCCGCGGATTCGTGCGGGTTCCGGCGGGCGGTGATCGAGCCCGCGCTGGTGGACGGCGTCGATCGTGTCGCGGCCGCCATCGGCACGCCGTTCGGCCGGCTCGGGGTGTCCTGGCGGCGGGTTGGCGATGGCGTCGAGGTTGAGGTCGAGGTGCCGGTCGGGGCGGAAGCGGAGCTACGGCTGCCGGGTGCGGCGCCGCGGGTGGTGGGGTCAGGGAAGTGGGTGTGGCCGTGCCCCGGTGCGGCATTCGGGACATAATGCGTTCTACTACGGCACTGTCGATGGGCCATCACTGGGGCTCGGCCGCTATTGATGGCCCATGGGTGCGTTTCCTCTGGAGTGAGGGGTCTGGGGGCTGGCTGGGTTTGTGGTGGTTGCGGGGGGTGTGCGTGTCGGTGGGCATGGGGAGGGCTCCTGCCCGTTACGGTCCTTGTTGTCAAGACTCGGATCGTTGCGGGAGGAGCCCGATGCCAGGGTATGTGGCGGAGCCGGATGCGGATGTGTTCGCGGCGGCTGATGAGTCGTTCGCTGCGGTGAAGGGGTGGCTGGAGAGCGCGGAGGCCGCCGGGGCCGATCATGGCGAGCTGGAGCGGCAGGTCAGTGTGCGGGGCCGGGAGCTGCTGCGGCTGCTGATGCAGGCGCATCTGGGCCTGCGTGAGGCGTGGGAGGTGCGGCTGCCGGCGGTGACCGGGCCGGACGAGGTCTCCCGGACGCGGGCGGAGAAAGGTCATGCCCGGGCGCTGGGCAGCGTGTTCGGCCCGGTGACGGTGACCCGCATCGCCTACCGGGCGCCCGGCGCGCCGAACGTGCACCTGCTGGATGAGCAGCTGGGCCTGCCGCGGGAGAAGTACTCCTATGGGCTGTGCGAGACGCTGGTGCTGGCCGCTGCCCGGACTTCCCTTGCCGGGTCCTGCGATGCTGTCTTCCGCGAGACGGGGGTGCGGATCGGGACCCGGCAGGCCGCGGAGATCATCAGCCGTGCCGCCGCTGATTTCGGCAGCTTCTACGCCTGCCGGTGCCGCACCGCGGTGCTGGCGGACGGGGACGTGCTGGTCTTGCAGTGCGACGGCAAGGGCATCCGGATGCGGCAGGATTCACTGCGCCCGGCCGCCGCGGCCATCGCGGCGAAATCCGCACCCAAGCAGGCCGGACGGCCCTCACGCGGGGAGGTCAGCACCCGCAAGCGGATCGCTGAAGCCGGATCGGTGAGCGTGATCACGCCTGTTCCCCGCACCGCCAGCGACATCCTCGGCCCGCCTCCGGGCCACGACCTTCCCGCCAGCACGCCGCCAGAGGGCCCGCGGGCCCGGGACAAATGGGTGACCGCCAGCATCGACCGCAACGCCGCCGCCGTGATCGCCGATGTCTTCGCCGAGGCTGACCGCCGCGACCCCGGCCACCAGGCCACCTGGATCGCGCTCGTTGACGGCAATAAAGACCAGATCGCCCGGATCAGGGCCGAAGCCGCCGCCCGCAACATCACCGTCCCCATCATCATCGACATCATCCACGTCAGCGAATACCTCTGGCGCGCCGCCTGGTGCTTCCACCCCGAAGCCAGCCCGGACGCCGGCACCTGGGTACTGGAGCAGCTGCACGCCATCCTGGCCGGCGGCGCCGCTGACGTCGCCGCCGCCATCACCGCCCGCGCCGCCGCCACCCCGCTATCGAAGACCAAGGCGGCCACCGCCGCCAGGACCGCCGGCTACCTGCGCAACAAAGCCGGCTGCCTGGACTACCCCACCGCACTGGAGGCCGGATGGCCGATCGCCACCGGCATCATCGAAGGCGCCTGCCGCCACCTCATCAAAGACCGCATGGACATCACCGGCGCCCGCTGGAGCACCCCCGGAGCCGAAGCCATCCTCCAGCTCCGCGCCATTATCACCAACAACGACTGGGACCAGTACTGGGCCTGGCACAACCTCCAGCAACACCACCGCACCTACCGCGGCAACCGCACCTGCTGGCAACTCGCCACCTAACCCTCACTCCAGAGGAAACGCACCCATGGCCCATCGCTGGGGGTCGCGGGAGCCCGTCCTGTGAAGACCCGGACGTCCCAGCTGCTTAGCTCGAAGGACTGGCCCCGCCTCAGGGGTTCATCGGTGGCGACGTCGGCTAGATCGCTGGGGGCCGTCAGTTCGAACGGGGTCCCAGGACCAGTTGTGCACGAACCAGAGCCGGCTCCCGGCGGCGTTGCGGGCTGAGGTCACCGTCACGCTGCCGTTCCCTGGTTGGTGCTGCACTACCCGCACTCTTTTCTCGTTGGTGTCACACTCACGAGGAAAAGGCTGCGTAGTCCAGCCGGCTCGCTGGGCCGAGGGCTGCGCTACGTGGCGGGCTAGCGCCTTCGCGAGGGCGTCGTCGGGGAGGGTTCCGACGTAGGTGACCCGGCCGGTCCCGTGTGGCCTGGTGGTTACCGCGGGCCAGCGGCTGAAGTGCGGGTGCTCGTACCAGGCCAGCGGCTCCGCGTCGTCGGGGATGAGCCCGTCCGCCCATTCGGTCGCGTGGGCGTCCTCGCCGAATCCCGTCACCCGCGCCGGTGAGCGCAGGTTGGAGTACTCCAGGCAGCGGACTCCGGCCAGGCCGAGCCCGGCCGAGACCCGCGCGCACGCCTCCTCGTCCGCGTACCCGGTGCGGAATGTCACCACCAGGTGGCCGCCAGCTCGCGCGTAGTCATCCAGCAGGTTCAGTGTGGAATCGTCGGCGACATAGAGCGCGGGGACGACCAGCGTGGCGGAACTTACCCGCGCTAGCTGGGCGACGTCTACCACCTCGGCCTGGCAGCCGATGTCGAAGAAGCCCTTGTAGAACGCGCCGAAGATGCGCTCATACGATCGCCGGTCGGGGACAAAGCCGCCAAGCGGCGGCTGAAACTCCATCGCCCACTGGCTGTCCCGCGAGTACAGGAACGTGACATCGGTGTCCGGCCGCAGGCCCTCCAGGTGCGGCGCCGCCGTGCGCAGTTCGCTGCCCAGGCGCCGTACTTCCTCGTAGACGCGGCCAGGCTCCAGCGAGTGACCGAGCACTCCGCCCCAGTAGGTCTCGCAGCCATAGTGCAGCGTGTGCCAGTGCCAGTACTCAACCATCCTGGCCCCGCGGGCGATCAGCGCCCAGGCGACCTGGCGGAGCTGGCCGTCGTACGGCGGGAAGTTGTAGTGCGAGCCGCCGATCGAGGTGGCGCCGGTCTCGGTGACCAGGAAGGGCTCCTGCCGCGATCCGCGCATCCGGTCCGCGTCCAGGTACAGCCGCCACGTCCCCTGCCCGATCCACGGCGAGTCGTTCCGGCGGCTGGGGTCCGGCAGCGCCAGCTCGTCCTGGACCCCGAAGTAGGTGTTCCCCGCGGTCACGTCGAGCGCGGCGGTCAGCGCCGCGTCGTCCACCCCGGCCCGCTGGTAGGCCAGGCAGGTGGTGACGAACTGGTCGTGCCGTTTGAGCTCGCGGACGATCCCGGCCTGCCAGCTGATGTACTCGGTTACCAATTCGGCCTGGTAGCGCCGCCAGGCGAGATCGTACGACGGCGTGGTGTTGCCGGCCGGCCGCCACAGATCATCCCAGGCCGACAGCCGGTGTGACCAGTAGGTCAGGCCCCAGCGGCGGTTGAGTTCGGCGACCGTTCCGTACCGGTCCCGCAGCCAGGCCACGAACCCGGCGAAAACCGTCTCGTTGTACAGCAGGACCGGGCCCGGCTCGTTGTCTACCTGGTATCCGATGACCGCGGGGTGATCGGCGTACCTGCTCACGATGGCCCGCACCACCCGCTCGGCGTAGCGGCGGAAGACCGGGTTCGTGAAGTCGATCTCCTGACGGGCGCCCCACGGGGCCGGTGTCCCGTCCGCGCGGCGCGCCGCGATCTCCGGGTGCGCGCGCTGCAGCCAGGGCGGGATCGCGTAGGTCGGGGTGCCGAGCAGCACCCGGATACCGCGTTCGTGGGCGGCGTCGAGCACCGGGGCCAGCCAGTCGAGGTCGAAGACGCCGTCCGAAGGTTCCCACGTCGACCACACCGACTCGCCGACCCTGATCACGGTGAAACCAGCCTCGGCCATCAGATCCAGGTCCTCGGCGAGCCGGGGGGTCGGCTGGTACTCGTGGTAGTAAGCAGCACCAAAATCGATCACTGGCGACCTCCGGTCTACTGGTATAACGTTTGATCATAGTAGTCGCGAGAAAGGGGCCTAATGCACTACGAGCCGGCCTGGGCGTCGCTGCGCGCGCGCCGGATCCCCGAGTGGTTCCGGGACGCGAAGTTCGGCATCTGGGCGCACTGGGGACCGCAGTCAGTGGCGACGTCAGGCGACTGGTACGCCCGGCACCTGTACGGGCCCTACGAAGGGACCGAGCACTGGGAGCACCCGCGGGTCGACCGGCAGGCGAAGCTGCACCGGGAACGGTACGGGCACCCGTCGGCGTTCGGGCACAAGGACATCTGCCACCTGTGGCGGGCCGAGCGATTCGATCCCGCTGAGCTGATGGACCTGTACCGGCGGACCGGCGCGCGGTACTTCATCGCGCTCGCGGCGCACTGCGACAACTTCGACCTGTGGAACTCCGCGCACCAGCCGTGGAACTCGGTGAACGTCGGCCCGCGATCCGACATCGTGTCGCGGTGGGCGGCCGCGGCCCGCGAGGAAGGGCTCAGGTTCGGGGTGAGCATGCACGCGGGCTCGTGGACCTGGCGCTGGCTGAACGCCGCGTTCGGCGCCGATGACGGCGGCCGGTTCGACGGGTACCTGACCGCGGCGGACGGCAAGGGCACCTGGTGGGAGGGCCTGGATCCGGCGGATCTGTACGGCCGGGTCAGGCGGCCCGGCGAGCCGCCTGACCAGAACTTCGTCGACGGCTTCTACGCGCGCCTGGGGGATCTGGTGCACACGTTCCGCCCTGACCTGGTGCTGCTCGACGACGCCAGGTTCCCGTTCGACGCGGGCAGCGTCTGTGAGGCGGTCCCGCCGTCACCCCGCGGCCTGGAGTTCGCCGCCGACTACTACAACCTGTGCGCGGACGGGGTAGTCGACATGAAGAACGTGCCGCCGGGCGACCGGGAGGCGGTGCTGCTGGACATCGAACGGCATCTTCCCGCCAGCATCGAGGACGCGCCGTGGCAGCTGGAGACCAGCATCGGCGACTGGTTTTACAGCACCAGGGAGACCTACAAGCCAGCCAGGCAGATCATCCAGTTGCTGTGCGACACGGTGAGCAAGAACGGGTCCATGCTGCTGAACGTGGTGCAGCGCCCGGACGGGTCGATCGACGACGAGTGCCGGGCCGCGCTGGAGGAGATCGGCGACTGGCTGGCCATCAATGGCGAGGCGATCTACCAGACCAGGCCGTGGCGTATCCACGGTGAGGGACCGACCGAGGCCGCTCGCGAAGCGTACGGCGGCGACGGCGCCGAGGTCATGGCGCGCGAAGCCGACCTGCCGTACACCGCGAGCGACGTCAGGTTCACCCAGCTCGGAAACGATGTCTACGCGACGCTGCTCGGCTGGCCGTCCGATGGCGTCGCGGACATCGTGAGCCTCGGACGGGACGCGGGGCTGCTTCGTGAGGAACCCCGCGCGGTCTCGCTGCTGGGCTTTGGCGAGGTGCGCTGGCGGCGCGAGGCGGGGGCACTACGGGTGCTGCTGCCCGCTCAGCCCCCGGTCTCGCCGTGCGGCGTGCTGAAGGTGACCTGAAAGCTTCGCTCGCCGGGTTCTAGCCGGTACTGGGGGAGCACGCCGGGGCCGCAGGAGGCGGAGCCGAGGCCGTTCTGACCGCAGTCGAGGTTCACGAACACCCGGTCCTTGGCGATGAGGTCGCTTGTGTGCGTGGCCCGGTCGAGGTCCTCGCTGGTCCAGGGCCGTACCGTCAGGTCGAACGTCGGTGCGCCGGTTATCCGCAGCGCGCCGCTGAACTCGGCCCAGCGGACGTCCATCCGGTTCCCGTTCTCCTGCGGCCGGACGTACGGCGTCTGCAGCCCGGCGACGGTTGACCGGAACAGGCCGACGCGGGCCGCCTGGCAGCTGTCCGGGTACGCCTCGCCCGGCCCGCGGCCGAACCATCGCACGTCCTGGAGCGCATCGGGGAGCGCGAGCCGCACGCCGAGCCTGGGCAGCGGGAAGTCCCAGGGCCCATCGGGGGTGACGTGCACCGTCAGGCTTAGTCCGTCGGCCGCCAGCGTCCACCGGTAGCTGACCAGCAGCCCGGTGCCGGTTGACGTGCCGCCTGCCCGGGTGCGTACCTCGATCGCGTCGTCTTTCGCGGTCACGTCGATCGTCCGGTGCCGCAACCGGTCCAGGCCAGCCGCCCGCCACAGCTTGGCCGGACCCGAGCCACCCATGCCGATGTCATTGTCGGTCGGCGCCCGCCACACATCGAGCACCGGCCCGTCGAGCTCCAGCAAGCCCAGCCGCGTAAGCCTCCCCGTCCGCGCATCAAACGCCCCCGGCCCGAGCCGCAGCCGAGCGTCGGACGGAGCGCGGTCGATGTGACATCGACCGGCCTCTAGCGCGGTCGATGTCACATCGACCGCCCCCGCCGATACTTTCACCTGGCCCCACGCGACCTCGTGGCCAGCGGGGGCCCAGGGGAGGTCGCGGGCCAGGACGGCGCTGACCGTGAGCCAGGACTCGCCGGCCGTCGCGGGCAGCGGGGGGCGGTCTACCTGCGCGGACCCGCCGGGTGCTAGGTCGGGCACGTCGAGCAGCCCGGAGGCGACTGGTATCCCCTCTTCCGCGAGGACCCAGCGGAAGGACAGGTGCGACAGGTCCGCGAAGTCATACCGGTTCGAGATCGTGTCCCCGCAGATGCGGACCGGCTCGATGACCTTCTTGTACTCGACCAGGCCGGGGGAGGGCGCGCGATCGGGGAAGACCAGCCCGTCGATGCAGAAGTTGCCGCCGTGCACCCGTTCGCCGAAATCCCCGCCGTAGCCGAAGTCCCCGCTGTCGCGGAGCAAGCCGTGGTCGATCCACTCCCAGATGAACCCGCCCTGGCAACGCGGGTAGGTCTCGAACAGCCGCTGGTAGTCGGCGAGCGACCCGGGGCCGTTGCCCATCGCGTGCGCGTACTCGCACAGCAGGAACGGCTTCCCGGCATGTTCGTCGCCCCGGCCGATGCTCTCGACCTTATCCACCGGCGCGTACATCAGGCTGTAGACGTCCGAGTGCTGGTAGGACGGGTCACGTTCGTAATGCAGCGGCCGTCCGGGGTCGCGGGCCCGCGCCCACTCCGCCAGCGAACCGAAGTTCACGCCGCTGCCGCTCTCGTTGCCGAGCGACCACATGATGACGCTCGGGTGGTTCTTGTCCCGCTCCACCATCCGGCGCATCCGGTCCAGCATCATCGGCGCCCACCGGGGGTCGTCGGCCGGGTTGCCCTGCCAGTCGGTGAAGTGGAAGCCGTGCGTCTCGATGTCGCACTCGTCGATCACCCAGAGCCCGTATTCGTCGCACAGCTCAAGGAAGTACGGGTGCGGCGGGTAATGGCTGGTGCGTACCGCGTTGATGTTGTGCCGCTTCATCAGCAGCACGTCGCGCAGCATCGTCTCCCGGTCCAGCGCCCGGCCCCGCCGAGGATGATGCTCGTGCCGGTTGACGCCGTGGAATTCCACCCGGCGGCCGTTGACGGTCAGCACGCCGTCGGTGATCGCGACGGTGCGGAATCCGATGCGGAGCGGGACTCGTTCACTTTCGGTGGCCAGCACGCCGTCATAGAGCCGTGGTTCCTCGGCGGACCAGGGCTCCACCCGGGACAGATCGATGAGAACCCCGGCGGGCTGACGAACGATGCCAAGCTCCGGCACGCTCAAGATCGCCGGAACGTCCGCCGAGACGGTCAGCGTGCCGCCGCCGGTGCGGTGGTCATACGAGGCCCGCACGAAGAAGTCGTCGACGGCGCCCGGCGGCCGCGAGAGCAGCGTGACATCGCGGAAGATGCCAGGCAGCCACCACATGTCCTGGTCCTCGAGGTAGCTTCCCGAGGACCAGCGGTGCACCCGGACAGCCAGCACGTTGCTGTCCCGTTTCAGCGCGGCGCCCGCGTCGAATTCCGCGGGCAGCCTGCTGCCTTTCGACATCCCGAGGCAGTGGCCGTTGAGCCACACCATGAAGCACGAATCGACGCCTTCGAAGCGGAGCACCGAGTCCGCCACCCGCCAGCCGGATGGCAGGTCGAATGCGGTGACATAGTCGCCGGTCGGGTTGTCATCGGGGACATGCGGCGGGTCGACGGGGAACGGATAGGGCGTGTTGGTGTACGCCGGCTGGTCAGCGGTGCCTTCCAGCACCCAGTGCGAGGGCACCGGCATGTCCCGCCAGCCGGCCGCCGCGACCGCCGCCGAGGACGCACCGACCGCCGCGGCCGCGCCATCGAGGAAGTCGACCGCGGGCGGGCTGGGTGACAGCCGGAACCGCCAGGTGCCGTTCAGGTCGAGCCGGGCCGCGTCCGAGCCGAACGCCGCGCGCGGTTCACGGCGTCCGGTCCCCGGGGTCAGGTCAGCGTAATACGGGGCAGTCACCGCACCGAGCCTAACAATCAACTAGAGGATGATCAATCGTTTGATCATGTAAGCCTTCAGGGTCTTGACATCGCGGTGCATCGAGCCGTATACAACGATGAAGCGTAGGTATAACGATTGACCGCACCTCTTCCCGGGACGTTCACCGGGCGGACCTCGCATACATACCCACTCAGCGGAAGGCAGCGAAGCGTGAACGACATCCGCGATTCAAACGTTTCACCAGGGCCCAGGCGCCCCTGGCCGGGAACCGGAAGTCCTTGGCCGGGAACCCTCTCCCGACGGAAGTTCCTCTCTTACGCGGCCGTCGGCGCCGGCCTGGCCGGGATCGCCGGGTGCGGCGGCACGTCGATCGGGTCGGGTTCCACCACGACCGCCGGAACCGTCCAGGGGCCGGTCACCAGCAAGCTGTACCCGCTCGCGCAGGCGCAGAAGCTCAACAGCAGCCTGCACTGGCCGACCGCTATCAACGAGCCGGCCAAGCCGGTCACGATCACCGTGGCGCACACCTGGACGCCGGACTTCTGGGTCCGTCAGCTGCAGTTCGACAAGTTCTTCCAGGAGCGCCACCCGAACATCACCATCTCCGCGCAGAACACGCCCGGCACGGATTACCAGACGAAGTACTCCGTAGAGGGGTCCTCTGGTGGCCTGCCCGACGTGATGTACGCGCAGTACGCCTTCGCGCAGAACTTCATCCAGGCGAACAGGTTCGTCGCCCTGGACAGCTACATGTCGGCCCAGCCTGGCTTCGACGAAGGCGACTTCGCGGGCCCGGCGCTGACGTTCTATCAGAGCGGCAATAACACCTACGGACTGGCCTACGACGTTGAGCCGCTGATCCTGGTGTACAACAAGACCTTCTTCGACAAGGCGGGCGAGCCTTACCCGGCGACCGAATGGACGATGGACGACCTGCTGGCCAAGGCGAAGAAGCTGAACTCGGGGTCCGGCGCGGACCGCATCTTCGGTTTCGGCTCGTTCGCGCAGCTCGACTTCCCGTACGCGGGCCCGATGTACCTGCAGCCGTTCGGCGCCCGGCTGCTCAACCCGGCGCAGACTCAGTGCATGGTGAACACGCCCGCCGCGGCCACCGCCATGGATTTCTGGGTGAACCAGCTCGGCCCCTACGTGCCGACCTACGCGGAGAACCTGGCGATCACCAGCGCCGGGGTTAGCGCGTTTGTCGAGGGCAAGGCGGCGATGGACATCGCTGGCACCTGGCTGACCGCGTTCCTCAAATCGGAAACGAGCATCGACTTCGGTTACGCGAACTGGCCGTCGGGCCCGGCCGCGCACGTCACCGCCTCCGACGGAAGCTGCTACTCGATCACCAGCGACAGCAAGGAGCGGGACGCGGCCTGGATCTACCTCAACGAGTACACCTCGACGGCGGGCCTGACGTTCATGTTCTCCACTACCGGCGCGGGCAGCCCGGCCCGGACGTCGGCGTGGCCGGCGTACCTGGACTACACCGGTGACGTAACCGGCGCCAACTACTTCCTGACCGCGCTGAACTCCTACGCCACCGCCGACGGCGTCAGCTACAAGCCGCAGGGCACCCAGATCACCGACGTGATCACGCCGATCTGGCAGAAGGTCTGGGAGCACAGCCTGAGCGTCCCCGACGGGCTGCAGCAGGTGCAGTCCGCGGTCGCGCCGCTTGCCGCAAAGAACGCGTGAGGCAGTATCCGCCCGGCCAGGTGCGCCTGCTACCCACCCTGGGCCGGATTGACTACGCGGATCAGGTCAGCCCGTTCGCGCACCGCGTCTCGCTGGTGCGCGGCTACCTGATGAGCCTGGCCACCGACAGCCTGCTGCGCCCGTTCCGCTTCGAGGCGGGCCTGCCGACCAGCGGAACCCCGTACGGCGGCTGGGAGGCGATCGAGTCGCAGCTGCGCGGCCACTTCCTCGGCCACTGGCTGTCGGCCGCCGCCCGGCTCGGCGCTGGCGGCGACGGCGAACTCCGCGCCCGCGCCGCAACGATCACCGAGGGACTCGCGGAGTGCCAGCGGGAAAACGGCGGCGAGTGGGTGTTCTCGATCCCGGAGAAGTACCTGCACCGGATCGCCCAGGACAAGCCCGTCTGGGCGCCGCACTACACCATCCACAAGACGCTGATGGGCCTGCTCGACGCGCATCGTTACCTCGGCAGCGAACTCGCGCTCGACCTGGTGACGAACGCCGCTGACTGGTTCCTGCGGTGGACCGCCGGCCGGTCCATGGACGGCATCCTGGACCACGAAACCGGCGGCCTGCTCGAGGCGTGGGCCGACCTGTACGCCGTCACCGGTGACCCCCGGCATCTTGAGCTCGCGCACCGGTACGTGCGGCACCGGCTCTTCGACCGGCTGCTCGCGGGCGAGGATCCGCTGACCAACCGGCACGCCAACACCACCATTCCCGAGGTACTCGGCGCCGCCCGGATGCACGAGATCACCGGCCAGGAAAGCTGGCGGGAGATCACCGAGGCGTACTGGGACCGCGCCGTGACCCGGCGCGGCTACTTCGCGACCGGCGGGCAGGGCAGCTACGAGATGTGGACGCCGCCGAATGAATTCGCCGCTCGTCTCGGTGCCCGCACCCAGGAGCACTGCACGGTCTACAACATGA